>CAZNPB010000029.1:0-37239 GCA_964574895.1 uncultured Eubacteriales bacterium
GTCGAGGACGTAGTTGACGAAGGTGATCTCGGTCTTGATGTACTCGAAGTCGCAGCTCCGGCGGTCGCAGTCCAGGAAGACGTTCGGGGCCACGCTCCGCATCTCGTCCTGGGGCACGACCTGGGGCGCGCCTCCCCCGGCGGCCGCGGCCGGCGCCGCCGCCAGGGCCAGCAGGGCGAACACGCAGAGGGCGGGACGGCGCGTCATCGGGTCCTCACGAACACCTGGGTCCAGGGGATGATGTTGATCTCGGAGCCGCGGGCGTAGCCGTCGCCGCCGAGGAACCTCTTATAGAGCCAGGATTGGATGGCGTAGATGCGGACGATCGTCGAGGCCGGCAGGTCGGCGGCCGGGATGACGGCCGAGGTCTCGGCCATGTTCTCCCTCTTGAAGATCTCCCGCCCGGTCTTGAAATCGTAGGCGTGGACGTCGACCGGGGCCGGGAAGCGGTCGAAGCGCCAGAGGAGGCCGAGGTCCCGGCCCGTTTCGAGGACGGCCGGCCGGGGTTCCCGCAGGACGAGCCAATCGGGCAGGGGGAAGCGCTCCCGGAAGGCGGCCTTGCCCTTGAGGGCGATCTCGACCTCGATCTCGGCCGGCGGCTTGTCCTTGTCGACCGGGACCCGCCGCTCGTAATGGTCCTGGTCGTAGTCGAGCTTCTCCCCGAGCGCGCTGACGAACGCGTCGGCGATGGAGGCCCCTTCCTGCGAGCCGCGCCGCAGCTCGACGTAGATGCGGACCTCGTACAGGTCGAGGTCGTTGTTGTAGTCGTAGCGCGACAGGCTGGCCGTCGGGTAGACGGACAGGCGGAGGAACATCTTTTCGGGGGCCTTCGCCGGGGCCCGTTCCGGGGCGTCCTGGCCCGCGGCGAGGACGGCGGCGACGGCCAGCATCACGGCCGCGGCCAGGGCTTTCCGAGCGCGCATGGTCGTCTCCTTGTCCGCTGGCATTATACTATACCGCGGAAGCCCGGCGCGCCTCGGCCGGCCCGGGGAAGAGCCTCCCCCCGTCTTGTTTCGGCCGGCCGGGCTGTGACATAATGGGCCCGACGATCCGGCGTCCCGGCGTCATGGAAGGGGAGGACCTCGATGAGCAATACCAGGACGATTTGGGAAGGGGACATCGCGCCCGATTTCACGCTCAAGGACCATCACAACCGCGACTTCAAGCTGTCCGACTTCACCGGGCGGCGCGTCCTTCTGTCGTTCCACCCGCTGGCCTGGACGCCGGTCTGTTCCGAGCAGATGAAGGCCCTGGAGAGCCGCAAGGCCCTCTTCGATTCCCTGCGCACGGTCGCCGTCGGCATCAGCGTCGACAGCTTCCCCTGCAAGCACGCCTGGGCCAAGGAGCTGGGCCTCAAGGAGACCCGGCTGCTCTGCGATTTCTGGCCGCACGGCGCGGTGGCCCACGCCATGGGCCTGTTCCGCGAGGAGGACGGGTTCTCGAACCGGGCCAACCTGATCGTCGACGAGACCGGCCGTCTGGCCCTCATCAAGGAATACGAGATCCCGATCCTGCCCGACCTCGACGAGATCGTCGCCTTCCTGAAAAAGTAAGGGGGTCTCCCATGGACGTCCATACCGCCATCGAGACCCGGCGGGCCACCCGCTCGCTGGCCCCGACCCCGATCAGCGCCGATCTCGTCCGCGATCTGGCCTCCCACGCCGGGCTGGCGCCGTCCTGCTCGAACAACCAGCCCTGGCGCTTCGTCTTCGTCTTCGATCCGGACCGGCTCGAGGCCATGAAGCCCGTCTTCAGCCGGGGCAATCGCTGGTGCCACGCGGCCTCCCTCATGATCGCCGTCTTCAGCCGGAAGGAAGACGACGGCGTCATCGGGGGGCGGGAATACTATCTCTTCGACACCGGCCTGGCGGTCGCCGGGCTCATCCTGCGGGCCACCGAGCTGGGATTGATCGCCCACCCCATCGCGGGCTACGACCAGGAGCTGACCCGGCGGGTCCTGGGGATCCCCGAGGACTGCCAGGTCATCACCATCATCCTGGTCGGACGGCGCGCGGCCGAGATCAACCCGACGCTGACGCCGGACAAGGTCGAGGCGGAAACCCGGCGGCCGGAGCGCCTGCCGCTCGAAGCGTTCGCTTTCCTGAACCGCTATGGCGGCTGAGGGGATCGTCGCCGCGGTCCTTAGATCAGGACCTCGCGGGGGATCTGCCGCAGATTGAAGTGCGAGGCCATGCTCCGGCAATACGCGCCGGCGCAGAGGACGGCCAGGACGTCCCCGGCGGCGGGCAGGGGCATGAGCCGCTCCCGCCCGAAAACGTCCCCCGTCTCGCAGAGGTTCCCGGCCACCGTCAGGCGGGCCTTGTGCGGGCCGTCGACCCGGCCGGCGTTGACGATCTCGTGATGGGCCGAAACGTAGATGGCCGGCCGGGGCACCGTGTTGAACGTCCCGCCGTCGACGCAGGCGAAGAGGTTGCCGTAGCTCTCCTTGACGTACTCGACGCCGAGGAGCAGCGCCCCGGCGTCGCCGACCAGGTATTTGCCCGGCTCGATGACCAGGGCCCGGACCGACAGGCCGGCGCCGGCCACGGCCCGGGCGATATGGGCGATATAATCGTCGACCGGGAACAGGCGCCGGCTCTTGAGGTAGCGCGGCCCGAAGCCGCCCCCGAAATCCAGGAATTCGAGCGGGAAGCCGGCTTTCTCGAGCTCGCGGGCCTTGCGGACCAGGCGGTCGACGGCCGTCAGGACCAGGCCGAAGTCCTCGCGGACCCAGCCCGAGCCGAGGTGCTGGTGCAGGCCGACGGGCCGGAACCCCATCTTGCGGGCCCGCCGGAAGACGTCGACCACCTTCCGGGCCTCGACGCCGAACTTGATGGGCGTGCCGTCCGACGAGCGCCGGCCGGCCGTGACGGCCTTGGGATTGAAGCCGCGGCCGAGGCCCGGGTTCCAGCGGACCGAGACGCGGATGTCCCGGGCCGGGACGTCGCGACGGACCTCGTCCATGAGGTCGAGCTGCTCGGCGGCGTCGATGTTCACCGTCAGGCCCTCGATGCCGAAGGCGAACCGCAGGTCGGCCCGGCTGACGCTCGTTCCCGTGTACATGATGCGCCCGGCCGGGAAACCCGCCTTGAGGGCCGTCTCGACCTCGCAGGGGGAGACGGCGTCGATCCAGGCCCCCCGCCGCTGGAGCAGGCGCAGGATGCCCGCGTGCGGGTTGGCCTTCATGGCGTAGCTGACGCGTCCCGGCAGCGGCGAATGGCGGGCGAAGGCGTCGTCGAGGCGCCCGTAGCGCTCGAGGATGCGGTCTTTCCCGTAGACGTAGAGCGGCGTGCCGTAACGGGCGGCCAGGGCGGCCGCGTCGCGGCCGGCGATCTGCAGCCGGTTGTCGAGGACGGAGGCGAAATCGGTCTCCCACCAGTTCATGTCGGATCTCCCTCGTCGTCGGTCCCCGGGTCGCCGTCCTTGGCGAAGAGGTCCCTCTGCCCGGCCCGGATGGCCCGGACGATCTCCCGGAGGACCGGATATTTTTCCAGCACAAGCTCGGGGACGTCCACCTTCCGGCCCGTGATCATGTTCCGGATCTGGAGGGCGTTGGCCATGGCCTGTCCCCGGTAATGGTTGTTGGTGATGACGTAGATCTTGCCGCTCCGGGCCCCCAGCTCCTTGATGCGCTCGACCCAATCCCCGAGCTCGTCGGCGGCGTACAGGTAATCGTAGCGGGCGTCCCGGCCGGCCCCGTCCTTGAACCAGTTCTGATAGTTCCGGCCGTGGAGGCGGACGTAGGCGAAGTCCGGCGTCGTGCTGACCGCCGAGGGCCCGAGGGACTCGCCGATGAGCGGCTGGTCGATGTTGCAGAAGGCCGCGCCGCGCTCCCGCAAGAGATCGTAGAAGCCGGGCGCGTCCCAGCCGGCGTGCCGGACCTCGACGGCCAGTGGCAGGCCCGCGAACAGGTCGAGGAGCCGGCGCAGGTAATCGAGGTTCTGGGGCGTGTTGCGGAAGGACCAGGGGAATTGGACGAGCAGGGCGGCCAGACGGCCCCGGAGCCGGACCAGGTCGGCCGCCCGCCGGACGTCGTCGACGTCCTTCCGGGCGTAGCCCTCGCGGGCGTGGGTGAAGGCCTGGTAGAGCTTCAGGGCCAGGAGGAAGTCCGGACGGGCCGCGATCCTCTTCAGCCACGACTCGACCATGGCTGGCGGGGCCGGCCGATAGAACGTGCTGTTGACCTCGACGATGTCGATGAAGCCCGGCAGGTACGACAGGGGATGGAAGCCGCGGGGCTTGGGGACCGGGTAGACGACGCCCTCCCAGTCCTCGTAGCTCCAGCCCGCCGTGCCGACGTAATACTTGGCCATTGGCACCCTATTGTACGCGCGGTCCCGAATATTCACAATTCGGAGCCGTCTGTGCTATGGTTGTCCCGGGAGAATGCCGATGAACGGAACGCCGGTCGACCGGGCCGCCCGGGTCCGCGAGGCCTACGGACGGATCAAGGCCGATATCCGGACGACGCCGCTCGAGCGCTCGGAAGCGTTGAGCCGGGAGCTCGGGGCCGAGGTCTTCGTCAAGTGGGAGTGCGACCAGACGACGGGCTCGTTCAAGCTGCGGGGCGCGCTCAACAAGCTGCGGTCGCTCTCGCCGGCCGACCGGTCCAAGGGGGTCGTTTCGGCCTCGACGGGCAACCACGGCCTGGCCATCAGCCACGCCGCCCGCCTCGAGGGGATCGGCCTGAAGCTCTTCCTGCCGGAGACGGTCGCCGAGGTCAAGAAGAAGAGGATCGAGGCCCTCGGCGTCGACGTCGAGGTCCGGGGGGCCAGCTGCGACCGGGCCGAAGCCGTCGCCCGCGAGACGGCGGCCCGGACCGGCCGCGTCTTCGTCTCGCCCTACAACGACGCGGACATCGTCTCCGGCGCCGGCACGGCCGGGCTCGAGCTGGCGGACCAGCTTCCGGAATTCGACGACGTCCTCGTCCCGGTCGGCGGCGGCGGTCTCATCGCCGGCGTGGCCGCCTATCTCAAGGCCGTCCGGCCGGCGACGCGGGTCGTCGGCGTGGAGCCCGAGACCTCGGCCTTCATGGCCGCTTCCCTGGCGGCCGGCCGCCTCGTCGACATCGACGAAAAGCCGACCGTCGCCGACGCCGTGGCCGGCGGCATCGAGCCGGGCTCGATGACCTTTCCGCTCTGCCGCGATCTCGTCGCCGGGATCGAGGTCGTGCCCGAGGCGGCCGTCGTCCGCGGCCTGGTCTTCGCCCGCCGGCGCCACGGCCGGACCGTCGAGGGGGCCGGGGCGCTGCCCTTCGCCGCGCTCCTGCACCGGCCGGCCGCCTGGGCCGGGCGCCGTGTCGTCGCCCTCGTCAGCGGCGGCAACATCGCCCCCGAGCGTTTCCGCGAGATCACCGGCCTCGAGCCGTAAGACCGGGCCTGCGGGGCCTTGCCCCCGCGGAGCGACTTGGTCTAAGATGTTCTCCCGGCCATGAAGACCCGCCTGCCCGCTCTTTGTCTCGCCGTCCTCGCGCTCGCCGGACCGGCTTGCCGCCGCGAAGACCCGGCCCCGGCCGGGCCCGGGACCGCCCGGCCCTATGTCGTCGCCGTCCTGCAATCGGTCGATTCGCCGACGGCCAACGAGCTGCGCCGGGGCCTTCTCGCCGCTTTCGCCGAGGCCGGCCTGCGCGACGGCCGGGACCTCGCGGTCACCGTCCGGATCGCCGACAACGACATCGCCGAGGTCCAGCGGATGGCCCGGGACCTGGCCCGGGGCGGCGCCGACCTGGTCGTCCCCCTGTCCACCCAGGCCCTGCAGGCCGCCATCCTGGCCGGCGGGTCCGGGCCGATCGTCTTTGGGGCGGTGGCCGTGCCCTATCTCGTCGGGGCCGGCAAGTCGGCCGAGGACCATCTGGCCCGCGTCACCGGGGTCGTTTCGACCGGCCCGGTCCGCCAGACCCTGGCCCTGATCCGCGAGGTCCTGCCGGCGGCCCGCCGCATCGGCGCGCTGTGGACGCCGGCCGAGATCAACTCCGAGTTCTACCTGGACCAGGCCCGGGCGGCCGCGGCCGGCCTCGGGTTCGAGCTGGTCACGGCGGCGGTCGCCGGCCCGGCCGCGATCCAGCCGTCCCTGCAGCGCCTGCTCAACGGCGGCATCGACGCCCTCTGCCCGATGTCGGACAACACCCTCAACAGCTCGTTCGACCTCATCGGCCGGGCCGCCGACGAGAGCGGCAAGCCGCTCTTCGCCAGCTTCCTCCGCTCGGTCGAGTTCGGCGCCTGCGCCGCGGTGGGGTTCGATTTCTACGAGATGGGTCTCGAGACCGGCCGGCTGGTCGTCCGGGTCAAGAACGGGGAGAGCCCCGGCCGGATCCCGATCCGGTCCCTGAGCGAGATCAAGCTCTACATCAATCCCGCGGCCGCGGCCCGTCAGGGCGTCGTCTTCCCCCGGGCCGTCCTCGACCGGGCGGCCCGGACGGTGTCGTTCACGCCCGCGGGGGCAGGGGCACCCGGCCCCGCTCTCGATTGAAGTCGAAGACCCAGCGTCCCGGGCCGGCCGGGGCCGCGGCGCGGATGGCCTGGCCGACCCGGAAGATCGCCAGTCCGCAGGCCTCTTTGAGGGGCCGGCCCTCGGCCAGGTAGACCAGGATGGCCGCGGAGAGGAAGCAACCCGTGCCGTGAACGCTGCGCGGCGTCCGGGGATGGGAGAACTCGGCCCACTCCCGGCCGTCGTAAAGAACGTCCACCGGGCCGCCGTCGAGGTGGCCGCCCTTGACCAGGACGGCCAGGCCCGAGCGGTCGTGGATCCTCTCGGCGGCGGCTTTCATCCCGGCCGTGTCCCGGACCGGCCGCCCGGCCAGGACGGCCGCCTCGGCCAGGTTCGGGGTGATGAGCTCGCCCTTGCCGGCGAAGGCGTCGAGGACGCGGGGCCAGGCCTTCTTTTCGAGGAGCGGCGCGCCCGACGAGGATCGCAGGACCGGATCGATCACGCGCGGCCGGCCCGCCGATCGGCCCAGGATCCGGGAGACGGCGCCGAGATTGGCGGCGCTGGCCAGCATCCCGACCTTGACGCCGCCGGGCTCGAGCCCCTCGGCCAGGCGGGCGAACTGCGCGGTCACGGCCCGGGCCGGTACCGGGAAGACGCCCTCCACCGCGGCGGCGTTCTGGGCGGTCACGGCCGTGAGGACGGCGGATCCGTTCCGCCCGAGGCGCTCGAAGACGCGGAGGTCGAGAAGCGCGCCGGCGCCGCCGGACGGGTCCCAGCCGGCGATGGTGATGAGGTTCTTTGTCATGGTCGGGCCCGTCCGCGGCCGCGTCCCGATTTTACCACGGATCGGCCGTCCCGGCGGGTTGACTTGCGGCGCCCGGGCGGAGTACTTAGAGAGGGACGACGGGAGGGCGATCGAAGCGCCAAAGGGCGAAGGCGGATCATGGATCGAGAACCGGTTCGAGCGCGCGTTCTGATCGGCGGCCGGGTCCAGGGCGTCGCCTTCCGCTTCTTCGCCGAAAAGACGGCGGCGCGGCGGGGCGTCACCGGCTGGGTCCGGAACCTCGACGACGGGCGGGTCGAGGTCCTGGCCGAGGGCCCCGGGCCGGCCGTGGCGGACTTCCTCACGGACCTGCGGTCCGGCCCGCGCCTGGCCCGCGTCGAAACGTTCGAGGTCCGGCGGGAGACGGCGACGGGGGAGTTCGGGGGGTTCCGGATCGTGTTCACCGCCGGCGACTGACGGCCGGCCCGGGGCCGGCTACCATTCGACCAGCATCGAGGCCCAGGTCAGCCCGCCGCCGAAGCTGAGGAGCAGGGCCAGGCCGCCTTCGCGGAGACGCCCGTCCTCGACCGCTTCCCGGAGGGCGAGCAGGACCGACGTCGAGGAGCAGTTGCCCCGCCGGTCGACGTTGACGTAGAACTTCTCCAGCGGGATGCCCAGCTTCTTGGAGGGCAGCTCAAAGATCCGGGCGTTGGCCTGGTGGCAGACGAAGAGGTCGACGTCCTCGAGCCGGTAGTCCCGGGTCCGGCCGGGCGTGCCGTTGGCCCGTTCGATGGTCCGGACGATCAGATCGGGGATGACCCGGAGGACGAACTTCTGGATGTCGTGGCCCTTGATGGCGATGTTCGGCGGCACGGGCGCGTCGTGGTGGCGGGTGTCGTGGCCGACGCTGTAGGCGGCGTCGACGCTCAGGGCGTCGGAGCCCGTCTCCATGCAGACGATGCCCGAGGGGCCCTCGGCGCGCTCCAGGACGACGGCCGCGGAGCCGTCGCCCCACAGGTCGGCGTTGGTGTCCGAAAAATCGAGCAGCCGGCTCAGGACTTCGGCCCCCATGGCCAGGCCGTATCGGGCCGGCGATTCGCCGAGCAGGAGATGCTTGCGCACGGCGTCGATGGCGTACATGCCGCTGGTGCAGGCGGCCAGGAGGTCGAAGGCCGGGATGCGCATCGCGCTCCGGGCTTCCTTCTCGTCGAGCCGCCCGGCGGCGATCTCGGCCCGGATGGCCTTGTTCAGGACCATGCAGGCCGTCGAGGGGAACAGGGCTTCGGGCGTCGAGCTGCCGACGGCCACGATGCCGACGTCCTGCCAGCCGATGCCGGCGTCGGCCAAGGCGGCGTTGGCGGAGGCGAAGGCCAGGTCGGACGTGTTGACGGTGTCGTCCACCCAGCGCCGCTCGCGGATGCCGACCAAGTCGATGATCTTCTGGGGCGTCAGCTCTTCGGGGCCCCACGGCCGGTCCGTCCCGGGCTTGATGGCCCGGTGGGCCAGCAGCGTCCGGACGATCTCTTCGTTGGTGACGGTCCTTCCGGGGACGTCCGTCCCCGGCAGGCATTTCCCCGTGCCCGCGATCTTCACGCGCATGTCGTCGTCCTCTCCATTGTTATGTCCCGTGACCCATCCAAGGCGGGGGGTCTGTCTGCAGCCCCTCCATTATTAACGGTCGCTCCCGGGATGTCAAACGGCCCCCCGGGGACCGGCCGATTGACCGGCCCCCGCCTTTCTGCTAAATAGGGGACAACCATGAAGAGCTCCCCGCTGGCGGGCGTCCGCATCCTCGACCTGTCCCGGCTGCTGCCCGGTCCCTTCTGCACGATGATCCTGGCCGACCTGGGGGCCGACGTCGTCAAGATCGAGGACCTGGAGGGCGGCGATTACATGAGGGCCTTCCCGCCCTTCATCGGCGGCCGGAGCGCCTATTTCCTGTCCCTCAACGCCGGCAAGAAGAGCGTCGCGGTCAACCTCAAGGCCGCGGCCGGCCGCGAGCTCTTCCTGAAGCTGGCCGCCACGGCCGGGGTCGTCGTCGAGAGCTTCCGGCCGGGCGCCGTCGACCGCCTCGGCATCGGTTATCCGGCGGTCCGGGCCGTCAACCCCCGGATCGTCTACTGTTCGATCTCCGGCTTCGGCCAGGACGGGCCGGACCGCGACCGGGCCGGCCACGATCTCGACTTCATCTCCCGGGCCGGACTGCTCTCCCTGTGCGGCTGGCCGGAGTCCCGGCCGACCATCCCGCCGGTCCAGATCGCGGACTTGAGCTCGGCCATGTACGCGGCCGCCGGCATCCTGGCCTGGCTCCGCGAGAGCGAGCGGACGGGCGAGGGCCGGCATCTCGACATCGGCATGCTCGACAGCGCCGTGGCCTGGATGGCCCTGCCCCTCGGCGATTATTCCGCCGGGGAACGGGGCGGCCGCGGCCGACTGCCGCTGACCGGCCAGCATCCGTGCTACAACGTCTACCGGACGCGCGACGGCCGCGACATCTCGCTGGCCGCCCTCGAGCCGAAGTTCTGGAGCGCCTTCTGCCGGGCCGTCGGCCGGGACGACCTGCGGCCCCTGCAGTTCTCCGAGAAGCCCGAGGACCGGGCCCTGTTCGAGGCCCTTTTCGCCGGCCGCACGGCGGCCGAATGGACGGACCTGCTGCGGGGCACGGACTGCTGCTGCGGCGTGGTCCCCCGGATCGACGAAGCGCTGGAAGATCCCCAGATCCGGCACCGCGGCCTGATCGTCGGGCCGCCGCCCGGCCAGCCCGGCGTGCTGCGGCCCGGCCACCCGCTGCGCGACCGCGACGCCCCCGACGCCGGGCCCTGCCCGGAGCACGGCCAGCACACCGGAGAGGTCCTGGCCGGCCTGGGCCTCTCCGCGGCCGAGATCGACGGGCTCGAAGCGGCCGGGGTCGTCCGCCGGGCCGGCTGATCCCGGGAAACGGCCATGGACGCGTTCAGGACCGAAGCCGAAACGGCGTTCCGGAGCCGCGCCGCCGGCTACTTCGCCCCTTTTTCCCGCCCCGAGCTCGGGGACGAACCGTCCGCCGCGAGGATCTGGGCCGATCTCGGCGGCGCCGAGGCCGCCGGTCCGGACCTCGGAGTGGCCGTCGTCGAGGAAGCGTCCCGGCGCGATCCGCGGCTCGGCCGCCGGCTCCTCGAATGGCGCATTTCCGCCGGGGCGCCGGATCCGGCCGGGGAGACGGCCTGCCGGCTGGGCCGGCTGGCCGGCGTCGCGGCCCACGTTCTCGAAACCGGCGCGGCGGCCGCCCGGGAACGCGGCGCCTTCGCCAGCAGCCTCATGGGCTGCCGCGAGGTCCAGGAGAGCCTGGCCGGCCTGATCTCCGCGGCCGATCAGGCCCGCCTGGGGGCCTGCCGCCTCTGCCGCCTGATCGAGCGGGGCGCCAACGAGCGGGCCGGCCTGGAAGCGGCCCGGCTGCGGTCCGGGGGCGCCACCCTGGCCGCGGCGGTCCGGGCGACGGCGCTGACGCTTCTCGGCCAGGATTGGGTGGCCGCCAACTTCCCGCCGGACGAGTCTCTGTCCGGCCCCGAAAGGACACAGCCATGAAGATCGGGACCCTGTATCGGAAGGCCATCCAGGCCGGCATCGCCAACGATCCGCGCGGCCCCGAGGCCGTCGGCCGGCTCCTCGAGGAGGCAAAAGCCGCGGCCGACAAGCTCACCGACGACGAGCGCGCGGCCTGGGACCCGGACCGTCTGTTCAATCCCTACGCCGACAGCCGCCTCCTGACCGGCGACCCGGACGCCGAAGCGTGCAAGGTCGCCGTCGGCATCGATATGGACGCCTCCGAGGTCCTGCTGGCCCACACCCTCAACCGGGACCGGGCCGCGGCCATCGACCTCGTCATCGCCCACCATCCCCAGGGCGTAGCCTTGGCCGGGCTGGCCGAGGTCATGCGCGTCCAGTCCGACATGCTGGCGCTCTACGGCGTCGCCATCTCGGTCGCCGAACAGCTGCTGGAGAAGCGCATCGGCGAGGTCGAGCGTCGCCTGGGGCCGGGCAATCACGGCCGGTCCGTGGACGCGGCCCGGCTGCTCGGCCTGCCGATGATGTGCCTCCATACCCCGGCCGACAACTGCGTCAACACCTTTCTCGACCGGCTCTTCGCCCGGGAGAAGCCGGAACGCCTGAAGGACCTGGTCGAGCTGCTGCGGACCATCCCGGAGTATCGCGCCGCGGCCGGCCGTCTGGCCGGGCCGAAGATCGTCAGCGGCGCGGAGACCGGCCGCTGCGGCCGCGTCTCCGTCGAGATGACGGGCGGGACCGAAGGCGCCAAGACGATCTACGAATCGTATGCCGCCGCGGGGGTCAGCACGATCGTCGGCATGCACATCAGCGAGGAGGCCCTCGAGAACGCCAAGAAGGCCCACCTCAACATCGTCCTGGCCGGGCACATCTCGAGCGACACCCTGGGGCTCAACCTGCTGTTCGACGAGATCGAGCGGGAGGAGCGGCTGGAGTTCGTGGGCGTGTCGGGCTTCGCCCGGACGCGGGCGGCGGAGCGCTAAAGGCTCCGGTAGTGGCCCTGGGCCCCCAGGGTCGCGATCCAGCGGGCGAAGGCCCGGGCGTCCTCGAGGTCGCTTTTGTCGGGGTGGGTGGCCGCCGAGGCGGCCATGTCGGCCCAGGCCTCGTGCTCCGGCGACTGCATCAGCACCTCGAGGGCCCTCATCGACACCTTGCCGCGGCAGGAGAAGGTCCCGACCAGCTTGGCTTTGGCCACCAGGATGGAGGCGTACTCGAGGGCCTCGCGCGACAGGCTGCTGCCCGTGACCGAGCCGTGCGTCGAGAACAGGGCCACCTTCTTGCCCTCGGGGATGGACTTGAGGAAGACCTCGACCGGGTAGGGCACGCTGTGCGTCTGGACCGGGAAGCCCACGAAGATGAGCGGATAGGGCGCCAGGTCGCCGGCCTCGGCCATGGGCTTGAGGACCTTGTCGCCGGTCAGGGCGGCGGCGATGGCCTCGGCGACGAGCTTGGTGTTCCCCGTCCGGCTGAAGTAGGTGACGAGCGTCTTGGCCATCGGCGGTCCTTTCGGCGAACGATGCTCCCGATATTCTGCCAGATTCCCGCCGAAAATGCCAACCTCGCGCGCCGGCTCATGCGCCGGCCGGCAGCTCGATCGTGACCGTCGTGCCCCGGCCGGGCTCGCTGGCCACCCGGATCGCGCCGCCGTGCTCCTCGACGATCTTCTTCGTGATCGGCAGGCCCAGCCCGGTCCCGGCGTCCTTGGTCGAGAAGTAGAGGTCGAAGATCCGCTCGGCCGTCTCCCGGCTCATGCCGGCGCCGGTGTCCGTCACGGTGACGACGAAGCGGGGACCGCGCCGGACGATCGAGGCCGCCACCTCGCCCCGGGCCCCGATGGCCTCGACGGCGTTGGCGACGACGTTGCGGAAAGCCGTCTTCAGCTTGGCGGCGTCGCCGCAGGCCCGGAAATCGTCGCCCTCGGCCACGACCTTGAAGCGGACGCGCTCGTCGAGCAGCCGCCGGTAGGGCTGCAGGACCTCGTCGAGGATGGCGCGGAGGTCGACGGGCTCCTTGCGGACCGTTGTGTCCCGGGCGATCTCCATGAACTCCGTGGCGATGCGGCGCAGGTTCTCGACCTCGCCGATGATGTAGGACAGGGACTCCCGGAGGGCCTGGTCGAAGTCGCCGCGCCGGTCCTCGTAGACCTTGAGGATGTGCTCGGCCGACAGCTGGATGGGCGTCAGGGGGTTCTTGATCTCGTGGGCGACCTTGCGGGCCATCTCGGTCCAGGCCACCTTCTTGCTCATCTCGGCCAGCTCCTGCTCGTGGGCCCGGAGGTTCCGGACCATGGTGTTGAAGCCGTCGATGAGGGTCATCATCTCGTCGCGGGAGCGGTGGCCGATCTGGACCTCGAGGTTGCCCAGGCCGACCTCGCGGGTCCCGGCCAGCAGCTTGCGCACGGGGACGATGATCATGCTCCGGATGCCCCGGGAGAAGACGAAGACGAGGACGATGAAAAAGGCCGACAGGACGACCAGGAACTCGACGGTCTCCCGGGTGGCCTTGTCGAGCTGCTGGCGCTCGAAGGGGAACGGCAGGGAGATGAAGAGGACGGAGCTGCGGGAGACGTAGGGCACGGTCAGGGTCTGGAAGGAGTAGCCGCCCAGCCGGGTCCGGCGGACGGAGAAGGGCTTGCGGTCGTAGACGAGGTCCCGGTAGGTCTCGCCGTCGAGGATGTCGGGCAGGAGGCCGCTCTCGAAGAACTCGCGCCGGCTCGAGGCGCTGACCACGACGTTCTCGTAGAGGATGACGTCGCTCGACAGGGTCTCGCTGATCCAGAAGGCCAGGTCCTCCTGGGTCGAGGGGGCGGGCGACAGCTCGGTGCCCTGGATGTTGCTGAAGGCCTCCATGAGCCCCTGGGCGTAGCTGGCGTGGACGACGGAATCGTCGACGAACTGCTCGGTGAAGAGGCGGTCGAAGAGGTTGCGGGTGAAGACGGTGAAGAGCAGCAGCGGCACCAGGGCCACCGCCAGGAAGGCCGCGTAGACGCGGTTGGAGAACGAGCCGAAGGAGCGGCGCAGGGACGGCCGGCGACCGGCCAGCGCGGCCGCGGCCGCCCCGAGCAGGGCGGCGGCCAGCCCGAGGAAGAAGAAGCGCAGGAAATCGACCGTCCGGACGAGGAGGCTCTTGCGCGGCGCGAACAGGCTGTAGACCCGGCGGTCCCAGCGGAACAAGTAGGCGTCGTAGGCCTTGCCGCCCTCCCGGAACGAGGTCCAGAACGGGGCCGGTCCGCGCCGCAGCCGCTCGAGGTCGGCCGCGGCCAGGCCGGCGGTCAGCTTCCCGGGATTGAAGAGCGACCGGCCCTCGAGGTCGAAGATCTCGCAGCCGAAGTCGATCTGGCCGAGCGACGGCAGGGAATCGGCCCGCAGGACCTCGAAATAGGGATTGGCGGAGTAGAGGAACGGCAGCATCTCCGGATCGAGCGAGACATAGAGGAGGACGCGGCCGATCGGCGCCCCGTTCTCGGTCAGGTCCTTGTAGCCGACGAGGAAGTCCTTTTCCCGGCCGATGAAGGCCTGGGAATAGGGCGCGATGGCCCACCCCGAAGACAGGGGCAGGTCCGGCGCGCCCCCCAGGAACTTGGGAACGTTCAGGGAGAACCGGCTGTAGAGCTCGCCCTCGGCGTCGCGGACCTCCAGGCTCGAGTACCAGTTGGACCGGGCGACCGGCGTGCCTTCCCAAAGCTCCCGGGCCAGCGTTCCCTTGTCCCGGGGGTCCTTGAGGTAAGCCACCAAGCGGGCTTCGCTGCCGTCGAGCACCGGCAGGGACTCCTCGATGAGGAACTTGGCCCAGTTGGCCTGGCTTCGGACCGTGTGGGCCACCGTGGTCTCGAGAAGCATCCGGGTGTGGAGGACGGACAGGCCGTCGATCGAGCGGGCCAGCCAGAGGGCGGCCAGGATCAATCCGGCGATCCGGACCTCGCGCCGCCGGCCCAGGCCGGGCACGACCGCGGCGGCGAACACGCCCGCGGCCAGCCCGGCCCCGACGACGGCCAGAAAGGGCCCCGCCGGCGGCCGGCCCGCCAAGGCGACGCCCGCGGCGGCCAGGGCGGCGGCCGCGCCTGCGAAGAGCCGGCCGCGCGGTTCGCGGCCGGCCAGGCGGAAGACGGCGGCCAGGGCGGCCAGGACGGCGACCAGCCCGGCGAACAGGCCCAGTTGCAGGGCCAGGCGCGAAAGGTCGAAGTCCCAGCGCAGGATGGAGAGATCGGAATTGAACACGACCCGCCGGACGAATTCCCGCAGGACCAGTCCGGCTCCGGCGGCGGCCGCGGCCGCCGCGAGCGGGCCGAGGAGGGCGAGCGCCGCCGACCTCGGGACGGCCGGCCCCCGTGTCCGCGGGAAGACGACCGCGGCGGCCAGGGCGGCCAGGCCGAGCGCGGTCAAAGCGGTCAGGAAGATGTCGATCGGCGATCCGGTCAGGCCGGCCCAGGACGCAAAGCCGGCCGTGGCCGGCTGGAACAGGGCCAGCGATTGGAGACGCTCCAGACGGCCCAGCGGCAGCGCCAGGAGCCTTATCCCGACCAGGAGAGCGGCGCCGAGCGCGGCCGTGAGGACGTCGCGCCGCCGGCGGAAGCGGGGCCCGGACAGAACGTAGGCCAAGGCCAGCCCTGCGGCGCCGAGCAGGGCGAGGAACAGGATGAGGCCGAGGTCCTCCTGGGCCGCCGAGAGCCGCGAGGTCAGCGACGGCGAGGCCAGAGTGACCGTCGCCGCGATCCGGCCGACCTCGTTGCGGAGCGGGAAGTAAAGGGTCTGGATCTCGTTCTTTTGCCGCGACTGGCTGGGGAACTCGTCCCCGTGGCGGGCGAAGAACTCCTCGTAGCCCTGGATGTCGTCCCGGAAGTCCCAGTAGTCGACGGCCAGCTCGAAGGGGGGGGCTGGGCGGAGGGCCTTGTATTCGCGGATGTAGGACGAGCGGACGGGCGGGCTGAAGGCCAGCCGGGCGAAATGGAAGAGCCGGCCGCCGCCCTCGAGCGGCTGCAGGGCGACGAGGTAGACCGTGGCCTTGTTGCGGACCAGGACGGTCCCGCCGTCCCGGCCGTGCCCTTCGAGGGCTTCCGGGTCCCATTGGTTCTCGGGGCTCAGGACGTTGCCGTACCAGGCCTCGAGACTGCCGTCGTCGCCGGTCAGGGCGATGCCGTCGTTCTCGGGATCGGGGACGGCGGCCCGGAAAAGACCGTCGAGGTCCGCGGACTCGGCCGGCAGGGCGGCGCCGGCGAACCGGGTTTTGCGGGCCGACAGGGCGGCCATCAGCCCGGCGAATTCCCGGCGGGTCCGGACGGCCTGCTTGCGCAGGGAGGCCTGGCTCCGGGCATCGAAGTCCCTCGACAGGATCCCGGGCAGCAAAAGGGACAGCGCGCCGGCCAGGAGGGCCGCGAGCAGGGCGGCGCCGCCCGCGACCAGCAGGGTGCGCCGGCTCCAGAACGGACGGGCGGCCATCACCGCCTCTCCGCCCGGATCTCCACGATGCGGGAGGCCACGAGCGGGCCTTCGATGCCCGGGGGCCGGGGCCGGCCGGCGGGGGCGACGAAGAAATAGAGCCGGATGGAGTAGGTGGCGCCCGTCCGCTCGTTGCGGAAGGACCAGCGGCCCTTCAGGATGCCTCCCGAGACGCCGGGCAGGGTCGACATCAGGGGGTCGATGGTGAACTCGGTCGTCTTGAAGATGGCGAAATAGCGGCGGAAGACGAGATAGGTCTGGTCGGGCGAAAGCTGGTCGGCCAGACCGAGGGGTTCGGGCAGCGACACGGGGATGGCCCCTTCGTCCGAGAGGACCCGGCGCAGGACGGCCGGCGAGCTTTGGAGGAAAGCGGTCTGGATCTCGGTGGCGATCGGGGCGGGGAACGACAGGAGCAGGGTCAGCGGCAGCAGATGAAAGGTGACCACGTTACCGCCCCCATCTTATCACAGCCCTTTCGGAGGCGGCAAGGGACGAGGCCCCGGCCGGCTTCAGGCGGCCTTCGGAGTCTCGGCTTCCTGCTCGAGCTTCTTGGTCCTCTTGGCGTCCTTGATGCTGCTGATGCCCGCGATCAGGCCGATGAACCCGCCGAAGAACAGGATGGGCGGGATGAATCCGAGCACGACGGCGAAAAAGGCGGCCCGGAACGTGGCCGAGAAGACGACCAGCGCCAGCCCTCCGGCCATGGCGATGAGGCCGCCGACGACAGCGATGAACTTGCCCATGGTGGAACCTCCCTAGGATCGGTCGTTCGGGCGGATTATAACAAAGGCCCTGGTCCTGGGTCAATCGGTTCCCGTCTCGCAATTCCGGCCGGGTTTGGCTAGAATACCGGGGAACGATCGGTCGAGGAGGCCGGGCATGCGGCTGAAGGGCGTCATCTTCGACCTGGACGGGACGGCCGTCGAGAACGACTACGACTGGACCCGCATCCGGGAAGAGCTGGGCACCGGCGAGATGTCCATTCTGGCCTACCTCGACGCCCTCGCCGAACCGGAGCGGTCGGCCAAGTGGGCCGTCCTCGAGGGCCACGAAGCCCGGCAGACCGAGGCCTCGGTCCTGCGCCGGGGCTTCCGCGAGCTCCTGGCCGGGCTGCGGTCGCGGGGCCTGGCCGTGGCGCTGGTGACGAACAACAACCGCAGGAACGCCGAATTCCTGCTGGGCAAGTTCGGGCTGTCGTTCGACTGCGTCATCACCCGTGAGAGCGGCCTATGGAAGCCGTCCGGGGCGCCGTTCCTGGAGGTCCTGCGGACGCTCCGGCTCGGCCCCATGGAGGTCGGCGTGGTGGGGGACACCCATTTCGACGTCCTGGCCGCCCTGGACGCCGGCATCGAGACCATCTTCATCCTCTCCAACGAGCCGGAGCGCTTCGCCGGCTACCCCGTCGAGGTCGTCCCCTCCATCGAGGCCTTGTCCGAAGCCATCGGCTGATCCCGCCGGCTTCCCGGGCCATCGCCCGGTCCGTTTCTCGGGCCCGTGGAACAAACCGCCCGGTACGGTTGTATTAACGGGTGTAGGCAAGACCGGAACGAGGGAGGACCCCCATGAGCCAAGGACGTTTCTTCAAGCCCGTCATTCTCTTGGCCGCTCTCGCGGCCCTGGCCTTGGCGGCCCCGGCCGCCCTGCGGGCCGACGGCTTCATCATCCCCGATCCCCGTCCCGGCGAGACCGTCCCGCCGCTGAGCGTCAAGTTCCATCACGTCAAGGTCGAGATCGTCGACCAGGCGGCCAAAACCTCGGTCGACCAGGTGTTCGTCAACAATTTCGGGCGGGACATCGAGGGGACCTACATCTTCCCCGTGCCCGACGGCGCTTCGGTCTCGGACTTCGCCATGTTCATCGGCCACGAGCGGGTCAAGGGCGAGATCCTGGACGGCCGTGAGGCCCGGCGCATCTACGAGGACATCGTCCGCCGCATGAAGGACCCCGGCCTGCTCGAGTACATGGGCCGCAACCTCTTCCGGGCCCGCGTCTATCCCATCCCGGCCCGGGGCGAGAAACGGGTCCAGATCTCCTACACCGAGGTGCTCAAGGCCGAGAACGGCCTGGTGAAGTATGTCTATCCCCTGAACACCGAGCGCTTCTCGCGCGACCCGCTCGCCGAGGTCGGCATCTCCGTGCGCATCGAGAGCCAAGTCCCCATCCTCAACGTCTACTCGCCGTCCCACAAGGTGGCGGTCCGCAAGGACGGGGAGGGGGCGGTCCGGGTGGGCTACGAGGCCAGGGACATCCGCCCCGACAAGGACTTCGCGGTCTACTATTCGCTCTCCAAGGACGACGTCGGCCTGTCCTTCCTGAACTGGGAGGGCCCGGACGGCGGGTACTTCATGCTGCTGGCCGCGCCGCGCTTCGCCGCGGCCGGCGAGAAGGTTGTGGCCAAGAACGTCGTCCTCGTCCTCGACAGCTCGGGCAGCATGGCCGGGACCAAGATCCGCCAGGCCAAGGAAGCGGCCCGGTTCATCGTCAACCACCTCGACCGGCGCGACGCATTCACGCTGGTCGATTTCGACGACGGCGTCACGCCCTTCACCGAGGCGCTCGTCCCGGCCAGCGAGGACAACGTGGCCCGGGCCCTCAAGTTCGTGGACGGCATCGAGGACACCGGCGGCACCAACATCGACGAGGCGCTCGTCGCCGCCCTGTCGCGGATCAAGGACGGCGAGCGGCCCGGCTACGTCCTCTTCCTGACCGACGGCCTGCCCACGGCCGGCCAGACAGATACCGCCGAGATCCTGAAGGACGTCCGGAAGGCCAACGCCCTCCGTTCCAGGATCTTCGTCTTCGGCGTCGGCGACGACGTCAATACCGAGCTTCTGGACCGCCTGGCCTCGGACCACCGGGGAACGTCGGTCTACGTGGGCGAAGGCGAGGACCTGGAGGTCGCGCTTTCGGGCTTCTACGAGAAGATCTCCTCGCCGCTCCTGGCCGATCTGGCCGTCGAGCTCAAGGGCATCGAGACGAGCCAGGTCTATCCGCGCGTCCTGCCGGACCTCTTCAAGGGCTCCCAGCTGGTCCTGGTCGGCCGCTACCGCGGCGAAGGGCCGGTGAACGCCGTCCTGACCGGCCGCGTCGGCCGGGAGACCCGGCGCTTCACCCTCGAGGGCCGGCCCCTGTCGGGGAGCGACCGGGCCAGCTTCCTGCCGCGGCTGTGGGCCACCCGCCGCATCGGCTATCTTCTCGAGGAGATCCGCCTGCAAGGGCGGACGAAGGAGCTTGAGGACGAGGTCCGCCGCCTGGGCCTCAAGTACGGCATCGTGACCCCCTACACCTCCTTCCTGGTCACCGAAAAGGAGCGGATGACCATCGATGCGGCGGCGCCGGCGGCCCAGGAGGCCATCGCCACCGGCCGGGTGACGGGCGTGGGGGCGATCAAGGCCGCCAAGGCGACCGTGGCCTTCAAGCAGGAGGACCGGGCCGCCGAAGCCGTCTCCGAGCGCATCCTCTACAAGGACGACAAGACCTTCTACCTTCAGGACGGCGTTTGGACCGACAGCGAGTACAAAGCCGGGTCGCCCGCGATCGAGCTGAAATTCAACTCGGACGAGTTCTATCGCCTGCTGGCCGCCAAACCCGGCCTGGCCAGGTACCTCTCGGTCGGGAGCAAGCTGGTCGTCGTCTTCGAGGGCCAGGCATACAGGATCGCCGCCGACGACTTTTAGGGAGAAATCGGCTTGAACCGGGTCAGGCCGCGGAAGAAGCGGGGGAGATCCCCGAACCCCCTCCGCGGCCGGCTTCCGGGCGAAACGCCGTCTTGATTTCCCGGCCGGGTTTGGTCACAATGGACGGGACATTCGCGCGAGAGGTCCCCGATGCCCGAACCCAAGCTGCTCCTCATCCCCGGCCCGAGCCCAGTCGTGCCCCGCATCCTCGACGCCCTGGCCCTGCCGACCGTCTCCCATGTCGGGCCGGAGATGGCCCGGGACCTGGCCGAGGCCTGCGACAACCTCAAGAAGATCGTCTTCAGCGTCAACGGCGAGCCCTTCATCGTGGCCGGCGCCGGGACGCTGGCCATGGAGATGGCCCTGCTCAACACGGCCGGCCCGTCCGACCGGGTCCTGATCGTCTCGCAGGGCTATTTCGGCGAACGCATGGCCCAGATCTGCGCCGCTTTCGGCCTGACGCACGACGTCCTCGACTGCGAATGGGGCCGGGCGGTCACGCCGGCCGAGCTCGACCGGCGGGTCAAGGCCAAGAACTACAACATCGTCGTCTGCACCCACGTCGACACGGCGACGGGCGCCTGCGCCCCGGTCGAGGATTACGCCCAGGTCCTGGATAAGACCGGGGCCGTCTTCATCGTCGACGGCGTTTGCGCCACCGGCGGCATCCTCGAGCACATGGACGGCTGGGGGATCGACGTCGTCCTGACCGCGGCCCAGAAATGCCTGGGCACGCCGCCCGGTCTGGCCCTCTGCGTGTTCTCCGAAGCGGCCATGGACAAGCGCCGCGGCCTGGCCTCCGTCCCGGCCTACTATGCCGACGTCCTGCGCTGGCTGCCGATCATGCACGACCCGACGAAGTATTTCTCGACCCCCTGCGTCAACGAGATCCGGGCCTTCGCCGAGGCCACGCGCATCGTCCTCGACGAGGGGCTGGAGGAGCGCTTCGAGCGCCACGAGCTCTACGCCCGGGCCCTCCGGGCCGGCCTGTCCGCTCTCGGGTTCGGCTTCTTCACCGACCCCCGGTTCGAGGCCCCGACGCTGTCCGTCGTCCGCTACCCGGACGGCGTCGACGACCGGGCCTTCCGGGCCGGCCTGGCCGCCCGCGGCGTCGTCGTGGCCGGCGGCCTCGGCGTGACGGCCGGGAAGGTCTTCCGCATGGGCCACATGGGCAATCTGACCTCGGCCCAGGTCCGCTCGGCCATCGAGGCCGTCGAAGGGACGCTCCTCGGCCTGGGCCGCGCCGTCGCGGCGGGCGCCGGCCGCCGGGCCGTCGACGCCGTCCTCAAATCCTGACCCAAGGACCCCTCATGAAGAAGAGCCGCGTCTATCTCGTCCGCGCCGCCGGCCGGGAGCCGGCCGAAGACCTGGCCGAAAAAGCCCGCCGGGCCTATCTGGCGACCGGGTTCAACGACCGGATCGCGGACGGCGATTTCGCCGCCCTGAAGATCCACTTCGGCGAGGCCGGCAACACGGGCTTCGTCAAGCCGGCCTGGCTGGCCGGCCTGGTGGGCGAGGTCCGCCGGAAAACGACGCGCGCCTTCTGGACCGACTCCAATACGCTCTATGTCGGGAACCGCTCCAACTCCATCGACCATCTCCGTCTGGCCTGGTCCCACGGCTTCACGCCGGAAGCGACCGGCCTGCCGGTCATCATCGCCGACGGCCTGATCGGCCGCGACAAGCAGGAACCCCGGAGCGCCCAGGCCCGCACCGCCTCCTCCAAGATCGCCAGCGCCGTCCTCGACGCCGACGTCCTCGTCGCCCTGACCCACGTCACCGGCCACGTCCAGACCGGCCTGGGCGCCGCCATCAAGAACGTCGGCATGGGCTGCGCGTCACGGGCCGGCAAGCTCGAGCAGCATTCCGTGACCCAGCCGCGCGTCAACCCCAAGCAGTGCCGCGATTGCGGCGTCTGCATGTCGTTCTGCCCCGAAGCGGCCATCGTTCCGGCCGAGGGCCATGTGGTCATCGATCCGGCCACGTGCGTCGGCTGCGGCGAGTGCCTGGTGGTCTGCAAGTTCGGGGCCGTCAAGATGAAGTGGGATTCCGATTCGCTCCGCCTCCAGGAAAAGATGGCCGAATACGCCCATCGCGTCCTGTCCCATTTTGGCGGCAAGGCCGTGTTCGTCAGCTTTCTCATCCAGGTGACCAAGGACTGCGACTGCATGGCCAAGAACCAGAAGCCGATTGCCGACGACATCGGCATCCTGGCCTCCCTCGACCCGGTGGCCGTGGACCAGGCCACGGCCGACCTGCTGGTCGTCCAGGGGAGCGGCCGCGACCCCCTGCGGGCCGGATACGATATCGATTGGTCGGGCCAATTGGCCCATGGCGAAAAGATCGGCCTCGGGACGAGGTCTTATTCGCTCGTCGAGACGGCCTGAGCGGGGCCCCGGCCGGGCCCCCGGCGGCCCGGGACTCAGGTCTGCCGGCGCAGGTGCGGCATCAGGACGGCCAGGGCCGCGGCCGCGCCGAGCATGGCCCCCGAACCGATCAGGATGGCCGTCGGCGGGCCGAGGTGTTCGGCGCTGAAGCCGATCCCCAACGCCCCGAGCGGCATGAACCCGAAGAAGACCAGGGTATAAACCCCCATGATCCGGCCGCGCAGGGCGTCGGGGGCGTGCGTCTGGACGAGGGCGTTGGCCATGTTGAAGATGAGGATCTGGGCCAGGCCCGAGCCGCAGACGAGCAGGAACGCCAGGGGCGCCCAGCGGACCAGGGCGAACAAGGCCACGGTCACCGGCAGGGCGAACGTCCCCACGGTTAGGAGCTTGCCGCGGAAGCGGAACCGGCCGAGCGAGGCGATGAGCAGGGCGGCCGTGAGCGCGCCCAGCCCGCGGGCCGACTGGAGGAAGCCGTTGGTCTTGGCGTCGCCGTGGAGGATGTCGACGGCCCAGGCCGGGAAGAGCGTGACGAAAGAGACCCCGAACACGGCGACGACGCCCATGAGCCCGATGATGGTCCGGATGAGCGCGTGGCCGGCCACGTACCGGAGGCCGTCCCGGAGATCGGCCAGGACCGAATTGCGGGCCTCGGGGCGGACGAAGGGCCGCAGGGTCATCCGCCGCAGGGCGACGATGACGGCGATGAAGGTCGCGCCGTTGACCGCGAAGCACCAGGCCGGCCCGAGGAAGCCGTAGATCAATCCGCCGGCGGCCGGCCCCACGGCCATGGCCGTGTTGAACATGGCCGAATTGAGGGCGATGGCGTTGGTCATGTCCTCGCGGTCGACCATCTCGAGAACGAAGGACTGGCGGGCCGGGGCCTCGAAGGCGTTGGCGATGCCGAGCAGAAAGGCCAGGACCAGGATGTGCCAGGGCCGGATCCAGTGCAGGAAGGTCAGGCCCGCGGTGGTGAAGGCCAGCAGCATCATGGTCGTCTGGGTGGCGACCAGCAGGTTCCGGCGCGGCACGCGGTCGGCGATGACCCCGGCGTAGAGCATGAACAGCCAGGTCGGGACGCCGGCGGCGAAACCGACCAGGCCGAGGTAGGCCGGCGACTTGGTCAGGTCGAAGACCAGGAAGCCCAGGGCCGTCGACTCCATCCAGGTGCCGAAGAGCGAGAACATCTGGCTCCAGAACCAGAGCCGGTAGTTCGGGTATTTCAAGGCCGTGAAAGCCTGGCGCCAGCTCATCTGACGGCGGACGTGATGGAGCCGTCCGAGCCAGGGCGGCCGCGGCATCAGGGGGGGCGGCAGGGGTTCCGGGCTCACAGGACCTCTTCGGCCTCCGGCGTCCAGGCCGGATCGACGAGGCAGAGGAAGGCCAGCCGGGCCGTTCCGGGGTTCTCGATGAACTGGACCCGTCCCGGCGGGATGTAGACGGCCTGGCCGGCGGCGACCTCGGCCCGCTCGTCGCCGATGTGCATGACGCCCCGGCCCTCGAGGATGTAATAGACCTCGGACCCGGTCAGTCTGTGGGGACGGGTGGCCCGGCCCGGGCCGACCTCGGCGTGGGCCAGGCTGCAGCGGAGCGACAGGTCCTCCCGGCCCGGATGGAGGAGCTCCTTCAGGAAGGAGCCGTCGCCGGCCCGGAATCCGGCTCTGTCGTCGAGTGTTTTGATGAGCATGGGCGAAGGATCACGGAGAATCGGGGAGGTGGGATTTGAACCCACGGCCCCAGCGTCCCGAACGCTGTGCGCTAGCCAGGCTGCGCTACTCCCCGACGTGAGCCGGTATTATACACACATCCGGGACCAAAAGGAAGAGGGCGATTGTCCGGCCCATCGGGGACGATGTATAATAGCACTTCACGCCCGAATCGACCCGCGGAGGACGTTCGTTATGACGAAGTGGTGGCACCTGGCGACCGAAGACGTCGCTCTCACGCTCGAAACCGATCCCAAGACCGGCCTGACTTCCGCCGCGGCCGCGCGGAAGCTCGAGACGGTCGGCCCGAACGAGCTCCGGGAGAAGAAGGGCCGCGGCCCCCTGGCCATCTTCTTCGAGCAGTTCAAGAGCCTCATGATCGTGGTCCTGATCGTGGCCTCGGTCGTTTCCGGGTTCCTCAAGGAGTGGGTGGACGCGGCGGCCATCCTGGCCATCGTCATCCTCAACGCCATCCTCGGGCTCGTCCAGGAGTACCGGGCCGAAAAGAGCCTGGCCGCCCTGCGCAAGCTCTCGGCCCCGAACTCCAAGGTCCTCCGGGACGGGTCGGCCCGCATCGTCCCGGCCCGCGAGCTCGTCCCCGGCGACCTGGTCGAGATCGAGGCCGGCGACCATATCCCGGCCGACAGCCGCGTCTTCTGGCACACCTCGAATTTCGCCGTCCAGGAAGCCAGCCTGACCGGCGAATCGACGCCCGTCGCCAAGACCGACATCGCCCTCGAGGAGAAGGATATCCCGCTGGCCGAGCGGGCCAACATCCTCTATATGGGCACCTCCGTCGTCTCGGGCAAGGCCCGGGCCATCGTCGTCGAGACGGGCATGTCGACCGAGCTCGGCCGCATCGCCGGGCTCATCCAGGGCATCCGCAAGGAAACGACCCCCCTCCAGAGGAAGCTGGAGCAGTTCAGCAAGATGCTGGTCTACCTCTGCTTCGCCCTGGTGGCCATGGTGTTCGGCCTGGAGATCTTCCGCGGCGGCAAGGTCCTGGACATGTTCCTGACCGCCGTCAGCCTGGCCGTGGCCGCCATCCCCGAAGGCCTGCCGGCCGTCGTCACCATCGCCCTGGCCCTGGGCGTCCAGCGCATGGTCCGTCGCCACGTCCTCATCCGCAAGCTGCCCTCGGTCGAGACCCTCGGCTGCGCCACGGTCATCTGCTCGGACAAGACGGGCACCCTGACCAAGAACGAGATGACCGTCCGCTCCGTCTGGACCTCGCGGGAGGTCTACGACGTGACCGGCACGGGCTACGACCCGGCCGGCGAGTTCCGGACTGCGGCCGGCCGGATCGATCCCTGCGAGCGCCCCGACCTGATCAAGGCCCTGACCGCGGGCGTCCTCTGCAACAACGCCCATCTCAAGGTCGAAGAGGGGAGGACGGCCGTCTTCGGCGACCCGACCGAGATCGCCATCTTGAGCGCGGCGGCCAAGGCCGGGATCTGGAAAGAGGAGGAGGAGGCGAGTTACGAGCTCCTCGAGGAGCTGCCCTTCGACTCCGAGCGCAAGAAGATGAGCATCGTCCGCCGGGCCGACCGGGACCTGACGGCCTTCACCAAGGGCGCCCCCGACCTCCTGATCGGGGACTGCACCCGCATCCTCGAAGACGGCGCGGAGCGGCCCTTGACCGAGGCCGACCGGGCCCGCATCGCGGCCGCCAACGACGGCTTCTCGGACCAGGCCCTCCGGGTCCTGGCCGTGGCCTACCGCGCCCTCGAGGCCGAACCGCACGCCTACACCGCCGAGACGATCGAGCGCGACCTGACCTTCGCCGGGCTGGTGGCCATGATCGACCCCCCCCGCCCCGAGGTTCGGGAGGCCATGGCCAAGTGCCGGACCTCCGGCATCCGGACGGTCATGATCACGGGCGACCACCGCAACACGGCCGTGGCCATTGCCCGCGAGCTCGGCTTCTACGGCCCCGGCGCCCGGGCCCTGACGGGGGAGGACGTCGACCGCCTGAGCGACGCCGCCCTCGACGCCGCGGTCGAGGACGTCGCCGTCTACGCCCGGGTCTCGCCGGAGCACAAGCTGCGGGCCGTCCAGGCCTGGAAGCGGCGCGGGGAGATCGCGGCCATGACCGGCGACGGGGTCAACGACGCCCCGGCCGTCAAGGAGGCCGACATCGGCGTGGCCATGGGCATCACCGGGACGGACGTGACCAAGGAAGTCTCGGACATGGTCGTCACCGACGACAACTTCGCCTCCATCGTGGCCGCGGTCGAGGAAGGCCGGGGCATCTACGACAACATCCGCAAGTTCATCCACTTCCTGCTGTCCTGCAATCTCGGCGAGATCCTGGTCATGTTCGTCACGGCCCTGGTCGGCCTGCCCGTCCCGCTGCTGCCCATCCAGCTGCTCTGGGTCAACCTGGTGACGGACGGCCTGCCGGCGCTGGCCCTGGGCGTCGACCCCGTCGATCCGAACATCATGGAGCGGCCGCCCCGCAAGCCCGACGAGCCCGTCATCACCGGGGCCCGGGGCTGGCTCATCGGCCTCCAGGGCGTCCTGATCGCGGCCTGCAGCCTGGGCGCCTATCTCTTCGTCCTCCTTTACGAGAAGGAGGGCATCGAGCTGGCCCGGACCTCGGCCCTGGCCACGCTGGCCTGCAGCCAGCTCTTCCACGCCTTCAACTGCCGGAGCATGCGCGATTCGCTGTTCAAGCTCAAGATCTTCAGCAACCCGCAGCTCGTCGGGGCCACGCTGCTGTCCTTCCTGCTCCAGCTCGCGGTCATCTACGTGCCTTTCCTGCAGCCCATCTTCAAGACCCGGGCCCTGAGCCCGCTCGACCTGGGCGTGATGATCGCCTTCTCGTCCCTGCCGCTCTGGATCATGGAGATCGTCAAGGCCCTGAACCGGAGATTCAAGTTCTATACCCTATACTAGACGCGGGGCCCGGCCCCGAGGAGGTCACGATGAAAAGAACGACCCGCTGGCTCCTGATCGCGGTCTTTGCCGCCGGTCTGGCCTTCACGGCCTCGGCCGACGACGGCATGTGGATGCCGCACCAGATGAAGGACCTGGCCCTCAAGGCCCAGGGCCTGCAGATGGACCCGGGGGACCTTTATAAGAAGGACGGCACGGGGCTCATGAGCGCCGTCGTCAACCTCGGCGGCGGCACCGGCGAGTTCGTCAGCCCGGAAGGCCTGGTGCTGACCAATCATCATGTCGCCTACGGCGCCATCCAGAGGGCCTCGAGCAAGGAGAACGACTACATCACCGACGGCTTCCTGGCCCGGACCCGGGGCGAAGAGATCCCCGCCCAAGGCTACACCGTCGGCGTCCTCCTCGGGTATGAGGACGTCACGGCCAAGGTCAACGCCTATTTCAAGCCCAAGATGACGTCCCGGCAGCGCTACGACGCCTTCGACAAGGCCCAGAAGGAGCTGACGGCGGCCGGCGAGAAGGCGGGCCGGGACCTGCGCTGCACCCTGGCCTCGATGTACAGCGGCAACGCCTATTATCTGTACACGTTCAAACAGATCCGGGACGTCCGGCTGGTCTACGCCCCGCCCCAGGACCTGGGCAACTTCGGCGGCGAGACCGACAACTGGATGTGGCCGCGCCACACCTGCGATTTCTCGTTCCTGCGGGCCTATGTCGCTCCGGACGGGACGGCGGCCGATTACAGCCCGTCGAACGTGCCCTACAGCCCCAAGGTCTGGCTGAAGGTCTCCCTCGACGGCTTCAAGGAGGGCGATTTCACCTTCGTCATGGGCTATCCCGGACGCACCTACCGTAATTACGCTCTGGCCGAGCTCAAGAACGACCAGGAGAACATGGCCAAGCGGATCAAGGACGTTCAGGACCGGATCGCCTTCTACGAAACCGCCGGCAAGGCTGACAAGGAGGTCGAGATCCGCTACGCCTCGCTGGTCAAGGGCCTCTACAACGGTCTCAAGAACTCCCAGGGCAAGCTGGAGGGCTTCGTCAAGTATGACCTGGTGGCCAAGAAGGCGGCCCAGGAGAAGGAGCTCCTCGACTGGATCGCGGCCGATCCGGCCCGGGCCAAGAAGTACGGCGCCGCCCCGGCGGCCCTGGCCGCCTTCCTGGAGCGCCAGAAGGCCTTCGGCGCCCGCACGGAGCTCCTCAACGGCGTCCTCGGCGGCTCGACCATCATGTCCCAGGCCTACAACATCCTGCGGGCCGTGAACGAGCTGCAGAAGCCCGACAAGGACCGCGAACAGGCCTTCCAGGAGCGCAACCTGCCCCGGTTCAAGCAGGGCCTCCAGCTGGCCGAACGGGGCTACGTCTTCGCCACCGACAGGGAGCTGCTGAAGTGGACGCTCAAGCGGCTCAAAGCCGCCCACCCCGACATGGCCGCCTGGCCGGCTTCGCTGCGGGACTTGGCTTCCGGCACCGAGGCCGACATCGCTGCCCGGGTGGACGCCATGTACGCCAAAACCCAGCTGGGCGACGCGGCCAAGCGGCTGGCGCTCGTCGGGCTCAAACCGGCCCAATTGGCCGCCGTCGATGACCCGTTCCTCAAGATCGCCGCCGGCATGGAGCAGGAGCTCAAGGGCGTGCGCGAGGAGAGCAAGGGATTCGGCCGCGAAGGCGCCGACCTCAAAATGACCTACG
This sequence comes from uncultured Eubacteriales bacterium, assembly GCA_964574895.1. Taxonomy (GTDB): domain Bacteria; phylum Acidobacteriota; class Aminicenantia; order Aminicenantales; family Saccharicenantaceae; genus RBG-16-66-30. Next base: position 28,528 of record CAZNPB010000029.1, read on the forward strand.
AGGCGGCCATCCTGGAGATGAAGAAGGGCGCCTATCCGCCCGATGCCAACGGCACCATCCGCTTCACCTACGGCCCGGTCCTCGGCTACCAGCCGCGGGACGCCGTCCTGTACCTGCCGCAGACGACCGTCAAGGGCGTCGTCGAGAAGGACACGGGCGTCTTTCCGTTCAAGGTCCCGGCCAAGGTCAAGGACCTCTGGCGGGCCAAGGACTTCGGCCCCTACGCGGACGCCCGGCTCGGGGACGTCCCGGTCTGCTTCCTGAACACGACCAACGTCACCGGCGGCAATTCCGGTTCGCCGACCTTCAATGCCAAGGGCGAGCAGATCGGCATCATCTTCGACATGACCTACGAGAGCGTCATCGGCGATTATTACGTCATCCCCGAGCTGCAGCGTTCGATCAGCGTCGACCTGCGCTACGTCCTCTGGGTGACCGACAAGTTCTCCGGGGCGACGCACATCGTCCGGGAGATGGGGCTGGCGGGGCGGTGATGAAGGGCCGCGGCCCGGTCGCCGGCCTGGCCGGCTGGCTCGTCCTGGCCGGGGCCGCGGCGGTGGCCTGCCGCCCGGCCCCGAAAGCGGCGGCCCCGGGCGGCCCGCGGACGGAGCTGACCCGGGCGGAGCTTCTGGACCGCATCAAGGGCGGCTGGGCCGGCCAGGTCATCGGCTGCACCTTCGGTGGCCAGACCGAGTTCCGCTACCCCGGGGCCATGATCCACGATTACCAGCCCATCCCGTGGGACGACGGGATCGTGGCCCGGCGGTTCGACCGCTCGCCCGGCCTCTATGACGACGTCTACATGGACCTGACCTTCCTCGAGGTCCTGGCCCGCGAGGGGATCGGCGCGCCGGCCGCCCTCCACGCCCAGGCCTTCGCCCGGGCCGGCTATCCGCTCTGGCACGCCAACCAGGCCGCGCGATACAACGTCCTCAACGGCCTCCTGCCGCCGGATTCCGGCCACTGGACGAACTCGCCCCACGCCGACGACATCGATTTCCAGATCGAGGCCGATTTCGCCGGCCTGGTCAGTCCCGGCCTGGTCGACGCCGGGTCGGAGATCTGCGATCGGGTCGGCCACATCATGAATTACGGCGACGGCTGGTACGGCGGCGTCTACGTCGCGGCCCTGTACGCCCTGGCCTTCGTCCAGCCCGACGTCGAGGCCGTCGTCGGGGGGGCCCTGAAGGCCCTGCCGCCCGAGTCCGGGTTCGCCCGCTGCGTCGGCGACGTCCTGGCCTGTTACAGGGCCGATCCGAACGATTGGAAAGCGGCCTGGCTGGCCGTCGAGCGCAAGTGGGCCGAGGATGTCGGGTGTCCCGATTTCGTCTTCGCCCCGGGCAACATCGACGCCCGGGTCAACGGCGCCTACATCGTCATCGGCCTGCTCTACGGGCGCGGCGATTTCGGCCGGACCCTCGACATCGCCGCCCGCTGCGGCCAGGATTCGGACTGCAACCCGGCCAGCGCCGGCGGGGTCCTGGGCACGATGCTGGGCTATGAAGCCATCCCGCCGCGCTGGCGCGATCCGCTCCGGGCCATCGAGGACCGGCCCTTCCCGTACACGACGCTGTCGCTGAACAAGGTCTATGAGACCACCCTGGCCCTGGCCCTGGACGCGGTCCGGGCCAACGGCGGGCGCGTGGACGGGGAGACCGTCCGGCTGCCGGCCGCCGAGGTCCATCCGGTGCGGCTGGAGACGAGCTTCCCGGGCTGCTATCCGGTCGAGAGGCGCCGCGTGGGGGCAACCCTCGATGCGCCGGCCGTCGTCGAGTTCGCGGGCACGGGGTTCGTCCTGACCGGCGGGCCGACGAAGATGTCCGAGGACCGCTCGGACGCCTATGTCTACGAAGTCGAGCTGGCCGTCGACGGCGGGCCGCCGTCGGTCATCCGGATGCCGGTCGACGACCTCGTCCGCCGGCTGGAGATCGCCTGGGGCTACCGGATGCCCAAGGGACGGCATACGCTGGCGCTGCGGCTCCTCAACCCGCGGCCGGGTGAGTCCGTGGCCCTCGGCGACCTCGTCGTCTACAGCGACGCGGCGGCCACCCGGACGTTTTGACCGCTCCGCCGGTCCTGCCCGTCGAGGGGCCGCCGTCCTTGACCTGCCTTCCTCCGCTGTTCTACAATCCGGGCGGCGCCCGGCGCCCCACGTCACACCTCGAGAGGAGCGGACATGACAAGGAACGGAAACTGGAGCCGGAGGGCGTTCATGAAGTCGGTCGGCGCTTTCGGCGCGGCCGCGGTGGCCTTCGATCCCAAGGGCCTGGCGCGCATCGACGAAGCCTCGCAGTCGATGGCGGGCAAGACGCCCCAGGAGGTGGCCCAGGACGAGTTCTACTGGCGCGAGGTCCAGCTGGCCTTCAAGCTCGACCGCGAGCTCATCAACCTCAATAACGGCTTCACCTGTCCCATGCCGCGGGTGGCCCTCGACTCGGTCTTCCGCTACATGGAGATGATCAACATGCTGCCCGTCCATTACCAGGGCATGGTGGCCGGCAACAGCGAGACCCTGCGGCGCCGCATGGCCAACGAGTTCGGCTGCGACCGCGAGGAGATGGCCCTGACCCGGGGAGCCAGCGAGGCCCTGCAGATCGCCCAGAATGGCATCGATCTCGAGGCCGGGGACGAGGTCGTCACGACCGAGCAGGACTATCCCCGCATGCTGACGACCTGGGACCAGCGCATGCGGCGCGAGGGCATCAAGGTCACCCGCCTGCAGTTCCCGGTGCCGGCCACCCAGGACTTCCTCTACAACATGTTCGAGAAGGCCATCACGCCGCGGACCAAGGTCTTCCACTTCACCCACATCACCAACCTGACCGCCCAGCTCTTTCCCGTGAAGCGGCTGTCCCGGCTGGCCCGCTCCAAAGGTATCGTCACCATCGTCGACGGCGCCCACGCCCTGGGCCAGTTCCCGTTCAAGCTGCGCGACCTCGAGTGCGACGCCTACGGCGTCAGCCTGCACAAGTGGCTGCTGGCCCCGCTCGGCAACGGCTGCCTGTACGTGCGCAAGGAGATGATCCCCCGGTTCTGGCCGCTCCAGGCGGCGCCGGAGCAGCAGGACAACGACATCCGCAAGTTCGAGTCCATCGGCACCCATCCCTGGGCCCTGCGGGCGGCCCTGGGCGAGTCGCTGGCCTTCCATCAGGCCATCGGGGCGGAGCGCAAGGCCGCCCGGCTGCGCTACCTGAACATGCGCTGGGTCAACGCCCTCAAGGCCCACCCCCGGATCCAGGTCCTGACCGACACGAGCGAGCCGCCCCAGGCCTGGGGCGTCATGGCCGTCAACATCGAGGGGGTCGACGTCCGCCAACTGTCGACCTTCCTGCGCAACAACTACCGCATCATCAGCGTGCCGCTGGTGGGCGGGGCGCCGCCGAACTCGGTCTTCGACTACCAGGCCCTGCGCATCTCGCCGAACGTCTACACCACGCTCGAGGAGATCGACACCTTCATCGAGGCCATGGAGGACGCGCTGAAGAACGGCGTGCCCGAGTCGCCCGACCCGGTCGCCGGCTATCCGGCCGAGGTCACGGTTTGAATCGAGGAGGGGAGAGATGAAGCGTCGGACAGCGATCGCGACGGCGGTGTTGGCCCTGGCCGTCCTGGCCGCGGCCGGCCCGGCCCTGGCCCAGGCGTCGTTCAAGGTCCCGTTCCCGCTCAAGGCGGCCGGCAAGAGCTTGGCCGCCGGCGAGTACACGGTGGCCAAGGCCCCCGACGGGGGGCTGGTCCTCAAGCGGGTCTCGTCCGGCAAGGAGACCCCGCTGGCCGTCCTGGAGCGCATCCCCCGGCCGGCGCCGCCGGCCGCCGAGCCGCGGCTGGTCTTCGACGAGGTCGGGGACTTCGCGCCGTCGTACACCGAGTACATCACGGTCTACGTCCTGGCCGAGGTCTGGTGGCCGGGCGAGGACGGCTACCGCGTCCATGTGACCAAGGGGGCCCACAAGACCAAGGTCGTGACCGGAGCGGCCGCCAAGTAAGAAGCCGCCCGGTCTGCTATAATAGTCGTTCGGATTTCCTTCAGGGATCGGTCCATGATCGTCGTCGATAATCTGTCGAAGAGCTACGCCAAGCAGACGCTCTTCGACGCCATCAGCTTCAAGATCAACCGCCGCGAGCGGGTCGGCGTCGTCGGCCGCAACGGCCACGGCAAGACCACGCTCTTCCGCATGATCACCGGGGAGGAGGAGCCCGACGAGGGCACCATCACCAAACCCCGGAAATACCGCATCGGCTACCTCGAGCAGCGGCCCCGGTTCACCGAGGCCAACGTCCTGGCCGAGGCCGCCCGGGCCCTGCCGCACGACGCCGCGAACGAGGTCTGGCGGGTCGAGAAGATCCTGTCCGGGCTAGGCTTCGAGGCCGCCGACCTGGAGAAGAAGCCGACCGAGCTGTCGGGCGGCTACCAGGTCCGCCTCAACCTGGCCAAGGTTCTGGTCGGCGACCATCAGATGCTCCTGCTCGACGAGCCGAGCAACTACCTCGACATCACCTCGCTGCGCTGGCTCGAGCGCTTCCTGGCGGCCTGGCCGGGCGAGCTGCTGCTGATCACGCACGATCGGGCCTTCATGGACAACGTCGTCACCCACGTCCTCGGTATCCACCGCCGCAAGGTCCGCAAGATCGAGGGCGACACGGGCAAGTATTACGAGCAGATCGCCGCCGAAGAGGAGATCTACGAGAAGACGCGGATCAACGACGAGCGCAAGCGCAAGGAGATGGAGCTCTTCATCACCCGGTTCCGGGCCAAGGCCCGGCTGGGCGGGCTCGTCCAGTCGCGGGTCAAGTCGCTCGAGAAGATGGAGAAGCGGGAGAAGCTCGAGGAGGTCAAGGACCTGGAGTTCGCCTTTGCCGAGAAGCCGGGCTACCACAAGTACGCCCTCGACGTCCGCGACCTGTCGTTCGGCTACACGCCGGACCGGCCGCTCATCCGCCGCTTCACCATCAGCATCGGGGCCAAGGACCGGGTCTTCGTCATCGGCCGCAACGGACGGGGCAAGACGACGCTGCTGCGGCTCCTGGCCGGGGACCTGACGCCCCAGGGCGGAAGGATCGACACCCCCCAGTCCGTGGCCCCGGGCTATTTCGAGCAGACCCACATCTCGACGCTGTCGGAGTCCAACACGGTGCTCGAGGAGATCGCCTCGGCCGACCCCGACGGCGACCCCAAGCGGGCCCGCTTCATCGCCGGGGGCATGATGTTCGAGGGCGACGACGCCCTCAAGCCCATCCGGGTGCTCTCGGGCGGGGAGAAGAGCCGGGTCCTCCTGGGCCGGCTGATCGCCACGCCGCTCAACCTGCTGCTCCTCGACGAGCCGACCAACCATCTCGACATCGAGTCCAACGACGCCCTGCTCGAGGCCATCGACGCCTTCGACGGGGCCGTCGTCATGGTCACCCACAACGAGATGTTCCTCCACGCCCTGGCCGACCGGCTGGTCGTCTTCGACCACGACGACATCGTCGTCTACGAGGGCGGCTACCAGAGGTTCCTGGACAAGGTCGGCTGGCGCGACGAGGTCATGCCGGGGACCCTCGCCGCCGCGCCCTCGCCCGCGGCGGCCTCCGCCGCGGAGCGGCCCCGCTGGACGCCCAAGGAGCTCCGCCGCCTGCGGTCCGAGGTCGTGGCCGAGCGCTCCCGGGCCCTGCGGCCGCTCGAGGCCCGGATGGCCGAGATCGAGAAGGCGGTCGAGGCCAACGACGCCGCCCTGCGGGACCTCAATGCCCGCCTGGTCCGGGCCTCGCAGGACCGCAACGGGGCCCAGGTCGTCGAGGTCTCCAAGACCATGCACGCGGCCAAGAAGGAGAACGACGCCCTGCTCGAGGAGCTGGAGAAGGTGACAGCCGCCTACGAGGACAAGAAAGCCGGCCTGGACGCCAAGCTCCGGGATCTCGACGACCCCGGCGAGGCCTGAACCGGAGAGGGTCAAACCTACATTTTCCCGAAAAATGTAGGTTTGACCCCCTCTTTCGGGTTTGACCCTCTCTTTCGGAAAAAGATATAATCGGCGCGTGGGAATTTGCCCCGGAACGACATGACGCGCGACCGCTGTGTCTCCCTCTTCATGCTGGCCCTCGTCGTCGTCCTTTCTCCGGCCTGCCGGCGCGGCGGGGCGCGGGCCGACCTGACCCTGGCCGGCTCGACCAGCATCCAGCCCTTCGCCGACAAGTGGGCCGAGGTGTTCATGGCCAGCCACCCGGATTACGGGGTCAACGTCCAGGGCGGCGGCTCGAGCGCGGGCATCCAGGCCTGCAAGAGCGGCGCCTGCCAGCTCGGCATGTCCTCGCGCGAGCTCAAGGGGGACGAGAAGGAGCTGGTCGAGATCGTGGTCGCCCGTGACGGACTGGCCATCGTCGTCCATCCCTCGAACCCCCTGCGCGGCCTCCGCCTGGAGGAGGTCAAGCAGATCTTCGCCGGCGACCTGACGAATTGGCGGCCCCTGGGCGGGCCGGACAAACGGATCACCGTCGTCACCCGGGAGGAAGGCTCGGGCACGCGCGGCGCCTTCCAGGAGCTGGTCATGGGCAAGACCCGGATCTTCCGGGGGGCCATCACCGAGGACTCGAACGGGACGGTCCGCGAGATCGTGGCCCACGACCCTCAAGCCATCGGCTTCATCTCGCTCGGCTTGGTCAACGACCAGGTCAGGGCCCTCGACCTCGACGGCGTCGCGGCGACCGACGAGAACATCGAGAACGGCGGCTACAAGCTCGTCCGGCCGTTCCTGTTCGTCAGCCGGGGCGAGCCGACCGGCCACGCCAAGGAATTCCTTGATTTCGTCCTGTCCGCCGAAGGACAAGAATTGGTCCGCCGGGAGGGCCTGCTCCCGGTCCGCTGACCGGAGAAGGGCGGGGGCAGGCCATGACGGTCACGAAGAAGGCCCGGGGCGGCCGCCGGCTCGAGCGCAACGACCGCCTCGTCCGCCTGGCCCTCCTGGTCGTCGCCTTCTCGGCCGTGTCCGTGCTCCTGGTCATCACCGTCTTCATCGTCGGCCAGGGCACGCCGATCATGTTCCGCTACGGCTTCAAGAGCTTCCTGGCGGGTTCCGAATGGTACCCCTCCGAAAAGCTCTTCGGCCTCTGGCCCATGATCGTCGGCTCGCTTTTCGTGACCGCCGGCGCCCTGGTCATCGGCGTGCCCTTCGGCCTGTCCTGCGCCATCGTCCTGACCGAGTTCTCCTCCAAGAAGGTCCGGCGCCTGATCAAGCCCGTCATCGAGCTGCTGGCCGGCATCCCCTCGGTCGTCTACGGCTTCATGGGGGTCATCATCCTCGTCCCCTTCATCCGCCGGGCCTTCGGCGGTCCGGGCCTGTCCGTCCTGGCCGCGTCGGTCATCCTGGGCATCATGATCCTGCCGACGATCATCTCCATCTCCGTCGACGCCCTCCAGGCCGTGCCGCCCGCCTATCGCGAGGGCTCCATCGCCCTCGGCGCGACCCGCTGGCAGACCGTCAAGATGGTCCTCTTCCCGGCCGCCCGCTCCGGCATCATCGCCAGCGTCATCCTGGGCATGGGCCGGGCCATCGGCGAGACCATGGCCACGATCATGATCGCCGGCAACGCGGCCGAGGTGCCCCGCTCGCTCCTGGCCCCGGTCCGGACCCTGACCTCGAACGTGGCCCTGGAGATGAGCTACGCCACGGGCGAGCACCGCGAGGCCCTCTTCGCCACCGGGGTCGTCCTGTTCGTCATCATCATGGTCCTCAATACGATCGCCAACGCCACCTCGTCGAAGAAGAGAAGGCAGCCGTGAAGCGCCTGGGCCCCCGCATCGAGGAGAAGGCCGCCCGGACGGGCCTGTGGACCCTGACCCTGATCACGGTCGGCGTGCTCGTCTTCATCATCGTTTTTATCCTCCGTCGCGGCCTGCCCGAGATCAATTGGGAGTTCCTGACGGCCAACCCCCTGGACATGGGCAAGGAAGGGGGCATCTTCTCGACGGTGGTCGGGACGGTCGCGCTGACCGTGCTGGCGGTCCTCATCGCCGCCCCGCTCGGGGTCGGCACGGCCATCTACCTGACCGAGTACACCTGGGGCGGCCCGGTGACCCGGATCATCCGCTTCGGGGCCGAGTGCCTGGCCGGCATCCCCTCGATCATCTTCGGCCTGTTCGGCTTCATCCTCTTCGTCACCAAGCTGAAGTTCGGCTGGTCCATCCTGAGCGGCGGGCTGACCCTGGCATTCATGCTCCTGCCGACCATCATCAGGACGTCCGAAGAGGCCATCAAGAGCGTGCCGGCGGAGTACCGCAAGGTCAGCTTCTCCCTGGGCAGCACCAAGTGGCAGACGGTCACCCGGGTGGTCCTGCCGTCGGCCCTGCCGGGCATCATCACCGGCATCGTCCTGAGCATCGGCCGGAGCATCGGCGAAACGGCCGCCACCATCTTCACCGCCGGCAGCGCCCTGCGCCTGCCGACCTCGGTCTTCTCCTCGAGCCGGACCATGGCCGTCCATTTCTACATCCTGGCCCGGGAGGGCATCTCCATGCCCAAGGCCTACGGCACGGCGGCCATCCTGATCATCGCCATCCTGGGCATCAATGTCCTGACCTACTATCTGATGGACCGCTTCATCCGGAAGTACTCCTGACCATGAGCGAAATGGCCATCGAGATCCGCGGCTTCAGCCAGTATTTCGGCCCGGTCCGCAAGATCGCCGGGCTCGACCTCGACGTCCGCCGCAACGAGATCCTGGGCATCATCGGCCCGG
>CAZNPB010000030.1:0-33326 GCA_964574895.1 uncultured Eubacteriales bacterium
TTCTGGACGTGGGCCGAGCCCATGCCGCCGACGCCGACGAAGCCGACCTTGACGGTCGGGAGGGGCGGGGCCGCGAATTGGGTCCTGGCTTCGCCGGGCAGACCGGGCGGCGTCCCGCCTTCGAGCCCCAGGCCGGCCACGGCCGCCCCGATCCCGGCGGCGGCCCCGATCCTGAGGAAATCCCGGCGGCTGGTGGTCTTCGCGTCTTCGCTCATGGCTGCTCCTTCCCGTCGTGCGGGATCCGATCAGAATAGGCGGACGGCCAGGCCGCCGAGGACCTGGAGCCCGCCGAGATTGACGTTGACATCGAGCGAGGTGCCCTCGCCCGTCCGGATGGACTCGCTGACCGCCGAGCAGAACACCGAGAGCCGGCCGGCGACCTTGACGAACACGGCCGCCAGGAAGCGCGGCGCGGTCTTTTTGCCCTTGTATTCCAGGTCCGCCGTCGTCCAGGTTTCCCGGAAGCTGTGGAGGCCCAGGCCGGCGCCCAGGCGGATCGCGGCCGGCCCGGCCTTGATCTCGTAGAAGGCGATGATCGGGACGGTGGTCCGCCGGAACTCGAGAGGATAGACCTCCGTCCCGCCGGCCGTGGGCACCGCGACCCCCTTGTCCGAGACGCCGCCGAAGCCCGCCGCGAGACCCAAACCGCCCTTGAGCTTGAGCCAAACGTCGCCGGCGACGGCCGTTCCCCCGCCGTAGATGTCGCGATAGGCCGAGCCCATGGGGAACATGCCGCCGGCCCCGGCCGAGAGCGAAAGCTCCTGGGCCGAGGCCGACGCGGCCGCCGCGAGCATCGAGAGCGCCGCCAGCCCGGCCAGCGCGAGCGCCGACCCTGCGGTTCTCAATGGATCCCCCGGAGGAGCGACGGCCCGATCCGCCGCAGCCAAGACGCCGGGCTCGCCAGAGGCCCGGACCAGACGTTATCGCGCGATCGGTTGCTCTCCAAGCCGGTCGGCCCGACGGCGGTCAGGGCGTAGCAATACTCGCCGCCCGCGACGACCGTCTCGTCGGCATAGGACGTGCCGGTCACCGGCTCGCCGTTGATCTTGACGAACCCGAGATGCGGCGTGCTGGTCCGGTAGATGTTGTACCCCGCGGCGTCGGGCTGGGCCGTCCATTCCAGGTTGACGACCGACAGGGTCGTGAACAGCGAGCTGTAGGAATCCCAATCGGCCGTGAGCCGGGCCGGGGCTCGCGGGTGGCCGGCCTTGATGGGCTGGGCCAGCTCGGCCAGCAAGCCGACCGAGGCCCGGGCGCAGGCGGCGAAGAAGGCCGGATCGAGCGTGGCCAGGGTGTCGGTCGTGCGGTGATAGTAAGGATTGGCGAGCGGATAATCCTCGATGGCCAGAAAGGCCGGATAGCCGTTGTCCCAGAACGGCGAGTGGTCGGAGTAGACGACCGAGGGGTCGACGACCTTGACCGCCGTGACCGGGCCGTAAAGCGGGCCGGCCGCGGCGAACAGGTCGGCCAGCCAGGCGGAGTCCTGGTTGACGAAGACCTGGAGGTCCTCGGGCGCGGCGTCGGCGTAGCCGATCATGTCCAGATTGAGGACGCCGCGGATGGATTGGCCGGGGCCGCGGGCGGCCGCGGCATAGGCGCGGCTGCCGTAGAGGCCCCACTCCTCGGCCGAAAAGGCGACGAAGCGGACGGTGTAGTCGAGCGGATGGGCGGCCAGGACCCGGGCCGCCTCGAGAACGGCGGCCATGCCGCTGGCGTTGTCGTCGGCCCCGGGCGCGTCGGTCAGGCGGGTCGAAGCGGGCGAGGTCGAATCGTAATGGGAGCAGATGATGAGGATGTCGTCCGGGAATGTCTCCCCGGTCTTCTCGGCCACCACGTTGCGCGACGTGTAGGCGGAAAAGGCGAAGGACTCGAAATGGACGTCGTCGAGGCCGAGGGCCGCGAACGCGGCGTAAAGCGCCTCGCCGGCCGCTTCGCAATTGGTCGTCGAGGCGTAACGGGTGCCGAGGTCCTGGAGCGTCTGGACCCGGGCGGCCAGGTTCGCGGGCGAGACGTTGGCGACGATGGCCTCGATGAACGGGTCCTGGGCCGCGACCGGGAGGGGGGCGGCGGCGGCCGTCGCGAGCCGGCGCGGGCGCGTCGGGACCGTTCGCGCGGCCAGGGCTTTGCGCGGCAGGCCCGCCGGCACGGCCTCGGCCGGATGCCCTTCGTCCGTCCAGAACACGGCCGTCCCGGGCTCGACGGCGACGGCCCGTCCCGCGGACCGGAGGGATTCCAGGGCGCCGGGACGGCTCGTCTCGACGAGGAGGTATTCCCGCCGGGCGGCGTTCCTGTCGACGACGGTGAAGCGGACGCCGCGGCGCCGCAGCGCCGCCAGATCGCCTCGATCGGCCAGCGCCAGCAGACAGGTCCCGAGCTCCTGTCGGACGTCGAGTTGGAGCCGGGCCGGAACCGCGTCTGACGTTGTCGAGCTGATGGGGACGCGGATCAGGGCGAGCGTCCCGCCCGAGGGCGCCGCGGCGACGGGGCGGCCCGGCCCCGGGGCGGCCGACAGGAGGGCGGCGCCGCCCAGGGTCAGCGCCAGGAGGCCCTTGGGGAGCTTCATCGCCGGCTATTAAATCAGATTTCCGCCGGGGCGGTCAACCGGGTATAATCGGCCGGGAGGTCCCATGAGAGCCAATTCCCCAGCGCCCGACCGCCGCTTCATGGGCCGGGCCATCCGCGAAGCCCGCAAGAACCTGGTCCGGCCCGACGGCGGGCCGTTCGGCGCCTGCATCGTCAAGGACGGCCGCGTCGTGGCCGCGGCCCGGAACACGGTCCTCCGGGACGACGCCACCTGCCACGCCGAGGTCAACGCCATCCGCGAGGCCTCCAAGAAGCTCGGGACGTTCGACCTCTCGGGATGCGAGATCTACTCGACGACCGAGCCGTGCCCGATGTGCTTCGGGGCCATCCACTGGGCCCGGATCGGGACGGTCTATTTCGGCACCGGCATCCGCGACGCCGCCGCCGCCGGCTTCCACGAGCTGCGGATCTCGAACGCGCGGCTGAAGGAGCTGGGCCGGAGCCGGATCCGTCTCGTGCCGGGCTTCCTCCGCGAGGAAGGCCTGGAGCTTTTCCGGGCGTGGGCGGCCCTGCCGCGGAAACGGAACTACTGACCGGGCCCCGCGGCCGGCGCCGGACCGCCCCCCCGGGTCTTCAGGTCAGCAGCTTCCGCTTCTTGTTCCAGCGCTCGCGCAGCCGGACGGAATCCAGCCCCAGCGCGGTGCCCTTCGACAGCGGGTGGCGGCCGGCCAATTCGAAGCGAAGCGTGTGTTTGCCCGGCGCGAGCGTCATGCTGCCGAGATAGACGTCCCGGACATCGAGGTCCTTGGCGCAGAAATCGAGCCCGGGGCTCCGCGGCGGGTTGGTCCCGTCGTCGAGAAGCGGCACGGGCTTTCCGTCGAGGAGGATCCTGTAGGACCCGTAATCGTCGGCATAGGTCAGGCGCAGGACGAGGGCCCGGTACTCTTCCTTGGGGACGTTGAAGTCGACCTCGAGGCCGGCCCTGTCCCCCGTGGGCTTGAAGAGGATCTGCCCCTCCCCCGTCCAATCGTAGCCCTTCTGGAGCTCGGTCGCCCCGCCCGCGGGACGGGCCGCGGCCAGAAGGGCCCGGCCCTCGATGACGAGGTCGAGGTTGGGGAAGCGCCGGGCCGCCAGGGGCGGCAGGGATGTGAAGCGCTTCGGCTGGCCCTTCTGGTACCAGAAAGCCACCGTGGCGATGTCGTCCTCGCGCTCGACGTGGCCCTCGATCTTGCCGCTCTCGGTCTCGTCGGCCGAGATCCAGCCGGTGTGCTCGATGTCGAAGCGCAGGGACTTCTCGAAGCGGACCGGGTCGGCGATATGCCAGCGGTACATGCAGTACTCGGTGCCCGGGATCTCCCCTTCCGGGCTCCAGCGGACGCAGCCGAAATAGGGGTACATGCCGAGCGACATGCCCCAGGCCATGACGAAATAGTCCTCGGTGCCCGTGCCCTGGATGGAGGGCTTCGTTTCGCCGTCGATGTAGAAGCGGGCGTCGCCCTCGCCGAACCACATCGGGCTGCGGGCCCGTATGGACATGACCGTGCCGACGTACTGCCCCTGGCCCGCGATGTCGGCGATCGTGTAGTCCTTGCCGAGCGTCTCGGGGAAGGCCTGGTTATACTGGGCGCAGAAGTAGGCCGCGTCCCGGGCCAGGCCCGGCTCCTCGGTGTAGTCGATGTGATAATAGAAAGAGCGGACGTTCCTGGATCCTTCGTTGGTCACGGTGATCCGGCCGCGCTCGAAAAAGGGCATGGGCCAAAAGCAGTTGTAGCCGTCGCCGCCCGTCTCGACCTGGACGGGCGCCGAAACGAGCTCGTAGCGGCGCCCGAACCCGGCCCCGAAGAAATCGCCGAGCGGCGCCTCGACGGCCGGCTCCTTGGCCCCGTCCCAGTACATGCGCAGGACGATCTCGTCGGGCGCGGCCGAGCCGCCGGCCTCGAGCCAGTTGGGCCGGGCCTCGCTGAAGGTCAGCCAGATGTGGCGGACGACCGCCGGGCCTTCGATGTCGGCCAGGACGAGCGTCTCGCCGGGGGCGATGTACTTGACCCGGTCGGCGTTGCCGGTCCAGCTCTTGTCGGTCGAGGTCGCCGCCCGCGACCGCCCTGGCGTGAGCTTCATCAAGCCGTCGAGGTCCTGGGCCGGGACGGCGGCGGCCGTCGCCAGCAGAAGAACGAGCGCCGCGGCGGCGGCCGTCGCGGGGAAGGGACGTGTCTTGATCATGAGCCAACCTCCAGTATTCGGTCCTCTGCTTCTTATGCCCTCCGGCAGAAAAAAGCAAGGCCTTGAAGAGAGGGGGCCTTGACAGAGGCGGGGGGAAGCCCTATGATGCCCGGGACATGGACAGCCCGAACGCCCTCCGCCCCGCCGCCCTCGCGCTGTCCTCTTGGCTTTGGAACTGGTGGGCGGTCCCAACCGCCCGATAAGTCCTTTCCCCCCGCCCATCCCCCTTTTCAGGGACCGGCTCGCCTGCCGCCGCGTCTGTCAGCCCTCGAACGGGACTGTCCGCCGCGAGAACCGGGCGCCCCGACCCTTGGGTCATGGACCTCCGCTGAAACGGCCCTCCGGGCCGTGAAAGGACGTCGACCATCATGCGCTTCGCGTCTCGAAAGGACGAATTCCTGCCCCGGGCCTTCTACAACATCAAGGCGGACCTGCCTGTGCCGCCCCCGCCGCCGCTCCACCCCGGGACCAAAGAGCCCCTCAAACCCGAAGACCTCGATCCCATTTTCACAAAGAGCTTCATCCGCCAGGAAACGGAGACGGCCCGCGAGGTCCCCATTCCCGGCCCCGTGCTGGAGGCCTTTTCGGTATTCCGGCCGACGCCGCTCGTCGAAGCCACGGCCCTCGAAAAGGCCCTCGGCACGCCGGCCCGCATCTTCTACAAGTACGAAGGGGCCGGCCCCGTCGGCAGCCACAAGACCAACACCGCCCTGATGCAGGCCTATCTCGCGGCCCAGGACGGCGTCGGGACGCTGGCCACCGAGACCGGGGCCGGGCAATGGGGCTCGGCCCTGGCCTACGCCGGATCCCGGTTCGGGATCGGTACCCGCATCTTCATGGTCCGTTCGAGCTTCCGTCAGAAGCCCGGCCGCCGCATCATCATGGAGATGTTCGGCGGCTCGGTCCTCGAGAGCCCGGGTCCGACGACGGACGCCGGCCGCAAGTTCTACGATCGGGACCCCAACCACCCCGGCAGCCTCGGCATGGCCATCGCCGAAGCGGTCGAGGTCACGGTCAAGACCCCCGGCGTCAAGTACGCCCTGGGATCGGTCCTCGACAGCGTCCTGATGCACCAGACGGTCATCGGCCTGGAGGCCGAAAAGCAGATGGCCGAGCTCGACGCCGTCCCCGACACGGTCATCGGCTGCGTCGGCGGCGGCTCCAATTTCGCCGGCCTGGCCTTCCCCTTCCTCCGGCACGACCTGGCCGGCCGCCGCCGGACGCGCTTCGTGGCCGTCGAGCCGGAGGCCTGCCCTTCCCTGACCCGGGGCCAGCTGCGTTACGATTTCGGCGACAGCGTCGGCCTGACCCCCCTGCTTTATATGCACACCCTGGGCATGGACTTCGTGCCGCCCCCGCTCCACGCCGGCGGCCTGCGCTACCACGGCATGGCCCCGCTCGTCAGCCACCTGGCGGCCCAAGGGCTCGTGGAGGCCGTCGCGGTCGGCGAACGGGCCGTCTTCGACGCCGGCACGCTGTTCATGAGAACGGAGGGCGTCCTGCCGGCGCCGGAATCCGCCCACGCCATCGCCGCCGCCGTAGCCGAAGCCCTGAAGGCCAAGGACGAGAACCGGCCCGCGACCATCCTCTTCAACTTGAGCGGGCACGGATTCCTGGACATCGGCGCCTACGCCCGGAACGGCCATGGCCCGGGGGGCTGACCGCCCTTCTTCGCCGGATCCATGGCGGCGACCCGGCCTGGCAGTGAGCATTTCGCCCCCGGCGTCCGTCTTGTATTGTGGTATATTAGTCCCCGTTTTCAGGAGGTCCGAACGCCCATGAAGAAGAAGAACAAGACGATCGCCGCCGGCCTCATCGTTGCCGCCTTGGCCATCCTTGTCCCCGCCGCCCGGGCCGTCCCCGCCGGGCCGGCCGCCGACGACGCCCTGGCCGCCAAGATCGACGCCGTCATGTCCGCCGTCTACAAGCCGGACCAGCCCGGCGCGGCCATCATCGTCCGCAAGAACGGCCGGACCCTCTTCCGCAAGGGCTACGGCCTGGCCGACCTCGAGCGCGGCGTCCCGGTCGCTCCGGACATGGTCTTCCGGCTGGGCTCCATCACCAAGCAGTTCACCGCCGTCTCCATCCTCCTTCTGGCCCAGGAGGGCCGGCTCGGCCTCCAGGACGAGATCGCCAGGTTCCTGCCGGACTATCCGACCCAGGGCCGCCGGATCACCATCGAGCACCTCCTGACCCACACTTCGGGCATCCAGAGCTACACCGACATGGCCGAGTGGCTGCCGCTCTGGCGCAAGGACTTCACCGTCAAGGAGCTCATCGACCTGTTCAAGGACAAGCCCATGACGTTCGAGCCCGGCCGAAGCTGGGCCTACAATAATTCCGCCTACATCCTGCTCGGGGCCGTCATCGAGAAGGTCTCGGGCCTGACGTACGAGCGATTCGTCGAGGACCGCCTCTTCAAGCCCCTGGGGATGACAAGCTCATGCTACGACCACACCGAGCGGATCATCCCCCGGCGCGTCGCCGGCTACGAGGCCGACGCCAAGGGGTTCGTCAACGCGCCCTACCTGAGCATGTCCCAGCCCTACGCCGCCGGCTCGCTGGCCTCGACCGTCGACGACCTGGCCGTCTGGAGCGACGCCGTTTTCGGCGGCAAGGTCGTCGGCCAGGACCGGCTCGACAAGGCCTGGACGCCCTACAAACTGGCCAACGGCGAGTCCTCCGGCTACGGCTACGGCTGGTTCATCGCCGATTTCGCCGGCCACCGCTCGATCGAGCACGGCGGGGGCATCAACGGCTTCTCCACGTACGAGATGACCTTCCCGGAGGACGGCATCTTCATCGCCATCCTGACCAACAGCGCCGTGGCCGGCCGCGACCCCGAGCCCCGGGCGGTCAAGATCGCCAGGCTCGCCCTCGGCCTGCCCGAACCGGAGCGGAAGGCCGTGGCCGTCCCGGCCGCCGGGCTCGACCGGATCGCCGGCGTCTACGCCAACGAGCGCGGCCGGGAGTACTATTTCAGCCGCGACGGGGCCCGGCTCTTCGCCCAGCGGCAAGGCGGCGCCAAGAGCGAGATCTACGCCGCCTCGGCGACGGAGTTCTTCCTCAAGGACAACCCGGCCCGTTTCTCCTTCGCCGAAGACGCCGGCGGCCGCATCACCGGGCTGCGCATCCAGTCCCGCATCGGCCCCGCCCAGATCTTCTCCAGGACCTCCAAGCCCCTGCCCTCGCCCCGCCGGGAGGTGGCCATCGATCCCGGGCTCTACGACCGGCTGACCGGCGAATACGAGCTCCAGCCGGGCTTCAGCCTCAAGGTCCAGCGGCGCGGGGACAAGCTCGTTTCCCAGGCCACGGGCCAGCCCGAGGTCGAGCTGTTTCCCGAATCCGCCACCCGCTTCTTCCTCAAGGTCGTGGACGCCCAGGTCGACTTCGTGCTCGGCCCGGACGGCCGGGCGGTCCGCCTGGTCCTCCACCAGGGCGGCCAGGACCTGCCGGCCCAGAGGGTCCGGCGGCCTTGACGGGGGAACCTCGGGCGCCGCGCTTTCGTATATAAGGGCGTACGGATCATTTCATCGACGGAGGGACGGCCATGTCACCGAACCGCAACAAGATCTGGATCGCTCTCCCCTTCCTGGCCGCCCTGTTCACGGCCTGCGAGGAGCCCCGGGACCTGCGCACGGAGACCCGGACGGTCGAGCTCGGCGGGGCGACGCGAGTCGAGGCCCGGATCGACATGGGCGCCGGCGAGCTGAACCTGCGCGGCGCCGAGCAGCCGGCCCTCCTCGACGCCTCGTTCGAGTTCAACCGCGATCGCAACAGGCCCGAGGTGGACTATCGCCTCCTCGGCGACAAGGGCATCCTCGAGGTCCGTCACGCGCGGCGGCGGGGATTCAATTTCGGCACCAACCGCAACCGCTGGGACCTGTCCCTCGGCGCCGCCGTGCCGGTCGACTTCGACATCGACCTGGGGGCCGGCCGGAGTGAGATCGACCTGCAGGGGCTGAAGGTCCTGGGCGTCGAGATCGACATGGGCGTCGGCGAGATGAACCTCGACCTCCGCGGCCCGCACGCCGCCGGCTTCCACGTCAAGATCGACGGCGGGGTCGGCAGCGGCAACCTCCGGCTGCCTGCCGAGGTCGGCGTCCGGGTCAAGGTCGACGGCGGCCTCGGCTCGGTCGACGCCCACGGCCTGACCAAGCAGAACGGCGCCTATGTCAACGACGCCTACGGCAAGAGCGGCGTCACCATCGAGATCGATATCGACGCCGGCATCGGCAGTCTCGATCTCCGCTGCGAGCCTTCCGGCTTGATCAAGACCTGAAGAACGGGGACGTTCCGATCAACCCCGTCTAGATCTCTTCCAATCGCGCGGTGAAGTGCCGCAGGAAGGGCGATTCCCGAACGATCCGCAGTCCCCGCACCTTGTCCCTGTTCTTGTGCAGGTCGATGAGCGCGTCGGCGACGTAGCGCAGGTGCGAGGCCGTGTAAACGCGCCGCGGGATGGCCAGCCGGACCAGCTCGAGGGCCGGAAAAGCTTCTTCCTTCCCCTGGCCGGTCTTGCGTCCGAACATGACCCCGCCGATCTCGACCGCCCGGATGCCGTGCTCGCGGTAGAGGGCCACGGTCAGGGCCCAGCCCGGGTACTGGCCGCGCCGGAGGTGGGGCAGGAAGCGGTCCGCCAGAAGGTAGACGGCGTGGCCGCCGAACGGCTTCAGGACCGGCACGCCGGCCTGGTCGAGGAGCCCCCCGAGATAGGCCACCTGGGCCGTCCGGTGCTCGAGGTAGCCCTCGTCGAGCGCCTCCTTGAGGCCGCGGGCCATGGCCTCCAGGTCGCGGCCGGCCAGCCCGCCGTAGGTCGGGAAGCCCTCGCCGATGATGAGATCGTTCTTGATCCGCTCGGCTAGGGCGTCGTCGTCCAGGGTGACGAAGCCGCCGATGTTGACCAGGGCGTCCTTCTTGCCGCTCATGGTCGCCCCGTCGGCGTAGGAGAACATCTCCTGGGCGATCTCGAGGACGCTCTTCTTGGCGTAGCCCTTCTCCCGTTTCTTGATGAACCAGGCGTTCTCGGCGAAGCGGCAGGCGTCCAGGAAGAACGGGATGCCGAAGTGGGCGCAGACCTGGCTGGTCTCCTTGATGTTCTTGAGCGACACGGGCTGTCCGCCGCCGCTGTTGTTGGTCACCGTCATCATGACCAGCGGGACCTTGGAGCGGCCCTTTCTTTCGATGAACCTCTTCAGCTTGGCCACGTCCATATCGCCCTTGAAGGGCTCGTCCGCGTCGGGATCGTAGGCCGGCGCGGCGGCCAGGTCTTCGGCCCTGGCCTCGAGGACCTCGATGTTGGCCCGGGTGGTGTCGAAGTGGATGTTGCTGGGGACGCTGTCGCCTTTCTTGAGCGTCGCGCCGAAGAGGACCCGCTCCGCCGCCCGCCCCTGGTGGGTCGGGATGACGTGGCTGAAGCCGAAGACGGAGCGCACGGATTCCTCGAGGGCGAAGAAGCTGCGGGCCCCGGCGTAGGACTCGTCCCCGACCATCATCCCGGCCCACTGGTTGTCGCTCATGGCCGAGGTGCCGGAGTCGGTCAGCAGGTCGATGGTCACCTTCTCGGCCGGGATGCCGAAGGGATTGAAGCCGGATTGCGCCAGCAGCGTCTCCCGCTCGCGACGGGTCGTGGCCCGCAGCGGTTCGACGACCTTGATGCGGAACGGTTCCATGGGCGGTTTGAGCTCTGCCATTGACGGTCCTTTCCGGCCGCGCCCCGGACGGGCCCGGGGCCGGCGCCAAGGGTATTTAGAATCTCATCAACCGGCGGAACTGCCGGAAGCGGGCCTCGATCAGGTCGCGGTCGAGGGCCTGGAAACGGCCGATGCCGAAATCCTCGATGGCGAACGAAGCCATGACGCTGCCGTAGACCGCGGCCCGGCGCACGTCGCGCTCGGCCATTGTCCGGCAGCCGTCCAGGTAGCCGAGGAAGCCGCCGGCGAAGCTGTCGCCGGCGCCGGTCGGGTCGATGACGTGCTCGCACGGGTGGGCCAGCACGCCGAAAACGAAGTCCCGGCCGAAAACCAGGGCGCCGTGCTCGCCTTTCTTGAGCAGGACGAGCGCCGGGCCGAGCCGGAGCAGGGCCTGGCCGGCGACGACCAGGTTCTGGTCGCCGGTGATCAGGCGGGCCTCCTCGTCGTTGGCGAAGAAGATCGTGCTCCGGCCGATCTCCTTGAGCAGGACCTCGCGCCGGGTGTCGATCCACAGCCGGATGGTGTCCATGGCCACCACGGCCGGCCGGCGGAACTGGGCCAGGACGAACTCGTGGCGGGCCGGGTCGAGATTGGACAGGTAGACGATGCGCGAGCCCCGGTAGGACGGCGGGACCTTCGGCCGGAAATCGGCGAAGACGTTGAGGTCCGTCCGCAGGGTCGTCCGGCTGTTGGGGTCGTCCCCGTATCGTCCTTCCCAATGAAAGGTCTTGCCGGCCTTGACCTGGAGGCCGGCCAGGTCCACGCCGCGCGACTTCAGTAAGGCGATCGTTTTGCGGGGGAAGTCGCGGCCGACGACGCCGACGACGCGGGGCCGGGTGAAATAGCTGGCCGCGAGCGAACAGTACGTCCCCGAGCCGCCGACGATCCGCTCCCGGTCGCCCCAGGGCGTCCGGATGGTGTCGAAGGCGACCGAACCGACGATGACCAGGCTCATGGCGCTCGCTTCCGCGTCCTACCGCGATCGCAGGTACTTGCCGAGGATCGGGCCGAGCTTCTTCTTGGCCGCCGCCGGGATGGCGGACGGCGCGGTGACGATGGTGTTCCGCAGCGCCCCGCCGCAGTCGCAGCCCGGCTTCCCGTCCCGGCCCATCGCGGCCAGGGCCCCCTTCAGGACGGCCTTGGCGTTGGCGATGTTGAAGGCCATGTTCTGGAGGACGAGCTCGACCGTGACCGGCGCCTCGGTCTCGTGCCAGACGTCGTAGTCCGTCACCAGGCACAGGGTGGCGTAGCAGATCTCGGCCTCGCGGCAGAGCTTGGCTTCCGTGGCCGCGGTCATGCCGACGATATCGCCGCCCCAGCCGCGGTAGGCCAGCGACTCGGCCTTGGTCGAGAAGGCCGGCCCGTCGATGCAGACATAGGTGCCGCCGGGATGGACCCCCAGGCCCAGCTCCCGGGCGGCCTCGTACAGGGTCGCCGCCAGGTCCGGGCAGACCGGCTGGCCCAGGCTGACGTGGGCGACGACGCCGCCGCCGAAGAACGTGCTCGGCCGCCGGCTGCGGTCGAAGAACTGGTCGGGCAGGACCAGGTCCCGGGGCGGGATATGCTCCCGGAGCGAGCCGACGGAGTTGACGGAGATCAGGCGCTTGACGCCGAGCGTCTTGAAGCCGAAGATGTTGGCCCGGTACGGGACCTCGGCCGGCAGGAGGCGATGGCCCCGGCCGTGGCGGGCCAGGAAGGCCACCCGCCGGCCCTCGAGCACGCCGACGACGAAGGGGCCGGAGGGGGCGCCGAACGGCGTCCGCAGCCGGACCTCCGTCTTGTCCTTGAAGCCGTCGATCTCGTAGAGCCCCGTGCCGCCCAGGATGCCGATCGCCGCCCCGGGCCTCGCGGTCTTCTTCGTCCCGGCCATCGATCCTCCTGGCCTTGATATACATTTTTCGGCGAGGCCTCGTCAAGCGCCGCCCGCGGCGGCCGGCGTCTTTGCATTTTTCCCCTGAAAACGATATCCTAAATGGAATATGAAATACGTCTATCTCGACGCCTCCTCGGGCTTGAGCGGCGACATGACCCTCGGCGCCCTGCTCGACCTGGGCGTGGACCCGGCCCTCTTCCGGGAGAAGATGGCCGGCCTCCGTCTGCCCGTGGCGATCGCCGTCCGCCGGGTCCGCCGGGGGGGGTTCGCCGCCCTCAAGGTCGACGTCGAGATCCGCGGCCGCGAGCGCCGCGAACGGAACTTCGCCGACGTCGAGCGCGTCATCCTCAAGAGCCGTCTCGCCGCGCCGGTCAAGGACCGGGCCCTGACCATCTTCCGGCGCCTGTTCGAGGCCGAGGCCAAGGTCCACGGCCGCAGGTTCGCTGAAGCGCACCTCCACGAGGCCGGGGCCGACGATGCCTTGGTCGACATCGTCGGGACCGCCTTTCTCCTGGAGGAGCTGGGCGTCGGCGAGGTCCATTGTTCGCCGCTCAACGTCGGTTCGGGCTGGGTCCAAACCTCCCACGGCCGCCTGGCCGTCCCGCCGCCGGCCGTGGCCGAGCTGTTGAGGAAAGCCCCCGTCTACGCGGCCTGGGTCGAAGCGGAGCTGGTCACCCCGACGGGCGCGGCCATCGCGGCCACCCTGGCCGAGTCCTTCGCCCCTCTGCCCGAGCTCGTCTACGACCGGATCGGCCGCGGCGCCGGGACGAGGGAGTTCCCCGAGATCCCGAACATCCTGCGGATCTACTACGGCGACGCCGCGTCCTTCGACTCGTCAAAGAGCGTCTTCATCGTCGAGGCGACCATCGACGACGCCACGCCGCAGCTGCTGGCCCATTTCCTCGAACGGGCCCTCGAAGAGGGCGCCCTGGACGCCACGCTCTCCCCCGTGGTCATGAAGAAGAACCGCCTGGGGACCAAGCTCTCGGTCCTGGTCGAGTCGGCCCGCCTGGACGCCCTGATCGAGGCCGTCTTCCGCGAGACGACGTCCATCGGCGTCCGCTTCTACCCCGTCGGCCGGCGCGTTCTGGAGCGGGAGATCCGGTCCGTCCGGGTGGGCGGCCGGAAGATCGGGCTCAAGGTGGCGACCCTCGCCGGCCGGCCCGTCAACGTCCAGCCGGAGTACGACGACCTGGTCGCCGCGGCCCGGGCGACCGGCCGGCCCCTGAAGGAGATCGCCCACCTCGCCGTCCGCGGCTTCCCCGGGAAGCGCTAGCGGCGAACGGCGGCGGAGACACATCATGGACACCAAGAAGATCGAGAAAGGCGTCGGCCTGGTGCTCGAGGGCATCGGCGAGGACCCCCGCCGGCCCGGCATCAAGGCCACCCCGAAGCGCGTGGCCCGCATGCTGGCCGAGATCCTCGGCGGCTCCGAGCAGGAGGCGTCGCGCTGCCTCCGCGTCATCGAGGACCTGAAGCACGACGAGATGGTCCTGGTCAAGAACATCCCGCTCTACTCGATGTGCGAGCACCATCTTCTCCCCTTCGCGGGGGTGGCCCACGTGGCCTACATCCCGAAAGCCGGGCGGATCGTCGGCTTGAGCAAGATCGCCCGGGTCGTGGAGGCCCTGTCCAGGCGGCTCCAGGTGCAGGAGCGGTTGACGAAGCAGATCGCCGACCTGCTCGACCGGCGCCTCGAGCCCCTGGGCGTCATGGTCGTGATCGAGGCCGAGCACATGTGCATGTCGATGCGCGGGGCCAAGAAGCCCAAGTCGATCACGGTGACCTCGGCCGTCCGCGGCGTCTTCCGCAAGAACGCGGCCACGCGGGCCGAGGCCATGATGCTCATCCGGGGAGGACCCAGCCATGTCAACGAGCTCCGAAGCTAAAAAGACCTTTTACGTCACCACGCCGATCTACTACGTCAACGACGTGCCCCACATCGGGCACGCCTACACGACCATCATCGCCGACACCCTGGCCCGCTTCCAGAAGCTGGCCGGGAAAGACGTCTTCTTCCTGACCGGCACCGACGAGCACGGCCAGAAGATCGAGAAGGCGGCGGCCGAGAAAGGCATGACCCCCAAGGCCCTGGCCGACTCGGTCGTCGGCCGGACCCAGGACCTCTGGAAGGCCCTGGACATCGAGTACGATTTCTTCGTCCGGACGACCATGGAGCTGCACGAGAAGGGCGTCCAGAAGCTCTTCCAGGCCCTGCTCGACAAGGGCGACATCTATAAGGGCACCTACAAGGGCTGGTACTGCGTCTCGGACGAGAACTTCCTGGCCGACGACGTGGCCGTCGAGCCCGACGGCTGCAAGATCTGCCCCGATTGCGGCAAGAAGGCCTCCGTCGTGGCCGAAGAGACCTATTTCTTCCGGCTCTCGGCCTACCAGGACCGGCTCCTGAAGCTCTACGAGGAGCGCCCCGAGTTCGTCCGGCCCCAGAGCCGCCTCAACGAGGTCGCCAGCTTCGTCCGGGGCGGGCTCAAGGACTTGAGCATCACCCGGACGACGGTCAAGTGGGGCATCCCCGTCCCCGGCGACCCCAAGCACACCATCTACGTCTGGTTCGACGCCCTCCACAACTACGTCACGGCCATCGGCTACGACTGGAACAAGCCCCGCTACGAAAAGTTCTGGCCGGCCGACGTCCAGCTGGTGGGCAAGGACATCCTGCGCTTCCACGCCGTCTACTGGCCGGCCTTCCTCATGGCCGCCGGCCTGCCCCTGCCGCGGACGGTCTTCGGCCACGGCTGGTGGCTCAAGGACGACACCAAGATATCCAAGTCCAAGGGCAACGTCCTCGACCCGCACGTCCTGCTCAAGGCCTTCGGGCCCGATCCCCTGCGCTATTTCCTGCTGCGCGAGATCCCCATCGGCCAGGACGGCAACTTCTCCCACGAAGGCTTCCTGCACCGGGTCAACTCCGACCTGGCCAACGACTTCGGCAACCTCGTCCAGCGGACGCTGACGATGATCGGCAATTACTTCGGCGGGGCGATCGACGCCCCGGGCGAGGAGACGGCCGAGGACGCCGCCATCCGGACGGAATTCGACGGCCTGAAGGACCGCGTCTTCGACCTGTACGAGGCCTGCGCCCTGAACAAGGCCCTGGAAGAGATCTGGGCCTACATCGGGCGGGTCAACAAGTACCTGGCCGACCGCCAGCCCTGGATCATGGCCAAGGACGCCGCCCTCCGGCCCCGGCTGGGCCGGGTGCTGCTCCAGGCCGCGGCGGCCATCCGGGGGGCCAGCTACCTGGTCTATCCGGTGATGCCCCGGTCCGTCGACAAGGTCTGGGGCTTCCTGGGCGAGACGACGAAGCCGGCCGCGGTCCGCTGGGACGCGATCGCCTTCGGCGACTTCGGCCCCGGCCGCAAGGTCGGGACGCCGCAGGCCCTCTTCCCGCGGGTGGCGCTGAAGGATTTCCTGGGCGACGAGGCCGCCGGGCCGGCCGCCGCGCCGGCGGCGGGGCCCGAGACGACGACGAAGGGAGCGAAAACCATGGATCTCATTTCGTACGAAGAATTCCGGAAGATGGACCTGCGGGTGGCCCAGATCCTCGAGGCCGAGCGCATCCCCGGGGCGACCAAGATCCTGAAGCTGAAGATCGACATCGGCACGGAACAGCGTCAGATGATCGCCGGCGTGGCCGAGACCTACGCGCCCGAAGAGCTGGTCGGCAAGAAGCTCATCGTCATCTGCAACCTGCAGCCGGCCGTCATCCGGGGCATCGAGTCCCAGGCCATGCTGCTGGCCGCCATCTCCCCCGACAACAAGGCCGTCATCCCCTTCTTCGACCGCGACATCGCGGCCGGCGCGCTGGTCAAGTAAGGCCGGGAGCCCCGAGGAGCGCCGCGATCCGGGCCGCGGGGATCGCCCCGTCCCGCAGGACCCGCGGCGCCCCGCCCGAGAGATCGACGACCGTCGAAGGCCGGCCGCCCGGCGCCGGACCGCCGTCGACGATCAGGTCCACCCGGCCCCCGAACAGGGCCCGGATCTCGGCCGGATCGGCGATCTCCTTCTCCCCGGACAGGTTGGCGCTCGTGGCGGTCAGCGGTTCGCTCATCTCCCGGACCAGGTCGCGGAGCCAGGCCAGCGGCGGGATGCGGACGGCGATCGTCCGGCCGGGTCCGAGGAGCCTGTCGGGCAGCCCGGCGGCCGCCGGAAGGACCAGCGTCAGCGGGCCCGGCCAGAGCTCCCCGGCCAGGGCCGTAAAAGAGGGTGGCAGCGGGCCCGCGACCTCCCGGACCATGTCCATGTCCGAAACGATGAAAGACAGGGGTTTGGAGGCCTGGCGGTCTTTCAGCTCGTAGATCCGGGCCAAGGCCCGGGCCGAAAAGGCGGCCGCGCCCAGAGCGTAAAAGGTCTCGGTCGGGTAGGCCGCCACGGCCCCGGCCAGGAGCCGGGAGGCGACGTCCGCGGCCGGGAACGGGGTCCCCCCGGGATCGAGCGCGACGATCCGGGATTCGATCATGGCCGGGCCTCCGGCCGGGATGGTATCCCGGCCCCGGTCCGAAAGTCAAACGCCAGGGGGGCTCGAACGGAGGACACCTGACCCCTTTTGGGCACAGCCGCCCGCCCCGGCCCCCTGGAACGCCCCTGGCCCTGGCCTGGCATATTTTTTGCTATAATGCTTGGCGAATAGGAGGAACGAAAATGAAAAAGCTGACCATCCTCGCCGCGGCCCTGCTCCTGCTCGTGCCGTCCCTGGCCCTGGCCGACTCGGTCCAGCTCCGGCTCGGGTTCTTCATGCCCCGGTTCTCGACCGACCTGGCTCTCCATCCCGACAGCCTCTGGGCCATCGAGCTCGACCAGATGAGCTTCGCCAAGAAGGACTTCCGGGGAGGCATGGTCGGCATCGCCTACGACTATTTCCTGGGCAAGAACATCAACCTGTCCCTGGCCCTGGACACCTACAACCAGAACGAGTTCGGCTACTACAACGATTGGGTCATGAACACGCTCGAGGAAGGCGACTTCGCCTTCCCCTGGGAGCTCTACCTGGGCGACGACATCTCGCACTCCCTGAAGGTCTCCTCGACGCCGCTCCAGCTGTCGATCAAGCTCCTGCCCCTCGGCCGGCGGGCCCGGATCCTGCCCTACATCGGCGGCGGCGCCAGCCTGGTCTTCTGGAACGTCCGCATGTACGGCGACATGGTCAACTTCGCCGATCCCTGGGTCTACACCGACCCCGACCTGGGCGACGTCGACATCTATCCGGTCGAGACCACCCTGGGCCGGGAGAGCGGCATGTCCTTCGGCTGGCACGCCTTCGGCGGCTTCCAAATCCCGGTCGGCTACCGGACGACCATCGAGGCCGAGGTCCGCTACCATGACATCACGGCCAAGTTCGAGGACTGGTTCCTGGGGTTCGAAGACCTCGATCTCGGCGGCCTGTCCCTGACGCTCGGCCTGAGCTACTGGTTCTGAGCTCGAGATCCGCTAGGGGGTCCGTCCCGATGAGGGGCCGGCCCCCTTTTTTTTATCCAGCCGGAGGTCCTGGGTCCTGTCGAAGCGGATGACCAGGCGGCCCCAGACCGAGGCGACAACGATCCGGCCGGCGAAGCGGCACGGGAACGCGTCGGCGGCGAAGCCGGCCCGGACGTCCTCTCCGGCCTCGAAGAAATCCAGCAGGAACGGCAGGGCGAACGTCTTCTCGCCCGCCCGCGGCAGGCTCTTGTCGCCGGGGATGGGCCCGGCCAGCACCGGCCGGCCGCTGAAGAAAAGCTCGTAGTCGATGCTCTCGACGATGAGGTCGTAGTCGTTGAGGTTGCGGAACCGGGGCCGGACGACGACGTCGGCCCCCCCGACCGTCAGGTCGAGGACCTCGAGCGGCAGCAGGTCGATCTCCGGGTCCCGGAAGATGGGGAACTCGCCGCTGTAGGCGAAGGAGACCTTCTGCTCCTTGCCCCGCTCGTTGCGGAAGAACAGGTCGCCGACGATGTCGCAAAGGGCTTGGCCCTCGACGGGGCCGATGGCCTTGAACAGGAGCTCGTAGGTGATCTTGACCGGCAGCCCGATCAGCTCCCGGCCCCCTCCCGGGACGACCAGCGGCGCGTCCAGGGCCACCTCCGTGTTGATGTATTCCTTCTGGTCGATGCGGACCCGGTAGCGGTAGCGGACGAGCTCGCGGGGCTGGTCGGCCGGATTGGCCGCCAGGACGTGGAAGGCCAGGACCAGCCCCGAGGAGCTGAGGTCCTTGATGACCTTCTCCCGGAGGGTGATCGTGACCTCGCCTTTCGCCCCGGCCGCGGCGGCCGCCGGGCGGGAGGCGGAGGCCGCGAGCCGGGCCGGGACGAGGGCCAGCCCGAGGGCGAGCGCGGCGGCGTACGGACTTCTGAAGGCCTTCATGTCGGTCCTTCAGGATACCTAAAACGCCCCCGTCTGACAAGCCGGAGGAACGGGGGCGCTTCCGTTTTCCTTTGCCATCCGGGCCGCCGCATCCTATAATGTGAATCCATGCCCCGGCATGATCTCCCGGGAGGAGGGACAACGATGACGCTGCGCCGACGGACGGTCTACGTCCTGATCTCGATCCTCGCCGCCGGGCTGGCGGGCTCCTGCGGCCAGAAGGGCCCATCCCCGACGGCCGGCGGCCTCGTGCCCAAGCACGACCAGGCCGTCTATATCAAAGAGGGGCCCCAGAGCCCCGAGGCCTCGTTCCTGGCCGCCGACCTGACGGGCTTCGAGCGGCCGGCCGGCCTCAACGAATTTACCAAGCTCTTCCACCTGCCCCCGGTCCCCCAGGGCCAGACCGGCACCTGCTGGTCTTTCGCGACCACGTCCCTTCTCGAATCCGAGTTGCGCCGGCAGGGGAAGGCCGAGGTCCGTCTGTCCCCGATGCACACGGTCTACTGGGAATATGTGGAAAAAGCCCGGCGCTTCATCAATGAGAAGGGCCGGTCCTTCCTCGGCCAGGGCTCCGAGCCCGATTCGGCCCTGGCCCGGATCAAGCAGTACGGCCTCGTCCGGCAGGCCGACTACAGCGGGCTCCTCGACGGCCGGACGGCCCACGACCACGGCGCCCTCTTCCGGGAATTCAAGGCCTACCTCGAGGGCCTGGCCGCCCGGAACGACTGGGACGAGACGGCCGCCCTGGCCGGGGTCCGGGCCATCCTGGACCGGCACCTGGGACGCCCTCCGGCCCGCATCGACGTCGACGGCGCGTCCCTGACGCCGCTCGAGTACCTGGCCTCGCTCGGCCTCGATCCCGACGCCTACGTGTCCTTCGTCAGCTTCATGTACGCGCCATTCTACGCCCGGACCTCCTACCGGGTCCCCGACAACTGGCGCCTTTCGGCAGACTATCGGAACCTGCCGCTCTACGAGTTCTCCCTGGCCTTGCTCCGGGCCCTGCGGCGGGGCTACACGGCCACCCTGGCGGTCGACTTCTCCGAGCCCGGCTACCTCGGCCGGTCCGACGTGGCCATGGTGCCGACCTTCGACATCCCGGCCCCCTACATCGACCAATCCAGCCGCGAGTACCGCTTCGCCAACGGCGTCTCGACCGACGACCACGCGGTCCATTGCGTCGGCTATCTGGAGGAAGCCAAGCGGGGCAACTGGTTCCTGATCAAGGACTCCTGGGAGAACGCCTGGTGGGGCGACGTCAAGGGCTATTTCTTCTACCAGGACGACTACATCCGCCTGAAATGCCTGATGTTCATGGTCCACCGCGACGCGGTCAAGGAGATGCTGGAGAAGTTCCCGGCCGCCGAATGACCACGCTCGCCTTAGACTTTCCCGACCGGGCCCTGTTCGTGCGCCTCTTCGGCGGCGACGTCTACGCCGTCGGCGGCTCGGTCCGCGACCTCGTCCTCGGCCGGCCTTCGCCGGAGGTCGATCTCCTGGTGGCCCGCCGGCCGCTCGAAACGATCGTGGCCCGGCTGGAGAAGCACGGCCGGGTCGACCTGGTCGGCCGGAGCTTCGGCATCATCAAGTTCACCCGCCGGGACCGGACCTATGACGTGGCCCTACCGCGGGTCGACCGGGCGGCGGCCGCCGGGGCCCGGGGCCACAAGGACATCGTCGTCGCCGCCGACCCCGGCCTGCCCATCGAAAAGGACCTGGAG
The DNA here is from genome assembly GCA_964574895.1 of uncultured Eubacteriales bacterium. Lineage (GTDB taxonomy): Bacteria > Acidobacteriota > Aminicenantia > Aminicenantales > Saccharicenantaceae > RBG-16-66-30. The sequence continues at coordinate 20,388 of CAZNPB010000030.1, forward strand.
CGGCGCGATTTCCGGATGAACAGCATGGCCCTGCGCCTCAAGGACGGGACGCTCATCGACCCGTTCGAAGGCCGCCAGGACGCCCTGGCCCGCCGCCTCCGCCTGACCAATCCGGCCGCCTTCCCCGACGATCCCCTGCGGGTCCTCCGGGTGGCCCGCTTCGCCTCGGTCCTGGGCTTCAAGGTCGACCCGCCGATCTATCCCGCCGCCCGGTCGGTCGATCTGGCCGGCTTGAGCGTCGAGCGGGTCAACGACGAGATGTTCAAGCTCCTGCTCGATTCGCCGCGGCCGTCCGTCGGCCTGGAGGAGTTGTTCCGGCTGGGGGTCCTCGAACAATGGTTCCCCGAGCTCCAGGCCCTGACCCTGGCCATCCAGGACTCCGTCTTCCATCCCGAAACGGACGCCTTCGGCCACCACACGGTCTGGGCCCACACCAAGCTCACGGTCGATCAGGCCGCCGCCCTGGCCCGCCGGCAGGGGCTGCCCGGGCCCAAGCGGCTGGCCCTGCTGTTGGCCGCCCTCTACCACGACCTGGGCAAGGCCACCACGACCCGCTGGGAGTACAAGCGCGGCCGCATGGCCCTGACCTCGGCCGGCCACGACATTCAAAGCGAACGGGCGGCCCGGCGCGTCCTCCTCCGGTTCAAGGTCCAGACCTGGAACGGCTATCCCCTCGGGCGCATGGTCCCCCTGCTCATCCGCACCCATCATCGGGCCGGCGAGCTGTGGAACGGCCGCGACGAGGTCACCAAGAAGGCCTTCAACCGCCTGGCCGCCGACGTCCGCGGCGAGGTCGACCTGGTCGTCCTGCTCGACGCCGCCGACCGGGCCGGCCGCGGCACCCGCCTCGTCTGCGGGCTCGACCGGACGGCCCGCTGGCTGTTCCGCAAGTTCGAGGAGCTCGAGGTCAACCGGGAGACCATCAAGCCCCTGGTCATGGGCCGCGACCTCATCGCCCTGGGCGTCGCGCCCGGCCCGGGCATGGGCCGCCTGCTCAAGAAGCTCTACCGGGCCCAGCTCGACAACGCCTTCGACACCAAGGCGGCCGGCCTGGCCAAGGCCCGCCGCCTCCTCGAAAGGACGGCCCCATGACCATCCTCGTCGCCGGCGGGGCCGGCTATATCGGTTCGCACACCGTCCAGGAGCTCGTCCGGCAGGGCTTCGACGTCCTCGTCCTCGACAACTTCTCGAGCGGCCGGCCGGAGCTCGTCGGCCGGGTCCCGTTCGTCAAAGCCGACCTTCTCGACCGGGAGGCCCTGCGGCGGGTCTTCCGGGAACGCGAGATCGGGGCCGTCATCCACTTCGCCTCGCTCATCCAGGTCGGGGAATCCTACGCCGACCCCCGCAAATATTACACCCACAACCTGTTCACCAGCCTGAACCTGTTCGACGCCATGCTCGAGGCCGGGACGCGGGCCCTCATCTTCTCCTCCACGGCCGCCGTCTACGGCGAACCGGAGGAGACGCCCATCCCCGAGTCCCACCCGACCCGGCCGGCCAACCCCTACGGCCGGGCCAAGCTCATGGTCGAGGACATCCTGCGGGATTACGAGCGGGCCCACGGCCTGCGGGCCGTCTCGCTCCGTTATTTCAACGCCGCCGGGGCGGCCCTCGACGGCACGGCCGGCGAATGCCACTCCCCCGAGACCCATCTCGTCCCCAATATCCTCTTGAGCCTCCTGGGACGGGCGCCGCGACTCAAGGTCTTCGGCCGGGACTTCCCGACCCCCGACGGGACGGCCGTCCGGGACTATATCCACGTCGTCGACCTGGCCGCGGCCCACGTCCTGGCCCTGAAGGCCCTCCTGGCCGGCGGGGCCGGCGACGTCTTCAACCTCGGCGCCGAAGAGGGCCGCTCCGTCCTCGAGGTCGTCCGGGCCGTCGAACGGGTGACCGGTCTCCCGGTCCCCTACGACCTCGCCCCCCGGCGGCAGGGCGACGTGGCCGTGCTGTTGGCCTCCAAGGCCAAGGCCGGCCGGGCCCTGGGCTGGACCCCCCGCCTGTCGTCGCTCGAGACGATCGTCGCTTCGGCCTGGGATTGGCACCGCCGCCAGGCCCTTTGAAGCCGAAATCCCCCCTTTCGGCGTTGACGGCCCCGAGGCCCCTGTGGTATAAGATGTGATTGAAAATGAAGCGTCAACGACACCTCTCCCCGGTCTGGGCCGTCGTCATCCTGATCCCGATCCTCTTGACGGCCTGTTCCTCCTCCCCCCGGCCGGCCAAGACGGCCCCCAAGCCCGTCCCGGCCGCGGCCCCGGCCGTCCCCGCCCCGGCCCCTCCGGTCGAAAAGCCCGCCGTCGCGGCCGAGGAGCCCGCCCGCCCCGCCGTCGAGGCGCGGACCGACGCCCAGGCCCCGCGGGATATCGCTTCCGACAAGAACGCCGCCGCCCTGCTCGAAGACGCCTTCAGCGCCTACGACGAGGCCCTGGCCAGCCTGGACCGGGAGGACATGGACGGCGCCCTGATCAGGCTCGACGAGGCCTATGCCTGCCTCCTGAAGATGTCCGTGCCCGCCGACTCGCCGCTCCTCCAGGAGAAGCACGACCTCCGGCTCCTGATCGCCCAGCGCATCCAGAAGATCTCGGTTTCGCGGACCACCCTGGCCCATTCGGTCAACGGCTCCATCCCGCTCGTCGAGAACCGGTGGGTGGCCCGGGAGATCAAGTCCTTCCAGACCGTCGAACGCAAGGCCTTCCTGGAATCCTACAAGCGCTCCGGCCAGTACCGGGACATGATCCTCGAGGAGCTGCGCAAGGAGGGCCTGCCCGAGCAGCTGTCCTGGATCCCGCTCATCGAGAGCGCCTTCCGGCCGCGGGCCCTGTCCCGGGCCCGGGCTCTCGGCATGTGGCAGTTCATCCGCTCGACGGGCTACCGCTACGGCCTCAAGCAGGACAAGTACGTCGACGAGCGGATGGACCCCGTCAAGGCCACCCGGGCCTCCATCCGGTACATGATCGAGCTGCACGACATGTTCGGCGACTGGATGTCGGCCATCGCGGCCTACAACTGCGGCGAGGCCCAGGTCCAGCGGGTCATGCGGGCCCAGAAGGTCGAGTATTTCGACAGCTTCTGGGACATCTTCGCCAACCTGCCGTTCGAGACGGCCCGCCACGTGCCCCGGTTCATCGCCACGCTCCTCATCGTCGCCGATCCGGCCAAGTACGGCTTCGAGCTGCCGGCGCCGGACCCGCCGCAGCCCTATGAGACCATCAAGGTCAGCGCGGCCGTCAAGCTGGCCACCCTGTCCCAGAACCTGGGGATCGACCCGGCGCTGCTGGTCGCCCTCAACTCGGAGCTGCGGCACGACTCGACGCCGAACTATCCCTACGACCTGCGCGTCCCGGCGGGTTACGGGGAGAAGTGCCTGGCCTGCATCGCCAGCCTGCCCCAGTACATCCCCCCCGACGTGGTCACGGACCGCCACACGGTCCGCTCGGGCGACACCCTGGGGGCGATCGCCCGGCGCTACCGGACCTCCGTCAACGCCATCAAAAGCCTCAACGGCCTGCGGTCCAACCTCATCCGGCCGCGCCAGGTCCTGCGCGTCCCGTCGCGGGGCGGGGTCGAGGGGCCGGCCGCGGCGGTCTCCGCGCCGGCCGCGGCGGCGGGCGAGAAGGTCAGCTACACGGTCCGCAGCGGCGACACCCTGTTCCAGATCGCCCAGTCCCTCAAGACCACGGTGGACAAGATCAAGGCCGAGAACGGCCTCTCGTCCGACATCCTCTTCGTCGGCCAAAAACTGGTCGTCACGGCCGGCAAGACATCCTGACCGCGGCCGGCCGCCCGGCGATCAGAACAGGTCGCCCTCGACCCCCAAGCCCGGCCGGTCGTTGAGCACCAGCTGGCCCTTGACCGTCCGGACACCTTTGAACGGGTCGGTCGCCGAAAGCAGGTTGCCGTCGAGATCGGCATGGTCGAAGAGCGGCGTGATGGCCGCGGCGGCCGAGATGGCCAGCGACGTCTCGACCATGCAGCCGATCATCAGCTCCAGGCCCAGGGCCCGGGCCATGGCCGCCATGCGCACCGCCTCCTGGATGCCGCCGCACTTCATCAGCTTGATGTTGAGGCCGTGGAAATAGGGGGCGATGCGGGGGATGTCCGAGGCCTTCATCAGGCTCTCGTCGGCGTAGAGCGGCAGCTTGGAGCGCTCCTTGAGCCAGGCGAAATCCCCGATCATCTCGGCGGGCATGGGCTGCTCGACGTACTCGACGCCCTGGCCGGCCATCCAGTCGATGTTCTCCAGGGCCTCTTCCTTGGTCTTCCAACCCTCGTTGGCGTCGACCCGCAGGGGCTTGGCGGTCACGGCCCGGATGCCCTCGATGATCTTGCGGTCGTCTTTCGTGCCGACCTTGATCTTGTAGACCCCGAAATCCGGGTAGGCCCGGATCTTCTCCTGCATGACCGGGACCTCGTCGATGCCGATGGAATAGGTCGTCGTCAGGGCCCCGCCCTTGTCGAGGCCGAGGAGCTTCCAGACCGGCACCTTGAGCTTCTTGCCGACCCAGTCATAGAGGGCCATGTCCAGGGCGGCCTTGGCCGCGTGCTCGGCCGGGGCCAGGGCGTCCAGCTCGTTCCAACGGACCGCGTATCCCCAGAGGTCGCGCTCGAGGACGGGGCGGGCCTTCTCGAAGAAGGCCAAGGCGCCTTCGGCGGTCTCGTCGTATCGGGCGATGGGCGCGGCCTCGCCCAGGCCGTAGACGCCGTCGCGCTCGATCTTGACGAAGGCGTTGCGGCGGGTCGACCAGGTGCCCCGGGACAGGCCCCAGGCATACTGGAGCTTGAGGTCCAGGGCCTTGAACGAGACCTTGGTCTTGCCGCCGCCGGACAGGGCCTCGGCCAGGCCCGGACGGAGGGTCGCCAGTGAGCCGGCCGCGGCCGCGCCGGCGAGTCCTAGGAATTCCTTGCGCTTCATGTCGTCTCCTCTCTCCGGGGATTATAGGTCCGGCGGCCCGGCGACACAATCCCCCGCAGCGGGCCGGGCCGGCCGCCCGGGAACGGTCTTGTGCCGGCGCCGCGACGGCGGTATGATAGGGAATCGAACATCCGCAAGGAGGTGCCCCGTGGCCAAGTCCCTGATCGCCGCGCTCCTGATCGTCCTCTCCCCCGCCGTGGCCTGCGCCGCTCCCTCGCAGCCGTCCGAAGCCGGCCCGGCGGCCGCCGTGGTGACGCGGTCCATCGAGAACATGTTCAGCGGCCCGACCGACGGCGTCGACGTCGTCAGCCAGGCCCTGCTGGGCGACAACGTCAAGGTCCTCAAGCAAGAGAAGAACCCGGCCGGCGAGGACTGGGTCCGGATCGAGACGCCGGACACGTATCAGGGCTGGGTCCCGGCCTCCGCCCTGCGCTTCCTGAAGCCCGGCGACAAGCCCTACGCCAAGGCCGGCAAGGTCTTCGTGGTCTCGGGTCTCCTGGCCAATACCTACCGCGAGCCCGACGTCACCGCCCACAAGCCGGTCCGGACGGCCCCCTTGAGCGCGGTCCTCGAAGTGGTGGGCGAAAAGAACGAGCGCTGGCTCGAGGTGCTGCTCCCCGACGGCGTCCGGGCCTGGATCCAGAGGGGCGACGGCGCCGTCCAGGAGGGCCCCTGGACCTGGCCGCGCCGGCCCGCCTCCGACATGGTCGCCCTGGGCCAGCGGATGCTCGGCATGCCCTACACCTGGGGCGGCTGCTCGCCCTTCGGGCTCGATTGCTCGGGTTTCGTCCAGCTCGTCTACAAGATGAACGGTGTGCCCATCCTGCGCGACGCCGACATCCAGATGACCGACAGCGGCCTGCTCGAGGTGGCTAAGGGCCAGGAGCAGGCCGGCGATCTCGTGTTCTTCGGCAGCGCCATCGACAAGATCGGCCACGTCGGCATGATGATCGACCACGAGAATTTCATCAACGCCACGGTCTACCAGACCCCGTGCGTCCGCCTCGACAACCTGAAGGTGGAGCGCTGGGCCAAGATCTACCAGGCCGCCCGCCGGCCGAAATAGCGGGAAAAAAAAGGGGCTTGGCGGATGCCGAGCCCCGGTGAATTCCGCTGTCCTTACTTGGCCGCCGGCTTCTTGGCGTCCTTCTTCTTCTTCTTGGTCTTGGCCTTGAACTCCGCGTCGACCAGCTCGATCATGGCCATGGCCGCGCCGTCGCCGGCCCGGCGGTCGAGCTTGACGATCCGGGTGTAGCCGCCCGGGCGCTCCTTGAAGCGGGGCGCGATGTCGTCGAAGAGCTTCTTGACGGCGCTCTCCTTGGTCATGTACGCCAGGGCCTGGCGCCGGGCGTGCAGGGTGCCCCGCTTGCCCAGGGTGATCATCTTCTCGGCGAGCGGCCGGGTCTCCCGGGCCTTGGCCAGGGTGGTCCGGACCCGTTCCCGCTCGAGGAACGACGTCACGAGATTGCGCAGCAGCGCCCGGCGATGGGCGGTCGTCCGCCCCAGCATTCCCTTTTTGACCTGGTGCCTCATGCCTCAGTCTCCTTCTCGGGCGCGCCGGCCTTGACCTCCGCCTGGATCCGTTCCAGAAGGCGCGGGTGGAGCTCGATGTTCAGCCCGAGGTTCATATTGGCCAGCGTCTCCTTGATCTCGGCAAGGGACTTGCGGCCGAAGTTCTTCGTCTTGAGGAGCTCGTCCTCGGTCTTCTGCACGAGCTCGTAGATCCGCTCGATCCCGGCCGAGCGGAGGCAGTTGTTGGAGCGGACCGACAGCTCCAGATGGTCGATGGTCTTGGCCAGGACGTCGGCCTGGGTCAGGTACGGGATCTCCTTCTTCGAGGAGGCCGGCTCGCGCTCGAGCGGCTCGTCGACGACGCTCAGGAAGATGCCGAGGTGGTCGCGCATGAGCTTGGCCGCCTGGGACAGGGCGTCCAAGGGCCGGATGGCCCCGGTCGTCCAGATCTCCAGGGTCAGGCTCTCGTAGTCGATGCGCTTGCCGACGCGGGCCGGCTCGACCTTGTAGTTGACCTTGAGAACGGGCGAGTGCGAGGAATCGAGCGGGATGAAGTCGAGGCTCTGCTCCTCGTCGAAGTTCTGATCGGCCGGGATGTAGCCGCGGCCGTTCTTGACCACCATCTCGGCGTCCAGCGTGCCGTCGATATCGAGGGAGGCGATGGCGATGTCCCGGTCCAGGATCTCGATATCGGCCTCGTTGGCGATGTCGGCCGCGGTGACCGTGGCCGGCCCGGTCTTCTTGATGGTCATCCGGCGGGGCTCGTCGCCCCGCAGCTTCAGGGGCATGGACTTGAGGTTCAGGATGATGTCGGTGACGTCCTCGACGACCCCGGGGATGGTCGAGAACTCGTGCAGGACGCCGTGGATGCGCACGGAGGTGATGGCCGCCCCGGTGATCGAGGACAGCAGGATGCGCCGCAGGGCGTTGCCGACGGTGACCCCGTAGCCCCGCTCGAACGGCTGGGCCATGAACTTGCCGTACCGGTCCGTCAGGGTCTCGAAATCGCACTCCAGGAACTTGGGTCTCTGGAAATTCGTCTCTGTCATGGGACCTCCTCCTTACTTGGAGTACAGCTCGACGACCAGGTGTTCTTCGACCGGCAGGGTGACGTCGGCGCGGGTCGGGATGCCCTGGACGCGGGCCTTCAGGTTCTCCCAATCGACCGCCAGCCAGCCCGGCACCGTCTTGGAGCGGTTCGAGGCCACGACGGCCCGGACGTCCTCGCTCTTGGCCGACCGCGGCCGGAAGGCGATGACGTCGCCCGGCTTGACCAGGGCGGACGCGATGTCGGCCTTGTGGTCGTTGAGGCGGAAGTGGCCGTGCCCGATGAGCTGGCGGGCGTGGCCGCGCGACAGGGAGAAGCCGCACAGGAAGACGACGTTGTCCAGGCGCCGCTCGAGCATGGACAGGAGGTTCTCGCCGGTGACGCCCTTCTGCCGCTCGGCCCGCTCGAAGAAGAAGCGGAACTGCTCCTCGGACATGCCGTAGTACCTTTTCAGCTTCTGCTTCTCCCGGAGCTGGATGGCGTAGCCCAGCACCCGCTTGCGCGAGCGCCCGTGCTGGCCCGGCGCGTAGGCCCGCCGTTCCAGGGGGCACTTGTCGGTCAGGCACTTGGCGCCCTTGAAATAGAGCTTGTTCTTCTCGACCCGGCACAGCCGGCAATCGGCTCCTTGGTATTTCGCCATGATGGTTCCTCTCCTAGACCCGCCGGCGGCGGCGGACGCGGCACCCGTTGTGCGGGATGGGCGTCACGTCCTTGATGGACTTGATCTCCAGGCCGGCGGCCTGCATCGCCCGGATGGACGACTCGCGGCCGGCGCCGGGGCCCTTGAGCCGGACGTCGACGTGGCGGACGCCGAACTCCCGGGCCTTGGTCGCCGCGTCCTTGGCCGCCAGCTGGGCGGCGAAGGGCGTGCCCTTGCGGGCGCCCTTGAACCCCGACGTCCCGGCGCTGGCCCAGACGACCGTGGCGCCGACGTGGTCGGTGATAGTGATGATCGTGTTGTTGAAGGTGGACTGGATGTGGGCCACCCCGAACCCGATCTCGCGGCGGGCTTTCTTCTTCTTGGCTGTCGTTTTAGGCGGCATGGCGGCTGGCCCTCCTTACGCTTTCTTCGCCGTTGGCTTGAGCTTCTTGATCCGCTGCCCCTTGACCCCCTTGCGGGTCCGGGCGTTGGTCTTGGTCCGCTGGCCCCGGACGGGGAGTTTCTTCTTGTGCCGGAGGCCGCGGTAGCAGCCGATGTCGACCAGCCGCTTGATGTTCATGGTGACCTCTTTGCGGAGGTCGCCCTCGATCTTCTCCCGCTTCTCGATGATCTGGCGGATCTTGTTGACCTCGTCCTCGGACAGGGCCTTGACCTTCTTGTTCCGGTCGATCTTGGCCTCGTCGAGGAGCTGGCGGCTCTTGGACCGGCCGATCCCGTAGATGTAGGTCAGGCCGATCTCGATGCGCTTGTCCGGCGGGAGGGTGATGCCTGCGATTCGTGCCATGGGGTTACCTCGTCTATCCCTGTTTTTGTTTGTGCTTCGGGTTGGCGCAGATGACCCGCACCACGCCCTTGCGCCGGACGATCTTGCAGTTCCGGCAGATCTTCTTCACGGAAGCTTTGACTTTCATCGTCCCGTCCTTTATTTGAAGCGATAGGTGATCCGGCCCTTGGTCAGGTCGTAGGGCGACAGCTCGAGGAGGACCCGGTCGCCGGGCAGGATGCGGATGAAGTGCTTGCGCATCTTGCCGGAGATGTGGGCCAGGATGACGTGCTTGTTCTGGAGCTCGACGCGGAACATGGCGTTCGGCAGGGTCTCCAGGACCACGCCCTCGGCTTCGAACATATCCTGTCTAGGCATGCGGTCCTTCCTTGGGGAGGCCGGCCCCCCGCGCGGAGGCCGGCGTCCGGGCGCTCAGGATCTCCGGTCCGTTCTCGGTCATGGCCACGGTGTGCTCGAAATGGGCCGACAGGCGGCGGTCCCGGGTGACGGCCGTCCAGCCGTCCTCGAGGACCTCGACCTCCCAGCCGCCGGCCGCGATCATGGGCTCGATGGCCACGGTCAGGCCGGGCCGGATCTTGGGGCCGCGCCCGGGGGCCCCGAAATTCGGGACCTGGGGCTCCTCGTGCAGGGCCCGGCCGATGCCGTGCCCGACGAACTGGCGGATGACCGAGAAGCCGTCGCTCTCGACGGAGGCCTGGATGGCCGCCGAGACGTCCGACAGCCGGTTGCCGTTCTTCATCTGCTCGAGGCCTTTGGCGAACGACCGCTCGGCCGCGGCGATGAGGGCCAGGGCCTCGGCCGGGACCCGGCCGACGGGCGCCGTCAGGGCCGAGTCGCTGTAGAAGCCCTCGAAGAGGACGCCGAAGTCGAGACTGACGATGTCCCCTTCCTGGAGGATGCGGCCGGAGGGGATGCCGTGGATGATCTCCTCGTTGACCGAGATGCAGACCGAGGCCGGGTAGCCGCTGTAGCCCTTGAAAGCCGGCACGGCGCCCAGCTCCCGGGTCCTCTTCTCGGCGTAGAGGTCGAGGTCGCGCGTCCGGATGCCCGGCCGGATGAGCGGCTCGAGCTCGCCCAGCACCGCGGCCGCGATGCGGCCGCTCTGGCGCATGGCCTCGAGCTCGGTCGCGGACTTGAGGGTGATCATGACCGCTCCCCCGCCCCGGCCGCCGGGGCCAGCTCGGCGTCGAGGATCCGCCGGACCTCGCGGACGACCGCCTCGGCCGGTCCGTTGCCGTCGACGCGGTGGAAACGGCCCTTGGCCGCGTAGCGGGCGGCCAGGGGCTCGGTCTGGGCGGCATGGGTCGCCAGGCGCTTCCGGATGACCTCGGGCGTGTCGTCGTTGCGCTGGACCAGGGCGTGGCCGCAAACGTCGCAGACGCCGGGCGTCTTCGGCGGCTTGTTGACCAGATGGTAGATGGCCTGGCAGTTGGGGCAGATCCGCCGGTGCGACAGCCGCTCCAGCACGGTCGCCTCGTCGACCTGGAGGTCGATGACGATCTCCGGGCCGGGCAGTCCCAGGGCGTCCAGCCGGTCGGCCTGGGCCGTGTTCCGGGGGAAGCCGTCGAGGACGCAGCCGTCGCGGCAATCGTCCTTGGCCAGGCGCTCGCGGAGCAGGGCCAGGACCGTCTCGTCGTCGACCAGTCCGCCCTTGCCCATCTGGGACGCGGCCACCAGGCCGAGGGGGGTCCGGTCCCGGACGGACTCGCGCAGCAGGTCCCCCGTGGAGACCTTGGGCCAGCCGTAGGCCGCGCGCAGGGCTTCGGCCACGGTCCCCTTCCCGCTGCCGGGCGCGCCCAGGAGGATGATCCTCATCCGCGCCTCCCGCGGATGCGGCTGCGGCGCATGAAGCCGTCGTAGTGGCGCATGACGAGCTGGGCCTCGATCTGCTGCATCGTGTCCATGGCCACGCCGACGACGATCAGGACCGAGGTGCCGCCGAACATGAAGTCGATGCCCATGCCCTGGGTGACGACCTTGGGCAGGTTGGCCTCGAGCCAGGGCCCGATCCAGGGCAGGCCCTGGACCTTGAAGCCCGTCAGCAGGAACTCGGGCAGGATGGCCACCGCGGCCAGGTAGATGGCCCCGGCCAGGGTGATCCGGCTCAGGACGTCGTCGATGAAATCCGAGGTGTTCTTGCCCGGGCGGATGCCGGGGATGAAGCCGCCGTACTTGCGGAGGTTGTCGGCCACGTCGACCGGGTTGAAGATGATCGAGATGTAGAAGTAGGTGAAGAAGATGATGGAGGCGACGTAGATCAGGTTGTAGAGGGGCATGCCCATGCCGAACTGGGCCGAGATGGCCTGGGCCCAGGGGGTCTTGATCAGGCTGGCCAAGGTGGCCGGGATGCTGATGACCGAGGCGGCGAAGATGATCGGGATGACGCCGCCGGTGTTGACCCGCAGCGGCAGGTGCGTGCTCTGCCCGCCGTAGACCTTCCGGCCGACGACCCGCTTGGCGTACGAGACGGTGATGCGGCGCTGGCCGCGCTCGACGAAGACGATGAAGGCGACCACGGCCACCATCAGGACGGCCACGAAGATCAGCTTCAGGGGGTCCATGTCGCCGGTTCGCAGGCCCGCGACCATCCGCCCGATGTTGCTCGGGAAGGCGACGACGATGCCGGCGAAGATGATGAGCGAGATGCCGTTGCCGATGCCCCGCTCCGAGATCTGCTCGCCCAGCCACATGACGAAGACCGTCCCCGTCGTCATGGTCAGCACGGTCAGGAGCTTGAAGCCCCAGCCCGGGTTGATGACGACGGCGGCGCCGGCCGGGGTCCGCAGGGCCTCGAGGAAGATGGAGATGCCGAAGGCCTGGATGAGGCAGATGCCGATCGTGCCGTAACGGGTGTACTGGGTGATCTTCTTCCGGCCCAGCTCGCCTTCCTTGGACAGGCGCTCCAGGTAGGGCCAGACGACCGTCAGCAGCTGGAGGATGATCGAGGACGAGATGTAGGGCATGATGCCCAGGGCGAAGATGGTCATCCGGGACATGTTCCGGCCGGAGAACAGGTCGATGAAGCCGAGCAGGGAGCCCTTCTGGCTCTGCCAGAACTCGGCCAGGGCCGAGGCGCTCAAGCCCGGATTGGGGATGACGCCGCCGGCCCGGTAGACCGCGAGCAGGAGAAGGGTGAAGATGACCCTCTTCCGCAGCTCGGGGATGCTGAAGATGTTACGGATGCTGTCTAACATTAGTCTTTCCCGATGACGACGGCCTTGCCGCCTTTGGCCTCGATCTTCTTCAGGGCCGAGGCGGAGAACTCGTGCGCCCGGACGGTCTTGGCCGCGGTCAGCTCGCCGCGCCCGAGGACCTTGACCCGGTCCGCCGCGCTGCGGATGAGGCGGTGGGCGGCCATCTCGGCCGGACCGACCTCGTCGCCGTGGAGCTTGGCCAGGCGGTCGAGGTTGACGACGGCGGCCTCGACGCGGAAGATGTTGGTGAAGCCGCGCTTGGGGATGCGCCGCGTCAGGGGCATCTGGCCGCCCTCGAAGCCGCGCTTACGGGAATAGCCGCTGCCCTGGAGCTGGCCTTTGCTGCCGGCGCCGGCGGTCTTGCCGTTGCCGGAGCCGGGGCCGCGCCCGATGCGCTTGCGTCCCTTCCGTGAGCCGGGGGCCGGTTTCAGGTTGCTCAGGTTCATGGTTTCTCCACCGCTTCCACCTTGAGGGCGTGGACGATCTTGCGGATCATGCCCCGGACCGCGGGCGTATCGGCCAGGACCGCGCTCGAATTGAGGCGGCGCAGGCCGAGGCCCCGGGCCGTCTGCCACTGGTCCTGGGGGCTGCCGATGAGGCTGCGGACGAGGGTGACCCGCACGCAGGGCCCGCCGGCCGCTTTCTTGGCGCCCCGGGGCGCCTGGACGGTTTTATTTTTCTCGACTTCGCTCATAGCGCACCTTTCGCCTTTCCGCGCATCTTGGCCACGTCCTCGGGATTCCGGATCCGGCGCAGCGCGTCCAGGGTCGCGTTGGCGACGCTGATCGGGTTGCTGCTGCGGATGGACTTGGTCAGGATGTCCCGGAT
>CAZNPB010000031.1:0-32807 GCA_964574895.1 uncultured Eubacteriales bacterium
AGGAGGTTGAAGCTCTGGAAGACGAACCCGATCTTCTGGTTCCGGATGCGGGCCAACTGGTTCTTGTCCAGCGTCGAGACCTCGACGCCGTCGAGAAAATACTGCCCGGAGGTCGGGCGGTCGAGGCAGCCGAGAATGTTCATCAGGCTCGACTTGCCCGAGCCCGACGGGCCCATGATGGCCAGGAAATCGCCCTCGGCCACGGCGTACGAGACCCCGCGCAGGGCGCGGACCTCGGTCTCGCCGACGTGGTAGGTCTTGACGAGACTCCTCAACTCGATGATGTTCGCAGCCATGATCGTGATCCTTCCGGGCCCGCCGCCCCGCCCTTTAGCGCCGGCCGCCGGGGGGCGGCCCGCCCATGAACATCATGCCGCCCATGCCGGCCCGGCCGGACGCCGTGCTCGCGGACAGAGAGCCGACGATGACGACGTCGCCTTCCTTGAGGTCGCCGCGGACGACTTCGGAGTAGCTGGTGTCGGCGACGCCGGTCCGGATCATGGCCATCCGCATCTTGCCGTTGGCGTCGAGCACCCAGACCCGCGGTATCTGCGCCCGGGCCTGGCCCCCGCCCTGACCGCCGCCCTGGCGGGTGAAGCCGCCGGGCTGACCGCCGGGCTGGCCTTGCGGGGCGCCGGAGGGGGCGGCGCCGGCGGGGGCGCCGCCAGGGGCGGCCGCGCCGGGCTGGCCGCCCTGGGCCTGCCGCTGGGCCATGAACCGTTCGCGCATCTCGTCCTGCATCTTCTTGAGCTCGGCCTCGCTCAAGGCAGGCATGAAGCGCAGGGCGCCGTTGGGCACCCGCAGGACGTTCTTGGCCTCGCCGACGATGATGGACACGGTGGCGGTCATGCCGGGCAGGAGCTTCTTCTCGGGGTTGTCGACATTGACGATGGTCGCGTAGGTGACGACGTTGTTGGTCGTCGTCGGCGAGACCCGGACCTGCTGGACGACGCCGTTGAACGTCTCGTTGGGGAAAGCCTCGACCGTGAAGCGGACCTTCTGGCCTTCCTTGACCTTGCCGATGTCGGATTCGTCGACGTCGCACTCGACCTTCATCTTGGTCAGGTCGGTGGCCACCTGGAAGAGGACCGGCGGCGTGAAGCTCGACTGTAGGGTCTGCCCGATGTTGACCTTCCGGGTGATGACCACGCCGTCGACGGGCGACTTGATGACGGCGTAGCCCAGGTCGACCTTGCTCAGATCGAGCGCGCTCTTGGCCTGGGCCAGTCCGGCCTCGGCCGAGATGAGCGAGCTCTTGGCGTTGAGGAAGGTCGCCTCGGCCGCGTCCATCTCCTCGACCGACAGGAGGCTCTTGGCGAACAGGGCCTTGGCCCGCTCGTAGGCCTTCTCGGAGGTCTGCAGCGTGACCTTGGCCTGCTCGAGCGACGCCGAGCGGGTCCGGTAGCTGGCCTCGTTCTGCTGGATCTTCATCCTCAGCTGCTCTTGGTCCAGCTCGGCCACGACGTCGCCCTTCTTGACGGGCGAGTTGTAGTCGGCGTAGAGATCGACGATCTTGCCCGAGACCTGGGCGCCGATGTCGATCGTCTCGATCGGGTTCAGGGTGCCGGAGGTGACGACCAGGGCCTCGATGTCGCCCTTGCCCACCACCTCGGTCCGGTATTGGACGCCTTTCGCCTTGCCGTTCTTGAGAACGGTCAGGCCGAGGACGACCCCGGCCACGACGACCAGGGCCACGATGATCCAGAGGATCTTCTTCTTCATTGCCGATCTCCTTTATCGCTCGAGATCCGGGGGAGGCGGATCCTGCTTTTGCGGGTCCGGCTCCCGACGTTCTCGCGCGGGGTTCCGTTCCATCTCTTTTTTCCGCAGCTCTTCGAAGCGGCGGATCATCTCGTCGTTCTTCCGTTTCTGCTCGGGCGTCAGGACGGCGTTGGTCTCGTCCCAGAGCCGCTTGCGGAGCTCGCCCAGCCGGACCCGGTTGTCGGCCCGGTAGGCCTTCATGCGCTCTTCGTTCTGCTTGAAGATCTCGCGGATCTTGTCCTTCTGCTCCTGCGTCAGGCCCAGCTCCTTGGCCCAGTCCTCGGGCGAGGGCAGGTGCGGCCGGACGGCGGCATGCCGGTCCTTCCGGTGGACGACGTAGCGCTCGCCGAGCACGCCGGCGGCGACGCCGAGCCCGAAGACCGCCAGGAGGGTCAGGGCGATGAGGATCTTGTATTTCGTCTTCATGGGGTCGGCCTCCTCGCCGGCGACGTCTCGTCGAGGGACGCGAACAGGAGCATCATCGTCCGCGTCTCGGGCTTGTCGGTCTCGAAGAGGGCCTGGGTCTCGGAAAGGGGATCGCGGTTCTCGAGGAGCAGGGCCGCCGACTGGCTCAGCTCGCGGGCCTGGGGGGAGAAAAAGAGGAAGCCGCCCAGGAGGACGACCAGGGCCAGGAAGACGGGGATGGCCTTGAGGCTCCAGCGCTCCCAGAAGAGCAGGGGCACGAGCTCCGTCTCTTCGCGCAGCCGGGGCTGGAGGCGCTCCCAGAAGCGGGGCAGCGGCTCGGCCTCGCGGCCGGCCTGGAGAAGGCGGAGCATGGACCGGTATTCCGCCTCGACCTTGCGGCAGGCCGGGCAGGCCGCCAGATGGGCCGCCAAACGGTTCCGGCCGCGCCCGTCGAGACGCCCGTCGAAAGACCGCGACAGCAGATCTTCAGCCTTGCGGCAGTTCATGGGCCTCTCCTTCCCCGGCGAGATAGGGCTCCAGCTTGAGCCGGAGCATCCGCCGCGCCCGGTGGAGGCGGGAATCGACCGTCCCCGGCGACAGGCGCAGGATCCTCGAGATATCGTCGTAGGCCATCCCCTGGATGTCGCGCAGCGTCAGGATGACCCGGTACTTCTCCGGCAGGCCCCGCACCAGCTTCTGGACCAGGGTCCGGCGGGCTTCGGTCTCCCGGTCCTGCTCGGCCCGGGCGGCCTGGTCCTTGTCGGAAAAGGCGGCCTCGCCGACATCGTCCAGGGAGACTTCCTTGGCCCGGCCCCGTTTCCGGAGGAAGTCCTTGATATGGTTCATGGCGATGCGGTACAGCCAGGTCCCGAATTCCGACTTCCCGTGGAACCGGGGCAGGGCGAGATAGGCCTTCAGGAAGATCTCCTGGGCCAGATCGTCGGCCGCTTCCCGGTTACGGGTGAAACTCAAAGCCATGCTGAACACCTTCGGCTGGTATTTGGCGACCAGTTCCTCGAAAGCCGACGGGCTTCCGTCTTGAGCCAGTCGAACCAGCTGTTTGTCTTCCATGCGGATAAGCTCACTTGTCCTCCGCACCCTATTAGACGGGGGGAGGGGGCGATTCTTCCCGGACCGGCCTTTCCCCTAAATGCCGGCCGGGGCCGGCTCGAAGCCGATCTATTATACAGGATTCCGGGCCCGCCGGCACCACGCCGGCGGCGGCGGCCGAAGACGGGCCGGCCGGGGGGCGAAACCGGCAGGAATGTCGCCACCACCGACAAAAATGTCGGCCCAGGCGTCCCTGAAACGCCGCATATTGTTTATAATATTATATTTACACATTGGCACGAAACAGGCAATGGAAGATGGCCTCATGACACAAGGAGGTCATCAGATGAAAAAGTTGGTTGCTCTCACGGTCGTCTTCCTCTTCCTGGGCGCGGTCTTCGCGGCCGCCCAGGAGGCGAACCAGACCCAGGTCCAGGAAAAGGCCCGGGTCGAAACTCAATTGAAAGGCCGGGACCAGGCCGGGGCCAAGTCGTGGAACAGGGCCCAGGTCAAGTCGGAGTTCCGGCAGCGGAACCGGGTCGCGTTCGTCGACGAGAACGGCGACGGCATCAACGATCTGGCCCGCGACGCCGACGGCGACGGCGTCCCCAACTGCCAGGATCCCGATTGGACCCGGCCGCTCGACGGCTCGGGCTATCGGGCCCAGGCCGGCAAGGGCGGGACGGGGACCGCGACCGGATCGGGCTATGCGTACGGGCTGACCCGCGACGATGACGGCGACGGCGTGCCCAACGGCCAGGACCCCGATTGGGTCAGGCCCGCGGACGGCACCGGCTACCAGGTCCAGCACCGGCTCGGCCAGGCCGGCCAGCCGGGCAAGGCCGGTTTCGGCAAGGGCGCCTTCCGTTCCGGCGCGTCCTCCGCCGCCCGGGCCTCCGGCACGGGGGTCTGCGACGGCGCCGGTCCCAAGGGAACGGCCCAGAGAAAGGGCCGCCGCTGAGCGTCCGAAGGGCCTCTCCTCCGCATCGGCGGCGGGGAGGCCCTTCGTCTTGCGAAGACGGGAGTTTTGCATCATGATAAGCGCGACGATGAGACGCCTTTGGCTGGTCCTTCTCGCGGCCGCCTTGCCGGCGCAAGCGGGAACGGTCTTCCTGTCGTTCAACCAGCACGCCACCCAGAACCTGTTTCAGACGAGCCAGGCCGTGTCCGACCAGGTCTCGGCCTTCTCCCTGGCCGTCGATCAGGATTTCTCGGCCTTGTCCCTCCTGGCCCGGCTGGACTATTCCGCCTTCCGGGAAACGTCCGGATTGAACTTTTTCGCGGCCGACCTCGGGTTCGACTACCTGCTGACGGCCGGACGGAAGAGCGCCGTATATCTCGCGGCCGGAGGCGCCGGACAATTCTACCGGGGGGGCTACGCGGCCTTCAGCTCGGTCGGCGCCAACCTGCTCGGGGCCTTCAAGACCTACCTCGCCCCCTCGTCCATCCTCAAGCTCCAGTGGCAGGGGCAGTACGCGTCCTACAAGGATTCCTTGTTCGACTTCGCCAGCTCCATCGCATCCCTGTCGATCGACAAATACTTTCCGAGCCGGACGACCCTCAAGGCGGACGCCGAATACGGCTACAAGTATTTCCTGCATCCGTTTGTGCCGGAAGCGGCCGGGCTCGTCGCCGCGCCTGAGGCCGGCGCGGCCGTCCTTCTGGCCGCCTCGGGGCCGGGCGGCGGATCGGGGGGGACGGGCTCGGGCAGCGGGTCCGGGTCCGGTTCGGGCTGGGGGGGCCAGCGCTACGGAGGCGGCAGCGGCTTCATCCCCAGGGTCAGCGCCGCCGGGGGCGGGGCCGGCATCGGGCACCTATCCGTATCCCTCCTGGCCGCCCAGGGACTGGGCGACGCGGTTGGATTGAGCCTGTCGGCCGTCAAGCAGTGGATCGTCGCCGGCCGGAACCCGTTCCTCTCCATCGAGGAGTTCTATCTCGTCCAGAACCCCAGCGCCGATTCCTTCTCCTGGGAAGGGACCAAATGGACCGGACGGATCACCCTGTCCCTGCCCTGGGACATGTCGGTGAAGGCCGGCTACACCTATGCCGACACGAGCTACCCCGGGGTCGAGAGTCTCGACCTCGATCGGCTCCCGACCGGCCAGGTCCGCGGCGACCGCCGGCGCCTGGTCGAGGCCCGGCTCCAGAAGGACTTCCGGCGCCTGTCGGTCTTCATCGCCTACTCCTTCGTCGAGAACGCGTCCAACGACCCCCTGTTCGTCTGGGACAGCCATTTCGTCATGGGCGGGTTCGAATGGAACCTGCCGACCGGTCGAAAGCGAGGTGTCCGATGAGCGCCCTGATCGTGGCCCTGCCTCTGCTGGCGGTCATCGCGGCCGGGCCCGGGCCCGGACAGAAGGCCGCGCCGTATTACAACGTCGACACGGAGGTCCGGATCGAGGCCACCGTCCGGGAGGTCGTGCTCGAGCCCCGGTACAAGGGCACGGCCCCCTTCCTCGTTCTCCGCGTCGAGGAATCCGGCGGCGCCAGGACCTTCGACGTCGAGATCGCCCCTTCGTGGTTCTTCGGCCAGGACGTCCACGGCGGAGAGAAGGTCCGCATCGTCGGGTCCCTGGCCGAGAAGCCCGGCGAGACGCCGACGATCATCGCCCGCGAGCTGCGCTGGCGCGGCGAGACGTTCCAGCTCCGGGACAAGGCCGGGTTCCCGCGTTGGCAGGGCGGCCCCCGGGCCAAGCGCGGCGTCCGGAGGTGCGGGCGTCCGTGAACCGCCGCAGCGCCGTCCTCTTCTTTGTCCTGCCGTTCCTCGGCGTGTTCGTCTTCCTGTCGTTGGCGACCTATCTTCAGCACCGCGACCTGAAGGCCCGGACCGGGGCCCTCGTCCGCAGCCAGCTCGCCGCCACGGCCGCCATCCTCGGCCGCTCCGTATCGCGGTCTCTCGACGGCGGCGCCAGCCCCGCGGCCGCCCTCGACGAGGTCCTGGCGGAAGAGGAGGTCTACTTCGTCGCCCTGCTCGGCGAGGGTCGGGAGGTGCTGGCCTGGAATTCCCGCTTCGAGGGCTATCTGCCCTTGTCCCTTCAGGGCGGAGACGGCCGCGGGCCCGAGGTCATCGAATCGCCCGCGGGACAGATCTTCAGCGAACGGGTCGACGTGCGGACCGCCGACGGACGCCGGTTCGGCCTGTTCCTCGGCTACGCCATGACGGGCATGGAAGAGATGGTGGCCCGGTCGGGGCGGGCCTCCCTCGTCGTGCTGATGGTGGTGCTGGCGGCCGGGGCGCTTTTCTTCCGCGGTCTGTACCGGATCCAATCCCGGTTCCTGGCCAAGGCCCGCGAAGCCGAGTCCGAGCGCCGGGAGAAAGAGCATTTCCGCGACATCTCGGCCTTCACCTCCGGCGTGGCCCACGAGATCAAGAATCCCTTGAACAGCCTGGCCCTCGTGTTCGAGCTTCTCGGCCGCAAGGTCCCCGCGGCGGCGCAGAGCGATCTCGACCTCGGGAAGGCCCAGGTCCGAACCATCGGCCGCATCGTCGACCGGTTCGCCCGAGTGGTCAAAGCGGTCCGGCCGGAAGTCGGGCCGGCGACCCTGGACGCCCTCGTCAAGCAGGCGGTGGACGGCCTGTCCGCCGAGGACCCGACGGCTTCGGCGCGGGTCCGGACCGAAGTCCCCCCCGGCCTGGCCCTCAACGTCGACGGCGATCTGTTGACCCAGGCCCTGCTCAACATCCTCAAGAACGCCGTCGAGGCCGCCCCGGCCGCCGAGATCCGGGTCGCCGGGCGCCGATCGGGCCCCTGGATCGAGGTCACGATCGACGACCGGGGCCCGGGCTTCCCGCCCGGGGCGGCGGCCAGGCTGTTCGAGCCGTTCTATTCGACCAAGGACAAGGGCATGGGGATCGGGCTGTATCTGGCCAAGCGCACCGTCGAGGCCCACGGCGGAACGATCGAGGCCCGCGACCGGGAGGGCGGCGGGGCCGAGTTCCGCATCCTCCTCCCAGGAGCATGAGATGAACGAACCCGTCATCCTGGTCGTCGAGGACGATCCCCTGCAGCGGCGCCTGCTCCGGGAGTACCTGGAGACCAAGGGCTACCCGGTCGTCGAGGCCGCCTCGCGCAAGGAGGCCGTCGAGGCCGTCCTCGGCCGCCCCGTCGATCTGGCCGTCGTCGACTACAAGCTCGGCGACGATACGGGCACGGCCGCCATCCGCGACATGCTGGCCGCCAACCCCCTGGTGACGCCGATCATGGTGACCGCTTACGGCAACATCGAGCGGGCCGTCGAGGCCGTCCGCGCCGGGGCCTACGACTACATCGTCAAGCCCATCGATTTCGAGCGCTTCCTGCTCGTTCTCGAACGGGCGGCCGAGCGGCAGAAGCTGCGCCGGGAGGTCACCACCCTCCAGGAGCGGCTGGACGAGAAATTCAGCGCCCGGAACTTCGTCTTCGCCTCGCCGCTCATGGAGGACGTGGCCCGCCTGGTCCTCAAGGCCGCCCGGAGCGAGGCGACCGTCCTCATCACCGGCGAGACGGGCACCGGCAAGGACCTGGTGGCCCGGCTCATCCACCAGTCCTCGCCGAGGAAGAACGGCCCCTACGTCGCCCTGAATCTCCCCTCTCTGCCCGAGGCCCTGATCGAGGCCGAGCTTTTCGGCGCGGAGAAGGGCGCCTACACGGGCGCCCACGAACGGAAGATCGGCAAATTCGAGGCCGCCTCGGGCGGCACCGTCCTCCTCGACGAGATCGGCGACCTCGCCCCCCAGGTCCAGGTCAAGCTGCTGCGGTTCCTCCAGGACCGGGAGTTCTACCGTCTCGGCTCCAACCAGACCCTGCGGGCCGACGTCCGGGTCATCGCGGCGACCAATGGGGACCTCGAGGCCCTCGTCCGGGAGGGCCGTTTCCGGGCCGATCTGTTCTACCGGCTCAACGTCATCGCCATCGCCGTCCCGCCCTTGCGGCGGCGCAAGGAGGACATCCCGCCGCTCGTCGACTATTTCCTGAAGAAGTACGCCGAACGCGAGGGCAAGAGGATCGAGGGGATCGGCCGGGAGGCCATGGCCGCCCTGGTGGGCCACGATTATCCCGGCAACGTCCGCGAGCTCGAGAACGTCGTCGAGCGGGCCGTCGTCTTCGCCGAGAAAAGCGTCCTCGGCCGGGCCGACCTGCCCCTGGACGTCCTCGAGGCCGCCGAAGACGGGCCGGCCCGGGCCGGCGATTCGCTCGTCGACAAGGTCCGCCGGCTGGAGGTCCAGGAGATCCGGACGGCCCTGCGGGCCTCGGCCGGCGTCAAGAGCCGGGCCGCCCGGACGCTCGGCATCACCGAGCGCATGCTCTCCTATAAGATGAAGACGTACGGCATCGCCCCGCCGGCCGGCCCCGGGAACGGAAAGCCCTAGCCGATCTTCAGCGTCGTCCGGGCCGTGCCGCCCCGGGTCGAGGAGATGGAGATCTCGGCCTCGCCGGCCGCGCCCGGCTTGACCTTGACCCGCCAGCGGACCTCCTTCTTCTCGCCGCCCTGGAGGTAGCCGATGTCCTGGCGGCCCCGCGCGCCCTTGGCCAGCTCGACCCCGGCCGGGAGCCGGACCGAGACCGCGTCGGGCCGGACGATCTTGACCCGGTCGGCCATCTTGAGGGCGGTCGGCAGATAGCCCTCGTTGGCGACCACGGCCACGACCTCGAAGGCGTCGGCCTCCTTCTTGACCGGCTTCAGGGCCGCGGAGACGACCCGGACCTGGGGCAGGGACTGGGCCAGGAAGAGGTTGAACAGGGCCTCCTTCTTGATCCATTCCTCCAGCAGCTCGACCGGCGGGTTCTGGCGCCAGAACTTGGGATTGAAGCCGCCGATCTCGACCTCGCCCAGCGTCGGATGGGCGAATTTCGTCCACGGCTTGAAGTAGCGGCCGCCGAGCTCTTCGTCGATGTAGCGGAGGTTCTCGGCGTCGGTGATCTGGCCGTCGCCGTCGTAGTCCTTGACCCGGCCGCCGTTCCAGAGCTCGTCGCCGTACCAGACCGCGCCGTAGTAGAGATAGCCGAAATCGGGGGAGTGGCCGAAGAGCGGCTCGCCCGTCGGCTGGTCCGGGATCTCGAAGCCGTATTCCGCGGCCATGGCCCGCATGCCCCGGTCGCCGCGGCCGAGGTTGGCGTAGTCCCAATAGGTGTCGCCGGCGTTGGGGTAGCCGGTGATCTTCTTGCCCTGTTCGTCGAAGTACCGGTAGATCTTCATGTCCTCGGGGAACATGGACTCGCTCATGCGGCTGGTCGAGGGACCGTGGAGCAGCATCGGCACGGTCGTGTCCATGGTCTGGACGACGCCGACGTTGGGGTGTTCGAGGAGGAAGGTGAAGACGGCCCGCGTCTCCGGCTCGGACAGCGGGTACTCGCCCGCCCCGCCCTGGGTGAAGCCGCGCCCGGTCAGGTCGCGGCCGGGCAGGGGCCGCCAGTTCTCGGGGTAATTGCGGTGCAGGTCCAGGCCGCCGACGCCGTCCTCGTTGACGCGGCCGTCGCCGTCGTTGTCCAGGCCCTCCGACGAGACGATGTAGTCGCCCTTGCCGGGCCCGGCCCGCTTCATCAGCCGGCCGGAGGGATCGGCCGGATCGATCACCATCGTCCCCTTCCCGGGCTCGACCTTCTTCCGGACCTGAAGGATGAAGCCGTCGCCGTCGAGGTCCTCGGGCGGGTCCTCGTCGAGCAGGCCGTCCCGGTCGTCGTCGTAGGGGCGGACGGTGCTGCGGTTGGACTGGGCCGTGTTCAGGTACAGCTCCGCGCCGTCGGGGTTGTTCTTGACCCGGACGTAGAGGGCCTTGGTGTCGACGAGCTTCGTCAGCACGGGGTCGGCGCCGTAGCCTTCGAGGACGTGGGCGGCGAACCAGAGGGCCGATTCGGCCGCCGTCACCTCGCCCGAGTGCCGGTTGCCTTCGATGAACATGGCCGGCTTGTCGGTGTCCTTGCCGGTGGCCTTGTTGGTGATGGTGATCTGCCAGATGTCGCGGCCTTCGAAGCTCTTCCCGACCGAATAGAGATCGACCAGGTCCGGGCGTCCGGCCGCCCAGGCCTTCAGGATGGCGACGACTTCGTCGTAGGCGTGGTAATGGGCGAAGTCGATCTCGCCGGCCTTCTTCGGCTTGGTGAAATCGTAGCCGGTCTTCGGGAAGTAACTGATCCCGTGGCGGATGCCGCCGACCGTGTAGGTGGGAGGCAGCTTCGATTCCTGCCGTCCCCGCGGGCCGAACTCCTGGGCCGCGAGGCCGACGATCAGGGCGGCCGCGAAGGCCGCCGCGGCGACGAGCTTGTGAGCGGATCTGTCCATGCGTCCTCCTCCTGAATGCGGATAGAACCGGAGGATAAGCGCATCGCCTCATGATGTCAATGAAACGACCCTCCGGCCGAAGGGTCCTGTCGCGACGCGATGGGGAAAAAGGCGAGGGGACGAGGAGCGGTCAGTCGGCTAGGACGACCAGGGCCACGGCGTAGCAGGCGATGGCCCGTTTCTCGCCGACGGGGCCGAGGCCCTCGTTGGTCTTGGCCTTGAGGCCGACCGCCGTTTCCGGGAGGCCGAGGATCGGGGCCAGGGCGGCCTTCATGGCCGGGATGTGCGGCCCCATCTTCGGCTCTTCGGCGACGATGACCGCGTCGACGTTGACGACGGCCGCGCCGCGGGACCGGAGATGGCCCATGATCGTTTCGAGCAGGACGAGGCTGCGGACACCCTTGTAGCGCGGGTCCGTGTCCGGGAAGTGGGCGCCGATGTCGCCCTGGCCGTGGGCCCCGAGCAGGGCGTCGATGACGGCGTGGACCAGGGCGTCGCCGTCGGAGTGGCCGAGGAGGCCCGCCGGGTGGGGGATCTCGACCCCGCCGAGGACCAGGCGGCGCCCGGCCTCGAGGCGGTGGATGTCGTAGCCGAAGCCGATCTTAGTCGTCGAGGGCATCGAGCAGGGCCTCCGCGATGGGAATGTCGACCGGTGTCGTGATCTTGATGTTCCGGGGGTCGCCCGGGACGACGGCCACGGGCAGGCCGAGGCGCTCGACCAGGGCGGCTTCGTCCGTCCCGTAGAAGCGGTCGCGCCGGGCCGCGTCCATCGCTTTTTCCAGGACGCCGTACCGGAAGCCCTGGGGCGTCTGGGCCCGGTAGAGGAACGTCCGGTCCACCGTGGCCGCGACCCGGCCGTCGCGGACCTCCTTGACCGTGTCCTCGACGGGCAGGGCCGGCACCGCGGCGCCCTCCGCCCGGGCCGCGGCGATGACCCGGGTGACGAGGTCCGCCCCGACGAGCGGCCGGGCCCCGTCGTGGACCAGGACGATCTCGGGGGCCATCGCGGCCAGGAGCCGAAAGCCCTGCCAGACCGAGTCCTGGCGCCGTTCGCCGCCGCGGACGCTATCGACGATCTTGGGATAGCGCAGGCGGTAGTGCTTGAGGTCCCGCTCGTCGGGCAGGACCAGGGCGATGGCGTCCACCTCGGGATGGGACTGGAAGCGCTCCAGGGTCCACTCCAGGACGGGCTTGGCCCGGAGATAGGCGAACTGCTTCGGCTGGCCGAAGCGCGTGCCGGCCCCGGCGGCCACGATGATGGCCGAGGCGCCGCTCACTTGGCCTCCCCGTTGAACCGGCCGAAGATCATCTTGCCCACGGTGGTCTGCAGGACGGAGGTGACCGTGACGTCGACGGATTGGCCGATCAGGCGCCGGGCGTTGTCGACGACGACCATGGTGCCGTCCTCGAGGTAGGCCACGCCCTGGTCCTTCTCCTTGCCTTCCTTGAGGATGAAGACGTTCATGGCCTCGCCGGGCAGGGCCACCGGCCGGAGGGAGTTGACCAGCTCGTTGATGTTGAGGACCTTGATGCCGTGGATGCCGGCGACCTTGTTCAGGTTGAAGTCGTTGGTGATGATCTTGGCGGCCATGGCCTTGGCCATCTCGATGAGCTTGGAATCGACGTCGCGGGCCTCGGGGAAATCCAGGTCGGAAAGGATGATCTCGACCTGGGAGGACTTTTGGAGCCGGTCCAGGATGTCCAGGCCCCGGCGGCCCCGCTGGCGCTTCAGGCCGTCCGCGGAGTCGGCCACGAGGTGGAGTTCCTTGAGCACGAACTGGGGGATGACCAGGGTGCCCTCGACGAAGCCGGTATCGCAGAGGTCGGCCAGGCGGCCGTCGATGATGACGCTGGTGTCCAGGATCTTGACGCTGCGGCCGGCCCGCTTCTCCTTGAACAGGGCGGCCAGGTGGACCGGATCGAACCACTCGGGCTTCTTGGTTCCGACCAGGACCCCGATGTAGGGCATGATGACGACGAAGAAGATACGGACGAAGGCCGACATCTCCGGGGTCCGGACGACCGAACGGTAGACGGCTCCGAAGAACCAGCCCAGGAGGAGCCCGAGGACGAGGCCCAGGCCGGCGCTCCAGAGGACCCGGAAGGGGG
Source organism: uncultured Eubacteriales bacterium (assembly GCA_964574895.1). Lineage (GTDB taxonomy): Bacteria > Acidobacteriota > Aminicenantia > Aminicenantales > Saccharicenantaceae > RBG-16-66-30. Next base: position 12,586 of record CAZNPB010000031.1, read on the forward strand.
CCCGCCGGATGCGGGTCTCGAGGACCATCATCAGCACGCCCGCGGCGAGGGCCACGGCGGCCCCGGGGCCGGGCGTGAGCTTGAAGGGCGGGTAAAAATAGCCCCCCGCCGTGACCAGGCCGAGGGCGAACAGCCGGAAGAGCCAGATGCCCATGTTCGCGCTCCTTGCGAAATCGCTCTCCTTCTATTATAAGGCCGCTAAAAAACGCGCTGCAGGGCCTCGCGGACGGTCCGCAGGCCCAGGCACTCGATCTCCGGCAACTCCCGGCGGTCCAAGCCCTCCAGGCTGCCGGCCGGCATCATGACCGAAGCGAAGCCCAGGGCCCGGGCCTCCTTGATGCGGACCAGCGGCTGGGCCACGGACCGGATCTCGCCGGACAGGCCGACCTCGCCGAAGAAGGCCATGTCCTGCGGCAGGGGCATGTTCTTGAGCGAGGAGACGACGGCCATGACCACGCCCAGGTCGACGGCCGGCTCGTCGATGGACATGCCGCCGGCCACGTTGAGGTAGATGTCCTCGCCGGCGAAGCTGTAGCCGGCCTTCTTCTCGACCAGGGCCATCAGCATGGCCGTCCGGTAGTGGTCGAGGCCGATGGTCATGCGCCGGGGGTTGCCGGCGAACAGGGTCGAGGAGACCAGGGCCTGGATCTCGGCCAGCAGCGGCCGGGTGCCTTTGACGGTGCAGACGACGGCGCTGCCGGCCTCGTCCCGGGGCCGCTCGCGGAGGAAGAAGGCCGACGGATTGAGGATGGGCTGGAGCCCGGCCGCGGTCATCTCGAACACGGCCAGCTCGGAGACGGGCCCGAAGCGGTTCTTCATGGCCCGCAGGACCCGATGGCTGTGGTCCCGCTCGCCCTCGAACAGCAGGACGACGTCGACGATGTGCTCGAGCGACTTCGGCCCGGCCAGCGAGCCGTCCTTGGTGATGTGGCCGACGATGAAGGCCGGGATCTGGCGGGTCTTGGCGAAGCGGAAGATCTGGTTGGCCGCCTCGCGGACCTGGCTGATCGTGCCCGGCCCGGAGGACATCTTGGCCGAGAAGACGGTCTGGATGGAATCGACGACCAGGATCCTGGGGGCCAGGCGCTCGGCCTGGGCCAGGATGCGCTCGAGGTTGGTCTCGGCCAGCATGTAGAGGCGGCCGTCGCGGACGCCCAGGCGGTCGCCCCGCAGCTTGATCTGCTCCAGGGACTCCTCGCCGGAGACGTACAGGACCGAGGCGTCCTCGGCGGCCAGGTCGCGGGCGACCTGGAGGAGGAGCGTCGACTTGCCGATGCCCGGCTCGCCGCCGACCAGGACGAGCGAGCCGGCCACCAGGCCGCCGCCGAGAACCTTGTTGACGTCCTCGATGCCGACCGCGATCCGCTGGCGGGGGATATCCTGGATGTCCTTATAGAGGACGGGCTCAGACGGGGCGTAGGAGATGCCGCCGGCCCCGGTCTGGGCCTCCTCTTCGATCTCCTCGACCAGGGAGTTCCACTCGCCGCAGGCGGAACAGCGGCCCATCCACTTGGGATAGCGGGCGCCGCAGCTCTGGCAGATGAATACGGTCTTGTCCTTCATGCCCGCCCGCTGCTAGTACTCCGGGGCGATCTGTTCCATGTCGGCGAAGCGGGCGTACTCGCGGATGAAGGCCAGCTGGAGGTTGCCGATCGGTCCGTTGCGCTGTTTGGCGATGCTGACCTCGGCCACGCCCCGCAGGGTCTCGTCGTCGGGGTGGTAGAACTCCGGCCGGTAGATGAAGATGACGACGTCGGCGTCCTGCTCGATGGCCCCCGACTCGCGGAGGTCGGAGAGCATGGGCTTGGGTTCGCGCCGCCCCTTTTCCGGGGCCCGGCTCAGCTGGGAGATGCCGACGACCGGGATGCGCAGCTCCTTGGCCAGCTCCTTGAGCGACCGCGAGACGAAGGACATCTCCTGGTTGCGGTTCTCGAACCGGCCGCCCGTGCGCATGAGCTGGATGTAGTCGATGAAGACGATGTCCAGGCGCTGCTCCATCTTCAGGCGGCGGCTCTTGGCCTTCATCTCCATGATGGTCAGGGCCGGCGACTCGTCGATGTAGATGCGGGCCCGGGACAGGGCCTCGCCGGCCAGCTTGAGCTTCTCGAAGTCGCGGTCGCTCAAAAAGCCGGTCCGCGTCTTCTTGATGTCGATCTGGGCCTCGGCGCAGAGCAGGCGCATGACGATCTGGGTCTCGGACATCTCCATGGAGAAGAAGCCGACCGCCTTGTCGGTCTTGAGGCCGACGTGGTGGGAGATGTTCAGGCCCATGGCCGTCTTGCCCATGGACGGCCGGGCGGCCAGGATGACCAGCTCGCTCGGCTGGAAGCCGGCCGTCATGGCGTCGAGGTAGCGGAAGCCCGAAGGCACGCCGGTCACGGCCTCCTTGCGGGCGGCCGTCTCGCGGATGAGCTCCAGGGTCGGCCCGGTCAGCTGGGACATCGGCCGGAAGCCGGGCTTGATGCGCTGCTCGGCCACCTCGACGATGGCCGCCTGGGCCGCGTTGAGCAGCTCGTCGGCGTCCTCCTTCTGCTCGTAGCTGTCCTGGATGATGCGGGTCGAGGACAGGATCAGCCGCCGCAGCAGGGCTTTTTCCTTGATGACCTGGGCGTAGTACTCGACGTTGAGGTTGCGGGGGACGCCGTCCAGGAGCGAAGCCAGGTAGGCCGCCCCGCCGATCTCCTCGAGGATGCCGGCCCGCTGGGCGTCCTCGGTCAGGCTCAGGAGCTCGACGGGCAGGCCCTTGTCGACCAGGACGATGATGCGCTCGAGGATCTTCCGGTGGGCCTCCAGGTAGAGGTCTTCGGGGGAGATCGTCGACAGGACGACGTTGAGGTTCTGGTTGCGGACCAGGATGCCCCCGAGGACGGTCCGCTCGGCCTCGACACTGTGCGGCGGCGTCTTCTTCAGGAACATCGTGTCGAGTTCCATAGACACCTCGGTCCGGCCGGCCCGCGGCCGGGGGACGATCAGGACTTGTCGGCCGCCTTCTCCTCGGCCGGCGCCGCGGCCCCGGCCTCGCCGTCGGCCGCCTCGCGGACGACGACGACCTTCACCTCGGCCCGGTCGTCCAGGCTGACCTTGACCGGCACGGCGAAGTTGCCCAGCCGCTTGATGGGCTCGTCGAGCAGGATCTTCTTCTTGTCGATGTCGTAGCCGAGGGCGTCCAGGGCGTCCTTGACGTCGCCGGCCGAGACCGAGCCGAAGATGACGTCCTTCTCGCCGGCCCGCCTGGCGAAGGTCAGGGAGACCTGGTTGAGCTTCTCGGCCAGCGATTGGAAGGTCTTGCGCTCGGCCTCCAGCTTCTTCTTCTGGGCGGTCCGCTCGATCTCCACGGCCTTGAGGTTGGTGGCCGTGACGGCCAGGGCCATCTTGCGGGGGATGAGATAGTTGCGCCCGAACCCCGGGGCGACGTTGACGACGTCGCCGCGGCGGCCGAGCTTCTCCACGTCCTGTTTCAGAATGACTTTCATGTCAATCCTCGACGTAGGGGAGCAGGGCCATCAACCGGGCCCGTTTGACGGCCAGGGCCAGCTTGCGCTGATGGAAGGCGCAGGTCCCCGTGATCCGGCGCGGGGTGATGCGGCCCCGGTCCGGGATGTATTTCTTCAGGATCTCGACGGCCTTGTAGTCGATGCCGCGGACATCCCGCTGGCAGAACCGGCAGAACTTCCTCTTGGGGGCGAAGAACTTCCGGTAGCCGCCGCGCTCGCTGCGTTCGGGTCGTTCGTCTCGCGGCATGTCACTTCTCCTCTTTCACTTCGGCCGGGGCCGGCGCGGGGGCCTGGGCCTGGGCCGCGGCCTGGGCCGCGGCGGCCGCGGCTGCGGCTGCGGCGGCCTCGGCGTCGCGCTTCTTGTTCTTCCGCCGGGCCAGGTCGCGCGGGTCCTTGAGGACGGTCATGAACCGGACGACGTGCTCGCTTTGCTTGAACCGGCGCTCCAGCTCCATGGACACGTCCCCGCCGCCTTCATAGGTGAAGAACACGTAGAGGCCTTCCTGGAAGCGCTTGATGGGATAGGCCAGGCGGCGCTTGCCCCAGACGTCCTGCTTGACCATGCGCCCCTTCTTCTGGGCCACGATCTCGGCCATCTGCTGCAAGAACTGCGTCGTCTCTTCTTCCGAGAGGCTGGGGGAGAGAACGAACCCCGTTTCGTACTGTCTCAATGAGACCTCCTTATGGTTTGAGCAGCCCCTTCCTTCAGGAAGGAGCAAGGGGTCGAAAACGTTATCTTAGCCGATTTTCGGAAAAAAGCAACCGCCCGGGTCCCGCTATTCGGCCGCGACCTTCCGGTTGAAGCGGGTCATGGCCTTCTCGACCTGCCCGTCGAGGACCAGTTCCAGGGCCTCAGCGGCCTGGTCCAGGCCGCTCTCGAGATCGGCCCGCTCGGCCTTGCGGAACGGCTCGAGGACGTAATCGGCCGCGTCGCGGCCGGCCGGCAGCGGCCCGATGCCGATGCGGACCCGGGCGAAATCGCCCGTCCCGACCTCGGCGGCGACCGAGATCATGCCTTTGTGGGTGCCGGGGCGGCCCGACTTTCGCACCCGGATCTCGCCGAGCGGGATGTCCAGGTCGTCGTAGGCGACGACCAGGCGGTCGGGGCCGATCTCCCGGCCCTCCAGGGCCGCCCGGACGGCCGCGCCGCTCCGGTTCATGAAGGTCTTGGGCTCGAGCAGGAGGACATCCTCGCCGCCGCGGCGGGCCAGGCCGGTGCGGGACCGGAACAGCCGGCCCCGGAGCTCGACGCCCCAGGCCCGGGCCAGGCGGTCGACGAGCATGAAGCCGGCGTTATGGCGCGTGGCCGCGTATTCGTCACCCGGGTTGCCCAGGCCCACGACCAGCCACAAGCGCTATTTCTCCTTCTTCTTCTCTCCGCCTTCTTTCTTCTTCTCTCCGCCTTCGTCCTCGCCCTTCTCGGCCCGCTCCTTCTTGATGACCTCGGGCTCCTTGGGCTCTTCGGCCGCCACCTCGCCTTCCGGCTTCTCGCCGGGGAAGGCTTCCTCTTCCTTGTGCGGCATGGAGATGAGGACGAGGACGGTGTTGGGCTCGGTCAGGATCTTGACCCCGGCCGGCGCGGCCACGCCCTGGGCCTTGAAGGACTGGTTGATGTGGAGCTCGGAGATGTCGATGGCCAGGCTCTCGGGGATGTCGCGGGGCAGGCACTCGACCTCGACCTCGCGGGTGACGAAGTCGATGAAGCCGCCCTCGGTCTTGACGCCGAACGGCTCGCCGGTGTGGACGATGGGGACGGTGACCCGGATGGGCTTGTCCATGTTGATGCGGATGAGGTCGACGTGGATCAGCTCGTCCGTGGCCGGATCGATCTGCATGTCCTTGATCATGGCGTCGTAGGCGTCGGCGTCGACGGCGATCTTGAAGATCGTGTTCTCGCCGCTCTCCTGGCGCAGGATCTGGACGACGTCCTTCTTGGCCAGGACGAGGGGCAGGGTCTCCATGGACTCCCCGTACAGGACGGCGGGGACGAACCCCTGGGCCCGGAGCCGGCGCGAGGCGTTGGAGCCGAAGCCTTGGCGTTTCTCGGTCTTGACGACGATGTTCATGATGTTCTCCTTAGGCGAACAGGGAGCTGACGGAGCTGCCCTCGTTGATCCGCCGGATGGCCTCGCCGAAGAGCTCGGCGACGGACAGCACGGCGAACCGGCCGGACGCGGCGGCCGGGCCGTTCAGCGGGATGGTGTTGGTCACGAAGACCCGTTCGAGCTTCGATTGGAGGATGCGGTCGACCGCCGGCCCGGACAGGACGGGGTGGGTGCAGGCGCTGAAGATGCGCTTGGCGCCTTCCTTGGCCAGGGCCTCGGAGCCCAGCGTCAGGGTGCCGGCCGTGTCGACCATGTCGTCGTAGATGACGACGTTCCGGCCGGCCACGTCGCCGATGACGTGCAGGACCTCGGCCACGTTGGGCTGGGGCCGCCGTTTGTCGATGATGGCCAGCTTGGCGTCCAGGCGCTTAGCGAAGACGCGGGCCCGGCCCACGCCGCCGGCGTCGGGCGAGACGACCGTGATGTCGTCGAGCTTGAGGGTCTTGATGTGGTTGGCCAGCACGGGCGCGGCCATGAGGTTGTCCACGGGGATGGCGAAGAAGCCCTGGATCTGGGGCGAGTGGAGGTCCATGGACAGAACGCGGTTGGCCCCCGCCGTCTGGATGAGGTCGGCCACGAGGCGGGCCGAGATGGGGACCCGGGGCTTGTCCTTCCAGTCCTGGCGGGCGTAGGCGAAATACGGGATGACCGCGGTGATGCGCCCGGCCGAGGCCCGCTTGAAGGCGTCCATCATGATGAACAGCTCCATCAGGTGGCTGTTCGCGTCGCTGCAGCCGGACTGGATGATGAAGACGTCCTCGCCGCGGACGTTCTCGTCGATGTAGAAGCGGATCTCGCCGTCGCTGAAGCGCTTGAGCACGCAGCGTCCGAGGTCGATCTTCAGGTAGTCGACGATCTCCTGGGCCAGGGCCGGATTCGATGATCCCGTGAAAACCTTCATCGTCCTATCCTCGTCTCATATCGTCCGAACTGGGGCGGGAGGATTCGAACCTCCGATGACGGAGCCAAAGTCCGTTGCCTTACCGCTTGGCTACGCCCCAGCACCAAGCTGGGCCCAATACTGCTCCCGCGGCAGGGTCGCCGCGAGGCGGGCGTCCGGCGTGCCGGGAAGCCTCCTCCGCGCCGCCTCGGCGCTCGCGGCGTCGGGGAACATCCCGTACACCGCCGAGCCCGATCCGCTGACCTGGGACACCAGGGCCCCCCGCTCCCGGAAAAATCTCGTCCAACGCTCGAGCTCGGGATGGGCCCGGAAGATGACGCGTTCCAGGTCGTTTTCCAACAGTCCGAAGTCTCCGGACTCCAGAAAGCGCTCAATTTTACTGACTTTCCCCGGGGAAGTCAAGGACGCGTCGACGCCGGCGTATATGGACGGCGTCGGGATCGGATAGGGCGGGAAGACCAGCAGGCAAGGCCGGGGCGCCAGGTCCGGCAGGGGCGTCAGGCGGTCGCCGATCCCCTCGCCCAGACAGAGGCCGCCCTTCAAAAAATAGGGGACATCGGCTCCCAGGCCCCTGGCCATGGGGGCCAGCCCGTCCGGGCCGAGGTTCAGGTCCCAGAGGCGATCCAGGGCCAGGAGCGTCGCCGCGGCGTTCGAGCTGCCGCCGCCGAGCCCGCGGCCGGCCGGGACGGTCTTCCGGACGGTGATCCGGGCCCCCCGGGCCGCTCCGGTCTCGTCGCGCAGGCGGCGGGCCGCCCGGTCGACCAGATTGGTCCGGTCCCAGGCGATGTCGGGGTCGTCGCCGGAAACGGCGATGTCCCCGTCCGGGGCGGGTTCCAGGTCGAGCTCGTCGGCCAGCGTGACGGTCTGGAACAGGGTCCGGATGTCGTGATAGCCGTCCGCCCGCCGGCCCACGATCTCGAGGCCGAGGTTGATCTTGGCGAACGACCGGACGGTCATCGGTCCAGGAGCTCCAGGATCTCCTCCCACGTCTTGGCGGCGTAGGTCCTCAAAAAGGCCGTTTCAAAGGCGTCCGGGCGCTCCGGCGGATCGAATCCCAGCTTGAGGACCTTGACCCGGCCGGAGGCGCCGGGCCCTTGGACGGCGAACTCGCGGGGCACGCCGGCGCCGGGGAAGAAAGCCCGGACGGTCAGCGCGAACCCGTCGCGGGCGCCGCGCACGACGCGGCCTTCGGCGTCCCGCTCCACGGCCCAGCCGCCGCCGTCCCCGTCCGCGCCCCAGGTCCCGGACAGCAGGGCCAGGGCCTCGTCGGGCGGCAGGGCGACGCCGAGGAACCGCTCCATCATGACCGCCGCGCCGTCCTCGGCGTAGATCTTGCGGCCGGGCAGGACGAACCAGGCCCGGTCGTCGTGGAAGACGATGAGGAAGGCCGTGCGCCCGAGCGGGTCGACGGCCTCGATCCGGCCCAGCCCGGGCCGGCGGAAGACGAACCCGAACTTGCCTTTGAGGGCCGCCTCCGCCCCCGTGACGGACGCGGCGCCGAAACCCTCGACGGCCTGGACGCCGCCGGCCGGCGGCACGAGACGGGGCGGGCGGGCGAAGCAGGCCGAAGCGGCCAGGGCGAGAACGAGGAGCGGGACGGGGATCGGGACGGGCGCGAGCGGGAACCGGCCGCGGCGGGCCGGTCTACTTGAAGCCATAATCTTCGGTCTTAGGCGGCTTCTTCTCCTGCGCCTCCTGTCTCATCTTCCGTTTCCGGAAGAGGGGATAGAACGGCGATTTGATGCGCCGGCCGAAGCAGGACATGTTCGGATTGAAAATGAGGAGCAGGATGAACGCGGCGAAGACGACCAGCATCCCGGTCATGGTCCACTTCATGGCTCGATCTCTCGCGCCGGCCCGCCCCGGACGCTTTATTCGTGGCTTTCGGGCTCTTCTTGGAAGATCGGGATCTTGGCCTTCTCTTTCTCTCTCCCGAGATGATGGCCAAGGCAAAAGACCGTGCCGAGCGTCAGCACCGCCAACAGGAATTTAAAGAAGCCTTTCATCGGAACCTTCCCTCCATCATTCTATGAAAACCGGCGAAAAAGTCAACAACAACGAAGCGATCCGCGAACCGTCCGCCCGTTTGCTTTTTCCCGGCCCCGCACCTATATTGATATCCGGGAGCGCCGATGACCCAGATCCTGCGCGGCTTCGTTCTCCTTTTTTCCCTGGCCCCGGCCGCCTTCGCCCAGGGTCTCCGCCCGGCCGTCTTCGCCGGGTCGTTCTATCCGGCCGACCCGGCCCGGCTGGCCGCCGACATCGACGGCTATCTGGCCGCGGCGGCGCCGTCCGCCCCGCCTCCGGCCGGCCGCGTCGTCGGTCTGATCGTCCCCCACGCCGGGTACATGTATTCCGGCCCGACCGCGGCCGCCGCCTACGCCCGGGTCCGCGGCCTGGCCGTCGACACGGTCGTCGTCATCGGGCCCTCCCATCGCTCCGGCTTCGAGGGCGCCTCGATCTGGCCGGACGGCGGCTTCGAGACGCCGCTCGGGACGGCCCGGGTCGACGCGGACCTGGCCAAAGCCATCGCCAAGGCCGCCGGCAGCCGCTTCCGGCCCCAGGCCTTCGCCGAGGAGCATGCGGTCGAGGTCCAGGTCCCCTTCATCCAAAGGGCCCTGCCCGGGGCCGCGATCGTGCCCATCGTCATGGGCGCCCCGGACCGGGCGACCATCCGGGCCCTGGCCTCGGCGCTGACCAAAGCGTGCCGCGACAAACGGGTGCTGGTGGTCGCCTCGACCGATCTGTCCCATTACCTGCCGGAGAAACAGGCCCGGGCCGCCGACGCCGCCACGGCCGCGCTCATCGCCGGCGTCGAGACCGAGACCCTCATCCGGAAGGCCGAGGCCGGCGAGAACGTCATGTGCGGCGGCGGTGGCGTGGCCGCGCTGCTTCTCTACGCCGCCAAGGCCGGCCGGCCCGAGGTCGAGATCCTGGCCCGGACGGACTCGGCCGCGTTCGGCGGGCCCGTCGTCGGGTATCTGGCCGCGGCCGTCCGGGCGGGCGAAGACGCGCCGCCGGAGGCCTTCGCCCTGACCGCCGAAGAAAAGGCCGACCTCCTGAAGCTGGCCCGGTCGGCGCTGACGGCGCACGTGGAGCGGGGCCAGGCCGTCGAGGACGCCTCCGGCCGGGAGAAGTTCCGGACGCCGCGCGGCGCCTTCGTCACCCTGACCAAGGCCGGGGAGCTGCGCGGCTGCATCGGCTTCATCGAGCCGGTCCTGCCGCTCGGCCAGGCCGTCGCCCGCTGCGCCGTTTACGCGGCCACCGAGGACCCCCGCTTCCCGCCCGCCGCCGCCGCCGAGCTGGGCCGGCTGCGGATCGAGATCTCGGTCCTGACGCCGGCCCGCGAGATCGGGAACCCGGGCCTCATCAAGGTCGGGACGCACGGCCTGATCGTCGAGCGGGACGGCCGCCGGGGCGTGCTCCTGCCGCAGGTGCCGGTCGAGAACGGCTGGGACCGCGAGACCTTCCTGGCCCAGGGCTCGCTCAAGGCCGGCCTGCCGGCCGACGCCTGGAAGCGCGGGGCCAGGCTGTTCGTCTTCGAGGCCATCGTCTTCCACGAATAGCCTCCCGTTATCGTCTCGCCCGGTTCGACGGGCCGCTTTCGGCGGCTCTTTTTCTCGGCGGCGCCTCCGGCCGTGCCCGGCGCTCTCAAGGGCCCTGGGCGTCAGCGTCGGCGCGCGGGCGGGGGTCCCCCGCCTCGCGGACCCGCCGTCCGGATCCCCGCGGAGGACCCGCGTCGACGACACCCCTCGGCCGAAAAACAAAGGATGAAGAACTTATCCTCATCGGGCCGGGGCGTTTCTGCTATAATGGTCCATTGTTTAGCCGGAGTTAGAACCAGATGCCCATCTACGAATATCAATGCACCAAATGCCGCGAGATCTGCGAGGTCCTGCAGAAGGCCAAGGACAAGCCCCTCGATAAATGCCCCAAGTGCGGCGCCCCGGTGGTCAAGCGCATCTCCTCCCCGGCCATCCAGTTCAAGGGCAGCGGCTGGTACATCACCGATTACGCAAAAAAAGAGTCCGTTCCGGCCGGCCCCAAGACGCATAAGGAAAGCGCCGCCAAGGCCGAAGCCGAAGCCAAAGCCGAGGCCAAGCCCGAAACCAAGGCCGGCTCCGGCGACGCGGCCGGGACGGCGTCCGGCAAATCCTCGTCCTGACCGTCCGAACGGAGGTTTCCGCCACCGGCGAGCCCCTGCCATGCCAGCGCGAAAGGCCGTTTTCTTCGACCGCGACGGGACCCTCAACGAGGACACCGGCTATCCGTCCGATTTCCGCCAGGTCCACATCTACCCGGGCGCCTTCGAGGCCGTCCGGGCCGTCAAACGAGCCGGTTTCGCCGCCGTCGTCGTCACCCACCAGTCGGGGGTCGGCCGCGGCTACATCACCGCGGCCGAGCTCGAGGACCTCCACGCCCGCTTCGCCCTTGAGTTCGCCCGCCGCGGCGCCCCGCTCGATGGGATCTACGCCTGCCTCCACGCCGGCGAGGGGCCGGAGCCGGCCTGCGAGTGCGCCAAGCCCCGGCCGGGCCTGGCCCTTCAAGCCGCCCGCGAGCTCGGCCTCGATCTCGGCGCCTCTTTCATGGTCGGGGACAAGCCGGTCGACGTCCTCTTCGGGCTGAACATCGGCGCCGCCCCCGTCCTCGTCCTCACCGGCTACGGGCGCCGCGCGGCCGCCGGTCTGGCCGCCCGCGGCGTCAGCCCCGCCCACACCGCCCCGGACGTCCTGGCCGCGGCGTCCTGGATCCTGGCGCAGGGAGGGCCCGCCGGCCATGGTCCGGTTTGACGACATCGTCGAAAAGGTCGCCTCCTACATCAGCGACAAGGAGGTGGCGGCCCTGCGCAAGGCCTACGTCTTCGCCGGCCAGGCCCACAAGGGCCAGGTCCGGCGCTCAGGCGAGCCTTACTTGAGCCATCCCCTCGAAGTGACCGACTTCCTGGCCGATATGCGCCTCGACAAGACGACCCTCGTCGCCGCCCTGCTCCACGACGTCCTCGAGGACACGGATACGACGGTGGCCGCGATCCGCGAGAGCTTCGGCCGCGAGGTGGCCGGCCTGGTCGAGGGCGTGACCAAGATCAGCCGCGTCCAGGAGGTCTCGCCGGAGGTCCGCCGGGCCGAGACCCTGCGCAAGATCATCCTGGCCATGACGGACGACATCCGCATCATCTTCATCAAGCTGGCCGACCGGATCCACAACCTCAAGACCCTCCGTTTCCTGGACGAGGAGCGCCAGCGGCAGATCGCCCGGGAGACCCTGGACATCTACGCGCCGATCGCCAACCGCCTGGGCATGGGGCGGATCCGGGCCGAGCTCGAGGACCTGTCCTTCCGCTACGTCGAGCCGGAGGAGTTCGCCAAGATCGCGGCGATCGTGGAGCCCCAGCGCCGGGGCGCCGAGGCCGATCTGGCGGCCATGCAGAAGACGCTCGAGTCGCTGGTGGCGGCCGACGGCCTGCCGGCCGAGGTCCACGGCCGGATCAAGCGGCCCTACAGCGTCTGGAGCAAGATGAAGCGCCGGGACATCGGCTTCGACCAGGTCTTCGACTTCCTGGCCCTGCGGGTCGTCACCGATTCGGTCAAGAACTGCTACGCCATCCTGGGCCTCATCCACCAGCGCTGGCCCCACCTGCCGCAGCGCTTCCGCGATTTCATCGCCATGCCCAAGCCGAACCTCTACCAGGCCCTGCACACGACCGTGATCACGAAGGGCCAGCAGACGTTCGAGATCCAGATCCGGACCCGCGAGATGCACGATCTGGCCGAGAACGGCATCGCCGCCCATTGGCGGTACAAGGACGAGACGCCGCCGGGCCCGATGGTCGAGGACCGGCGGCTGCACTGGCTTCGGGAGATGGCCGCGCTGTTCGAGGAGAAGAAGAACCCCCGCGAGTTCCTGCGGACCCTGAAATCCAACCTCGTGCCGGAGGAGGTCTACGTCTTCACGCCCAAAGGCAAGGTCGTCAACCTGCCGCCCGGCGCGACGGCCCTCGATTTCGCCTTCAAGATCCACACCGAGGTCGGGCTCCACGCGGCCGGGGCGCGGGTCAACGGCTCGCCGGTCCCGCTCAAGACGGTGCTCCGGACGGGGGATATCGTCGAGATCCTGACGGACCCCGGCAAGGCCCCCAACCGGGTCCTGCTGGCCGCGGCGGCCACGTCCGGCGCCCGTCAGGCCCTCCGGCGCGCTCTCGACGTCAAGAGCCGGGCCACCAGCGCGGCCCTGGGCCGGCGGCTATGGGAGAGGGAGGTCCGGAAGTTCGATGTCCCGGCCGGTCTGCTGCGCGAAGACGAGACGTCCCGGCGGCTGGCCGCCGCCATCGGCCCCAAGGCCGCTTCGCTCGAGGAGTTCTACCGGCAGGTCGGGCGGGGCCGGATCGTCGCCGACGCCGAGCTCGTCGAGGCCGTCTACGGCCCCGTGGCGCCGCGGCGGCCGGGGCTGATCGACAAGGCCGCGGCCCGGCTGTCGCTCGGCCCGGACGCGTCGGTCCGGATCAAGGACCTCGACGGGCAGATGATCCGCCTGGCCAAGTGCTGCGCCCCGGTCAAGGGCGAGCCGGTCGTCGGCTATCTCACGGCCGGACAAGGCATGACCGTCCATTCCCTGCGCTGCCCGCTGGTGACGCGCGAGATCCTCGACGCCCAGAGACTGGTCGAGGTGTCCTGGGACCCGTCCTTCGCCGGCACGTTCAGGGCCCGCCTGCTGATCAAGGCCGCCGACACGCCGGGCGTCCTGGCTAAAGTGGCCGCGGCGGTGGCCGGTCTCGGGGGGGACATCTCGCGGGCCGAGGCCGCGATGAGCGGGGAGGGCCGGGCCCGCATCCGCCTGGACCTCAAGATCGGGGACATCCGGGACCTCGAAGCCATCGCCAAGCGGATCGGCGGCTTGAAGGACGTGCTGTCGGTGGAGAGGGTTTGATCCGGTTTGCCCGAAGGGTGGAAACGCCGCCCTTGGCCTGTCCCGGGGGATGGAGAAATCCGGCGATTTTGTGAACGGCCCAGGCTAGGCGGCTTTGGCCACCTTGCCCGAGCGCAGGCACCGCGTGCAGACCCAGATCTGTCGCACGCCCTTGGGCGTCTGGGCTTTGACCCGCTGAAGGTTGGGCTGCCACTTCTTGGGGGACGACTTGTGCGAATGGCTGACGTTATGCCCGAAGACGGGGCCTTTCTCGCAGATCTCGCAGACTTTCGGCATGGTCGCTTCTCTTTCGTCTCGTTTTGAACCGTCTTTATACCATAAAAAGGGGCCCGAGGCAAATCGGCCCGGACCCGCTTGACCCCCGGCCCGGCGCGGCGGTATGCTGTCCCCGGATCGGCATGAAAAGGGCGATCGTCGTTCTTCCCCTCCTCGGACTTCTCGTCGGCGGGGGCGCCTGCGCCCGGCCCCTGGCCTCGGGGGCGCTGACGGCCGGCCTCCGGGCCGCCCAGGCGGACGATTGGGAGGAGGCCTTCCGCCTCTGGACGGCGGTCGTCGAGCGGAACCCCGGCTCGGCCGCGGCCCACAACAACCTGGCCGTCGCCTTCGAGAAAAAGGGCGCCTGGGACGAGGCCGCCCGCGAGTACGAGACGGCCCTGCGCCTCGATCCCGGGAACCCCGAGATCGAAGCCAACGCCCGCGCCTTCCGGTCCCGGCGCGAGGCCGCCCGGGGGAAAGGGCCATGAGGGCCGGCCGGGTCGCGCTTCTCGTCTCCCTGGCGGCCTTCGGGGCGGCCTTCGGGGCGGCCTGCCGGCCGGACGGGCCCGTGCTCGTCCGGCTCGAAATGCCCGGCGTCTCGCCGTTCGCCGCCGGCGCCTTCGAAGAGATCGTCGTCACCGATTTCGCGGCCGGCGCGCCGGTCGCCGGCCTCGACCTCGGGCGCGAACTGCAGACCTACCTCGCCGCCGAGCTCCGCCGCGCCTTCAAGGGCCGGGTCTCGGCCGGAGCGCGGCCGCCGGGCGCGGCCCCTTCTCCGGCCGCGTGGCGGGAAGCGGCCGCGGGCCGCGAAGGCGCCGTCTTCCTGACCGGAGTGGTCGGATTGACGAGCCAGGTCCGCATTGCCGTGCAGGACGCGGCCCTGCCCGAGGGGCCGTTCAAGCTGCCCGGGCGCGGCCTCATCGAGCAGGTCCGCTGGACGCTGACCGTCGATCTGGAAGTGGTCTCGGCCCGGACCGGCGAGCCGGCGTTCCGCAAGGACTATCGCGAGACGCGCGATTACGGGGAGCTCGACAAGCCCGTCGAGTTCGCCTTCTCGGACCTGGCCGCGGTCTTCCGCGGCCGGCTCCTGCCGACCCTGCTGGGCGTCCCGACGTTCGAGTCGCGGACCCTCCTGCGGCGCTGACGGGCGGGCCGCCTAAGAGGGTCAAAAGGCACGCTTTTCCACCCCCGACCGGCCCGCGGCCGAGGGGGCCGTTCCCGATCGTTTCCGTGGGTTTTGGCGGTCCTCCGGGGGCCCTCCGCCGGGGCTCGGGAGGGACCGCCGCGGCCGCCCCCGAAGACCCGTTTTCCCCTAAAAAAACCCTTGAAAAGGCCCCCCCGGAGTGCTATGATTCCCGGGCTCTTTCGGCTCTTAGCCTGGCCGGAAGGGGATTTTCCACAGATGTGGAAAATTCTGTGGAAAACCGATCAGCGCCCATGGAACCTAAAGAAAACGAAAATCCTTGGATCCGGATCCTGCGGGCCGTGGAAACCAAGGTCGATCCGAACTCCTTCGAGACGTGGTTCGAGCCGACCTCGTTCATCGGCCGGGAACAGGACTGCCTCTACGTCAAGGTGCCGAACGCCTATTTCCGGGACTGGCTGTCGTTCCACTATTCGAACCTCATCGCCGAGGCCTGCCGCGATCTCTTCAATCAGGCGCTCGACATCCGCTACATCCACGAGGACACCCCGACCGCGTTCATGCGCCGGTCCCCGGACGAGCGGAAGACCAAGCAGGGCCAGCCCATCAATCCCAACCTGAACCCCAATTACACCTTCGAGAACTTCGTCGTCGGCAGCTGCAACCAATTCGCCCACGCCGCCGCCATCGCCGTGGGCAAGAACCCGGCCAAGTCCTACAACCCCCTCTACATCTACGGCGGCGCCGGCTTGGGCAAGACCCATCTCATGAACGCCATCGGCCATCACGCCCTGCAGCAGAACGCCCGGGCCAAGATCCTCTACGTCACGACCGAGAAGTTCATGAACGACCTGGTCAACCACCTCCAGTACAGCAAGGTCCTGGAGTTCCGGGAGAAATACCGGAGCGTCGACCTCCTGCTCATGGACGATATCCACTACCTGGCCGGCCGCGAACGGACGAAAGAGGAATTTTTCCACACCTTCAACCATCTTTACGACAGCCAGAAGCAGATCGTCATCTCCAGCGACTGCCCGCCGAAGGAGATCCCCCACCTCGAGGAGCGCTTCCGCTCCCGCTTCGAGTGGGGCCTGATCGCCGACCTCAAGCCGCCCGACATCGAGACCCGCATCGCCATCCTCAAGAAGAAGGCCGAGGCCGAGGCCGTCAGCCTCCCCGAGAGCGTGTCCCTCTACATCGCCGACAAGGTCCAGACCAATATCCGCGAGCTCGAGGGCTACATGCGCCGGGTCATCGCCTTCGCCTCGCTCAAGGGCGAGCGCATCGACCTCGACCTGACCAAGGAGGCCCTCAAGGGCCTGCTCGATTCGTCGGCCGGCATCGTCACTGTGGAAAAGATCCAGAAGCTCATCTGCCACGAGTTCAAGATCAAGCCGTCCCAGCTCAAGTCGAAGAACAATTCGCCAAAGATCTCCTTCCCCCGCCAGATCGCCATGTACCTGGCCAAGGAGATGACGAATTCCTCCCTGCCCGAGATCGGCAAGAAATTCGGTGGAAAACACCACACCACCGTCATCCATAGCATCCGCAAGATCGACAAGCTCCGCAACGACGATCCCGAATTCAACAAACAGATCAACACCCTGATGACCCTGGCCCAATGAGAACGATCAGCAGGTTGGGAGGGATTTCCACATTTGCAGGGGACTTTCTTATTGCTCTTCTTGATTTACAGGTTGTTCTGAATTAAATAATAAGAATAAAAGAAAGAACCAGACGGGCCCGGGAGCGCGTCGCGAAAGGTGAGCCGATGAAATTCTCACTCCCCAAGGAAGCCTTCCTCGAAGAGCTGCAGATCCTGCAGGGCATCGTGGAGAAACGGAACACGATGCCCATCCTGGCGAACATCCTGATGAGCGTTTCGGCCGGCGACATCGAGCTGGTCGGCACCGACCTCGAGGTCGGCCTGCGGACCCATCTCGGGGCCGACATCGAGAAGACCGGGGCCATCACGGTCAACGGCAAGAAGATCTTCGAGATCGTCAAGTCCCTGCCCGAAGGGCAGAAGGTCGAGGTCGAGCTCAAGGACGAGACCCTGGAGATCCGGGCCGGGGCCAGCGAGTTCAAGGTCCTCTGCCTGGCCAAGGAGGATTATCCCCAGGTGCCGGACGGCAAGTTCGAGCAGGGGATCGTCCTGCCCCTGCAGGACCTCAAGGACATGATCGACCGGGTCTTCTACGCCATCACCCAGGAGCAGCGCTATTACCTGAACGGGGCCCTGCTGGCCCTCAAGAACCGCCAGATCGAGCTCATCAGCACGGACGGCCACCGGTTGTCCTACACCAGGAAGGCCCAGGACGGCCTTAAGTGTGAAAAGGACCTGAGCGTCATCGTGGCCAAGAAGACCCTCAACGAGATCCGCAAGCTCGAGGACGAGACGGTCGCCTTCGACATGGACGAGAACAACCTGTTCTTCCGGGTCGGGCCGCGGACCCTCATCTCCCGGATCATCGAGAGCAAGTTCCCCAACTACCAGGCCGTCATCCCCAAGGACAACCCCGCCCGCCTGGTCCTCGACCGGGCCGAGCTGGCCGACGCCATCCGGCGCGTGGCCCTGCTGTCGGCCGAGCGCTCCAAGGGCATCAAGTTCACCATCGAGAAGAACCGGCTGCGGCTGTTCTCCTCGAACCCCGAGATCGGCGAGGCCCGCGACCGGCTGACGGTCGAGTACAAGGGCCCCGACCTGGAGATCGGCTTCAACGCCCAGTATCTGCTCGACTTCCTGACGGCCGTCGGCTCGGAGAAGGTCCTCTTCGAGCTCAAGGACGAGAACAGCGCCGTCCTGCTCAAGCCCGAGCCGGAGGAAGCGCTGACGAACGTCTACGTCCTCATGCCGATGAAGATCTGAGTTAAAAAAGGTTCTTCTCCCGATTCCGAGATTCATTCTCGCGGCGGCGATGGGCGTTGCCTCTGGCATCGGGGAGCGGACTCTTGGGAGCGTACCGGGCAGGATGCGGGAGGGCGCTCGAAGCCGGGATTCTGTGAAATCTCTTAGAAAAGCGCTTTTTTCAGATATATCCCAGAAGCAGGGCTCCGAGTCGCTCCGCCCTGCTTCTGATGGTCGCTTCGAAGCCTCCGCTCCCCGCCGGCCCCCATCCGTCGCCGGATGAGGGCTCGAAAAGCGGTCGGCGGGATCAGGACTTGGCTTCGGCGGCCGGGGTGGCCGGCGCGGCGGCCGGGGCCGCGGGGGCCTTGGGCTTCAACACGGCCCGGACGTAAACCCATTCGGTCTTCAGCTTGTGGCGGTCGTCCGTGGCGATCTCGTACAGGCTGTCGATGTGCATGGCCTTGGGCGTCGTCGGGCAGGAATCCACGCACTGGGCGCAGTGGATGCAGCGGTCGTTGTGGATGATCATCTTGAAGCGCTTGGCGGCCGGCTCGACGTCGGTGATCTCGATGGCCTCGGCCGGGCAGTCCCGCTCGCAGGCCTTGCAGACGATGCACATCGCGGGATCGAGATAGGGCGTGCCGCGGAAACCCTTGGGCACCTCGAGCTTCTGAAAGGGGTAATCGACGGTGGCCGGCTTCTTGAAGAGATGGCGCAGAAGCTCGGGCAGGAAGGCGGCGATTCTCATTTCAGGAATCCCTTCAGGAGGATGGTGACCAGGAGCTGGACCAGGGCCAGCGGGGCCAGGACCTTCCAGGACAGCGAGATGACCTGGTCGATGCGGATCCGGGAGGTCATGGCCCGGATGAGCGACAGCAGGAAGATGATGAACAGGGTCTTGACGACGAAGTGGGCGAAGCCCAGGAGCGGGCCGCCCGGGAAGCCGCCCAGGAAGACGGCCGCCAGCAGGCCGCTGGCTACGACCATCTCGATGTCGAAGGTCAGCCGGAAGATGGCCAGCTTCTTGCCCGAGTACTCGGTGAAGGTGCCGCCGACGATCTCGGTCTCGGCGTCCGGGATGTCGAAGGGGCAGCGCTCGAGCTTGGCCTGGACGGCCACCAGGGCCACCAGGAACCCGAGCAGGTTGGCCAGCAGCAGGACCGGTCGCCTCTGGTAGAAGGCCGCGATCTCGGCCAGCCGCCACGAGTCGGCCAACAGGGCCGGGCTCAGGACCGCCAGGAAGAGGGGCACCTCGTAGCCGAAGAGCATCGTCAGGACGCGGGCGCCGCCGATCGTCGAGAACAGGCTGGTCGAGGACCAGGCGGCCAGGAACAGGATCAGCGTCGGCAGGCTCAAGAGGTAGAGCAGGACGATGATGTCGCCGGAGAAGGAGGTCCAGCCCGGCGCGGCCAGGTCGAAGTTCCAGACGGGCAGCAGCAGGGCCGCCGTCGAGACGACGGCCAAACCAACGGCCGGCAGGGCGTTGAACAGGCCCTTGTCGGCCGCCTCCGGGACGATGTCCTCCTTGGACAGGAGCTTGACGAAGTCGGCGACGGGCTGGAGGAGGCCGAACCGGCCCGTGTGGGTCGGGCCCATCCGGTTCTGGAGCCGGGCGTAGACCTTGCGGTCGAACCACTCGCTGAACGTCGAGTAGACGAACAGGAACAGGATGCCGGGATACACCAGGAGGTAGAGGACGGTTCTCAAAGCGGCCATACCGCGTTCCCTTTCAGGCCGGCTCTCGGGGCCCGTTCGAGCGCCCGCCGGCGGAGCTCGCTCATCCGGATGACGGCCTCGGCCCCGCTGCCGGCGTCGACCAGGGTCACGGCCCGCTCGGCGCAGCAGATGCAGGGGTCGATGGCGGCGAAGATGAGCGGGATGTCGGCGATGAAGCAGCCCCGGAGCATCTCGATCGTGGCCGGATAGTTGCCCAGAGTGGGGGCCCGGACCTTGAGCCGCTCGGGCTTGTCGGACCCGTTGGACTTGATGTAGTGGGTGTTCTCGCCGCGGGGGGCCTCGTAGCGGGACAGGGCCTCGCCCGGCTTGGCCTTGCGCGGGGCCTTGACGACGATGTCGCCGTCCGGCAGGTTGCGGACCATCTGCTCGATCATCTTGTAGGACTCGAGCAGCTCCTTGACCCGGACCACGACCCGGCCGAGGACGTCGCAGGAGTCGGCCGTGCAGAGCTCGAAGTCGAGCTCGTCGTAGACGGCGTAGGGGTCCTCTTTCCGGACGTCGCGGGCCACGCCCGAGGCCCGGGCCACGGGCCCGACCGCGCACAGGGCGATGGCCTGCGCCTTGGTCAGCGGGCCGACGCCGGCGATGCGGGCCACGAAGCTGGGCTCGTTGGCGCCGATGCCGAAGTAATACTCGCTCCGCTTCCGCAGCGTGACGACGCCCTCGAGGATCTTGGCCTTCTGGCCCTCGTCGAGGTCGCGGCGCACGCCGCCGATGGTGTTGATGGCGTAGTGGACGCGGTTGCCCGAGATCATCTCCAGGAGGTCCATGACGATCTCGCGGTCGCGCCAGGTGTACATGAAGAACGAGTCGA
>CAZNPB010000032.1:0-32764 GCA_964574895.1 uncultured Eubacteriales bacterium
GTGAGTGAACAATCCGAGCTTCGGTTACCTGATTAGATGAGTTGACACGCCGGAGGCCTTCCTTATACTCGGGGCAGATCGTACGCCGCATCGTGGAGGCCTCCGAATGAAGCGCCCGGCCCTTTTTCCGACGCTCTTACTGATCCTGGCCGTATCCGGCTGCTCCAATGGCCCCGACGTCCCGGGCGTCGCGAAGATCTCCGGGCGCGGCCCGTCGTACGCCGTGTCCCTGGACGGAGAGCGCCTGTTGCGCTTCACGGTCCCGGACCTCGCCGGCGCGGGCCGGCCCCGGATCGAAATCGGGGAGCCCGATGCCGCCGGCTGGCGCCGCGTCCGCCTGGCCTGGGACGTCGCCCGGACCACGGCCCAGGACGAGCTGTCCGTCCCATTCCGCCTGGACTTCGAGCCGGACTTCTGGTGGGCCCCCCACCTCGCTCCCGCGGACGGCTACGTCGTCGCCCAGCACGTCTTCCGCTCGCCGGCGCTCATCGCCGCCCGCGGCCCTGTGGTCGTGGCCCTCGTCCCCGACCTGGACATCGCCGGCGCCCGGCCGGAGAACCCCTGGTTCCTGGATTACGACGCGCCCCGCCGGACGATGGCCGTCGGTCTGTCCAAGACCGACATCCCCGAGCACGTCCTGTTCAAGAAGGCCCCCGGGATGACCTTCGCCCCGGGCCGCGTCGAGCTGGGCTTCTATGTCGCCGCCTATCGCGACCCCGCGGCCGTCCGCGATCCGTGGTCGCGCGCCGCCTCCTTCCTCTGGGGCCGCTGGGGCCGGCCGCTCTACGATAGGGGGGAGCCCGTCGCCTCGCCCCTCGAAACCTACGTCCGCCGCACCTACGACTGGGCCTTCAAGGGCTGGGGCGACTCCGTCTGGCAGGAGTTCGATCTCGGCGGCCGCCGGGTCGGGGCGCCGCAGTTCATCGTCAACGTCTCGCAGTCGCCCAATTCTCCCGGCCCCTGGTACCAGCGCGAGTTCCGGTCGATCTGGAACCAGGCCTGGTTCTCGTCGCTGCGGAGCGCCTCCGGCCTCTACCGTTACGGCCGCCGCCTCGGCGGCGCCGCGGGCCAAGCCCTCGTCGCCCGGGCCCGGCTGGCCAAGGAGCTGGCCCTGGCCGCGCCCGTCACCGACGGCCTGTTCCCGGCCGTCATCGGCACCCTCAACGAGGAGGTCGTGATCGGCGGCCGGACGCTGCGCCGGCCCCGGCCCTGGTCCGAGGCCCGCTGGTCCAATTCCGACCGCACGCCCGTCGAGCACGGCATCACCTCGGCCTGGTTCCACGTCCTGGACATGAGCTTTACGGCGCTTCAGATGCTGCGCTGGCACGAAGAGCTCGAAAAGGACCCCCGGCTCCTCGACTACGCCCGGGCCTACGGAGAACGCCTGCTCGCGCTCCAGGACGGGGCCGGCTTCTTCCCGGGCTGGCTCCACCCGGAGACCCACGCGCCCGGCCCGGTCATGAATCGGACGCCGGAGTCGAGCTTGAGCGCGACCTTCCTCCTCGAGCTGGCGGACGCGACGGGCCGGCCCAAATATAAGGATGCCGCCCTCCGGGCCGTCGACGCGGTCCTGGCCGGCATCGTCCCCGACGGCCGGTGGCTCGATTTCGAGACCTACTGGTCCTGCTGCCCCTGGGGCCGTGACGCCGGCCTGGACCGCAAGATCGAGCGCAACGCCATGCACAAGCAGAACACGCTGTCGATGTTCTGGACGGCCGAGGCGCTCCTCCACGCCCACCGGGCCACCGGCCGGGCGGACTATCTCGACTGGGGGCGCCGGACCCTCGACGAGCTCTCGATGTTCCAGCAGGTCTGGCAGCCGCCCTTCATCTATGTCCCGGCCCTGGGCGGCTTCGGCGTCATGAACGCCGACGGCGAGTGGAACGACTCGCGGCAGACGCTTTTCGCCGAGCTCTTCCTCGACTACGGCCGGGCGACGGGGGAGACCGCCTACACCGAGCGGGGCATGGCCGCGCTCAAAGCCGGCTTCGTCATGATGTATTGCCCGGAGAACCCGGCGGTCAAGGCCATGTGGGAAAAGGTCTATCCCTGGTTCGGCCCGGCCGACTACGGCTTCACCATGGAGAACTACGGTCACGGCGGCCGGACCGGTCCCGGCGGCGAAGGCATGGGCGTCTTCACCATCTACGACTGGGGCAACGGGGCGGCGGCCGAAGCGGTAATGCGCATCTTCGACCATTATGGTCCGTACGCGATCCGGGAGGCGCCGGGAACGGGTGGGCCGCGCTGATCCCGGGCCGCCGCGGCCGACGGGCCGAAATCGCTTGGTTTGAAATCCGGAAATTGGTATTGTGTCCCCGGATCAGGAGGCCGTTCATGAATCCCGTGCCCGCCGTTCGCCGCTCGCTCGGCCCGCTCGCCGTGTCGCCGGCCGCCGTCTTGCTGGCCGCCGCGACTCTGGCCTTCGCGTCGTGCGCCGGGCCGGACAAGCCGACGGCGACGGCCCTCGCCGCCGCGCCGGCCGCGATCGGCATCGACGAGCTCGTCCGGCTCGACCTGCTGCCCCGATTCCGGCGCTCGGTCCGGACCGGCCTGGTCTCGAGCTACGACCGGAGCGGCGGCAACGACGACGGCTTCAGCGGCCGCTTCTCGTTCGTCCGCAAGGAGCCGGGCGGCCTCGTCCTGGCCGACCTCGAGGGCCCCGGCGCCATCTACCGCCTCCATACCCCGACGCCGACCGACGACGTCATTGAATTCTATTTTGACGGCGAAGCGGCGCCCCGGCTGGCGCTGAAGCTCAACCAGCTCTTCGACGGCACGCGCCCGCCCTTCGTCGCGCCGCTGGCGGCTTCGGCGGCGGGCGGCTCGACCTCGTACCTGCCGCTGACCTACGCCCGGTCGTGCAAGGTCGTGCTCAAGGCCGAGACCTTCCAGTTCTACGACCTCAATTACGCCGTCTTCCCGCCCGGGACGCCGGTCGAGACCTACGTCGACCCGCCTTCGCCGGCCTTCATGGCCCGGGTCGAACAGGCCGCCGCGCTGCTCCGGCGGGCCGGCTCCGACATCAGCCGTGATCTGGCCCCGGCCGGAGCGCGCCTGGAGACCCGGACCGTCCGGGCCCGCGTCGCCGCCGGCGCGACGGCCGTCCTTTACGAAACGAAGAAGCCGGGCCGCATCGTCGGCCTGCGGCTCACGCCGGCCTCGGCCTTGTCCGGGGCAGGCCGCGACATCCTGCTCCGGGCCTACTGGGACGGGGCCGCGGAGCCGGCCGTCGAATGCCCGGCCGGCGACCTTTTCGGCTACAGCTTCGGCGAGCCGGCCGTGCGCTCGCTCCTGCTGGGCACGACGGACGAGGGCGTCGACTATCTCTATGTCCCGATGCCCTTCGAGCGCTCGGCCCGGCTGGAGCTCGTCTCGGAGCGGGAGCCCGGCGGCGCCGATGTCGACGTCAGCGCCGAGATCGTCACGGCGGCGGCCGGGAAGCGCGGCGACGAGGGCCGCTTCTACGCCCGCTGGCGCCGCGAGAATCCCTGCGCGCCGGGCCGGCCCTTCACCTACCTGCGGACGGAGGGGCGGGGCCACGTCGTCGGGACCATCCTTCAGGCCCAGGGCCTCGAGCCCGGGAATACCTACTTTTTCGAGGGCGACGACCGGGCCGTGATCGACGGCCGGCTGGCCGTGCCCGGCACCGGGTCCGAGGACTCGTTCAACGGCGGCTGGTACGACGTTCCCGGCCGCTGGGAGACGCGGCTGTCGCTGCCCCTGAGCGGCTGTCTCGACTATAAGAAGCCGCAGGGCCGGACCGGCGGCTACCGGTTCCTCCTGACCGACGCCTACCCATACGCCGAGTCCGTCGATTACACCATCGAGCACGGCGGCGAGGGCAACGCGGTCCCGGCCGACTACGCCGGCGTCGTCCTTTTCTACGCCCAGGACCCGCCGGCCCCGGCCGAGCCCCTGCCGCCGGCCGCGGCCCGCCGCGTCGCCGGGCCCGAGCGCCTCGTTTTTACGCCCGGCTGGAACGTGCCCATCCATACGACCTCGCTGCAGAACGCGACCTGGTCCAAGTCGTCCATGGCGGCGGGCCGGGACCGGGTCCGGGTCCTGTCGATGCGGACGAGCGGCGAGGACGTCTTCGGGCCGCACCACGTCTCGTTCGTCTGCGACCTGCCGGAGGCCGGGACCTACCGCGTCTCGATCAAGGCCGTTGTGGGGCCCGACCAGGGTCGGCTCCAGCTCTTCGAGCGCGACCGTCCGGCCGGCCGGGCCGTCGACCTCTACGCCCCGGAGCGGGCCGTCGGCGGGCCGTTCGCGCTGGGCGAGTTCGAGATGCACCGCGGCGAGAACGTCATCTACCTGCACCTCGCGGGGGCCGACCCCCGCTCGAAAGGCCTGGGCTTCGACCTGGCCGAGATCGTCTTCGAAAGGACCGGTCCGGCCGCCAAGGAGGAGAACCGAACATGAAGCTGCGCAAGCTCGACCCCATCTACATCGTCATCATGGCCGTCCTGGCCTCCCTGCCGTTCCTGCTCGTCCGGCTGGTCGACAAGGGACCCAAGGCCGGCGGGCCCATCCCGGCGCCGACGCTGGCCGCGGACATCGGCGCTGACGCCGCGGCCTGGGTCACCGAGACCATGGCCGGCCTGACCCTCGAGAAGAAGATCGCCCAGCTGGTCACGGCCGACGTCGCCGGCGGCTACATCGCCGACGACGACCCGCGGCTGGCCCGCTGGACGGCGCTGGCCCGCGACCACGGCCTGGGGATGTTCGTCTTCTACGGCGGCACGCCGCGCGACGTCGCCGGCCTGCTCAACCGCCTGCAGAAGGAGGCCGCCGTGCCGCTCCTCGTCTCGGCCGACTTCGAGGGCGGGCCCGGCCAGCAGGTGACCGGCGCCAGCGAGTTCCCGGCCAATATGGCCTTCGCCGCCGCCGGCGACGAGGACCTCATGTACCGGGCGGCCTCGGCCGCCGCGGTCGAGGGCCGGGCCATGGGCGTCCACCTGACCTACACGCCGGTCTGCGACATCGCCTGGGACCCCGACAACCCGGCCGAGAGCGTCCGGTCCTTCGGCGGCGACCTCGACCGCCTCGGGCGCATGGTCCGGGCCTACGTCCGCGGCTATCACGAGCACGGCATGCTGACCTCGGCCAAGCATTTCCCGGGCCGGGGCGACGTCCATAATATGCCCGACAACCCCGGCTGGGCCTGGATCGACAAGCCGGCCGCCGACGTCGAGGCCCAGGAGTTCCGGGCCTTCAAGCTCGGCATCGACGCGGGCGTCGATTTCGTCATGACCGAGCACATCGCCGTGCCCTCGGTCACGGACGGTTCGCGGCTGCCGGCCAGCGTCGAGCCCCGGCTCGTCGCCGGCTGGCTCAAGGGCCGGCTCGGCTTCAAGGGGATCGTGACTTCCGACGACCTCTGGTACGACCACGTCGCGGCCCGCTTCGGGGCCGAGGAGGTGGCCGTCAAGGCCTTCGAGGCCGGGCACGACATCATCCTCAAGCCCAAGGACCCGGTGGCCGCCATCGCCGCGCTGGCGGCGGCGGTCCGTTCCGGCCGCGTCCCGGAGGCCCGGGTGGACGAGGCCGTGCGCAAGCTCCTGACGCTCAAGGCCCGGCTCGGCCTTCACGTCCACCGGTTCGTCGACGAGGCCCGTGTCGGCGCATCCGTCGGGACGGCCGCCCACCAGGCCCTGATCCAGGAGGTCGCCGACAGGTCCCTGACCATGCTCAAGAACGACGGCGTGCTGCCCTTCGGCGCCGCGGCGGCGTCCGTCGCCCCGCCGGCCCGGCCGCGCCGGCTGGTCAATATCGCCGTCCAAAAGGTCGACGGCGATCCCATGCCGGCGGCGCTGGCCGCCAAGCTGGCGGCGGCCTTCCCGGGCACGGCCAGCTTCGGCCTGCGGCCGGACCTGGACGCGGCCTACTACGGGACGGTCTGGAAGGCGGTCGCGGACGCCGACGTGGTCGTCCTGTCGCTTTTCGTGCCCCGGAACCGGATGGGCGATCCGGCCCCGTTCCGCGAGGCCGACCTGGCCTTCCTGAAGAAGATCATCGCCGCCAAGCCCGGGGCGGTGGTGGCCATGTCCTACGGCAACCCCCAGCTCATCCGCAAGATCCCCGACGTGGCCGCCTTCCTGGTCGGATACGGCGAGCGCGGCTGGTTCGGCAACCAGGCGGTCTACTTCGACTCGTTCCTCAAGGCCCTCAAGGGCGAGCTCAAGCCGTCCGGCAAGCTGCCGGTGCGGGTCGACGACCGCTACCCGATCGGGGCCGGACTCTAAATCACCGGGGCGGCGGCGGCCGGCCAAAGCCGGATCATGACGACGCCGTGGCGGGCGACGTAGGCCTCGAAGGCGCCGTCGACGACGCCCAGCTCCTTCGAGCGCCACAGGTCGCGGACGCGCTGCGGGCCGGCCAGGCCGAGATCGTCCCATTTCGCGGTCACGGTCGCCAGCGTCCCGCCGCGGTTGAACAGCCCGACGGCTTTCGAGCCGTCCTCCATCTCGCGCATCCAGACCTCGAGGTCGCCCGTCTTGACGACGCGGCGTCCGGGCCGGCCGAGGGGGTCCTGGTCGACGTCGATGATGTCGTCGTTGGTCAGCAGGCCCAGGGTGAAGTCGTCCAGGCGGGTGATGTCGCCGCTGAAGATGAGGGGCGCGGCCACCAGCGACCACAGGGAGACGTGGGTGTACTGCTCGTTGGGGGAGAGCGGCGAAGCCTCGTTGCCGCCCTCCTTGCGGTCGGCGACGAAGGCCGAGCTCAGGATGCCGATCAGGAGGTAGTCGGGATCGTTCCAGCCGCCGGGGCCGCCGTAGCGGTGGAGCTCGTTCTGGGAGTAGACGTCGAAGCCGTCGCGGAAGAGGTTGCCGACGACGTCGTGGCCCAGGTCCCCGGCCGTGCGCCAGCTCTGGCCGCCGACCGCCCGGCCCCACTCCCAGACGCGGCCCAGGCCATACTGGCAGAGGTTGAGGACGATGTCGCGGGGTTGGGCGGCCAGAAGGCCGCTGATGAGCTTGTAGGGCCGCTGGAGGTCGTCGAGGCTCGTCTCGTCGGCCAAGTCGCCGAAGGAGCACCAGTCGTATTTCAGGAAGTCGAAGCCCCATTCGACGAAGCGGCGGACGTCGGCCTCCTCGCGCCGCCAGGCCGCCGTGTAGCCGGCGCAGGTGCGCGGCCCGGGCGAGGTGTAGATGCCGGCCTTGAGGCCCAGGGCGTGGATGTGGTCGGTCATGGCCTTCATGTCGGGGAAATAGCTGTTGGCGTTGATCCGGCCGTCCGCGTCGCGCGGCTCGCCGCGCCGGCCGGGGTCGTCGGCCTCGGGGCGGACCGACCAGCAGTCGTCGATGTTGACGTACTGGTAGCCGTGGTCGATCATGCCGCTCGAGACCATGGCCTCGGCCGCGGCCCGCATGATGGCGTCGGAGACCCGGTTCTCCCAGACGTACCAGCTGTTCCAGCCCATGTGCGGGGTCAGGGCCAGGGTCGGGCCGCAGACGATCTTGAAGGGGCGCGAAGCGGCGCCGCGGGCGTTGGCGGCCGTGAACGTGACCTCGTAGTCGCCGGGCGCGGCCAGAGAGCCCGTGATCCGGCCGCTGGCGGTGTCGAGCATCAGGCCTTCGGGCAGGCCCTCGACGCCGAACGTCATCGGCCGTTCGCCCGTCGCCGCGATGGTGAAGAGGAACGGCGAGCCGGGCCGGACGCCGAAGACGCGGGCGCCGTTCAGACGCGGCTCGGGGCCGGGCTTGGGCGTCAGGACGAGGCGCGGTTCGGCCGGGGCGGGGGAGACCGCGGGGGAGGATGTCGACGCCGGCGAGGTCCGCCCGGCGGCGGCGAAGGCGACAGCGGTCAAGGCGACGAGAACGACGGTGACGACGAGGGTTCGCTTCATGTGTGTCATTATAAGGGGTCAAGCCTGAATTAATTCAATTATTTTTCGCTTTGGGTTTGACCGCGTTCGGGGGAAATTGATATTGTTGGCCGGATTGGAGGCCCCTCATGTTCAAGTCCCGCCGCGTTCGGCCCATCCTCTCCTTCCTGATCCTGGCCCTGGCGTCCGCCGCCGCCCTCGTTGCGGCCAAAACAGGGACGGCGCCGGCGCCCCGAACCGCCGCTCTCCAAGGGCCCGCCGTCGCCGCGCCGCCGGCCGACCCCTACGCCCCCGACAAGCCCGAACCCGGCTCGGTCGAGGCCATCGCCAAATACACGACCGAGCCGCGCTTCGGCAATCCCTGGGTGGCCTACGT
The DNA here is from genome assembly GCA_964574895.1 of uncultured Eubacteriales bacterium. Taxonomy (GTDB): domain Bacteria; phylum Acidobacteriota; class Aminicenantia; order Aminicenantales; family Saccharicenantaceae; genus RBG-16-66-30. The sequence continues at coordinate 8,208 of CAZNPB010000032.1, forward strand.
GCCCGATTCGCCGACCGTGATGTCGCCGACGAAGTACCTCGGCCACGTCGTCGGCGCCGCCGGCGAGCTGTCCTCGACCACCCGGATCTACGGTTATTTCCGCAAGCTGGCCGAGACCTCGCCGCGCGTCCGCCTCGAGACCATCGGCCGGAGCGAGGAGGGGCGCGACATCCTGCTGGCGGTCGTGGCCGACGAGGCCGGCCTGCGCGACCTGGCCAAGCTCAAGGCCGCCGCGGCCGCTCTGGCCGACCCGCGCCGGACGTCGCCCGAGGCCGCGGAAGCCCTCATCGCCGCGGCCCGGCCGGTTTTCTTCTTCAACGCCGGACTGCATTCGACCGAGACGGGCTCGCCCGAGATGGTCATGGAGCTGGCTTACCGCCTGGCCGTCTCCGACAAGCCGATGATCCGGGCCATCCGCGAGAACGTCCTGGTGCTCATCAACCCCTGCTCCGAGCCCGACGGCCGGGACAAGACGGTCGACTGGTTCTACCGCTACCTCAAGGGCAAGACCGACTTCGAGAGCCTGCCGCCCGACTCGCCGCCGTACTGGGGCCATTACGTCTTCCACGACAACAACCGCGACGCCCACCAGATGGCCCTCCAGGCCTCCAAGGCCGTGGCCAAGATGTTCTTCGACTACCACCCGATGGTCGTCCACGACCTCCACGAATCCATCCCCCTGCTCCAGACCTGGAACGGGACCGGGCCCTTCAACAAGAACCTCGATCCCATCCTCCTGAGCGAGTGGTTCTCCATGTCGCTGGCCGAGGTTGGGGCCCTGACGGCGGCCGGCATGCCCGGCGTCTGGACCTGGGGGTTCAGCGACGGCTGGCAGCACGTCTTCCTCGATTCGATCGGCGTCAACCACAACAGCATCGGCCGCGGCTACGAGACCTTCGGCAACGGCACGGCCGAGACCGTCGAGCGCGTCCTGCGGCCGGACGAGGAGCGCTATGTCGGTCGCCCCGTGACCAGCCAGGAATGGTACCGGCCCATGCCGCCGCCGCGCAAATTCCTGTGGTCGCTGCGCAACAACACCAACTACATGGAGAGCGGCTGCCTGGCCGCGCTCGACTACACGGCCAAGAACGCCAAGGAGATGCTGCGCGACTTCTACCGCAAGGGCTACAACTCCTGGCAGAAGGGCGTCAAGGGCAAACCTTACGCCTTCGCCATCCCGGCCGGGCAGGGCGATCCCAAGCGCGTCGCCGAGATGGTCGGTCTCCTCCTGGCCCAGGGCATCGAGGTCGGCCGGGCCGCGGCGGCCTTCAAAGTGGCCGAGGGCGAGTTCGCGGCCGGCACCTACGTCGTGCGGCTCGACCAGCCCTACCGCAACTACGCCGTCGACCTGCTGACCCTGCAGGCTTTTCCGCCCGACGCGGTCTACGAGCCCTACGACGACGTGTCCTGGTCGCTCCCGCTGCACTTCGGCGTCGAGGCCAAAGCGATCGACGACCCGAAGATCGCCGCGGCGGCGCTCGTCCCGCTGGCGCCCGGTTTCAGCGTCGCCGGCTCGGTCGAGGGCGCGGGCCCCGTATTCCTGTTGAAGGACACCGGCCAGGAAGGACTGCTGGCGCTCCGGGCCCGGCTGGCTCCGTTCCGCGTCGAGATCGCCGAGAAGGCCTTCAAGGCGGGCGACAAGGACTACCCGGCCGGCTCGTGGATCATGGCCGACCAGAAGGGCCTGGCCGACGCCCTGAAGAAGGCCTCGGCCGAGCTGGCCCTCGACTTCGCCGGCGCCGCGGCCGCGCCCGCCGACGTGCCGCGCCACGAATCGAGACTGCCGCGCCTGGCCGTCTGGCACTCCTGGGCCGACACGCAGGCGACCGGCTGGATCCGTCTGGTCCTGGACCGCGAGAAGGTGCCTTACGCCTACGTCCGGGACGAGGATATCCGGGCCGGCCGGCTGCGCGAGAAGTATGATGTCATCGTCTATGGCGACAACTGGCTCGGCCTCGACGACCAGATCCACGGCCTCGACAAGAAGTGGGGGCCGCTGGCCTACCAGAAGACCAAGGAGACGCCCAACCTGGGCGTGCCCGACGCCTCGGCCGACATCACCGGCGGCATCGGCTGGCTGGGCATGGCCAAGATCCAGGAGTTCCTCGAGGCCGGCGGCGTGCTGATCACGCTCGGCAACGGGTCGCGGATCGCCCTCGAGGGCGGGATCGTACGCGACGTCGGCCGGCGCGGCGGGGCCTTCTTCACGCCCGGCTCGGAGCTGCGGGTCAAGTTCCTGCGGCCCGATCACCCGCTGGCCTACGGCTATGCGGAGACGACCTCGGTCTTCCGGTCGGAGTTCCCGGTCTACGACATCGCCCGGTCGGAGCGACGGGGCGTGGTCATGCAGTGGGGGACCAAGGTCCGCAAGGAGGACCGCGAGGACGACAGCCCCGAGGCGCTGGCGGCCCTGACCAAGGAAGAGCGCGAGGCCCGGGAGAAAGCGGCCAAGGCCGAGGTCAAGATGCTCGTCAGCGGCGCCCTCAAGGGCGAGGACGAGCTCGAGGGCCGGCCGGCCGTCCTGGACCTGCCGGCGGGAAAGGGGCGGGTGATCGCCTTCAACTTCAATCCCATACACCGGGACCTCAACCGGTCCGACCACCGGCTCCTGTGGAACGCCCTGATCAACTGGTCCGCGCTGGCCAAATAAGAAAGGGTCAAACCTACCTTTTACCCAAGATACGAGTTTTCCTGAGATATCTCCCGGAGGCCGGGTCCGTGTCGCTCCGCCGGGCTCCCGGCGGTCGCCTTTCCGGGTCCGCACCCGGATGCCGTTTCGGCCGTTTCTTTCTTAGAACCCGCAGACGAGCGGCAGGCCGATGCAGACGGCCGTCAGCCGGCTCTCGAACGAGGCCGACTCGGCGGCATAGGGGGACGACGGCCGCACGATGGCGTAGGAGCGGATGATCCCCAGGTAGGGCTTGATGCGCAGGACCCTGGTGATGGGGATATCGCGATAGAGCCCCGCGCCCAGGTTCATCGTCTTGAAAGCGGCGCGCCAGGCGTACGTCTCGTGGAGGGACGAGAAAGGATCGCCATTGCCCCGCCCCATGAAGATGGCCAGGGCCAGGCGGGAGGGCGAGTCCCTTTTGCCGCCCGGCCCGGCGAGCCCGGCGGCGATCAGGGACACGGCCGGCGCCCCGGACGTCAGCGGGCCCGAGGCGGGAGCGGGATAGGGCGGGCCGGCCAGGGCTTCGAGGAATTCGGCGGCAGGGGCGGCAAGCTGGGCCGGGTCGATGGAGGCCAGGAACGCCGATTCCGCGAGGACGTCGAGCTTGCGGGCGTTCGTCGTCAGGGTGAAAGCCGGCATGTCCTGGGGCTCGGCCAGGGCGAAGGGCTCGCTGCGGTCCCGGCGGCTCGAGGCGGACCCGGAGGGAGCGTCACCGAACAGAGAGAGGCCGAGCGCCACCGTCAGACAGAAGACCGCCGCGGCTTTTCTCATGCCGAAAGGGATTTTGCCCCGGGACCCGCGGCGGGACAATCACCTCTTGGGGTGAATTCGAGGGGGTCGATCGGGCGCAATGCGCAATAACCGGGCAGGCCCACGGAACCCCTTCTGACCTTTTTTTAGGACATCAAGAAGGGGTCAAACCTACATTTTTTCGAAAATTGTAGGTTTGACCCCGTCATTGTTTCCCCCCTATAATGAGCTATCGGCCATTTCCCCCTGGAGGTGCGACGAATCATGAAAGGCCAAGCCATGACCACCCTTCTTCTCCTGTCCGCGCTCTCGCTCGCGCTCGCCGGCGCGGCCGCCGCCTGCAAAAGCGGCCCGGGCGACGCTTCGGGGTCGCCGTTCCCGCAGGTCTCGAAGGAGGCCCGAGCCGCCGCCGACGCCGCGGCGGCCGCCAACCCGGACAACCCGTTCTTCAAGCCCTACGGCACGCCGTTCGACGTCCCGCCGTTCGACCGCATCAAGACCGAGCACTTCCTGCCGGCCATCCAGGAGGGCATCCGCCGCGAGCAGGCCGAGGTCGACGCCATCGTGGCCAACAAGGCCGAGCCGACCTTCGCCAACACCATCGCCGCCCTCGACCACGCCGGCATTTTCCTGACCGAGGTCGACAGCGTCTTCGGCTCGCTCCAAAGCGCGCTGACGAACAAGGAGCTGCAGGCCGTCGACCGCCAGACCGCGCCCCTGCTGGCCGCCCACGGCGACAACATCTCTCTCAACGAGAAGCTGTTCGCCCGGGTCAAGTCCGTCTACGACCGGCGCGAGACGCTCGGCCTGGCCCGCGAGGAGCTGTTCCTCCTGGAGAACACTTTCAAGGACTTCGTCCGCGGCGGCGCCCTGCTCGACGCGGCGCAGAAGGCCCGTTTCCGCGAGCTCAATCAGGAGATGTCGCTGCTGACCGTCGGTTTCGGCGAGAACGTCCTGGCCGAGACCAACGCCTTCAAAATGATCATCGACGACAAGGCCGACCTGGCCGGCCTGCCCGCCTCGGTCGTAGCCATGGCCGCGGCCGCCGCCAAGCAGGCGGGGCTCGCCGACGGGCAGTGGCTCTTCACCATCCACGTCCCCAGCATGACCCCGTTCCTGACCTACTCGGAGCGCCGGCCCCTGCGCGAGCGCGTCCACCGGGCCTACGTCATGAAGGGCGACAACGACAACGAGTCCGACAACAAGGAGAACGTCCGCAAGATCGCCGCCCTGCGCCAGGAGCGGGCCCGGCTGCTCGGCTACGCCAGCCACGCAGCCTTCGTCCTCGAGCGCAACATGGCCAAGACCCCGGAGAAGGTCGACGAGTTCCTGGCCCGGCTCTGGGCCCCGACCCTGGTCAAGGCCAAGGAAGAGGCGGCGGCGCTGCAGGCCATGATGGACCGCGATCCGAAGGCCGGCCGGGGCACGTTGGCGTCCTGGGACTGGTGGCTCTACACCGAGCGACTGCGCCAGCAGAAGTACGCCCTCGACGACGAGGCCCTGCGGCCCTACTTCAAGCTCGACAACGTCCGCGACGGCATCTTCGCCCTGTGCGAGAAGCTCTACGGCCTGAAGTTCATCCCCCGGCCCGAGCTGCCGCGCTACCATCCCGACGTCCAGGTCTTCGAGGTCCAGGAAGCGGACGGCCGCCATACCGGCGTCCTGTACATGGACTTCCATCCCCGGCCGAGCAAACGGAGCGGGGCTTGGTCGGGCGGCTTCCGGCGCGCCTACGACGAGCAGGGCGTGCGCGTCCCGCCCATCTCGACGATCACCTGCAACTTCACCGCCCCGACGGCCGACGCCCCGGCGCTCCTGTCGACGGACGAGGCCGAGACCTTCTTCCACGAGTTCGGGCACTCGCTGGCCACGCTCTTCTCCAAGTCCCGGTTCCGGACCCGGACCGTGGCCCGCGACTCCGTCGAGCTGCCGTCCCAGATCATGGAGCACTGGGTCTTCGAGCCCGAGCTGCTGGCCGTCTACGCCAAGCACTACCAGACGGGCGAGGTCATCCCGGCCGCGCTGGTCGAGAAGCTCGAGAAGAGCAAGCTCTTCAACCAGGGCTTCATCACCGCCGAGTACCTGGCCGCCTCCATCCTCGACATGGCCTGGCACACGGCCGCCGACCCCGGCGCCGCGGACGTGCGGGCCTTCGAGAAAGAGGCCATGGACAAGATCGGGCTCATCCCGGCCATCGTGCCCCGCTACCGCTCGACCTATTTCAGCCACATCTTCAGCGGCGGGTACTCGGCCGGGTACTACGCCTATATCTGGTCCGAGGTCCTCGATTGCGACGCCTACGAGGCGTTCCAGGAGAAGGGCATCTTCGACCGGGCCACGGCGGAGTCGTTCCGCAAGAACGTCCTCGAGCCGTTCGGCACGGAAGATCCGATGACCCAGTACGTGAGGTTCCGCGGCGCCGAGCCCAAGATCGACGGGCTGCTGAAGAACCGCGGCCTGACGGCGGCCAAATAGGGAGAACAAGAAGGATCCCAAATCCATTCTATAATTTTTCCCAGAAGCCCGGCTCCGGGCTGTTCCGCCGGACTTCTGGCGGTCGCTCCTCTGAATCCGCTCCCGGAAGCAGGTTTGACCCTCTCTTTTCCTATTTCAAGAAATAAACCAGGCCGGCGGAGAGGGCGAAGGTCGTGCGCCCGCCATTCTCCAGCTCGAGGGTCAGCCCGGGCTGGACGACGAGCAAGGCCTTGGGCGAGAGAGCGTAGACGACCGGCACGCCGATCCCCAGCGAGACCAGCGTATCGTCGGCGCTGACCGTGTAACGGCTGGGGTCGGCGATCTTCAGCGTCGTGCTGGAGTAGACGATGCCGACCGAGGGCTGGAGATAGGCCGCCTTCGACAGCCGGACGTCCCGATAGACGGTCCCGCCGATCAGGAACGTGTTCGCCCACATTTTATAGTCGATGATCTCGAGGTCCGGCGACGCGAAGTCGTCCCTGGCGTAGCCGACGCCGATCGACACGGACACGGGCGATTTCGACGAATTCTGCTTGATGATGTGGGCCGTGAGCTGGGGGGCGAGCGTGGTCGTCGCCAGCTCCGAGAACTCCCCCGGATCGTCGTAGGTCGCGTGGCCGGCCGCCAACGACAGGTCGAAGAGGCCGCCGAGCCCGATCCCGACGGCCCCGGACAAGCCATGGACCGCGTTGTTGGTCGAGTAGGACCCGGTCAGTCCGAGGCCGTACTGCCCCTTCTTCAGGAGGTTGCCCTGCGGGAACGCGGCCAGGGCCGACAGGAAGAATACGGTCGCGAACGCGACGGCGGAACGGCGGATCTCCATGCATAGCCTCCCGGAAGCCATTATATCTCTTCCCGGAAATGATCGAGGCCGAAGAAAGGAGGGGCCGCCCTGGCCACGGGCGATCCGGTGACCATACCTGGCGACGAGGCAACCTATAAAGGCAAGCTCGTCGATCCGGTCCGGCTGATCGAGTCGCTGCGTTAGAGGCCGGCGGCCTTGCGGAGGGCGGCCGCCTTGTCGGTCTTTTCCCAGGTGAAGTCGGGGTCGTTGCGGCCGAAGTGGCCGTAAGCCGCCGTCTTCTGGTAGATCGGCCGCTTGAGGTCCAGGTGGTCGATGATATCGGCCGGCCGCAGCGGGAAGTGCTGCTTGACCAGCTCGGCGATCGCGGCGTCCGGGACCTTGCCCGTCCCGAACGTGTCGATGAACACGGCCATCGGGTCGGGCACGCCGATGGCGTACGACAGTTGCAGCTCGCACCGGCTGGCCAGCCCGGCCGCGACGACGTTCTTGGCGATGTAGCGGCAGGCGTAGGCCGCGCTGCGGTCGACCTTGCTGGGGTCCTTGCCGGAGAAGCAGCCGCCGCCGTGCCGGCCCATGCCGCCGTAGGTGTCGACGATGATCTTGCGGCCGGTGACGCCGGTGTCGCCCTCGGGGCCGCCGATGACGAAGCGCCCCGTGGCGTTGATGTAGATCTTGGTCTTGGCGTCGAGGTACTTGCCGCAGACGGGCTTGACGACCTTCTCCAGGATGAGCTTGCGCAGCTCGCGCTCGGAGAGGTCGGCGATGTGCTGCTGGGCGATGACCACGGCCTCGAGCCGCACCGGCCGGCCGCCGCGGTACTCGACCGTGACCTGGCTCTTGCCGTCCGGGCCGAGGGCGTGGCCGGCGTTGTGGCGCCGGACTTCGGCCAGCTTGGCCGTCAGCCGGTGGGCCAGCATGATCGGCAAGGGCATCAGCTCGGGCGTCTCGTCGCAGGCGAAGCCGAACATCATGCCCTGGTCGCCGGCGCCCTGCTGGCACTTCACCTTGCGGCCGACGCCGCGGGCGATGTCGCAGCTTTGGCCGTGGACGGCGATCCAGACGCCGGCGTCCTCGCAGTCGATGCCGTAGCGGGGGTCGGTGTAGCCGATCTCGCGGAGGGTCCTGCGGACGATCTTCTGGATATCGGAATAGCCCGTGGTCGTGATCTCGCCGGCGACATGGACCGTGCCGGTCGTGGTCAGGGCCTCGATGGCCGTATGGGCGTCGGGGTCCTGTTTCAGGATGTCGTCGAGAATGGCGTCGCTAATCTGGTCGCAGATCTTGTCGGGATGGCCCTCGGTGACGCTTTCGCTGGTGAAATAATATTTATCGCTCATCGCACACCTCCAGAGGCCGAAGTCAAGAACGCCATTATGGGCCATTGCTCGGATTTGTCAATGGAATGAGGGATTTTGGCGAGCCTTCTTGGACTTTCTTTCGCCCTGTCCCTAAGATATTTCCCGGCCCCGCTCCTCCAGGTCGTTCCGAAGCGGCGCTGGCGGTCGCGGCCCGGAGTCCGCTCCCGGTTGTAGGTTTGACCCCATCTTGATCATCCTCCCGAAAGGACGGTTGACTCGGGCCCCGATTGGGATTATCGTTAGGCCAACGGGGGGAGGTCGACAGGTTGGAATGCCCTCTCTGTAAGGCTCCAAATCCGGACGATTCCCGGTTCTGCGCGTCCTGCGCCGTGCCCCTGGATGGCGCCCCCCCTGTCACCACGACCATCGACCCCCTCGGCCGCGGCCTGGCTCCCGGCACGGTCGTCGCCGGCAAGTACCGCATCTGCGGCGAGATCGGCCGCGGCGGCATGGGCGTCGTCTACGAGGCCGAGGACCTTCGCCTGAAGCGCCCGGTCGCCCTCAAGTTCCTGCCGGCCGAGCTGACCGACAACCCCGAGGCCCGGGAGCGCTTCGCCCATGAGGCCCAGGCCGCCTCCGTCCTCGACAACCCCCACATCTGCACCATCCACGAGATCGGCGAGGGCGAGGACGGCCGCATGTTCATCGCCATGGCCCTCTGCCGCGGCGAAAGCCTGCGGACCATGATCCGGCGCGGCGCCGTGGCCCCCGCCGAAGCCATCTCCCTGGCCGCCCAGGTCGCCGAGGGCCTGGCCGCCGCCCACGCCGCCGGCATCGTCCACCGCGACATCAAACCGGCCAACATCCTGGTCACCCGCGAGGGCACGGCCCGCATCGCCGACTTCGGGCTGGCCAAGATCGCCGGCGAGGCCCGCCTGACCCGCGACGGCCGGGCCGTCGGCACGATCGCCTACATGTCGCCCGAACAGCTCCAGGGCGCCGACGTCGACGCCCGCTCGGATGTCTGGTCCCTCGGCGTCGTCCTCTACGAGATGCTGACCGGCCGGCTGCCGTTCCGCGGCGAAAACGAGCCCTCCCTGGCCTACGCCATCGTCAGCGGCGGAACGCCGTCCTTCGAGGGCCTGCTGCCCGGCACGCCTCCCGGCTGCGCCGAGGTCCTGGCCCGTTCCCTGGCCCCGGACCCGGCCGACCGCTACGCTTCGGCCGTCGAGATGGCGGCGGCCCTCGAGAACGTCAGCGAATCCGCGGGCTATTCCGGCCACATCCACGTCGTGACGGGGGAGACGCGGGCCGCGACCCGGCCTTCCTCCGCGCGCCATCTGCGATCCCGCCGCCGCCGCGCCCTGCCGCCCTTGGCCCGGCTGTCCCTCGCCCTGACCGCGGGGCTCGTTGTCCTCGTCATCGCCGCTCTCGTCGGCCTGCCGCGCATCCTCGCCGGCCTGCTCGGGCTGGCGCCCGTCCGGCCCTCCGCCGCCCGCCACATCACCGTCTTCGACCCGGCCGTCCTCGGCGACACGCCCGCCGACCGCATCCTGTCGGCCGGCCTGGCCGAATACCTCCGCGTCCGGCTCGACGCCCTGGGCCGCCCGTCGCGCTCCTGGGTCACGCCGGTCGAGCATCTCGCGACCTACGATGTGCGCGAGGCCTCCGACGCCCTGCGCGTCCTCGGCTCCAACGTCGTCCTGACCGGGACCCTCAAGAGGTCCGGCGACAACCTGTCCCTGACCCTTGACGCGATCGATCCGGCCCGGGCCGCCCGGTCGGCCTCGGTGCAGAAGTCCGACCATCTCGGCAACATCGCCACCTGGCGCGACGACCTCGTCCGGGAGACGGCCGCCGCTCTCGGCCTGCCGGCCGGCCCGCCCTCCTCCCTTCCGCCTTCCCCGTCCGGCGCGCCCGGTCCGCGCCCCGCCCCGCCTTCAGCCACCACCGTGCCCGGCGCCTTCGAGGCTTATCTCCGCGGCCTCGGCCACCTGGCCTCGAGCTACAGGGGCTCACCGGACCCGGCCTCGCCGTCCTACGCCGCGGCCATAGGGTCGGCCATCGCCGCCTTCGAAGAAGCCGTCCGCCTTGATCCCTCGTTCACCGAAGCATGGATCGACCTGGCCGAGGCCTGCCGCCAGAAAGCGGTCCCGGACAAGGACCTGGCGCCGGCCGCCCGCGCCGAGTCCCTGCTCCGGACGGTCCTGGCCGCGAACGACCTGTCCGCCCGGGCCCACTTGGCCCTGGGCTCGACCCTCCGCCGCCTCGGCCGCAACGCGGAGGCCGGACCGGAGCTCGAGCGGGCCGTGTCTCTCGATCCCCTCTGCTACGACGCCTGGATCAGACTGGCCTATCTCTATGAAGACGCCAACGAGCCGGCCAGGGCCGAGGCCGCCTACCGGGCCGCGATCAAGGCCCGCCCCAAGTACTGGGCCGGCCTGACCTATCTGGCCATCTTCCATTTAAACCGCGGCGATTGCGTCCAGGCCCGCGACGAGCTCGAGGCCGCCGCCCGCCTCTGCCCCGGCAACATCGTCGTCCTGAACGGTCTCGGCGCCGCCCACTTCAAGCTGGACGCCTATGACCGGGCCACGGCCGTGTTCGAGCGGTCCAACGCCACCAAGCGCAATCCCGAGGCCTGCGCCAACCTGGCCACGCTCTATTATTTCAGCGGCCGGTTCGCCGACGCCGTGACCATGAACGAGGCCGCCCTCGGCTTCGGGCCGAGCGATTTCGCCTACGTCATGTGGGGCAACATCGGCGACGCCTACCGCTTCACCCCGGGCAGCGAAGACAAGGCGGCCGCGGCCTACGCCCAGGCCATCGAGCTCGCCGAGCGGGCCCTGCTCCGCGATCCCAACGACGCCCGGGCCCGGGCCACGCTGGCCGTGGACCTGGCCAAGGCGGGACAGGCGGCCCGGGCCCGAGACACCCTCGACGCCGTCCTGCGGTCCCGCCCGGGCGACGCCGGCCTCCTGCAGCGCGCCGTCTTCGGCTACGAGATCCTCGGGGATCGCGACCGGGCCCTGGCGGCCCTGCGCGAGTATGTCGGGCTGGCCGGCCCGATGGGGGAGATCGTCCGCGACCCGCTCCTGGCCGCCCTGCGCCGGGACCCGGGCTATGCCGCTATCACGTCGAAATGACGGATAGATGATCAGGACCCGAAAGGAGGGAATCCCGATGGCCAGAACACCCGACAAGGCGCCTCCGCCCGTCCCGCCGCCGACCCACGACGTCACGGTCGTCGTCGCGGCCGGGAAGATCGCCGTCACGCCGTGCTGCATCCACGCCGGCCGCGGCGACCTCATCCGCTGGCACGTGGATGGCCGCCGCCCCTTCGCGGCGATCGTCAAGGCCTGGGACGGACCGCTCAACTGGGATTTTTTCACGCTCGATCGAGGGGGGACGGTGATCGAAGCCGTCATCGCGCCGGACGCCAAGCCCGGCTTCTATCCCTACGCCCTGGTCGCCCCGGATGGGGACGGGCTTCTGGTCGCCGACCCGGAGATCATCATCCCGGTGCCGAAAGGCGGCCGGGGGAGCTAGAACTCGCGGTCGTCGCGCTTGCAGTAGTAGCTGTACGGGCTGATATCCAGGCCGCCGAGATAGACTTCGCCCCGGTCGGCCTTCTTGAAGGCCTCGTGCGAGGGGAACCCGTAGAGGATGGGGATGACCTCGTCCTTTTCGCGGCAGTAGGGGCAGACCACATCGAGCTTGGCCGCGCCCGCCTTGGCGGTCCGAAGGGACCTCGCCGGGGCGTGACCATGACCGTGGCCGTGGGCCGTCGTCTCGCAATGCGTGTTCATCATCTCGCACCTTCCTTCCGATGTTCCCGCTTCATTCCGGCCCCATCGTAGCGGCGCCCCGACTAGCCCTCAATCGCCGCGGGGGGTGATAGGAGGGGGGGAATTCCGCGCCGCGGCGGGGGAGGGGCGCCCGCCCGAGCCGGCCCGGCGACGGCCTTGAATCGCGGCCCGGCCGGTGCTACAGTCCGGTCATGATCGGGGCCATCGCCGGCGACATCATCGGCTCGCCCCACGAGTTTGGCCTGACGAAGGGCAAGGACTTCCCCTTGTTCGGCGCTTCCTGCGATTTCACGGACGACTCCGTCCTGACCGTGGCCGTGGCCCAGGCCATCCTGACCGACGGCGATTACCGGCGGGCCGTGCTGGAGTTCGGCCGGCGCTACCCGGCTCGCGGCTACGGCGGCGGTTTCCGGGCCTGGCTGGACTCGCCCGATCCCCGGCCCTACAACAGCTGGGGCAACGGCTCGGCCATGCGCGTCTCGCCGGTCGGCTTCGCCTTCGATACCGTCGACGACGTCCTGCGTGAGGCCAAGCGCTCGGCCGAGTTCACCCACGACCATCCCGAGGGCGTCAAGGGCGCCCAGGCCGCGGCCTTAGCCGTCTTTCTGGCCCGGACGGGGAAGAACAAGGAACTTATCCGAACCGAGATCGCCGGCCGCTTCGGCTACGACCTGGCCCGCACGGTCGACGGCATCCGGCCCGGCTTCGGCCACGACGAGTCGTGCCAGCGGACCGTGCCCGAGGCGGTCATCTCGTTCCTCGATTCGACGTCCTACGAGGACGCCGTGCGCAACGCCGTTTCGCTCGGCGGCGACGCCGACACCCTGGCCTGCATCGCCGGCGGCATCGCCGAGGCCTTCTACGGTCCGGTCCCGGCGTCCATCCGGGCCAAGGTCGAGGAGATCCTGGCGCCCGAGTTGTGGCGGGTGACCGCGGCGTTCTATCGAAGATTCATGCCCGTCCAGAAAGCTCCCGGCCCTGCTTGATCGGAGCGGCGGCCTGGTTCCCGATCGCGGGCATGGGCGCGGCCGTCCCGGCTTTGGGGTTCTTGCGCGGTCTATAACGACGAGCGGGCCGGCGAGGATCGAAGCCGGGCCGAGATCAGCCCAGCCAGTTCTCGACCTTCAGGCCGGGGATGCCCTCGAAGTGACGGACGTTCCCGGTGACGACGATCAGGCGGTGGGTCAGAGCGACGGCGGCGATCTGCAGGTCGGCCTCGAAGCGCGGCCGTCCCTTTCGTTCGAGCGCGGCCCGGATCCGGCCGTAGGTCCTGGCCTCGGCCCGGTCGAACGGCAGGATGGTCAGCCGTGGGAAGACCTGGCCTTCAAAAAAGTCCAGGAGACGGGCGCCCGCTCCGTTCTCCATTCCCAGCCGGCAGAGGCCGTGATAGACCTCCGCGGCGTTGACGGCGCTCGTGAACTGGGCCGCGACCGGTGTCGCCGCCAGGCGTTTCATCAGGCCCTCGGGCCGCCGCTTTTTGGCCAGGGCGCTCAGGGCGTCCGTATCGAATAGGTACATCAGAGGGCCGCCTTCCGGGGCCTGGCCTTGGCTCGCGCCTCGTAGATCCCGTCGACCAGGGCGTCGACCGCGGCGTCGTCGTCCGCGGCGGGCGGCGGGACCGAGGCCAGCCCGCCGGACTTGGAGGCCGTCAGCTCCTCCCATTCCTCATAGGGGATGAGCGCCGCGGCCGGCCGGCCGTGCTTTGTGATGATAACATGCTCCTTCATATTGAGGAGACGCTCGACCAGGCCGGATATTCTCGCTTTGGCTTCGGTGATGGGGACCGTGATCATGGCCGCCTCCGCGCGACGGGATGATCATAATATGGTCAAAATGACCAGAAAAGTCAAGCAGCCGGCGGCCGGGCCATCTCTTCGACGGCCAGCTCCAGCTCCCGGATGAGCGCCGGGACGCCGGTCAGCCGCCGCCGGAAGACCTCGAGGAGCGTCCGGTAGTACCAGATCTCGTCCTCGCGGCCGGCGTTGAAGCGCTCCCAGACGGACGCTCCGGCGTGGCGCAGATCGGCGGCGATGGCCCGGGCGTTGTGGAGCTTGTCCGCGGCCGAGACCAGGAGCACGGAACGGTCGGCCGTCTCCAGGTGGGCGATGTAGCGCTCCTTGCGCTCGCGCCAGGGCGGCTTCGGATGCGTGCTCGAATCGCTGCAGCCCTCGACGATGCGCAGGACCTCCGGGCCGAAGGCGGCCACGGCGGCCCGGGCCTCCTCGGGTGGCTTGATGTCCTCGATCATGTCGTGCAGGAGGGCCGCGACGGCCTCGTCCTCGGTGGCCCCGTTCTCCAGGGCGATGGCGCAGGCGCCCATGAGGTGCGAGAGGTAGGGGATGTCGCCGCCTTTCTTGGTCTTGGCGGCGAACTTCTCGGCCGCGACCCGGAAGGCCTCGGCCAGCTTGGGGCTGGTGCGCTGCGGCGTCATGTCAGTGTCCTCCGGCGACCTTGTAGCCTTCGGCCTTCAGCTTGGCCGCCCATCTCTTCTCGGCGGCCTTGGACGCCGCCTGGTCGAAATATCTCGTTTGCGGCGCCAGGTCCGGGCGCAGGCGCCGCCCCCATCTGCGGGCGACGGGGGAGAAGAGCGGCCCGCGCTTGTTCCTCTTGCCCTTCTTGTGCTCCTCGTAGCGCTCCTCCGGCGTCTTGGAGGTCTCGCCGACGTAGACGAATCCCCGGCCGGGGTCCTGGCAGCCCTTCGGGTCGAGCTCGATGACGTAGACCGTCCAGACCCTGCTGTCGCGGTTGACGGTGTAGCCCTCCTGCTTGAGGCAGCGCACGGCCGCCCGGCGCTCGGCTTCGGCCTCTTCCCGCAGGATGAACGGCCCGGACGTCAGATCGTCGCGCAGGCCGACCAGGCGGTCCCGGATCCAGGCCGGCCCCTTGCCCCTCAATAGGGCCGCGAACCGGTTCGACGGCTCCTGCGTCGTCAGAGCCACGTACAGGTTCGGCCTGTCCGGATGCCGCCGCGGCACGGCGTCGTCGAGCTCGACGACCAGGATGTAGTTGCGCGGCTCGCGGAGGCTGCGACGCCTGAAAGAAGGTGCTCTCATAGCCCTCGCGCGCATTCTGAAGAAAACCTATCATCCAACGAGGGAAGGTGTCAACGATAGGCTCGGCTACGCCACGGCAACATCGAACCTTGATTTCGCTACAAGCATAGGTTTAAACTCCAAAGCGACTGTCGAAGAGCGAACGTCCAAAAAATTGAGAATTTACGCCGGTGTAACGGACCAAGATTGGTTCGAATATCTCCGTTCCCAGCCCGCTATCGACGAAGTTAATTTTTGGCAGCCGTCCGCCAACGCGGATTTCCGGGCTTTGAGCCGGGGAGATCTTTTCCTGTTCAAACTCCATCGCGGGCCAAAAACCCATTACCGTGATCTTATCGCCGGGGGCGGGGTCTTCGCTTCCTATTCGATCCTCCCGATCAGCCTGGCCTGGGAGGCGTTCGAACAACGGAACGGGGCGGCCTCGTATTCCGAAATGCGCGGGCGTCTTCTGCATTACCGCCGCATTCCCGACGTCCCACACGAGGATTTCCGCGTCGGATGCATCGTCCTCACTCAACCCTTTTTCCTTGACGAGGGCTCCTGGTTCCCGGCTCCCGATTGGCGCCCCTCTATCGTACGAGGCAAGGCTAAAGGCTATGAGCTCGATAAGGAAGCCGGCCAGTTCATTTGGGAACGCGTTCAAGAAGCCTGGCGACGCCAAAGCGTGTTCGACCTCGACGCGGAAGCCCGGCGTGTCAACGAGGAACAGGCCCGATACGGCAGGGAGACGACGATGCGGCCCCGGCTCGGGCAAGGGGCATTCCGGGTAATGGTCACCGACGCCTATGATCGGGCCTGTGCGATCACGGAGGAACACTCGCTGCCGGCGCTGGAGGCGGCCCATATCAAGCCGTACACGGAGAATGGGCCGCATGCCGTCAGCAACGGGGTCCTTCTCCGAAGTGATTTCCACCGTCTTTTTGACCGGGGCTACATCACCATCACTCCGGAATTCAAGATCGAGATCAGCCGGCGCCTGAAAGAGGAATTCGAGAACGGCAAGTCCTACTATCCGTTCGACGGCCATGTCCTGAATCATCTCCCGGCCGCCGCTGTCGACAAACCTCAAAGGGAGCTGTTGATCTGGCATAATGAAAACGTCTTCAAGGGATAGGGGAAAACGGATTAATAAGTTGACGAGACCATTGAGAGAGCCTGCTGAAGGACCGCGAAAACAAGGCCGGTGCTTGGAAACGCCTAGGACTGGCCGCGAGCGGCTGAACGTCGATCCGCTCAGGGAACTGACATCGGAACTCCGGAAATTCGCGCGGGAACGCCGATGGACAAAGTACCATTCGCCAAAGAACCTGGCCATGGCGCTGGCCGTCGAAGCGGCCGAGCTCATGGAGATCTTTCAATGGTTATCCCCCGGTGAATCCCGGAAGCTGAAGGCTGGGACCATCGGACGGGTAGAGGAGGAGATCGGCGACGTTTTGATCTACCTCATTCGCCTGGCGGACCGACTGGCGATCTCTCCCGTCGAAGCGGCCAAAAACAAAATGGAAAAGAACAAAGCCAAGTATCCGGTCGAAAAGGCCCGCGGTAACTCCAGGAAGTATAACGAGTTCTAGGATGAGGCTTTATGCCGGTACGGTCACTCAGTTCAGGGCCGATACCCAACTCAACCAGATAGCCGAGAAGCTTAAAGCGTCCTACTTCTACTATTTCCGGCAGAATCCGTCCCATTCAGAAATGAATTCCTGGCGGAACTCTTTACGCGCCGTTTCCGGGCTTTTCGCCTACTGCGAGCTCGATGATCATGGCGTCATCCTCGAGTATCAGCTACCGCTATCCTCGAAACGGCTGGATTGCCTGGTCACGGGCACTGATGGATCCCGCCGGGGGAACGCTGTCATTATCGAGCTCAAGCAATGGGAAGCCAGCAAGCCGGCGCAAGGGGAAAACGAAGTCGTAACCTATCTGGGGGGAGGCGAAAGGGAAGTGCTTCATCCGTCCGTCCAGGTCGGGCGGTACAAGATGTATCTCGAGGATTATCATTCAGCCTTTTATGAAGGAGCCGATCCGATAAGGCTGGCCGCTTGTTCCTATCTCCATAACTATGCTTTCGCCGCCGACGATCCGTTGCTTTCGGACAAATTCTCGGACTCGGTCGTGGCCTTCCCTGTATTTTCGGCGGACGATGTCCCTCGACTCCGCGAATTCCTTCGCCTTCGCATCGGGAAGGGAGATGGCATCGAGATCCTCGACCGTGTTCTCAATGGAAAATATCGACCCAGCCGGAAGTTGATGGAGCATGTCGTCGGTGTTATCGCCGGTTACCCGGAATTCGTCCTCCTGGACGAGCAACTCGTTGTCTTCGATAAGGTCCTGAGTTCGGTGACAAGAGGCATCCACGACCGTCGGAAACAGGTGGTCCTGGTCAAAGGCGGGCCGGGGACGGGCAAGTCCGTTATCGCAATCAACCTGATGGCCGACCTGATGCGGAGGGGCTTCAACGCGCACTATGCCACTGGGTCCAAGGCGTTCACCCAAACGCTCCGAAAGGTCATCGGGGCCAGGGGGGCGGGCCAGTTCAAGTACTTCAACAGCTATACCGATGCTCCTCGAGACGAGATCGACGCTCTGATATGTGACGAGGCCCATCGGTTGAGGGAATCCAGCAACGACAGGTTCCACCCGAAGAAGAGCAGGCCCGGCCAGATGCAGATCGACGAATTGATCAATGCGGGCCGGGTCACGGTCTTCTTCATCGACGACGACCAGGTCGTTCGCCCCGGCGAAATCGGATCTGCGGAACATGTCAGGGACTCCGCCAAACGGTTAGCCTGTGAATTGAGCGAGTACGAACTCGAGATCCAGTTCCGATGCGGCGGTTCCGATTCGTTCGTCAGATGGATCGAGAACACGCTGGAGATCAAGAAGACGCCCAATATCCTCTGGGCTCGGAACGAGGATTTCGATTTCCGGATCATGGATTCTCCCTTGACCATGGAAAGGGCCATACGCGAGAAGGCGGCCGAAGGCTTCAGGGCGAGAATGATGGCCGGGTTCTGCTGGCCCTGGTCAAAAGCATTGGCCTCCGACGGGCAGCTGACCGAAGACGTCGTCATCGGGAGCTACATCAGACCCTGGAACGCCTTTCCCGAAATAAAAAAGTTGCCGAAAAGCATCCCCCCTGCCCCGCTATGGGCCAACGATCCCGACGGAATCGGCCAAATCGGCTGTGTCTACACCGCTCAAGGTTTTGAGTTCGATTATGCGGGCGTGATATTCGGTACCGATCTTCGCTATAGCTTCGACAAGGGCGCCTGGGAAGGCCATCCTGAAGACTCGAAGGATAGCCAGGTACGGCGGTCCAAGGGCGGATTCATGGATCTCGTCAAGAATACCTATCGGGTCTTGTTGTCCAGGGCCCATAAGGGCTGCTATGTCTGTTTCTTAGATAAGGAGACAGAGAGGTTCTTCAGAAGCAGAATGGAACGCGAATCCCGGCCTGCCCGGGATGAAGAGCGCGTTGCAGATGGCATCGTTCCGCTGGGGCCCGCTCAGACATTGTTCATGGATGCGCTGCCGCTTCTAAGCCCTGAAGCCTGGGACGGCGCAAGAAAAGGCGCGAAGGCCGTGCCGGAGGTCATTCCCGTGCCCAAAGGCCAGTATAGCGGTTCTCATTTTCTTTTTCGCGCGCACGAGAACACGATGCGGCCCGTGATCGCCCAAGGGGCCCTTTGCCTTTTCAGAAAGCCCAAACAGGAAGCGGTCGAAGGCCGGATCATCCTTCTCAAAGCTGAGGGTATCAACGAGAAGCCGACCATCGCGACGCTCCGCGGAGGACCTTTCTGGAGGTCCGGGAAGGGAACCGCCTGGAAAAAGCCCTTTGGATCGCGCAATACGATGACCCGTACGCCCAGCCCCTGCTCTTCGACGATCTCAAGAGCATCGAGATCCTGGGGATCTTTGAAAAAGTGTTGCTCCCTTGAGAATGAATATCGCCCATACAGGCTGAAGACGCCATTGGCCAAGAGACACTCTTTGGGCAGGGGACGAGACCGTGTTTGATCGGATCTATGACGCTCGAATGAGAACCGCAGCCTTCGAATGGCTCAAGGATCAGGTCCTCCGATATGGGGACGTATTGCCGAGACAACTTCTGGCCCAGGGCCTTATTCTGGACGATACGCGAATCCCGTTGGTCGGGCCCCAGGGGATCTTCAAGCCGAAAGCAATGGACCTGCCGCTTTCGATCACGACATCCCCTGATGGTCCCTACGAAGATGCCTTTGGCCCCGATCATCTGCTCCGATACCGTTATCGAGGGACGGACCCAAACCACAGGGACAACCAGGGCCTACGGACCGTCATGGCGAAAGGACTTCCGTTGGTCTACTTTCATGGGATCGCGGCAGGTCGCTATATGGCGACATGGCCGGCATTTATCGTTTGCGATAATCCCGACCCCGTCGCCCCGACCTTCTCCGTCGCGGTTGACGACAAAGGGCATCTGGGGATCGCAGCGGAAAAGTTCGCCGATAGCGGGACCGTGAGTGAGGCGGATGATAACGCCAGGCGGCAGTACATTACATCCACGGTCAGGTTTAGACTCCATCAGCGGGCCTTCCGGGAAAGGGTCCTTGAGGCCTATAACAGACAATGCGCGTTTTGCAGGTTAAGGCATGAAGAACTCCTGGACGCGGCGCATATCATCCCCGATGCGAACCCGGGGGGAGAACCCGTTATCCGGAACGGCCTGGCCCTATGCAGCCTTCATCATGCGGCATTTGACAAGCTCTTTGTCGGGGTCAGGCCGGATTATGTTATCGAGGTCCGGCCAGATGTCCTAAGGGAAGGAGACGGCCCAACCCTTAGGCATGCCATCCAGGGCCTTCATGGATCCAGGATCCAATTACCGCGCCGGCTCGAGCATCATCCGGATCCGGCGTTGTTAAGTTTCCGTTATGATCAATTCCGGGCCGCGAGCTGACAGAGGTAGGATGACGTCGCATCGGACTTTTTTCGCCGCTCCCGAATGCGGGGCCTTCAAGAGGGCATAGAGATGGGGTACGAGATGAATGCCGGCCTCTACCCCCGCGCCGAGCCCTGCGCGGACTGTCCCGAATCCGAGATCGCGGTCTACCGGCGCCTTAAGGAATCCCTTCCGGCCGGTTGGACGGCCTGGCATTCGCTGAAGATCCGGACCAAGGGGGCCCAGTTCTCCGAGGCCGACTTCGTCGTCGCCGATCCCGAGCGCGGCATCCTCATCCTCGAAGTCAAGGGGGGGCTGGTCAAGAAGGAGGGCGGTGTCTGGCTCCAGAACGGCCAGCCCATGAAATCGTCCCCGCTCGCCCAGGCCCACCGTTTCGTCCGGGTCCTGATCGACAAGTTCCGGGACAAGGGCCTGTTCGCGCCGCCGGTCGGCGTGGCCGTCGTCTTCC
Organism: uncultured Eubacteriales bacterium; assembly: GCA_964574895.1. Lineage (GTDB taxonomy): Bacteria > Acidobacteriota > Aminicenantia > Aminicenantales > Saccharicenantaceae > RBG-16-66-30. Next base: position 28,459 of record CAZNPB010000032.1, read on the forward strand.
CGGACATGGATTTCGACGCCCAGCCGACCCAAGGCGACCTCGAAGGGCTCATCCTCGGGGCCCGCGAGCTGCCGTACCTGGAGGAGGCGTTGCCGCGGGTCCTGGGAACGACCCTCCGGGCCCACGCCGGTCAGCTCGCCTCGCCGGGCTGGATCGGCGTCCTCCACGCCTTGTGGTGCGAAAGCTGGCCGCTCGGCATGAGCCTGTCCCAGATCGTCAAAGGCCGCGAGACCCGGCGCGTCCAGCTCGATCGGGAGCAGTTCGAGGCCCTCGAGAGCATCCTGGAGAACGATCTCGTCCTCGTTCGCGGCGGGGCCGGGTCCGGGAAAACGTTATTGGCGAGAGAGCTGGCTTTCCGGGAGGCCCGGGCCGGTCGCTCGGTCCTGTTCCTGACCTTCACCGACGCGCTGGGACTGGAGCTGGGAGACCGCATCTCGTCCCCCGGCATCTCGGTTTCGCCCATCGGCCGGTTCGCTCTCGACAGGCTCCGACAGAACCGGTTCGAGGAGCCGGAGCGTTATGAGCCGGAGTTCTGGGACTACGTAACGGGCCTCGCCGCGGAGTCCGACGCGCTCTGGGACGGCTGCGGTTTCGACACGGTCATCGTCGACGAAGGCCAGGATTTCGGGGAGAACGAGTGGCGGATCGCCTTCCGCTGCGCCGCGATGACGACGGGACGTCGGCGGATGTGGGTCTTCGCCGACGAGAAACAGGCGTTTTGGGAGGACCGGCGGGTCCCCGTCGGATTCGAGGCGAGTGCGGCCAAGTTCGCGCTCAAGCGTCCTTACCGCTGCCCGCCGGGAGTCCAGGCTTTCGCCGACGCCTACGCCGAAGGCGGGTGGGGGAGCGGCCCGGAAAGGCTTGATGCAATGATCCAGGCGCTTGCGGACGGCACGCTCAAGGTCGTCGAGAGCGGTGACGCCGAGAAAGAGGCCCACGCGGCGGTCGGGAACGAGATCCGGGCCGCGAAGAAGCAGGGGTTCGCCGAGAGCGACATCGCCGTCGTGTCCTTGCGGGGCTTGATGTACCCGGGCAATGTCGCCCACCTCCCGACGCTCGGCCGCTGCGAGCCGGCCAAGGCCACGGACCTTAAGCTCCGCGATCGGATCATCAGCGACACGTTCCTGCGGTACAAGGGCCTCGAAAGACGCCTGGTCATCGTCGGGGACGTCCTGACGGACGTCCCGCGCTACCCGGTGCGGATGAATATCGCCGCCAGCCGGGCCTACGGAGCGTTGCGGATCGTGGTTTCGCGGCAGGAGATCGAGAAGGACCCGATCCTGACGAAGGTTGCCGAGGTCCAAAAAAGGATCTAGGAAGCTTCCGGCTGGGCGAAAGCGTCGTTCGCGAGGAGCGTCGACGAAAGCGAACAGGCCCCGAACGGCCTAATGCTTCAGCGGCAGTCCGAGCAGGATCCGCAATCTGTTCAGGTCGAGCTTCTGTTGCGGCTTGGCGGGGTCCTGGCCGTCCTGGATCCTTTTGTAATACTCGAGGAGATCTTCGAGCTTGCGCCGCCCCGCCTCGGTTTTAGCCGCCTGGAGGGGCGTGATGTTCCCGAGGGCCAGGGCCTTGGTGCGCGGCCATTTATGGAAGTAATAATGCTCCTGGTAACTTTTCAGGGCCTCCTGGACCTCCGGGCGGGCGTTCAGCTCCTCGGCCTCGCGGCGACTCTTCTCGAGTTCCTCGGGCGAAGGCCGGGGCAGGTCCTCCAGATCGCGGTAGAGCGTCTTCTCCAGTTTCAGCATCCCCGGGAAGTGGCCGATAAGCTTCGCCTCGAGGCGTTGGGCCCGCTCGCGCGAGTTCGTCTCGGCCACGAGAGCGCCGTTCTCGAACCGGAGGGTTCCGAGCGTGGTCCTCGGGTCGTCGGGGAACTCCCGGCTCGCGGCTTTTCGCCAGGTCCAGGAATCGAGGGCCTCGTCATGGAGGAAGGTCTTGAGCCCGGTCAGCCGCTTGCGCACGGCTGCCTCGTCCCTGACCTTGAAGCGCATCTCCGTGAAGACGAGCTCCTGTCGATCGGTGTTGGTGACCTGGAAGGGGAGCTCGCGGGGCCATTCTCTGGGGACCGAAGAGAGCATTTCGGCGGGGGCGCGGTTGGCGGCGTGGACGTACTCGGCCCAGAAGAGCGCGGATTGCTTCTGGGATTCCGCGAATAGGTTGTCGGGCGGGACGCCGATGGAGAGTTCGTTCTTGAAGAAATCCTTGGCGATCCCGTCGACGCCGCGCTTGAAGTCGGCCCGGCTCTCGGGGTCGTAGACGTACGGGGTCGTGTAGCACAAGGCCTTGTCGGGCGGTCCGATGAGCCGCGCGTACCAGATCTCGCCCTTTCCCGGCGGCGTATCGAAAAGCTGGCGATAATAATGGACATTCCAGCGCCGGCCGGTGCCGAGCTCGTCGAGGACGACGATCTCCGGCCCGTCGTCGAGGACCTGGTAGAACGTCGCGTAGCTGGCGGCCATGTCACGGAGGCAGGCGGGACCGGGCTCGACAAGCTGGGCGGCCATCGGATCTTCGAGGACCCGTTCGACGACGGTCCTGCGGCTCGGGCCGAACCTGAGATCGAAATAGAGCCAGCTCATGAAATGACTGTCGAGGAGGCCCCCGTCCTCGCCCGGGCGATAGCGCTTCTCGTAGGCCTTCCGGGCTCTCTTGAGCTCGGCCCCGTCGGGCTCGAATTGGACTATCTTGCCCTCATAGAGAGCGAGCAAGGGCAACAGCTGGGTATATTCGTCCAATGGGGTGCCCGACAGCTCCTCCCTGGGAATGAGGAATTGAGAGGCGGGAGGCGCGTCGCGGCCGCAGCATTTCTTGTACTTCTTGCCGCTGCCGCAGGGGCAGGGGGCGTTCCGCCCGGGTTTCTGGAACATGCCGGGATAATGATACGGATTTTGAGGGCCGGGAACAAGCCCTCGCGAAGCCTGTCGCGGAGCCCTCGCGAATGTATCGGTCTGATCAGTACGTCAAATTGCTTCCACCCCAGGGGTGAATAAATCCTTGACGAACCGTCGTCCGCGGAAACACTCCTCCCGGCCGCAGAGCTCCGCGAGTTCGTCGGTCGGGGAGATCTCAGCGCCGCCGCCGTGAGATCTTGGGCGGAAGAGATGGGGTCTCGACTCACGGCGCCTCTGGGCGGAAAGCCGGAACAGGGCGTCCTGGACCTGATGGCCGGGAGCTAGGCGGGCGAGAAGTCCTATGAGCTCGAAGACGTCCTGCGCGAGGGCCCCATCGAGGTCGAGCTTTCGACCTGGAACGGGTGAAGGGGAAAGCCGCGGCTCCTTGACGGCGGGCCCGGGCGGGGCTATCCTCGGGTCTTTCGAACGTCACGATCCTTCGGGAGGCGTCCATGACTTCTTCGGATAACGCCCTTCGCCTGTGCCGCCGGGGCCTCCGCCTGTGCGCGCCGGCCATCCTTCTCGCCGCCGTCGCCCTGACCCTGCTTCCGGGCGGCGCCGTCCTGTCCCAGGAGCGCGGCGACGCGGCCGCCGTCCGCCGGCAGGTCGAAGATACCAAGGCCCGCTACGTCAAACACGAGCTCCTGGTCCCGATGCGCGACGGGGTCAAGTTGTTCACCATCGTCTATGTCCCGAAGGACGCGAGCCGGACCTACCCGATCATGATCCGGCGGACGCCCTATTCCGTGGCCCCGTACGGACCCGACGAGTACCGGCCGGTCCTCGGGCCCTCGGAGCTCTTCGAGGACGAGGGCTTCATCTTCGCTTATCAGGACGTCCGCGGCCGTTACATGTCCGAGGGCGAATTCGACGACGTGCCGCCCCACAAGACCAGCTTCCGCGGCCCCAAGGACACGGACGACAGCACGGACACCTACGACACCGTCGCCTGGCTGGTCAAGAACATCCGCGGCAACAACGGGCGGGCCGGCATCTGGGGCGGGTCCTACGACGGCTTCTTCGCCGCCTTCGGCATGATCGACGCCCACCCGGCCCTCGTCGCGGCCTCGCCGCAGGCCCCCATGGCCGACATCGCCGACGGGGACGACGCCTTCCATAACGGCGCCTTCTACCTGGCCGCGAACTTCAACTTCTACCGCTTCTTCGAGCCGCGGCGGGGCGGCCCGGCGGTCCCGGGCCGGCCTGCCGGCACGCCGCTGACGAGGCCCGCCCGCGTCCCCGACGCCTACGATTTCTTCCTGCGGCTGGGCCCGCTGGCGAACAGCGAGACGCTCCATTATCAGGGCCGGAACCGCTTCTGGACCTACAACCTGGACCATCCGAACTACGACGCTTTCTGGCAGTCCCGCTCGCTCGTGCCGCACATGAAGGGCATCAAGCCGGCCGTGCTGTTCGTC
>CAZNPB010000033.1:0-32284 GCA_964574895.1 uncultured Eubacteriales bacterium
TTCTCCTTGGACAGCTGCTGCTTGACCCGGTCGACGTTGGCGTCGGGCTTGTCGATCTTGTTGATGGCCACGATGATGGGCACGTTGGCGGCCCGGGCGTGGTCGATGGCCTCCTTGGTCTGGGGCATGATGCCGTCGTCCGCGGCCACCACGAGGACGACGATGTCCGTGGCCTTGGCCCCGCGGGACCGGAGGCGGGTGAAGGCCTCGTGGCCCGGCGTGTCGATGAAGGTGACGGTCCGGTTCTTGACCGTGACGCGGTAAGCGCCGATGTGCTGGGTGATGCCGCCCGATTCCTTGTCGACCAGGTTCGACGAGCGGATGGCGTCGAGCAGGGTGGTTTTGCCGTGGTCGACATGGCCCATGATGGTGACGACCGGGGAGCGCGGCGCCAGATCGGAGGCCTTGGCTTCGGCCAGCTGGCGCATGGCCTGGTCGAGACTGATGAACTCGGCGTCGAAGTGGGTGGCCTTGGCGACCGCGGCGGCGGTCTCGGCGTCGACGAAATCGTTGAGGTCGGCGTTGAAGCCCTTGGCGGCCAGCTTTTCGAGCAGGTCCTTGGGCCGGATCTTCATGGCTTCGGCCGCGTCCTTGACCAGCCAGCCCTCGCGGAAGGCGATCTTCTGGCGGGGCTTGGGCGGCGCCGGCGGGGCGGCCGGCTTGGGCGCGGGCTTCGGAGCCGGCGGCGCCGGCGCGGCGCCCGGGCGGTGGGCGCCGGCCGCGGGCGTTCCGGGCCGGACCGGCGCGGCCGGACGGGGCGCCGGAGCGGGCCTCGACGGAGCGTGGGGCGCGGGGGCCCCGGGCCTGGGGGCGGGAGCGGCCGGGCGAGCCGCGGGCTCGTGCCTGACGGGGGCCGACGGGGCCGGCTTCGCGGCCGGCGCCGGGTGGGGCGCGGGCGCCGCCGACTTCGGGGCCGGTCCGGCAGCGGCCGGTTTGGGCGCCTCGGGGGCGTGCGGGACGGGCTTGGCGGGAGCGGCCGCCGCCGGCGCGGCCGGCTTGGCGGGCGCCGGAGCGCCGGGCTTAGGGGCGGCGGGCTTCAGAGGCGGTGCCGGCTTGACGACCGGAACCGGCTTGCCGGGCTCTCCGGGCTTGACGGCCGTCCGGGCGCCCGGCTTGGCGGCGGCGGGCTTGGCCTCGGGCTCCTCGCCGGGCTTGACGGCCCTTTTCAAGGGAGGGGCGGCGCGAACGACCAGAGGGACCTTGGGTTCCTCCGGCTTGAGGGATTTCTTGTTCAGGGGTTTCTTGAAAGGTTCACTCATGGGCGTCTTCTTGTTTGATGGAGATTTTCCAGCCGACGAGCCGCGAGGCCAGCTTGACGTTGATGCCTTTCTTGCCGATGGCCAGGGACAGCTGATCCTGGGGGACGATGGCCAGGACGGCCTTCTCGGTGCGGCTGGCGACCTGGAGCCGGTCGACCCTGGCCGGGCTGAGGGCGGCCTTGGCGTAGGTCACGAGATCCGGCGACCAGGGGATGATATCGACCTTCTCGCCCTGCAACTCCTTGGAGATGGCCAGGATGCGGTTCCCTCTGACACCGATGCAGGCCCCGACCGGGTCGATGTCCCGTTCGCGGCTGAGCACGGCGACCTTGGCCCGCTCGCCGGGCTGGCGGACGATGTCCTTGATCTCGATCGTGCCGTTGGCGATCTCGGGGATCTCGGTCTCCAGCAAACGGGCCAAGAAGCGGGGAGAGGACCGGGAGACGAGGATCTGCGGGCCCTGGTAGCCCTTGACGACCTGGGCGATGACCGCCTTGACCAGGTCGCCGCGGCGGATCTCCTCGTCGGGCAGCTTTTCCCTCAGGGGCAAGGCCACTTCGGTCCGGTTGACCTCGAGGATGATGAGGCCCTCTTCGACCCGCCGGACGACGCCGGTCACGATCTCGCCGATCCGGGGGGCGAACTCGCTGATGATCTTTTCCTGTTCGGCGTCGCGGACCTTCTGAAAGATGACCTGTTTGGCGGCCTGGGCGGCGATGCGGCCCAGCGTGTCGGCGGGCAGGTCGACCTCGACCGTTTCGCCCTCCTTGACGTCGGGCCGGATGCCGCGGGCCTCGGCGAGGGAGATCTCTTCGGCCGGGTTCTGGGGCTTCTCGGCGGCCCGCTTGACGGCGAAGACGCGCAACTCGCCCCTCTCGGGCTTGAACAGGACCTGGACGTTCTCTTTCTGGGAGAAAAACTTGGCCGACGCGACCTTAAGGGATTCCTCGATCGCCTGGATAATGACGCGAGCCTCGACCCCCCGCTCTTTGCTGAGCTGCAAGATCGTATTCCAGACGTTGACTTTCATCCGCTGTGCTCAATTCCCGGGTCAGGGGGCTCAAGGACGGTTGATTATATCGGAATCCCCCCTAAAGTGCAACGGACGGCCCGCCCGGACCGCCTTCCCCTCACCCGATGGCGGCGCCGTGGAGGCTGTAGGGGCCGGCGCCGGTGACGCGGACGGTGACGAACCGTCCCGTGGGATCGGCCGGGGCCTCGAAGTTGACGACCAGGTTCCCGGCCGTCCGACCGGAGAACCGGCCGCCGCCCCGGGGGGACGGGCCGGCGCCGAGGACCCGCAGCTCGCGGCCGACGAACGTCCGCAGGAGCGCAGCCTGGAGCGTCTTCTGGAGGTCTTGGAGCTCGACCAGGCGGCGGCGCTTGACCTCGAGCGGCACATCGTCGGGCCCGGCGGCCGCGGCGGTCAGGGGGCGGGGCGAATAACGGAAGGAGAAGACGCCGGCATAGCCGACCTCGCGGAGGAGGCCGCAGGTGGCCTCGAAATCCTCATCCGTCTCACCCGGAAAGCCGACGATGATGTCGGTCATGAGGAGCAGCCCGGGCACCGCCTGCCGCAGCCGGCCGACCAGGGCCAGGTAGTCCTCTCGGACGTAGCCGCGGTTCATCCGCCCGAGCACCCGGGACGAGCCCGATTGGACCGGCAGGTGGAGGGCCGGGCAGATCTGGGGCGCGGCGGCCATGACCCGGACGATGTCGTCGCCGAAGTTCTTGGGGTGTGACGTGACGAAGCGGAGCCATTCGACGCCGGGCACGGCGGCGACGGCCTCGAGGAGGGCGGCGAAGCCGGCGCCGCTGGCCGGATCGCGGTAGGAGTTGACGTTCTGGCCGAGCAGCTGGACCTCCCGCGCGCCCGCCTCGACGGCGGCCCGGACCTCGTCCAGGACGCCCGGCAGGGGCCGGAACTTCTCCCGGCCGCGCGAGAACGGCACGATGCAGTAGGCGCAGAAATTGTCGCAGCCCTCCATGACCGGGACAAAAGCGCTCCAGGGCGCGTCCCGGGCCGTCGCCTGGGCGCCGATCTCCCGCCAGTCCCGGCCGAAGTCCGTGCGGACCAGGGGGGCCTCGGCCGCCCGGCCGACGATCTCCGGCAGGTCGAGATAGTTGTCGGGCCCGACCACGAAATCGACGGCTCGGCCTTTCCCGATCAGGGCCGCTCCGCGCACCTGGGCGACGCAGCCGGCGACGCCCAGGAGGAAGGGCCGCTGCCGCCGCAACCGGGCCAGCCGGCCGAGATAGGACCGCAGCTTCTCCTCCGATTTCTCCCGGACGGCGCAGGTGTTGACGACGATGATGTCGGCTTCCTCCGGCCGGGCCGCCCGGGCGGCGCCGGCCGCGGCCAGCACCCCGGCGATGTGCTCCGAGTCGTTCTCGTTCATCTGACAGCCGAAGGTCCGGACGAAGACCTTCAGGCCGGCGAGAGAGGCGCTCATGGGAGGGACATTATACACGAACCCGCCGGGACGAACGGATCAGAGGAGCTCTTCGAGCAGGGCCACGGCGCCGGCGACCAGGGCCTCGCAGCGGGTCTGGTGGAGCTTGCGTTCATCGGCCTGCCGGCGGCCTTCCGGCGTGCCGATGTCGCAGCCGAGCAGGTCGCGGCACTTGACGCCCCCGTGAGCGGCCGCGAAACGGGACGTCAGTTCGCGGACAAGGGCGTAGGTTCTTTCTTTGGCCGCCGCATCCTCCGGCCGGACCCGGCCGTGTTTGAGGCCGGCGGCCAGGAACACCCCCGTCAGGGCGCCGCACCAGTCGCCGCCGCCGGCGATGCCGCCGCCGAACGGCTGGGACAGGCGCAGGGCGGTCTCGCGGTCGAGCCCGCCCTGGCCGGCGAAAACGGCGAAGACGGCCTGCGAGCAGCTGAACCCGGCGCGGAACAGGGCCAGGGCTTCGTCGGTCCGGCTCATGGCCTCTTCGCCTTCGGCGGGGCGCCGTCGAGCATTTCCCGGGCGATCTGGCGCGAGGCCTCGGTCAGGCGGCTGCCGGCGACGAGGCGGGCGATCTCCTCGACCCGCTCCTCGCGGTCCAGGCGGCGGACCCCGGTGAAGGTCCGCTCCCGCTCGACCCGCTTGTCGACGCTGAAGTGGTGGGCGGCGGCCGAAGCGATCTGGGGCAGGTGGGTGATGCAGACGACCTGGTGCCCGGCGGCCAGCTGGACGAGCTTGCGGGCGATGAACTCGGCCGTTTTGCCGCCGATGCCGGCGTCGACCTCGTCGAAGATGAGCGTCCGCGGCCCCTCGCGGTCCTGGCCGGCGGCCTTGAGGGCCAGCATCATGCGCGACAGCTCGCCGCCCGAGGCGATGCGCCGGAGGGGCCGCAGCTCTTCGCCGGGGTTGGGCGAGAGCAGGAATTCGGCGTCCTCGGCGCCCTGATCGCGGAGGGTGGACGGATCGTCGAGCGACGGCGCGCGGGTCTCCAGGCGGACCTCGAAGCGGGCCTTGGCCATGCCGAGCAGGGCGATCTCCTTCTCGATCGTCCGGCCGAGCCGTCCGGCGGCCTGGCGGCGCTCGGCGCCCAGCCGGGCCGCGGCCTTCCCGTAATCGGCGAACTTGGCGCCGATCGCGGCCTCGAGCTCGCCCAGGCGCTCGCGGCCGGACTCGAGCCCGGCCCGCTCGCGGCGCAGGCCTTCGCCGTGGGCCAGGACGGCTTCGATCGTGCCGCCGTACTTGCGCTTGAGCTTCTCGAGCAGGGCCAGCCGTTCCTCGACCTCCTCGGCGTTCTCGGGCGCGCCGGCCCGCCGGTCGCGGAACCGGACCAGCGTATCGGCGGCATCCTGCAGAAGGATGGCGGCGTCCTCGAGGCCGGGCCGGAAGCCGCCGAAGGAGTCCTCGTAGGCGGCCAGGTCGCCGAGGACGGACTTGAGGCGGGCGATGCGGGGCACGAGGGAATCCTCGCCGAGATAGGCCAGGTCGAGGGCCTTGTCGACGAGACCGGCGATCTTCCCGGCGTTGCGCAGGATCTCGCGCTCGCGCAGGAGGGCCTCGTCCTCGCCGGGCCCGGGCTTGGCCGCTTCGATCTCCCGGAGCTGATAGGCGATGAAGTCCAGGCGCTGTTCGCGATCCTTCTCCCGGGCCTCGAGATCGCGCTTTTCGGCGAGCAGGCGCCGGAGCTCCTGGGCCGCCGCCGCGGTCTCCCGGAGGAGATCGGGGGCGCGGACCGACTCGTCCAGGTAGGCCAGGTGGTTCTCGAGATGGAGCAGGAAGACGTGGTCGTTCTGGCCGTAGATGTCGACCAGCCGGGGGCCGAGCTCTCGCAGCCGCCGGACCGGGACCAGCACCCCGTTGACGAAGGCCTTGCCGGTGCCCTGGTCGGTGACCGAGCGCTGGAGCAGCAGCTCGCCGTCCTCGGGCTCGGGCAGGCCGGCCAGGTCGAGGGCCCGGCCGCGGACGTCGAAGACGGCCTCGATGAACGCTTCGGACTTGCCCGTGCGGACCAGGTCGGCCGAGCCCTTCTCGCCGAGGACCAGGCGGATGGCGTCGATGATGATCGATTTGCCCGCGCCCGTCTCGCCGGTCAGGATGGTGAAGCCGGGTTGGAAGGGGACCTCGAGGTCCTCGATCGTGGCCAGGTTCCGGACCCGCAGCAGCTTGATCATCTCGGCCCGGCGCTATTTCAGGATGTAGGGGACGAGGGCCCTTTCCATGTTGATCCGGCCGTAGCCGGCGTGGTCGTCGCGCCCCGTGAACGCGGCCCGGTTGATGTCGTCGGCGGTGAAGCGGACGACCTTCATGATCTGGTCGGGCGTCAGGTCGGGCTTGACGCTCTTGAGCAGGGCGGCCAGGCCGGCGACGTGCGGCGCGGCGGCCGAGGTGCCGGAGGCGAACAGGTAGGGCTCGAAGCTCTCTCCGACGTACCATTGGGGGGCCGGTCCGAGGATCCAGACGCCGGGCGCGGCGACGTCGACCTGGGGGCCGAAGTTCGAGAACTCGGCCACGGCGTCGTTGTAGTCGCTGGCGGCCACCGCCAGGACGTCGTCGTCGTAGGCGGCCGGGAAGAGCACCCCGGCCAGCCCGTCGTTGCCCGCGGAGGCGACGACGACGGCGCCCTTGTCGCGGGCGTAGGCGCAGGCGTCCTTGAGGAACGGGTCGTCGACGTCCCCGCCCAGGCTCAAGTTGATGACGTCGGCGCCGTGGTCGGCCGCCCAGACGATGCCGTCGATGATCCAGCTGTAGTAGCCGTTGCCGTCGGCGTCCATGACCTTGACCGGCAGGATGCGGCAACCCGGGGCCACGCCGGCGATGCCGGTCGCGTTGCCCGAAGCGGCGGCGGCGATCCCGGCCACGTGGGTGCCGTGCCAGTGGTCGTCGCTGGCGTCGTTGTCGCCGTTGGCGAAATCGTAGCCGGGGCCGGCCATCTGGCCGGCCAGGTCCGGATGGGTCGCGTCGACGCCCGTGTCGACGACGGCGATGACCGTGGCCGCGTCGCCGCGGGCCTGGTCCCAGGCCGGCACCGCCTTGATATCGGCCCCGGCCGTCATCCGCGGCTGGATCTCCGGGCTGATGTTCAGCGTCCCGCCGAGGTTGCGGAGATTGTATTGGTAGCCCGCGAAGTAGGGATCGTTGGGCACGTCCGCCAGGCGGGCCCGGTAGTCCGGCCGGGCCAGGGCGACGTCGCCGTTGCGGCGCAGCATGGCCAGGGTCTCCGGGACGGAGACGCCGGGCGCGGTCCTGACGCTGTAGACGCCGATCCCGGCGATGCGGCGGACGGCGGGGAAGCCGTAGGACCGCAGCAGGCCGTCGGCGTAGTCGTCGGAGATCTCCGGGCGGAAGCGGACCAGGACCCGGTCGGAGGCGCAGCGGAGGAGCCGGCGTCCGGCGAACGGCCGCTCGGCCCGCAGCGATACGGGGGCCCGGCGCGCCGGGACCAGCCGCTGGCGCTTGACGGGCCTGGCCGAAGCCGCGCCGCCCGCGCCCAGGGCGGCGCCGAGGGCGATCAGGAGGACCAGGGCGGCCTGGCGGGATCCGCGGGACGGCTGGGACATCTTTCTCTCCTTGCCGCTAGAACGTGTAGGCCAGGCCGGCGGAGACGAGGCCGTCCATCCCGCCCCGGTAGGGCAGGACGCCCGCCTTGGCGCGCAGGGTCAGCCGTCCGGTCAGGATCACGTCCGCGCCGGCGGCGGCGCTGAACGAGAGGTCGCCGCGGACCCGCTTGGTCTCGGTCCCGTCGAGGTCGCCGAGCGTTTCGGTCATCCGGAACGAGGCCCCGAGCCAGCGGAGGGCGACCTCGAGGTAGGGGGCCAGCCGCTTGAGCGGCCGGTAGGTCAGACGGGGGCCGACGGCGGCTTCCAGCCAACTCGACCGTCCTTCGGCTGTGCCGTCGACGGCGAAACCCTCCAGGGCCCAGGTCCTCGACATCCCGAAACAATAGACGATCCGGCCCGTGCCGGCGATCTCGAATCCCGAAAATTCCTTCAGCGGGGCCACGACCTCGGCCCCGAAGGACAGGCCCAGGAGCGGCGAGGCGTCATAGGCCAGGCCGATCGGCAGGCGGGTGAAGGACAGGTCCCGGAAATCGGTCAGGACGATCCCGGCGCTGAAGCTGATCAGGATGTCCCGGGCCAGGCCCAGGTCGGCCCGGGCCGCGACCAGGTCGCCCCCGATCCGGGAGGCCGCCGGGTCGCCTTTCCAGAAGACCGTCCGGGTCAGGTCCTCGACGCTCAATCCGACGGCGATCGAGCGGACGTTCGGGACGGCGGCCCGGACCGGGCCGGCGAAGAGGGCGGCCGCCGCGACGAGTCCGAGAAAGGCCTTCGGGCGCCTGCTGCGGTCCCCCATGACGATCCTCCGGCCCCCCCCCCCCGCGGGCGGGGTCAGCTCGACTTGACTTTCGGCTTCGGCGCGGCGGCCTTGAGCCTCGGGATGTCGGCCAACCGTTTGGCCGCGGTCTTGGCCAGCTTGTTCCCGGGATGGTCCGTGACGACCTTGGTGAAATACGGGAAGGCCTGGTCGTAGAGGCGGATCTGGAAGTAGCAGTCCCCGAGGTAGTAATAGACCACGGCCAGGCCGGAGAAGTCCGGGTACTTGCTCATGACGTCGGACAGCCGGCTGATGGCCGCCCGGTAGGCGCGGCGCCGGTGGTAGCTCAAGGCGATGTCGGTCTCGTGGCCGGCCAGGCGCTCCTCGCATTCCTTGATCTTGACCTGGGCGTCCTTGGCCTGGTCGCTGGCGGGATAGTCGGCGATGACCTTCTTGAACTCCGCCAGGGCCTGGATGGTCTTGCCCGGGTCGCGGCCGGGCTTGAGCATCTTCCTGTAGAAGGTCATGGCGATCTGGAACTGGCTGTAGGCGGCCGAGGGCGAATAAGGGTAGGACCTGATGAACTCGCGGTATTCGGCCGCGGCCAGGATCATGTTGCTCTCGTCGCCCTTGCGGAAGTAGACGTCGGCGATGAGGAGCTTGGCCCGCTGGGCGTAGAAGCTCTTGGGGAACGAGTCGATGACCTGGCGGAGGTAGAGCAGGGCCTTTTCGGCGTCCTTCTTGGAGTATTGCTCGCCCAGACGGTACAAGGCCTCGTCCGAGGAGGCCAGGTCGGGCGCCAGCTCGACCGTCTTCTTGCGGCAGCCCGTCGTCGGGCCGGCCGCCGCCAGCAGGACGAGCAGGGCGGCCAGCGCCGTGCGGAGCTTGGGTGTCTTCATGCGGCTTTCCTCGCGATCTCTTTCAGGGCCCGGATGGCCGCGGCCGGGTCGGGGGCGTCGTAGACGGCCGAGCCGGCGACGACGATCTCCATCCCGGCGCGCAGGATGTCCTCGACGTTGTCGAGCTTGAGGCCGCCGTCGACCTCGATGGGCACGGTCAGGCCGGCGGCCCGGATGCGGTCCCGGAGCCGGCGGATCTTGTCCTTGCAGGAGGGGATGAACGACTGGCCGCCCCAGCCGGGGTTGACCGACATGATCAGGACGAAGTCGGCCAGGCCCAGGACCTCGTCGATGGCGCCGATCGGCGTCGCCGGATTGAGAGCCACGCCGGCCTTGCGGCCGAGGGAGCGGATGAGCGAAAGGTCCTTGTGGAGGTGGGCCGTGGCCTCGACGTGCAGGGAGATCCAATCGGCCCCGGCCTCGTGGAACAGGGGCACGAAGGCCCGCGGGTTCTCGACCATGAGGTGGACGTCGATTGGCAGGCGGGTCTCGCGGCGGACGGCCGCGACGAGCTGGGGGCCGAGGGTCAGGTTGGGGACGAAATGCCCGTCCATGATATCGACGTGGATGAGGTCGGCCCCGGCGTCCTCGGCCAGCTTGACGGCTTCGCCGATGCGGGAGAAGTCGGCCGACAGGATGGAGGGGGCGATGAGGGCCATCAGCGGCTGACCTCGAAGGAGATGCGGTTGCGCTTCTGGATGCGGTAGCCGTTCGGCGGCTCCTGCTTGACGATCAAACCGGCCGGGGCCCCCGGGTAATAGACGTAGCGGATGTCGGCGACCTTGAAGCCCCGGGCGTCGAGGCGGCCGATGACCGCGTCGGCCCGCCGGCCGATCAGGTCGGGCATGACATAGCGGTCGTCGATATCGCCCTGGCTCAGGAGGAGCCCGACGGGTCCGCCGCGCTGGACGACCGTGCCCGGGGCGGGCCGTTGGTCCAGGATGCGGCCGGCCGGCAGGCGGGGCGTGTGGACCTGGCTCAAGCGGCCTTTCGTCAGGCCCGACCCCTGCAGGAGGGTCAGGGCCTCGTCGAGGGTCTTGGAAGCCAGGTCGGGGACGGCGGCGGTGCCGCTGCCGGAGCTGGTGACGATCTGGACGGCCCGGGTGGTGCGGATGCGCGAGCCGGCGGCCGGGTCCTGCCGGACGATGAGGCCCCGCTCGACGCGGTCGTTGGCCTCGCTGCCCTTCTGGGCCAGCGAGAGGTCCTTTTTCAGGAGCTCGGTCCGGGCCTGGGGGACCGTCTTGCCGGTGACGTCCGGCACCGTGACGACCTCGCTCCGGAGCAGGACCCGGGAGAAGAAGACCGCGCTGGCGAAGAACAGGATGAGGAACAGGAGCGAGCCGACAGCCGTCTTATAGAGGAATTGCTTCGCCATCTGCGGTGTTCACGTTCGGGACTTCGGGAACTATTAGTATCATAGTTCCCGAACTTAGTAAACGGACCGGGCGTTGCGGCGCGGCCGCGCCGAGGCGGCCGGACGGCCGCGCCGGAAAAACGCGAGAGGACTGCCATTCGCGGCCCAAATCCCCTATAATGTCCGTTCCGGAGGCACGCCCATGTCCATCACCTATTCCGACTTCCGCAGCGATACGGTCACCCGGCCGACCGAGAAGATGCGCCGGGCCATGGCCGAGGCCGTGGTCGGCGACGACGTCCTCGGCGACGACCCGACCGTCCAGGAGCTCGAACGGGCGGCCGCGGCCGTCATGGGCAAGGAGGCGGCCCTGTTCTGCCCCTCCGGCACCATGGCCAACGCCATCGCCGTCAAGATGTGGACCGGCCCCCTCGAAGAGGTCATCGTCGAGGAGCGCTCGCACATCTACAACATGGAATCGACCCACATGACCCTGATCTCCGGCGTGACGCCGCGGCCGGTGCGGTCGATCCGCGGGGCCATGGACCCGGGCGACGTCGCCGCGGCCGTCCGCAAGCCGAACGTCCACACGCCCCGGACCTCGCTCGTCTGTCTCGAGAACACCCACAACAACTGGGGCGGGGCCGTCGTCCCGCTGGAGAATTTCCGGGGCCTCCGCCGGGTCGCCGACGAGCACGGCCTCAAGGTCCACCTCGACGGGGCCCGGATCTTCAACGCCAGCGTCGCCTCGGGCGTCCCGGTCCGGGACTTCGCCGGCCAGGTCGACTCCCTCCAGTTCTGCCTGTCCAAGGGTCTTTCGGCCCCGGCCGGCTCCATGCTGGCCGGCCCGAAGGAGCGCATCGAGTTCGGCCGCCGGCTGCGCAAGGCCTTCGGCGGCGGCATGCGCCAGGTCGGCGTGCTGGCCGCCCCGGGCCTCATCGCCCTGACCGAAATGGTCGACCGCCTCCGGGACGACCATGCCCGGGCCAAGCGGCTGGCCGCGGGCATCGCCGTCCTGCCGGGGGTCGAGCTGGACCCGTCGACCGTCGAGACCGACATCGTCATCTTCGGATTCAAGCACCCGAAGCTGTCCGTTCCCGAGATGCTGGAGCGGATGAAGGCGAAGGGCATCCTGGCCCTGGCCGTCAGCGGCGGCATCCGCATGGTCACGCACAAAGACGTCGGCGACGCGGACGTCGACCGGGCCATCCGGGCCTTCCAAGAGATCCTGGCCTAAGCGCCGGGGGAGCGGCCCGGCCGCCCCGGGACTATAATGGAGGCATGACCGCTCCGGCCGTCCGCGAGATCGAAGCCAAGTCCATCCTCAACGCCTCGAAGATCTACGATTACTGCGTCAATCCCTACACGGGCTGCCAGGTCGGCTGCGCCTACTGCTATGCCGCGTTGTTCATGCGCCGCTACAGCGGCCACAGCGAGCCCTGGGGCGAGTTCGTCGACGCCAAGGTCAACGCCCCGGCCCTCCTGGCGAAGCAGATCGTCCGGGCCAAACGCGGCACGATCTGGTTCTCGTCCGTCTGCGATTGTTATCAGCCCCTCGAGGAGCGGCTCGGCCTGACCCGGCGCTCTCTCGAGGTCCTGGCGGGCCGGGATTTCCCGGTCGTCATCCAGACCAAGTCCGCCCGCGTCCGCCGCGACCTCGACGTCATCAAGCGCATCCCCGACGTCGAGGTCGGCTTCAGCGTCGCCTCGGAGGACGAGGCGACGGTCCGTCTGTTCGAGCGCATGTCTTCCCCGGTGGCCGAACGGATCGAGGTCCTGCGGGAGTTCCGCGCCGCCGGCGTCCGGACCTTCGCCTTCGCCGGGCCGCTGTTGCCCGGCGATCCCGAGCGTCTCGCGGCCCTCCTCGACGGAGCGGCCGACCGCGTCCTCATCGACCGGATGAACTACGTCCCGGCGGTCCGGGCCGTCTATGCCCGCCACGGCCTGCTCGAAGCCCTCACCGACTCGTTCTTCGCCACCCAGGCGGCCCGCCTCGCCAAGGCCCTCCGGGCCCGCGGCGTCGCGGTCCAAAGGGTGTTCTAGGACGGGATCCGGGGGAGTGCCGGCTCCCGCGGCGCCTCGACGGCCCTGGTGCTGGCGTTCTAGCGGTCCGCGCCGGGGTACGGGGCCAGCCGGTCGGCCACGATCTGGGCGATGTCCCGGACGACAACGTCCTCGCGGCCCTTGTCCTTGAGGCCGTCGCGGAGCATGGTCAAACAGAACGGGCAGGCCGCCGCGGCCAGGGGAACGCCCGCGGCCAAAACCTCGTCCGTGCGCAGGTGGTTGATCCGCGTCCCGAGCTTCTCCTCGGTCCACATCAGCCCGCCGCCCGCGCCGCAGCAGAAGCTGTCGTCGCCGTGGCGCTTCAGCTCCCGGGGCCGGCCGCCCAGCGCGGCGGCCAGGACGGCCCGGGGTTCCTTCGTCAGGGCGTTGTGACGCCCGAGATAGCACGGATCGTGGAACGTGTAGGCGCCGTCGACAGCCGGCTCGAGCGCGATCCGTCCCTCCGCGACGAGCCGGCCGATGAGCTCGACATGGGAGACGACCTCGATGGCCTTCAGCCGGGCCTTGTCCTCCGCGGTCAGGTCCGGGAGGAGGTCGACGAGCTTGGGGTATTCGTGCTTGAGGGTATTGTAGCCGTGCGGGCAGATGGTGACGATCTTCCGGACGCCGTAGCGCCGGAAGAGGCCGAGGTTCTCCTGGGCCAGGCTCTGGAAGAGGTATTCGTGGCCGAGGCGGCGGGCCGAATCGCCGCAGCACTTTTCCTCCGTCCCGAGCGTGCCGAAGGCGACCCCGGCCGCGTCGAGGACCTTGACGAACGACGCGGCGATGCCCCGGCCGCCGTCGTCGAAGGCGCCCATGCAGCCGACCCAGAACAGGTACTCGGCGCCGGGCGCGTCCTTGATGTGCCGGACCCCGAGGGGCTCGCCCCATTCGGCCCGCTTGGCGAAGCCGAGGCCCCAGGGATTCGCGTTGGTCTCCAGGTTGCGGAAGAAGGCGTTGAGCTCCGGCGGGAACTGGCTCTGCATCAGGACCCGGCTGCGGCGGGCGCCGACGATCTTGCGGATGTGCTCGATCTCGACCGGGCATTCCTTCTGGCAGGCGCCGCAGGTCGTGCAGGTCCAGATCTCGCCCTCGGTGAACGTGGCCGGGACGAGCTCGGCCAGGTCGTCCCGCTTCTTCGCCACCAAGGACCTGTCGCCGGCGAGGAGGGCCTTCTCCATGTTGAAGAGGATCATCTTGGGCGAGAGGGGCTTGCCGCTGGCGAAGGCCGGGCAGGCGTCCTGGCAGCGGCCGCACTCCATGCAGGCGAAGGCGTCCAGGTTGTCCTTCCAGGTGAAATCCGGGAGCTTCTCGATCCCGAAGACCTCCGACGTCTCGAGGTCGAGCGCGGCCAGCGCGCCGCTCGGCGCGGAGCGGCGGAACAAGACGTTGAACGGGCCGGCGAACATGTGCAGGTACTTGGAGTGGGGGACATAGGCGATGAAGCCGTAGACCGCGATGACGTGAGCCCACCAGGCGGTCTTGAAATGGGAGGCGATCGCGGCCCCGCTCATCCCGGACCGGCCGATGACGCCGGCCAGCCACGGCCCGAGAAAGGACCAGCGGGCGGTCTCGGGATGGTGGGCGACCGCGAAGGCCTCGAAATAGAGATAGGTCGCCGTGGCCAGGGTGATCAGGAGATAGATGACGGCCGAATCGCCCTTCGTCGTGGCATAGGCCTGGCGCTTGAGGATGAAGCGGCGAAAGGCCAGGAAGACGACCGCGGCCATGACCGTGAAGGCCGCGACGTCGATGACGAACGAGAAGACCAAACCGAGGCCGGACCGGCCGAAGAGATAGAAGCCGTCGATGAAGCCCTCGAGGGTGTGGCTGACCGTCATGGCGTCGAACGACAGGGCGCCGTAGAACAGGCCGGCGTGGAGGAGGCCGGTGAAGAGGCGCTCGTCGCGGATCGTGCAGCGCTGGCCCAGGACCTTGGCGGCGGCGCGGACGAACCGCTTCCAAAGGTCCTGGAAGCGGTCCTCGGGCGCGCCGGCCAGGACGATCCGGAAGCGGCGGACGAGGGGGACGAGGAAGGCCGCCGCGGTGGCCAGGATCAGGACGGCGAAGACGATCTTCTCGGGGGTGGTCAGCATGCCGGGACTCCTTTCCGCGCTGCGGCCTCTTTTTTACCGGTTTTCCCCGGTTCCGTCAATTCGCGTCGCCGGGTCTTGACGGGGCTCCGATCGCCCCTCGCCATTCCCCGGCCGTTCCTCTCGCGGCGGGAACGGGTGCCCGCTTTTGACTCCGCCTTCCGGCTGTGCTAAAAAAGTCTGTTCGTCGCGGGGCCGGCGCCCCGCCGAGGAGATTTCCATGAACGTCCTTGTCGTGCTGCTCGCCGCCGCGGCCGTCTTTGTCCTGGCCGGGCGCTTCTATTCCCGCTTCGTGGCCCGGCGCCTGGGCGAGGATCCCGGCCACCCGACCCCGGCCGTGACCTTCGAGGACGGCCGCGATTACGTGCCGACCAAGCGCTACGTCGTCTTCGCCCACCACTTCTCGGCCATCGCCGGCGCCGGCCCCATCCTCGGCCCGACCATGGCCATCCTCTACGGCTTCGGCCCGGCCTGGCTCTGGGTCGTCTTCGGCGGCGTGTTCATCGGCGCCGTCCACGACTACACGACCCTGTTCATCAGCATGCGCGAAGGCGGCAAGTCCATGGCCGAAGTGGCCCGCAAGACCCTGGGCGCCTCCGGCTTCAAGCTGTTCATCGCCTTCACCATCGTCATGATCGTCCTGGTGACCTCGTCCTTCCTGAGCGCCACGTCGATCTCCCTGACCTCGGTCTGGCCGCTGGCCAAGATCGGCGTCCGGGAAGGCCAGACCTTCCTCAAGACGGTCGTCCGAGACGGCGTGGTCATGGGCCGCATCGGCGGCATCGCCTCGACCTCGGTCATCGTCATCACCCTGTGCTCGCCCCTGCTGGGCTTCCTCCTCTTCAAGAAGAACCTCAAGACCGTTCCGGCCTATCTTCTGGCCGCCGTCATCTGTGTCGGCTCGATCCTGCTGGGCATCGCCCATCCCGTCACGCTGGCCCCGACGACCTGGATGCTCATCATCTCGGGCTACGTCCTTTTCGCCGCCGGCGTGCCGGTCTGGCTCATCCTCCAGCCGCGCGATTTCATCAACGTCCAGATCCTCTACGGCGGCATCATCCTGATGGTCGCTTCGCTCGTCCGCTGCGGCTTCCAGGGCCTGAAGGTGTCCGTCCCGACGTTCAATCTGGCCGAGGGCGCGCTCCATCTCGGCTTCGTCTGGCCGATGATGTTCATCACCATCGCCTGCGGCGCCATCTCCGGCTTCCACAGCCTGGTCGCCGGCGGCACGACGACCAAGCAGCTGTCCAAGGAGACCGACGCCCGCGTCGTCGGCTACAACGCCATGCTGCTCGAGTCCCTGCTCTCGGTCTGCGTCCTCCTGGCCCTGGGCGCGGTCATGGCCTTCTCCGACTACAAGGCCATCGTCTGGCCGACCGACCCGGCCGTCAAGTCCAACCCCATCCTGGGCTTCGCGCTGGCCGCGGGCCGGCTCTTCCATCAGGGCCTGGGCATCCCGGTCGCCCTGGGCACGGTCTTCGGCATCCTGCTCGTCGAGGGCTTCGTCATCACCACGCTCGACGCGGCGGTGCGGCTCAACCGCTACCTGTTCGAGGAGATGTGGGCCATCGTCCTCAAGAAGGTGCCGCGCCTGCTCAAGCACTACTGGTTCAACTCCGGCCTGTCGGTCGCGCTGATGTGGGTGCTGGCCTATTCGAACGCCTTCAACGCCCTCTGGCCCATCTTCGGCACGGCCAACCAGCTGTTGGCGGCCATGGCCCTCCTGACCGTGTCGGCCTGGCTCCTGCTGCGCCGGCGCCGCAACTGGTTCACCCTCGTCCCGGCCGTCTTCATGGTCGTCACCACCCTGGTCGCCCTGGGCATCCTGCTGGCCGGCTATCTCAAGCAGGGCAACCTCGTCCTGATCGCCGCCGACCTGCTGCTCTTCGCCCTGTCGGCCGGCGTCGTCGTCCTGTTCCTGAAGACCTTCCTGAAGAAACGGTCCGAGGAGGCCCCGGCATGAGCGCGGCGACCCTCCAGGTCTCCTGCGTCCAGCTGCATTGGGCCCGGTCGCTGGAGCGCAATCTGGACCGGACGCTCCACTATATCCGGGCCGCGGCCGGCGAGGGCAGCCGGGTCGTCCTGTTCCCCGAGGCCAACCTGACGGGCTACTATTTCCCCGACGCCGCCGGGCTCGACCCCGCGGCCGTCGAGCGGGCCCTCGAGCGGACCCGCCGGGCCGCGGCCGAGGTCGGGATCTGGGCCATCGTCGGCACCCTGAAGAAGACCTCCGATCGCTGCCTCAATCTGGCCCACGTCATCGCCCCGGACGGCGCGCTGGCCTACGAATACGCCAAGGTCCACATGGCCGGACGGGACGAACAGGCCTGCGGCCGCGGCGGCGACAAGCTGGCCCTTTTCGAGATCGACGGCGTCCTCTGCACGCTCGTCATCTGCCGCGACGGCCGCCACCCCGAGCTCTACCGCCTGCCGGCCATGGCCGGGGCCAAGGTCCTGTTCCATCCCTCCTGCAGCTCCGACGAGATCGAGGCCGTGGCTTGGAAGCGGACCTCGGGCCGGGCCCAGCAGCCCGTCGGCCCGACGAGCCGCATCTTCCACTGCGTCGCCAACACCATCGGACAATCGCCCGACGGCCGGCAGACCTCGAGCGGCGGTTCGTTCATCCGCGAGCCGAACGGCCTGCCGCTCGCGGAAGCCGGCTTCTACCAGGAAGAGATGATCACCGCCGTCCTCGATCTCGAGCGGGCCGACGGGTCCTACGCCCGGGACAGCCTCGAAGCCCCGGCGTTCCTGCGGCCCCACTGGGAGGCGATGATCGCGGACATGAAAGCCCGGGCGGGCCGCAAGCCCGAGTAGGACATTCAAAGGAAAGGACGCATCCATGGCCGACAAGAGAGACCTCGTCATCATCGGCGGCGGGCCGGGCGGCTATCTGGCCGCCATGCGGGCCGCCCAGCTCCGCAAGTCCGTCACCCTCATCGATCGGGACCGCGTCGGCGGCACCTGCATCAACTACGGCTGCATCCCGACGAAGTACCTCCTGCACCAGACCCGCATCCTGAAGGATCTGGCCGGGATGAGGACCCTGGACGGGCCCGCCGGAGAGGTCCGACTGAATTGGCCCAAGGTCCAGCTGGGCCGGCAGGCCGTGGTCGACCAGCTGGTCAAGGGCCTCGTCTTCCTGCTCGAGAAGGGCAAGGTCGAGATCGTCAAGGCTCCGGCCCGCTTGCGGGCCGACCGGACGGTCGTCGTCCGGACCGAGGCGGGGGAGAGGGTCTTCCAGGCCGACAAGATCATCGTGGCCACCGGCAGCCGGGCGGCCGACCTGCCCTTCCTCAAAGCCGACGGGCGGACGGTCCTGACGAGCACCGAGGCGCTGGCCCTGCCCGAGGTCCCGAAAAGCCTGCTCGTCGTCGGCGCCGGGGCCATCGGCCTGGAGCTGGGATCGGTCTACCGCCGCCTCGGGGCCGAGGTGACGGTCCTCGAGGTCCTGCCCCAGATCCTGCCGGGCTCGGACAAGGAAGCGGTCACCCGGCTCGAGCGGGCCCTCAAGAAGCAGGGCCTCAAGATCCTCACTGGGATGAAGATCGAGTCGGCCGAAGTCGGGGACGGAGGGGCGACGCTCAAAGGCGTCGTCCTGGCTGGCAACGCGCCGTTCGCCTACCGGGCCGACAAGGTGCTGCTCTCGGCCGGCCGCCGGCCCGAAACGGCCGACCTGTTCGACGGCGAACCCTGTCTGGCCCTGGAACGCGGCTTCATCAAGGTCGATGCCGGGCTCCAGACGAGCGTTCCCGGGATCTACGCCATCGGCGACGTCATCGGCGGCAAGCTCCTGGCCCACAAGGCCTATCATGACGCCCTGGTGGCCGTGGAGAACGCGGCCGGCGGCCGCCGGTCCGTCGACTACGCGGCGCTCCCGGCGGCCGTCTTCACGGAACCGGAGTTCGCCTCGGTCGGTCTGACCCAGGAGGAGGCCGCCGCCAAGGGCCTGGGGGTCAAATCCGGCGTCTTTCCGCTCCAGGCCAGCGGCCGGGCCATGACCATGGAAGCGACCGACGGCCTGATCAAGGTCCTGGCTGACGGGTCCGACAAGGTCATCGGGGCCCACGTCGTGGCCCCCGGGGCCTCCGACATGATCCCGGTGCTGACCATGGCCGTGGCCCGGGGCCTGACCCTGAAAGAGCTCGACGCCATCATCTATATCCATCCGACGCTGTCGGAGGCCATCGGCGAAGCCGCGCTCAAGGCCAACAACGAAGCCCTGCACATCCTGAACGCCTGACCGGGGAGGGTTCGTTCCGCGGACGGCCCCCCGCCGGGCCGGCCGTTGACGATTCCCCGCCGTTTCTATACAATCGGGACGCTTTTCGGGTCATCATGCGGGAGATCGCGGTCGCGTTCGTCGTTTTCGGGGTCATGTCCGCCGTCATGGTCCTGGTCAACTCCCTGCTCGGCCCCCGGCGGCCCGATCCGGCCCGGGAAAAGCCCTTCGAGTGCGGCAGCCCGCCGCTGCAATCCGGCATCGGGCCGGTCAACATCCCGTTCTTCCTCGTCGCCCTGATGTTCCTGGCCCTCGACGTCGTGGTCGTCTTCCTGTTCCCGCTGGCCCTGGCCTTCCGCGGCCGCGGCTTCGGCGGCTTCGCCGCCCTGGGGGCCTTTCTGTCGGTCCTGGCCGCGGGCTTCGCCTACGCCTGGAAGAAAGGGGTCTTCCGCTGGTCATGAGCGGCCCCGGCTTCGTCACCACGCGTTTCGAGACGGCCCTGGGCTGGGGCCGCAAATTCTCGCTCTTCCACTACCCCTTCATCACCGCCTGCTGCGGCATGGAGTACATGTCCGCGGCCTGTGCCCATTTCGACATCGACCGCTTCGGGGCCGGGCTGACCCGCTTCTCGCCCCGCCAGGCCGACCTGCTCCTGGTCGTCGGCACGATCACCCACAAGCTGGCCCCCGTGCTCAAGACCGTCTACGACCAGATGCTCGAGCCCAAATGGGTCATCGCCTTCGGGGCCTGCACCGTGAGCGGCGGCATCTACAAGAATTACGCCGTCGTCCAGGGGATCGACAAGATCATCCCCGTCGACGTCTACATCCCGGGCTGCCCGCCGCGGCCGGAAATGGTCCTCGACGGCCTGCTCAAGCTCCAGGACAAGATCCAGAACCAGAGACAGGATTGGCGATGGGCCCGGAAACCCTGATCGAGACCCTCCGCGCCCGCCTCGGCCCGGCCGTCGAGGCCGTGGCCGACTCGTACGGCGATCCGGTCCTGGTCCTCCGGGCCGCGGACGTTCGCCCGGCCATGGCCGCGCTGCGGGAGCCGCCGTTCGATTACGCCGTCCTGCTCGACCTGACCTGCGTCGACTACGCGGCGGGGGAGGGGCGGTTCGAGCTCGTCTATCACCTCTACTCCCTTTCGCGCAACGTCCGCCTGCGCCTCAAGGCCTCCGTCCCCGCGGCCGATCCCGCCGTGGAGACCCTCGTCGGCCTATGGAAGAACGCGGAGTGGCTGGAGCGCGAGGTCTTCGACATGTTCGGCGTCCGCTTCGACGGACACCCCTATCTGAGGCGCCTCCTGACCTACGAGGGCTTCGAGGGCCATCCGCTGCGCAAGGCCTATCCCTGGCGGCTCGAGCAGCCGCGCCTCCCGCTGAAGGGCGGCGACTAGGATGGACCCCCTGACCCGCCTCCAGCGGCAGGCCCGGCCCGAGAGCCTGCTGCTCAACATGGGCCCTTCGCACCCGGCCATGCACGGCACCCTGCGGATCATGCTGGAGCTCGACGCCGAGCGGATCCTCAACGCCGAATGCGAGATCGGCTACCTCCACCGGGGCTTCGAGAAGACCTGCGAGAACAAGACCTGGTTCAACCTGCTCATCTACACCGATCGTTTGAACTACGTCTCGCCGCTCATCAACAACCTCGGCTACGCCATGACCATGGAGAAGATGATGGGCCTGGCGGTGCCCGAGCGGGCCCAGCTCATCCGGGTGCTCATGAGCGAGCTCTCGCGCGTCTCCGACCACCTGACCTGCCTGGCCGCCATGGCCATGGAGAACGGCGCCTTCACCGTCTTCCTCTATATGATGAAGGCCCGCGAGTTCCTCTGGGACGTCGTCGAACGGACGACCGGGGCCCGGATGACGACCTCCTACATCCGCATCGGCGGCGTCCGGGCCGACCTGCACCCGGAGTGGCGGCCGGCCCTGGCGACGGCCGTCCGGGAAACGCGCCGCGTCCTCAAGGACGTCTCCGGCCTGCTCGACCGCAACGTCATCTTCATCGGCCGGACCCGCGGCGTCGGGGCCATCTCCCGGGAGGACGCCCTCTCGTACGGCTGGACCGGCCCGTGCCTGCGGTCGACCGGCATCGCCTACGACGTGCGCAAGGCCCATCCCTACCTCGTCTACGACCGGCTGGCGTTCGACGTCCCGGTCGGCGAGCGGGGCGACAACTACGACCGCTACCTGGTGCGCATGCGCGAGATGGAACAGAGCCTGCGCATCCTGGAGCAGCTCGCGGCCCTCATCCCCGACGCCGCGCCCCTGCCGGCGGGTCCGGCGATCGAGCCCGAGGAGGCCTTGCGGGCCTCGCGCCGGCAGCGGTCGGCCGAACGCATCCGGCTGTCCCCCAACCTCGAGGGCTCCGAGAAGGAGCGCCTGGCCGGCCTGGCCGTCCGGTGCAAGCCCGAGGCGCCCGGCAGCCCGGCCTGCGGGGTGAGCGTCCCGCCCAAGGAGGACACCTACACGACCATGGAAGGGCTGATCAGCCACTTCCTCTTCTTCATGTCCGGCAAGGGCATCCGGCCGCCCAAGGGCGACGTCTACTTCTCCGTCGAAGGCGGCAACGGCGAGGTCGGCTTCTACATCGTCTCGGACGGGACCGACCGGCCCTACCGCCTCCACCTGCGGGCCCCCTGCTTCCATATCGTCTCCGCCCTCGAGCAGCTCATCCGCGGGCGCCTGATCGCCGACGTCATCCCGACCTTCGGCTCGATGAACATGATCGGCGGGGAGCTGGACCGGTGAGCTACGCCCCCTCGCCGGCGTCGCTGCGGCGGATCGAGGCGGCCATCGCCCTCTACCCGGAGGCGTCGGCGGCGTTGCTGCCCGTCCTCCGCGCGATCCAGGACGAAGCGGGCTTCGTCGGCCCGGACGCCGAGCTGTGGGCGGCCGGGAGGCTGGGCCTGCGGCCGGCGCGGGTCCGCGAGGTCCTGACGTTCTACACCATGTTCCGGCGCTCCCCCGCGGGCCGGCACCGCCTCGAGGTCTGCCGGAACGTCAGCTGCTCGCTGGCCGGGGCCGAGGACATCCTGGGCTTCATCGCGGACCGTCTGGGCATCGGGCCGGGCCAGACGACGCCCGACGGGGCGATCAGCCTGGCCGCGGTCGAGTGCCTGGGGAACTGCGACCACGCGCCCTGCCTCCAGGTGGACGGTGTCGACCGGGGACCCATGACCCGTGAGTCGGTTGCGGCCCTGCTCGAGGAGCTGCGGGCCCATGAGTGAGAGGAACCTCCCGCTGCTGCCCCCGGACGACGGGGCCTGGCGGCTCGCGGACTATCGCCGCGGCGGGGGATACGAGACGGCCCGCCGGGTCGTCACCACGATGGCCCCCGGCGAGGTCGTGGCCGAGGTGCGCCGGGCCTCCCTGCGGGGCCGGGGCGGGGCCGGATTCCCGGCCGGGACGAAGTGGGGCTTCGTTCCCCCGAGCGGCCCGGGCCCGAATTACCTCTGCGTCAACGCCGACGAGAGCGAACCCGGGACGTTCAAGGACCGTCTCATCCTCCTGCGCGCCCCGCACCTCCTGATCGAGGGCCTCCTGATCACGGGCTTCGCCGTCGGGCTGCGGACGGCTTTCGTCTATGTCCGCGGCGAGTACGAGCCGGCCGCCCGGCGGCTGGAGGAGGCCCTGGCCGAGGCCCGCGCCGCCGGCCTTGTCGGGCCGGGCCTCTTCGGCACCGGCTTCGGCCTGGACGTCGTGGTCCACCGCGGGGCCGGGGCCTATATCTGCGGCGAGGAGACCGCCCTGCTCGAATCGCTCGAAGGACGGCGGGGCCAGCCGCGCGTCAAGCCGCCGTTCCCGGCCGTGGTCGGCCTGTTTCGGGCGCCGACGGTCATCAACAACGTGGAGACGCTCGCCAGCGTGCCCGGCATCCTGGCCCGCGGCGCCGATTGGTTCCTCGGCCGCGGCCGGCCGAAGGACGGCGGGACCCGCCTGTTCTGCGTCAGCGGGGCCGTCAGGCGCCCCGGGGTCTACGAGCTCGCGGCCGGCACGCCGCTCCGGGAGATCGTCGAGGTCCACGCCGGCGGCCCGACCGAAGGCGCGCGGATCAAAGCGGTCATCCCCGGCGGGCTTTCGGCGCCGCTGCTGCGGGCCGACGAGATCGACGTGGCCATGGACGTCGAGTCCCTGGCCCGGGCCGGCTCCATGCTCGGCTCGGCCGGCATCGTCGTCATCGCCGAGGGGACGCCCCTGCTCGACGTGCTCCACGCGACGGCCCGCTTCTACGCCCACGAATCGTGCGGCAAGTGCACGCCCTGCCGCATCGGGACCGCCTGGATCCTCAAGATCGTCGAGCGGCTCCGCCGCCGCGGCGGCGGCCCCGGCGACCTCGATCTCGTCGTCCGGCTGGCCGACGGCATCAAGGGCCGGACGCTCTGCCCGCTCGGCGAGGCGGCGGCCCTGCCCATCCGGGCCCTGGTGACGAAGTTCCGGGACGAGCTCGAAGAGGCGGTGGCCCGGTGAGCGTCCCTAAGACGGTCGGTCTGACCATCGACGGCCGTTCGGTCCGGGCCGCCGAGGGCACGAGCGTCCTGCGGGCGGCCGAACTGGCCGGCGTGGCCATCCCGCATTTCTGCTACCACCCGGGCCTCGAGGTCGAGGGCAGCTGCCGGATGTGCCTGGTCGAGATCGAGGGCCTGCCCAAGCTCGAGCTCTCCTGCGCCACGACGGTCCGCGAGGGCCTGATCGTCCGGACCTCGACCGAACGGGTCGTCCAGGCCCGCCGGGACGTCCTGGAGTTCCTGCTGGCCGAGCACCCCCTCGACTGCCCCATCTGCGACAAGGCGGGGGAGTGCCGGCTCCAGGATTATTACGACCTCCACGGGCTTTTCCCGGGGCGGATGCGGGAACCGCGCGAGCGGCGGGACAAGAAGGTGCCGATCGGCCGCCGGCTCCTCCTCGACCGGGAGCGCTGCGTGCTCTGCACCCGCTGCGTGAGGTTCCTGAAAAGCGTGACCGGGACGGGCGAGCTGGGCGTGTTCGAGCGCGGTCTGGGCTCGGAGATCGGGACCTTCGACGGCGTCCCGGTCGACACCCTCTACGCCGGGAACCTGGTCGACATCTGCCCCGTCGGGGCCATCACGGCCGAGGATTTCCGCTTCCGGACCCGGGCCTGGTTCCTGGCCCGCCGGCCCTCGATCTGTCCCCATTGCGAGCGGGGCTGCGCGGTGGTCGTCGAGTCCGTGACCGGGTATCCCCTGGCCGGCGGGGAGCGGCGCGTCTACCGGATCACGGCCCGGGAGAACCCGGCGGTCAACGGTCCCTGGATCTGCGACCTCGGCCGCGAGGGACGGCACGAGATCGACGAGGGCCGCCGGACCGTCGTCCTGAAGAAGGGCCGGCCCGTCCCCGGCCTCTTGTGGCCGGCGGCCCTGGCGGAGATCGCGGCGGCGGTCCGCGGCCTCCCCGCCGGGGAGCGCGGCGATGGCCTGGCCGTGGTCCTGAACGGCCGCCTGACCTGCGAGGAGCTGGCCCGGGCCAAGACCCTGTTCGTCGACGGGCTGGGCTGCCGGAAGGTCTTTTTCGCCGACCGGCCGCCGGGGCGCGGCGACGACCTGCTCCTGACCGCCGAGCGGACGCCCAACCTCCGGGGCGCCGCCGAGGCCGGCTTCGGCCCCCGGCTGCCGGGCCTCGACGAGCTGGCAGCGGCCAAGGTCCGGCTCATCTTCGGGACCGGCCTGGCCGATCACTATGGCGCCGGCGACCTGGCCCGGGCCCTGGCCGGCGGGCCGCCGACGTTCCTGTTCGCCGCCCACGCCGGGCCGCTCGACGGCCCGGCCGACATCGTCATCCCCGTCGCCGTGACGGCGGAGAGATCGGGGACCTATATCAATATCCGGGGGCTTCGCCAGCCGTTCTCTCCGGCCCTGGACCCTCCGGCCGGCGTGCCCGCCGAAGACGCCGTCCTGGACCGTCTGACGCGGCTGCTGGGCCTGGGGCCGGGAGGCGGCGATGGCCGTTGACCTCCTCGTCATCCTGGCCAAGGTCGTCCTGACCCTGACCTGGACGCTCCTGCTGGCCCTGTTCCTGACCTGGGTCGAGCGCAAGGAGAGCGCCGTCATGCAGGACCGAATCGGGGCCAACCGGGCTTCGATCTTCGGCCTGCGGCTGTTCGGCCTGTTCCAGCCCTTCGCCGACGCCATCAAGATGTTCTTCAAGGAGGACTTCGTCCCTTCGTTCGCCCAGAAGCCCCTCCATTGGCTGGCCCCGGCGGTGTCCTTCTTCACCGTCTCGGTGACCATGATCGCCGTGCCGTTCGGCGACAGCGTCCGGCTGTTCGGCCGGACGATCCCGCTCCAGGTCGTCGACCTCGACGCCGCCCTCCTGTTCGTCCTGGCCATGTTGAGCCTGGGGGTTTACGGCATCCTGGTCGGCGGCTGGGGCTCGTCGAGCCGGTTCGCGCTCGTCGGCGGCCTCCGGGGCGCCGCCCAGCTCGTCTCCTACGAGGTCGCGCTGGGGCTGTCGCTGGTGGGGCTGATCATGGTCTTTCCCTCGCTCCGCCTGGCCCGGATCGTCGAGTTCCAGGGCGGGCTGCTGTTCGGCTTCCTGCCCAAGTGGGGCGTCTTCCTCCAGCCCCTGGGCTTCGCCGTTTTCTTCCTGGCCGGCCTGGCCGAGACGAAGCGGGTGCCCTTCGACCTGCCGGAAGGCGAATCCGAGATCATCGGTTTCTACACCGAGTACGGCGGGCTCAAGTTCGGGTTGTTCATGTTCACCGACTTCCTCGAGGTCATCGTCTTCGCGGCCCTGGCAACGACGCTCTTCTTCGGCGGCTGGCAAGTGCCCTGGCTGGCCGACGGCGGCTTCGTCTTCCCCTGGGGGGGGCGGATCGCCGTGGCGCCCTGGGCCGTCACCGTCCTGCGCGTCCTGTCGTTCAATCTGAAGGTCCTGTTCTTCTGCTGGCTGCAGATCCTGACCCGCTGGACCTATCCGCGGTTCCGCTACGATCAGGTCATGGACCTGGGCTGGAAGGTCCTCGTGCCCCTCGGGGCGGCCAACATCCTGGCGACCGGCCTCATCCTGGCGGCCCGATAGGAGAGACATGAGCAGCGCCTGGACCATCGTCAAAGAGATCGCCCGGGGGTCGGCCATCACGGCCCGCCACTTCTTCGTCAATATGACCTTCCACACCCTGCGGCTCCTGGGCTTCAAGACCCGGCGGCGGGGGGCGGTCACGATCCAGTACCCCGAGGAGGTCAAGCCGCTGGCGGAGCGGCACCGCAGCCTGCACCGCCTCCGGCCCCGGCCGGACGGCCGGCCGAGCTGCGTCGCCTGCATGCTCTGCGTCACCGTCTGCCCGTCCGAGTGCCTCTTCGTCGAGGCCGCCGAAGATCCCGACCCCGAGGTCCAGAAGGTCCCGGCCAAGTTCCTCGTCGACCTCAACCGCTGTTGTTTCTGCGGCTTCTGCGTCGAGGCCTGCCCCGTCGACGCCATCCGCATGGACACCGGCGAGATCCGCCTCGCGGCCGCGGACCGGACCGGGCTGGAGGTCCGCCTGGACAAGCCATGACGGCCGGAACGGGGCGGATGAGGATCGGGGAGGTCGAGGTCGTCCGCCTGCTCGACGGGACGTTCCGGGTGGACGGCGGGGCCATGTTCGGCGTCGTGCCCCGGACGATCTGGGCCCGGCTGGCCCCGCCCGACGAGGAGAATCGGGTCGTCCTGGCTTTGAATTGCTTCCTGCTCCTGACGCCCGAGGCGAACATCCTCCTCGACACCGGCGTCGGGCCCGACGTCGACCGGCGCTACGCGGCCTTCTATCGGGCCGAGCGCACGGCCGGGCTGCTGGAGTCCCTCGCCGGCCGGGGGCTCGGCCCGGGAGATATCGATGTCGTCGTCAACAGCCACCTGCATTTCGACCACTGCGGCGGCAATACCCGGAGGACGGCCGAGGGCGCCTGGGTCCCGACGTTCCCCAAGGCCCGCTATGTCGTCCAGAAGGGGGAGTGGGCGCAGGCCCTCCATCCGGTCGAACGGGACCGGCCGTCCTACCTCCCCGGCCGGCTCAAGCCGCTCGCGGAGACCGGCCGCTTGTCCCTGCTCGACGGGGACGGGCCCATCGTCCCGGGCGTCGAGGCGGTCCTCGTGCCCGGGCACACGGCCTTCCACCAGGGGATCAAGGTCGTTTCGGGCGGGCGGACGTTCTTCTACCTCGGCGACGCCGTCCCGACCGCGGCGCATATCGACTTGCCCAACATCATGAGCTTCGATCTCTACCCCGTCGAGACGTTCGCCCGGAAGAAGGCCCTGCTGGCCCGGGTCGCCGACGAGGGCTGGGCCGTGGGCTTCAGCCACGACCTCGGCCGGCCGCTGGGCCTGGTGCGGCGCTCGGGCCGGACGCTCGTTTACGCCCCTCCGGCCGCCGACCCTCCCGACGGCCGCTGATCCGCGGCCCGGGCGGGCCGGAAAGCGATTGACATTTCCGGGGCCCAAATTTATGATGGGGCTTCTTAAATCCCGAGGAGGTTGTTCATGAAGAAAGTGACCGTCGAAGAATTGCTGGCCAAGGCCAAGCAGCCATCCCTGGACGCCCCGCGGCTCCACAAATTCTACAAAGGCAAGATGGGCACCGCCGTCAAGTGCCGCGTCCGCGATTTTAACGATTTCGCGATCTGGTACACGCCCGGCGTCGCCGCGGTCTGCAAGGAGATCCAGGCCGACAAGCAGAAGGCCTACGAATACACCAACAAGTGGAATTCGGTGGCCGTCATCAGCGACGGGACCCGCGTCCTCGGCCTGGGCGACATCGGCCCCGAGGCCGGCCTGCCGGTCATGGAGGGCAAGGGCATCCTCTATAAGTACCTGGGCGGCGTCGACGCCTTCCCCATCTGCCTGGACGAAAAGGACCCGGACAAGATCATCGAGATCGGCCGGGCCCTCCAGCCGTCGTTCGGCGGCTACAACCTCGAGGACATCAGCCAGCCCAAGTGCTTCCGCATCCTCGCCGAACTGCGGGCCAAGTGCGAGATCCCGGTCTGGCACGACGACCAGCAGGGCACGGCTTGCGTCACCGTGGCCGGCCTGCTCAACGCCCTCAAGATCGTCAAGAAGGACATCGCCGAGGCCAAGATCACGGTCGTCGGGGCCGGCGCCTCGGGCATCAACATCGCCCACCAGATCATGCTGGCCGGGGCCAACGGCGACAACATGCTGTCCGTCGACTCCAAGGGCATCCTGTCGCGCGACCGGGCCGACCGGGAGAACCTCCAGAAGAACTTCAAGGAAAAATGGAACATCTGCCTGCGGACCAATCCCAAAGGCCGGCAGGGTTCGATCGCCGATGCCATGGCGGGCGCCGACGTCCTGATCAGCGCCTCCACCCCGGGGCCCGGCACGATCAAGCCCGAATGGGTGGCGGCCATGGCCAAGGACGCTATCGTCTTCGCCGAGGCCAACCCCATCCCCGAGATCTGGCCCTGGGAAGCCAAGGAAGCCGGGGCCCGCATCGTCGCCACCGGCCGGTCCGATTTCCCGAACCAGGTCAACAACTCCCTGGGCTTCCCGGGCATCTTCCGGGGCGCCCTGGACGTCCGGGCCAAGACGATCACCGACGGCATGTGCATCGCCGCCGCCCGGGAGCTGGCCAAGGTGGCCGAGGACAAGGGCATCCATGAAGAGTACATCGTCCCCAACATGGACGAATGGGAGGTCTTCCCCCGCGAGGCCGTGGCCGTCGGCAGCAAGGCCATCGAGGAAGGCGTGGCCCGGTTCGATTTCCCGGCCGACGTCCGCTTCAAGATGGCCGAAGAGATCATCCGGGCCTCCCGCGAGGACGTCCAGAAAAAGATGCGCGAGGGCGTCATCGTCGATCCGGACAAATAGGTCCGGACGCCCGGGTCGGAACATGCTACACCGGGCGGGGGAGGGGACGGCGGTCCCTTCCCCCGCCCTTATCCCTCCGGAGTTGACAAGCCCCCTTTAAAGTGATATTAATTCCGGCAATCAGGACATCGGAATCACACGGCGCCTATCTCACGTATTCCATAAAATGATACCAAAGGAGGTACAATCATGAAGAACGTCGTGAAAGGCTTAACCCTGGCGCTCGCCCTCGTGCTCGTGTTCACGAGCTGCGCCAAGCAACCCATCCAGCTGATGGACCAGGCCAAGGCCGCCATCCAGGGCGTCATCGACGCCAAGGGCGGCGTCTACGCCAAGGACGAGCTGAACAAGCTCCAGGGCGACCTGCAGACCGCTCTTGACACGGTCACGGCCCAGGCCAAGAAATTCTTCAAGAAGTACGGCCCGGCCAAGGAAGCTCTGACCAAGGTCATCGCCGACGCCGACAGCGTCAAGGCCCTCATCCCCGGGCGGATCGCCGAAGCCAAGGCCGCCGCCGAGACCGCGATGAACGAAGCCAAGACCGCCGTCGAAGAGGCCAAGGCCCTCCTCGAGAAGGCCCCCAAGGGCAAGGGCACCAAGGCCGACATCGAGGCCATGAAGGCCGATCTGGGCGGCATCGAGACCGCGATGGCCGACGTCACCAGTGCCCTGGCCGCCGAGGACTATTTCGGCGCCAAGGACAAGGCCATGGTCATCAAGGACAAGGCCGCCGTCATCATCGAGCAGATCAACGCCGCCATCGCCAAGGTCAAGGGCCGCTAAGTCGTAGGACTTGAAGCCCCGTAAAACAGCCGCGTTCATCCTGGCTGTTTTGCTCATCGGTTGTCGAACTGCGCCGGTCCCGCCGGAGGTCCTGGACGCCCAGCGTCAGGAACAGGATCTGCGGGGGGCCGGTGCTTCTCTTTTCGCCGGCCCGGAGCATGCAGCCTATCTGCGAACGCTGGCTTCCGCGCGCCAGGCCCTGGAAAGGGAGAACCTCAAGCTGGGCTGGTTCCGCGATTACGACGGGGTGCGCCAGGAATTCGCGGCCGTCCTGCGCGGCGGCGAGGCCGTCGAGGCCCAGGTCCGGGCGGCCGTCTCGCGGCGCTCCTCGACCCTGACCCGGTCGGCCGAAACGGTCCGCCGCCGGCTCCAGATCCTCGATCAGCTGACCCTGTCCCTGGTCGAGCGCGGCCAGGCCCGCAACCGCCTGACCCGGGCCGCCCTGGCCCTGACCGAGGCGGAGACGATGATCGGCCAGGCCAAGTTCGACCAGGCCCAAACCCGGCTCGAAAGGGCCGCCGGCCTGGCCGCCGAAGCGGAAAAGGCGGTCATCTCCCACATCTCCCGCTACCTCGATCCCGCCCAGGTCCGGAGCTGGAAGAACGCCGCCGAGGAGACCGTGGCCGAATCGCGGCGGCGGGGCTCGACCGCCTTCATCGTCAGCAAGCTGGAGCGGCGGCTGCTCGTTTACAGGGCCGGCCGGCACGTCCGGACCTACGACATCGGCCTGGGATTCAACGGCTTGGCCGACAAGCGCTACGCCGGCGACAACGCCACGCCCGAAGGCCGCTACAAGGTCATCCGCAAGATCCCCTCGAGCCTGTATTACAAAGCCCTGCTCATCGATTATCCGAACGACGAGGACCGCCGCTGGTTCGCCCGCGAGAAGGCCCGGGGGGCCATCCCCCGTTCGGCCGGGATCGGCGGCGACGTCGAGATCCACGGCGGGGGCCAGGACAGCCTGACCCGGGGGTGCGTGTCCCTCGACAACGACAAGATGGACGAGCTCTACGCCCTGGCCGCGATCGGGACGCCGGTCACGATCATCGGGACGATGGAGCTCGAGAATTTCGTCATCAAAGCCATCGGGAACAACTGACATGATGATGATCAAGCGTCTCCTGCTCGCGGCGGCGGCCCTGGCCGCCTTAGGCTTCCTGGCCGTCCTCGGGGCCTCCTATTACCTGGGCCTCAAGGAGGCCGCCTCCTGGCCGGCCCCCGGCCCGGCCGTGGCCGACAAGGACGTGGCCAAGGTGGAGAAGAACGTCCAGGCGCTCGAGAAGCGCATGACCGGGCTGCGCCCCAAGGGCCTCTACATCGTCATCGACACGGCCGCCAACCGCCTCTATCTCAAGGACGGCGAAAAGGTCGTGCGCGAGGCCGTGGTGTCCTGCGGCAGCGGCGTCGTGCTCGAGGAGCCGGGGGGCAAGAAGCGGAGCTGGGTCTTCGACACGCCGCGCGGCGAGTTCTCGGTCAAGTCGAAGATCACCAACCCGTACTGGGTCAAGCCCGATTGG
This sequence comes from uncultured Eubacteriales bacterium, assembly GCA_964574895.1. GTDB lineage: Bacteria > Acidobacteriota > Aminicenantia > Aminicenantales > Saccharicenantaceae > RBG-16-66-30. Next base: position 30,761 of record CAZNPB010000033.1, read on the forward strand.
GCCTTCATCGAGGAGGGGGAGAAGATCCCCCGCGGCATGGAGGACCGGATCGAGGCCGGCACCCTGGGCGACTTCGCCCTCGGTTTCGGTCAGGGCTACTTCATCCACGGCACGCTCTACTCCCGGCTCCTGGGCCGGAACGTGACCCACGGCTGCGTCCGGGTGGGGGACGAGGACCTGAAGTTCGTATTTAAGGCCGTCCCGATCGGGGCGAAGATCTATATCTACTAGCGAGGACGGCGATGAAAAGAAACACGGTGGGAGCGGGGCTGGCGGCGCTGGCCGGGCTCGGAGCGATCCTCCTGGCCGCCGTCGGCGGACGGGCGGCGACGGTCGACAAGGCCGCCCTGGCCAAGAAACAGGACGCCTTGACGGCCGAATACGGCCTGGCCAAAGACGCCGCCTTTTATTTCGTCTTCGACGTCCGGGGGCGGAAGCTGGAGCTGCGGGTCCGGGGCATGATCCTGCGGTCCTGGCCCATCGCCGGCATGCGGTTCTGGGGCCGGCCGGAGTTCTCGGGCACCGTCGCGCTGGTCAAGAAAACGACGCTCAAGGCCCCCGAGCGGATCGTCATCAAGCCCGGGCAAGAGGAAGAGCTGGTCAAAGCTCCCGACCCGGCGGCCAAACCGGCCGCGGGCGCGGCCGCGACGGCGGCCGACTACGACCTCGAGGCCCTCGAGCTGCGGGACATGCCCAAACGGTTCAGCCTGGACTTCGACAACGGTCTCCATGTCCTCGTCAAGACCCGGAGCGGGCAGGCCCAGGGGCTGGGCGCTCGCCTGAAAGAGGCTTGGCGCTGGTACATCGCCCTGCCCCTGCGGGACGTCTTCGGATCGGACAAGGCGAAGGCCCGGCCGGAGCTGGAGCTGGTCTTCGAGGACGAGAAAAACCCCCAGGCCGTCTACTGGCATTTCTTCGACGGGATCAAGGGCATCATCCTCTAAAAGCCCCCGTTTTAAATCGATGATATCGGTAGAGTTGCCGAAATTTTATAAAGATACTTGACAATAACGGACTAAGATAATATATTAATCTAGCGCTAAATTGAAATAACCAGGAGGGCTCTAATGAGCAAGATAATCGGCATCGATCTCGGCACCACGAATTCGGTCGTCGCCATCCAGGAAGGCGAGAAAACGACCGTCATCCCGAACGAGGAAGGCGGTCGGACGACGCCGTCCGTCGTGGCTTTCTCGGCCAAGGGCGAGATCCTGGTCGGCCAGGTCGCCAAACGCCAGCGGGTCACCAATCCCGAGAACACCATCTATTCAATCAAGCGGTTCATGGGCCGCCGCTTCAACGAGGTCGCCCAGGAGATCAAGCAGGTCCCGTTCAAGGTCACCGAAGCCCCGAACGGCGACGTCCGGGTCGAGGCCCACGGCAAGCTCTACGCGCCGCCGGAGATGTCGGCCTTCATCCTGCAGAAGCTGAAAAAGGCCGCCGAAGACTACCTCGGCGAGAAGGTCGAGCGGGCCGTCATCACCGTCCCGGCCTATTTCAACGACAGCCAGCGCAAGGCCACCA
>CAZNPB010000034.1:0-32240 GCA_964574895.1 uncultured Eubacteriales bacterium
TGATTGCATGATCCAGAGTCATGAGTCCTGCCGTTGGACGACTTCCCAGCAGGGACGACTATATTAAAGAAAAACGGGGCGGAATTCAAGCCCCCTGATAATTGCCAGGCGGGCTGTGAAAAGGCGGGGAGGAGACCCGCATTTCCAGATGGGGGACACGTACCGATTAAACCGGGAAGCTGGAAATCCGAAGAGAAGATGGGGGACACGTACCGGAAGATGGGGGGGACACGTACCGCTTCTGCCGAAGCGGTACATGTCCCCCCATCCTTCCCCCTCGTTACATGTCCCCCATTTCCCGGCCTCCCGTTCCCCCAGCCCGTTGAGGCCCCGGGGGAATCGTGATAACATGGCTCCCCGTTATGAGATCCCGCGCCCTGAAGATCGGCCTGGCCGTCATTCTGTCGCTGGTCCTGCTCTATTTCTTCGGCCGCAGCGTCCCCTGGCGGGAGGTGCCGGCCCAGATCGTCGACGTCAACGTGCCGCTCTTCCTCCTGGCCATCCTGCTCTCGGCCCTCCATTTCCTCACCCGGTCGCTCCGCTGGCACATCCTGATCGCCCAGGAGAAGCTCAACGTCCGCTTCCGCAGCCTGGTGGCCGGCAACATCGTCGGCTTCACGGTCAACGCCGTCTTCCCGGGGCGCCTGGGCGAGCTGGCCCGGCCCATTTACCTGGCCCGGCGGGAGGGCCTGCGGACGGGCTTCGCGGTCGGCACGATCGTCATCGAGCGGCTCTTCGACATGGCCACGATGTGCGGCCTGCTCGGCCTGTTCATGATCGCCCGGCCGCTTTTCGCCGCCTCCTGGCCCGTCTCGGCGGAAGCCGGCGGCCGGCTGACGTTCCTGGGCGTCCTGGCCCTGCTCGTCGCCGCGACCATCCTGGCCGTCGTCCTGGTCCTCTATTTCTTCAGGGACAAGGCCGTCGGCGTGGTCGGCTTCCTGGTCCGGCCGCTGCCGGCCAAGGCCGCCGCGACCGTCACCAGGGGCCTGGCGGAGTTCATCGACGGCCTCAAGTTCTTCCGGACGCAGGGCCAGCTGGCCCTTTACGCCCTGCTGTCCCTGGTCGTCTGGCTGGGCATCATCCTCTTCTACTGGGTCTTCTTCCTGGCCTACGGCATCCGCCTGCCCTACTTCCTGGTCATCCCCTACGTCTTCCTGACGGCGGTCGGGGCCTCCATCCCGACCCCCGGCATGGTCGGCGGCTTCCACTACTTCAGCAAGGTCGGGATGGGGCTCCTTTTCGGGCTGGCCGCGGGCCGGGCGGCCGGCCTCACCCTGGTCTTCCACGCCGTCCAGATCGCCGTGACATGCCTCCTGGGTTATGCTATATTGGCCAAAGACGGCCTGACCGTTCTCCAGCTGAAAAGGATGGGCGAAAGCGAATCCCGATGAGGTGCCCGTACTGCGGCTTTCTCGAAAGCAAGGTCATCGACTCCCGGGAGAGCAAGACCGGCATCTCCATCCGTCGGCGGCGCGCCTGCCTGTCCTGCAAGCGGCGGTTCACGACCTACGAGAAGATCGAGGAGATCCCGTATATGGTCGTCAAGAAGGACGGCACCCGGCAGCCGTTCGACACCCAGAAGCTCCTGCGGGGCATGATGAAGGCCTGCGAGAAGCGGCCCATCCAGATCAACCAGCTCGAGGAGATCGTCGAAGAGATCGAATCGCGCGTCCAGGAGCGGCCGGACCGGGAGATCGGGGTGGCCGAGATCGGCCAGCTGGTCATGGACCGCCTGAAGGGCCTGGACAAGGTCGCCTACGTGAGGTTCGCCTCCGTCTACCGCGAGTTCGGGGACGTGGCCGAGTTCCGCCGGGAGCTCGAGGACCTCATGAAGGAAAAATAGCCCGGGACCGGCCGCCATGGTCCGCCGCATCAAACCCGTTTCCCGCCCCTGCAAGGCGGAGACGAGCGTCCGGGCCGCCGCCGCCCGCCGGCGGGCCCCGGAGTCCCGCTGGCCCGCGCCCGGCGAGGTGACCAGCCCGGCCATCGACGTCTACGAGACCGGCTCGGAGTTCATCATCGAGATGGAGCTGCCGGGCGTCGACGGCGCCGACGTCCGGGTCATCCTGTTCTCGAGCCGCCTCGAGGTGACCGGCTTCAAGCGGGAGCTGGGCGCCCCGGACGGCTCGCGGTTCATGCGCCTCGAGCGCGAGTACGGCAGCTTCCAGCGCGACGTCGTCGTGCCGGGGGCGGTCGACCCGGATCAGGCCGCCGCGGCCCTGGAGAACGGCGTCCTGACCATCGTTTTGAAGAAGCCGCCGCGCAAGCGGCGGGACGTGGAGATCAAGGTCCGCCGCAACGGCGGCTAGCAACGGAGAATCGTTCATGGCCAGCATCGACGAGAAGAACGGCGACGAGATCGGCGGCATCCTGGAGGAGCAGAGCCCCAAGCTCCAGGTCCCGGGCAAGCTCCCGGTCCTCCTGCTCCGGGACGTCGTCATTTTCCCCTACATGATCGCCCCGCTCTTCGTCGGGCGCGAGAAGTCCAAGGCGGCCATCGACAACGCCCTGTCGACCAACAGGATGATCCTCCTGCTGACCCAGAAGGACATGGAGGTCGAGGACCCCAAGCGCGAGGACGTCTACGACATCGGCACCGTGGCCCTGATCATGCGCATGCTCAAGCTGCCCGACGGCCGGGTGCGCATCCTGGCCCAGGGCCTGGTCCGGGGCCGGGTCCAGAGCTTCGAGGAGGAGGGGGCCCACGTCGTGGCCGAGGTCCGGGTCGTCGAGGAGCCGGACAAGCCCGAAAAGACCCTGGAGAGCGAGGCCCTCATCCGCAACGTCCGCTCCGGCCTGGAGCGGGCCGCCTCGCTCGGCAAGAACCTGCCGCCCGAGGTCCTCATCATCGCCTCGAACGTCGAGGAGCCGGGCCGCCTGGCCGACCTGACGGCCTCCAACCTCGAGCTCAAGGTCGAGGAGGCCCAGGGCATCCTCGAGATCGTCGAGCCCGTCCAGCGGCTCAAGAAGGTCCACGAGCTGCTGACCCGCGAGCTGGAGCTCCTGGACGTCCAGTCCAAGATCTCGACCGAGGCCAAGGGCGAGATGGACAAGCTCCAGAAGCAGTACTTCCTGCGCCAGCAGATGAAGGCCATCCAGAAGGAGCTCGGCGAGGGCTCGGAGACCCAGGAAGAGGTCCGGGTCTACCAGGAGAAGCTGCGCAAGATCCGCGTCCCCGACGAGGTCAAGGAGGAGATCGAGAAGCAGATCGTCCGGCTGGGCCAGATGCACCCGGAGTCGGCCGAGACCTCGGTCGTCCGCAACTACCTCGACTGGATGTTCATGCTGCCCTGGAACAAGTCGACCACCGACACGCTCGACCTGGCCAAGGCCAAGCGCATCCTCGACGACGACCATTACGGCCTGCAGAAGGTCAAGGAGCGCATCCTCGAGTACCTCGGCGTCCGCAAGCTGTCCAAGACGACCAAGGGGCCCATCCTCTGCTTCGTCGGGCCGCCGGGCGTGGGCAAGACCTCGCTCGGCAAGTCCATCGCCCGGGCCCTGGGCCGCAAGTTCGTCCGCATCTCCCTCGGCGGCGTCCACGACGAGGCCGAGATCCGGGGCCACCGCCGGACCTACGTCGGGGCCATGCCCGGCCGCATCATCCAGGGCATCCGCCGGGCCGGCACCGAGAACCCCGTGTTCATGATGGACGAGGTCGACAAGATCGGGGCCGATTTCCGGGGCGACCCGTCGTCGGCCCTGCTCGAGGTCCTCGACCCCGAGCAGAACAACCAGTTCCGCGATCACTACCTCGGCGTCCCCTACGACCTGTCCAAGGTCCTGTTCATCACCACGGCCAACCTCCTCGACCCCATCCAGCCGGCCTTCCGCGACCGCATGGAGGTCCTGGAGCTGCCGGGCTACACGGAGGAGGAGAAGCTCCAGATCGCCGTCCGCCACCTCGTCCCGAAGCAGGTGGCCGAGCACGCCCTGACGGCCAAGCTCATCACCTTCACGGGCGGGGCGCTCAAGAAGATCATCGCCCTGTACACCCGCGAGGCCGGCGTCCGCAACCTGGAGCGCGAGATCGCCTCGATCTGCCGCAAGGTGGCCCGCAAGGTCGCCGAGGGCAAGAAGGGCCCGACCGTGATCACGGCCCAGTCCGTCGAGCGGCTCCTCGGGCCGCCCAAGGTCTTCAAGGACCAGCTGCTCAAGAAGGACCAGATCGGCATCGCCACCGGCGTGGCCTGGACGGCCGTCGGCGGCGAGATCCTGTTCGTCGAGGCGACCAAGATGCCGGGCAAAGGCACCCTGCAGCTGACGGGCTCGCTCGGCGACGTCATGAAGGAGTCGGCCCAGGCCGCCTTGAGCTACTCCCGGGCCCACGCCGAGGAGTTCGGCATCGATAGCAAGATGTTCTCCCGCAACGACTTCCACATCCATTTCCCGGAGGGGGCCATCCCCAAGGACGGGCCGTCGGCCGGGGTCACGATCGCCACGGCCTTCCTGTCGGTCTGCACCAACGTCAAGGTCAAGTGGGACGTGGCCATGACCGGCGAGATCACGTTGCGCGGCAACGTCCTGCCGGTCGGCGGCATCAAGGAGAAGGTCCTGGCCGCGCAGCGGGCCGGGGTCAAGAAGATGATCATGCCGGCGGCCAACAAGAAGGACCTCTACGAGATCCCCAAGAAGGTCATCCGCGACATCGAGTTCGTCTTCGTCGAGGACGTCCGCGAGGTCTTCAAGGCGGCCATGGCCGGGCCGTTCGGACCGGCTCTTCGGCCCGGTTCGAAGGCCAAGCAGGCCAAGCAGGCCAAGCAGGCCAAGCAGGCCAAGCAGGCCAAGCAGGCCAAGAAGGTGGGAAAGGCCAAGAAGGCCGGGAAGGCCCCGGCCCGCAAGGCCTAAGCAGGGGAGGAGCGCCATGCGGCTCCGGCACCTCGGCGAGCGCGCCGTCATCGCCCGCATCCGCCGGGCCTTCGGCGAGAAGCGGGCCGACATCCTGCTCGGCATCGGCGACGACGCCGCCCTCGTCCGCGGCCCCGAGCGCCTGCTCCTGACGACCGACATCCTGGTCGAGGACGAGGACTTCCTGCTGGCCGACCACCCGCCCCGGCGGCTGGGACGCAAGGCCCTCAACGTCAACTTGAGCGATATCGCCGCCATGGGCGGCCGCCCCCTGCACGCCCTGGTCGCCCTGGCCATGCCGGGGGACATCGAGGCGGCCTGGCTGAGCCAGTTCGTCGAGGGGATCCGGAGCGCGGCCCGGGAGGCCGGCGTGGCCCTGGTCGGCGGCGACCTGTCGCAGTCCGGCAAGGTCATGATCGCGGTCACGGTGACGGGGGAGGCCCGCCGGCCCGTCCGGCGCGGCGGGGCCCGGCCCGGCGACGCCATCTATGTTTCGGGGACGCTCGGCGACGCGGCCGGGGGCCTCCGGCTCATCGAAAAGGGCGGCAGCCGCGGCGTGGCCCGGCCCGTCCGGCCGCTGGTCGACGCGTTCCTCGACCCGGCCCCGCGGCTCAAGCTGGGCGCGGCCCTGGCCGGCGGGCAGCTGGCCTCGGCCATGATCGACCTGTCCGACGGGCTGTCGGTGGACCTGGCCCACATCTGCGAAGAAAGCGGGGTTGGGGCCGAGGTCGAAGCGGAGAGGATCCCGATCTCGGCGGCCTTGAAGCACTTCGCCCGGGACCCCCTGGATATGGCCCTCAATGGCGGCGAGGACTTCGAGCTGCTGTTCACGGTCCGGCCGGCCCGGCGGGCCGCCGTCGAGGCCCTGGCCCGGCGCCACGGCCTGACCCGGATCGGGACCGTCACGCCGGGACGGCGGATCTCCCTGGTCTCTCCGGGCGGGCGGAAAAAGCCCCTCCGGCCCGGCGGCTTCGAGCACTTCGCGGACTGAGGGGGCGGCGCCCGCCGCCCCGCCGCCTCACCTTAACGGATCTTGACCGTGGCGATGAAGTCCTGGGACTTGCTCTCGGTCTCCTGCCGGATGAGCAGGATGATCTCGTCGCCGCTGGCCGACTTCTTCAGGATGCTCTCGAAGTCGCTGACCGCGGTCATCTTCTTGCGGTTGGCCTCCAGGATGATCATGCCGGCGGCCAGGTTCTCGCGGTCGGCCTCGCTGCCTTGGCGGACTTCGGTGATCAGCAGGCCCTCGGTCGTCCGCAGGCCGTAGCGGCGGGCGGCGTTGGGCGTCAGGGCGATGACCGAGACGCCGATGTCCTTGTCGGCGCTGGCGATCTGGCCCTTTTCCTTCTCCGGCTCGAGCTCGTCGGCGATGGCCGTGACCTTCATCTCCTGGCCGTCCCGGACGAGGACCAGGTTGATCTTGCTGCCGGGCTGGATGTCGGCGATCTTGAAGCGCAGGTCGTCGCCGTTCTTGACCGGCTGGCCGTTGACCTGGACGATGACGTCGTAGGGCTTGATCTTGGCCTTCTCGGCCGGCGAGCCGGGCTCGACGGAGTTGACCAGGGCGCCCGCCTTGGAGGCCAGCTTGAACTCCTTGACCATGCCCTCGGTCAGGTCGCGGGCGAAGATGCCGACGCCCAGGCGGCCGCGGACGACCCGGCCCCTGTCCTTGAGCTGGACGACGACCTTCCTGGCGATGTCGGAGGGGATGGCGAAGCCGATGCCGATGCTGCCGCCGCCCCCGAAGCCGGAGGACAGGATGCTGGAGTTGATGCCGATGACCTCGCCCTTCATGTTGATGAGCGGGCCGCCGCTGTTGCCGCGGTTGATGGCCGCGTCGGTCTGGATGAAGTCCTGGTAGCTCTGGGTGTCGATCGAGCGGCCCTTGTAGCTGACGATGCCGGCCGTGACCGTGTTGTCCATGCCCAGGGGATTACCGATGGCCAGGACCCATTCGCCGACCTTGACCTGGGACGAGTCGCCCATCTCGGCGAAGGGCAGGCCCTTGGCGTCGATCTTGATCAGGGCCAGGTCGGTGCCGGGGTCGGTGCCGATGATCTTGGCCTCGTACTCGTCGCCGGCCGTCGTGGTCACGGAGACGCGGGTGGTCTTGTCCTTCTCGACCATGTGGTTGTTGGTCAGGATGTAGCCGTCGGCGCTGATGAAGAAGCCGGTGCCGCCGACCTGGACGGTGTTCGATTCCGGCTGGCGCTGCCGGGGCTGGGGGAAGAGCCGGTCGAAGAAGTCCTCCCCGAACGGCGAACCCCCGAAGCCCTGGGCGGAGGATTCCCGGCGCTCGGCCTCGATGCGGACGACGGCCGGGCCGATCTTCTCGGCGATGGTCACGAAGTCCAGGGCCGGCTTGTCCTGGGGCGCCGGCGAGGCGAACAGGGTGGACGAGGCGGACGGCGCGGGGACGGCCGCCTTGGCGAAGACGTCGGGCGGAACGGGCGCTTTTTCAGGGACATAGAGGAAAACATAGCCCGCCAGGAGCAGGCCCAGGACGAAGCTGGAAACGGCGATCCAAGCGTATTTCTTCATGACAACCTCCAACGACTGACCTCTCATTAATAGCAGGTCGGACGCGAAATTTCAATTTGTCTCGATCCGGTTAAAACGCTTCCGCCCCGGCGAGAGTTGCATCCCAAAAAGGGGCCTATCGGCCCTTTTCCCGGGCCACACCCTTTCTGAAGATATTCTCAGCACCGCTCCTCCGAGCCGCTCCGGAGCGATGCTGAAGGTCGCTTCTCGGAATCCGCTTCCCGAGGTAGGTTTGACCCCGTCTTGGATCCGGTTTAAGATGGGCCGGACATGCGACAAAAGCGGCCCGGGCTCCTGATCGTTTTCGAAGGCATCGACGGGTCGGGCAAGACGACCCAGGCCCGCCGCCTGCTGCGGCGCCTGCGCCGGCGCGGCCGACGGGCCGTCTTCTTCCGCGAGCCGACCCGGGGCCGGTGGGGGAGGGAGATCCGGCGGCTGGCCCTGCGGGCCGGTTCCGTGACCCCGCGCCAGGAGCTGGAGCTCTTCGTCCGCGACCGCCGCGAGAACGTGGAGCGGAACCTGCGACCGGCCCTGGCCGCCGGAAAGGACGTCGTCCTCGACCGCTACTATTTCTCGACCATCGCCTACCAGGGCGCCAAGGGCCTCGATCCGGGCCGCATCCGGCGCCTCAACGAGTCCTTCGCCATCCCGCCCGACCTGGTCGTCGTCCTCGACGTCGAGGCCTCCGCGGGGCTGGCCCGGATCGCCGGCCGCAAGACCCGGGACGAGCTCTTCGAGCGCGAGGACTACCTTGTCCGCGTCGCCCGCCTGTTCCGCGGCTTCGCCGGCCCGGCCGTCGTCCACATCGACGGCCGCGGCGAGGCCCGGGCCGTGGCCCGGGCCGTCTGGGCCGAGGTCGAGCCCCTGCTATAACTTGCACGGACGGGGGACACGTACCTCCGAACGGACGGGGGACACGTACCCCGGTACATGTCCCCCTCGTTGAGCTCCTGCTCTAACTTGCACGGACGGGGGACACGTACCTCCGAACGGATGGGGGACACGTACCTCCGGTACATGTCCCCCTTTTTGTCATTCGGGGACCGATTTGCTATGATGGCCTGAAGACAGCCATGAAGATCCCCGGCCTGAAGCTGAAGATCAAGAAGTTTAAAAAAGGAACGGTCCTGCGGATCGTCCTTTTCGGCCTCCTGGCCGGCCTGGCCCTCGGTCTGGGCGCCCTGGCCGGCTCCTATATCGCCATCAAGGACAACCTGCCCAACGTCGCCGATATCGACACCTTCCGGCCCAAGCTCATCACCACGGTCTACGCGGCCGACAACCAGCCGGTCAAGGAGTTCGCCGAGGAGCGCCGGGTCGAGGTGGCCTTCGACCGCCTGCCCAAGACGTTCGTCAATGCCCTGGTGGCCACAGAGGACCCGAGCTTCTTCCGTCACGGCGGCGTCGACCTGCGGGGCATCGTCCGGGCCGTCTGGAACGACGTCTTCAAGGTCCTCGGCGGCAAGCGCCCCGAGGGCGGCAGCACCATCACCCAGCAGCTGGCCCGTTCGCTCTTCCTCCACCGCGAGGTCAGCCTGCGCCGCAAGCTCAAGGAGCTCTACCTGTCGCGCCAGATCGAGAAGCTCTACTCCAAAGAGAAGATCCTGGAGCTGTACTGCAACCACTTCTTCCTCGGGCACGGCGCCTACGGCGTCCAGGCCGCCTCCAACCTCTTCTTCGGCAAGGACATCGCCGCCCTGGACCTCGACGAGTCGGCCCTCATCGCCGGCATCTTCCGGGGCCCGGCCGTCTATTCCCCGTACACGAACAAGACGGGCACGCTCAACCGGCGCAACCACGTCATCAACCGGATGGTCGCCGAGGGCTACCTGAACAAGGCCGAGGGCGAAGCGGCCAAGGGCCGCCCCATGGTCGTCCTGCCGCAGCGGCGGACGAGCGCCGAGTTCGGGGCCTATTTCTTCGAGGAGGTCCGGCGCTACCTCGAGAAGTCCTACGGCTACGACGGCCTCTACCGGGCCGGGCTGAAGGTCTACACGACCCTCGACCCGACCCTGCAGCGCTACGCCGAGCAGTCGCTCCGGGCTGGCCTGCGCCGGGCCGAGAACGTCCTGAAGGGCTGGCGGACCGACAAGCCCAACCTGTTGACGGCCAGTCCCGAAGCCCTCAAGAACCTGGTGGCCTCCCCCAAGGCCGCCCTGGACGAGCAGTGGCTCCTGAGCTGGGAGAGCCAGGCCCTCGAGCCCGAGGAGGTCTACGACGCCATCGTCCTCGAGGCCTCCCGGACCGCGGCCTCGGTCCGGCTCAAGAACGCCGTCGGCCGGATGACCGCCAAGGACATCGCCTGGACCAAGGCCTCCCGGCTCGACGCGCTCGTCAAGAAGGGCGACGTCGTCCAGGTCCGGGTGGTCTCCTTCGACGCCGCGGCCAACGAGGCCGAGGTGTCGCTGACCCAGAAGCCGCTGCGCAACGGCGCCTTCGTGGCCATCGACCCGCGGACCGGCCAGATCAAGGCCCTGGTCGGCGGCTACGCCTACCGGGACAGCCAGTTCGACCGGGCCGTCCAGGCGCCGCGCCAGACCGGCTCGTCGATCAAGCCCTTCCTCTATACGGCCGCCCTCGAGCACGGCTTCACGCCGGCCAGCGTCATCAAGGACGAGCCCGTGACCTTCATCGACCGCTGGAACAACGAGCCCTGGTCGCCCAAGAACTACGACCGCCAGTACAAGGGCGCCGTCACGGTCCGGACCGGCCTCGAACAGTCCCGCAACGTCATCACGGCCACCCTGCTCGACAACATCTCGCCGCAGGTCGGGGTCGACTACTGCCGCCGCTTCGGCATCACCTCGCCGGTCTATCCCTACCTGTCGTTGAGCCTGGGGACCTTCGAGATCACCCTGCTCGAGATGGTCTCGGCCTTCTCGACCTTCCCCGACAAGGGCGTCCGCTTCACGCCCTCCTTCATCACCCGGATCGAGGACAAGGACGGCAACGTCCTCGAGGAGGCCCGGGTCGAGTCCCAGGAGGTCATCCCGCCCCAGACGGCCTACATGATGACCTACCTCATGCGCGGCGTCGTCGAGTCGGAGGGCGGCACGGCCGGGGCCTTGAGCGCCCTGGGCTGGCCCCTGGCCGGCAAGACCGGGACGACCGACGATTATTCCGACGCCTGGTTCATCGGCTTCTCGCCCGATCTTTGCGCCGGCGTCTGGGTCGGGCACGACAAGCCCATCCCGCTCGGCGAGCGCCAGACGGGAGCGACCGCCGCCCTGCCGATCTGGCGGGACTTCTTCTCCCGGGTCATCGACGACACCCGCAAGAAGGCCGCCGCCGACGGCGTGGTCGATTTCGCGCCGCCCGACTTCGAGGTCCCGCCCAACCTGGTCTTCGTCGAGATCGACAAGAAGACCGGCCTGCTGGCGACGCCGGCCTGCCGCTACCCCTTCCGCGAAGTCTTCTTACCCGGCACCGAGCCCTCCCGCTACTGCACGCTCGCCGACCACCTCCGGGTCTTCGATTATTACGCAAGCGACAAGGCCACCGAAGAGCACTGATCCGACCGGCCCAAAAAGGCCGGGAACTGGAAGCGCTCTTTATTAAACGCGAGTGGGGAGGGAATAAGGATGAGCGGATCGACGCCGTTTTTCGTCGGCTGGGGGACCCTATCGCTGATCAATGCCGGACTGGCCCAAGGGAAGAACAGAAGCGGGCTTCTTTGGTGGGCCCTATCCCTGCTCCTGGGTCCTGTCGCGACCTTCTTGATCGTGGTCTTAGAGCCGGCCAAGAAATAGGGGGCGCCCCTCCCTAACCGGCCTGGAAGAGAGGGACGCCCCCCCGGTGGAAAGGGGATTGCTACTTTCTGTGGGCGCTCCCGCTCGAGGAACCGCGCGAGCCCGAGGACGAGCCCCGGGAGGCGGAGCCGGAGCCGCGCGAGGAGCTGCCCCGCGACGAGCTGCCGCTCGATTTCCCCGACGAGGAACCCGACCGGGACCTGCCCGAGCGCACCGATGAGCCGCTCGACCGGCTCCCCGAAGAGGGCCGGGCGTAAGAGCCGCCCGAAGAGGGCCTGGTGTACGGCCCCGAGAAGGCCCGGGCCCGCCCGCTGCCGCCGTCGCCGTACGAGGAGACGCGGCCCTTGATGCTGGGCGACGACGGATAGCCGTAGGCCGTCCGCCGCGTGCCCGCGTTCACGGACGAAGGCGTCCCGCCGACGGACGGGTCGTTGCGGTATTCGCCGGACGCCAGCGCCGACGGGGCCGGCTGGCCGTCCTTCTTGCGGATGTTGCGGGCGCCGGAGCCCGACGACTTGGTCGAGCCGGACGACCGCTCGCCCTTGGCCGGGCTCTTGACGGTCGCCGGCTTGGCGGCCGCGCCCTTGGACCCGGCCTGGCCCTTGGACGACGGCTCGTCGGGCTTGCGGATGGCCCGCGGGCTGCCCGTGGCCGCCGGGCCGCCGGCCGTGCCGCGGGTGCCGGCGCGGACGCGGGTCTCACGGCCCGGGCCGGCCGTCCGGTCGTTGCGGAGCATGACCCGGTTGCCGTCGAGGGGCTCGACGGAGATCCTGGCGCCCGCCGGCCTGACCGCCGGGCTCTGATGGGCCAGGCTGATCTTGTTCAGGCTCTTGAGCGAGTCGCCGCGCAGGGCGTTGGCCGCGATATGGGGGTCCTTGAGGCTGTCGCGGCGGACGATCGTCAGGGCCCGCGAGCCGTTGGGATAGTATTGCCCGTAATAGTGGCCGTAGTACATGCCGCCCATGAGGACGCCGGGGTAGCCCCAATAGCTCAGCGGCGCCCAACCGTAGTAGAAGTCGTCCCACCACCAATTGACCCAGGCCGGGCCCCACAGGTTCATGGGGATCCAGTACCAGCCGAGGTCGACGCCCCAGTGCCAGCGGCCGTAGTGGAAAGTGGACCAGCCCCAGGGCTCGTAAGGCCACCAGGTCCATCCGGACAGGGGCAGCCAGGTCCAGCGGCCGTTGTAGTAGGGCCGCCAGTCGTCGTCGACGTCGCGGGGCACCCAGACGTCGCCGTAGGGGGCCAGGTAGGTCCATTCGCCGTTCTCATCCAGCTCGCCCTCGTAATCCGAAAGCTCCTCGGGCAGCCGGCCCTTGGCGAACTCGCGCCCCGTGACCGAGTTGCGGGACTCGTTGAACTTGTCGAAGTCGTCGTCGGCCACGCCGATGAAGGGGGCGGGCTTGGAGGCCAGCCGGCCTTCGGCGATCTCCAGCCGCTGGGAGGCCTTGAGCAGGGTCGAGCCGTCCTCGCCGGCGGCCTCGATGAGGCCCTTGTAGACCAGGATCTCGGTGTCCCGGTTCTCGCGCACGTCGACGCGGTAGACGCCCCGGTCGAGGACGTAGAACGAGGAGTCGGCGGTATGGAGCTCGATGCCTTTTTCCTTCTTGAGCGTCCCGACGGTCAGGAAGACGTGGCCGGACCAGACCCGGAGCCGGGCGATGTCGTCGTCCTTCTTGGGCAGGTTCAGCACGTCGACCTTGGTGTCGTTGTCGAGCCGCAGGTAATTGCCTTTGCCGAAATGGACCTCGACCCGGCCGTCGGACGTGCCGATGCGGTCGCCTTCGCTGATGGGCATGTTGAGGGCGGCCTCTTCATAGCCCAGGTCCGAAGCCCGTTGGACGAAGGCCTGGCCCTCGATGAAGCTCAAGCGGGCCACGGATTCATTGGTGTATTTGGCGTCCTTGACCTCCTGGGCGGTCGGAGGCGCCGGGGCCTGGGCCTGCGCGGGCGGCTCCTGGGCGTAAACCGCGACCGCGGCCAGGGCGATCGAAGCGGCGATAACGAGTGCCTTCTTCATGGTCCTTCTCCTATCCGATGTTCCTTTGTGCAAGAAGTATGCCAAGGGCCCCGCCTGATAACAGGGGAGTTCCGGGCGCTCTTTGTCCTTAAAAAAGGACGCGCTGACGCTGCTGAGGACAACTAGAGGGGCGGGATGTCCCACTTGCGGCGGAAGGTCCGGAGCGGCTCCTCGAGCTCGGCCCGGAGCGCGGGGGAGGGGGGGCCCGGCGGAGCGGGGAGCGGGGGGACGGGGCCCGGGGCGGGGGGGCCTCCGGCCAGGGTCCGGAGGACCGCCGCGACGCCCTCGCGGAGGGAGGTCAGCTCGTAGCCGCCCTCGAGGATGAGGGCCAGGCGGCCGCCGGCCGTCCGCGCGGCCACGGCCATCAGAGACGCGGCCAGGCGGGCGAAGCCGCGGGCCGTCACGGCCATGCCTCCGAGCGGGTCGCCGGCGGCGATGTCGAAGCCGACGCTGACGATGACGAACTCGGGCTGGAACTCGGCGGCGACGGGGGCGAGCAGGCCTTCGTAGACGCGGACGAAGTCGTCGTCGCCTTTGCCGGCCCGGAGCGGGACGTTCAGGTTGTAGCCGTAGCCCTCGCCGTGCCCGAAGAAGCGGACCGCGCCCGTCCCGGGGAAGAGCGGCGACTGGTGGGTCGAGAAGTAGAGGACGTCCCGGCGCTCGTAGAAGGCCTGCTCGGTGCCGTTGCCGTGGTGGAGGTCCGTGTCGACGACGAGGACGCGGCCCAGGCCGTGCCGGCGGACCAGGTGCTCGGCGGCGATGGCGGCGTTGTTGAAGAAGCAGAAGCCCATGGCCCGCGAGGCCTCGGCGTGATGGCCGGGCGGCCGCACCAGGGCCAGGGCGTTCGGGACCGTGCCGTCCATGACCCGGTCGACCGCCTCGAGCGAGCCGCCGGCGGCCAGCAAGGCCGTCTCCCAGGTCCGGGGGCCGGCGACGGTGTCGGCGTCCATCGGGACGGTCTGGCCGGAGGTCGCGCGGACGAGGTCGATGTAGCCGGCGGCGTGGATATAAGCCAGCTCGTCCGCCGCGGCCGGCCGGGGCGGGATGGGGACATAAGGAACGGGCGGATCGTCCTCGAGCAGGCCCAGGAGCGCCTCGACGCGGGCCGGCGATTCGACGTGCCCGGCGCCCATGTCGTGGTCCAGGTAGCGCCGGTCGACGACCACGCCCGGCTTCATCTCTCTATTTCCCGGACTCGGGGAAGAACTTCTCGATCTCCTCCGGCTTGGGCTTGGGCGTCAGGAGGCTGACCAGGACGAGCGCGCCGAGCGAGGCGACGAGGGCCGGATAGATGACCGGGATGCCCCAGGGATCGCCGTCCGGCGCCGGGATGCCCGGGACCTTGGACAGGATGTAGAAGACCAGGCAGACGACGGTGCCGGAGACGATGGAGGCCAGGCCGCCGGCCTTGGTGGCCCGCTTCCAGGCCAGGGCCGCGATCAGCGCCGGGGTGATGGCCGCGCCGTAGATGGTGTAGGCGAAGAAGCTCATCTCCAGGACGGACTTGAGCTGGGTGGCCAGCAGGAAGGCCACGACGCCGAGGGCGACGATGAGGACCTTCTGCAGGGCGACCAGGTTCTTGGGGTCGGGGTTCTTCTTCAGGAAGCGCTGGTAGATGTCGCGCATGATCGTCGTCGAGGGCGAGAGAAGGTAGTTCATGCCCGTCGAGATAACGACGGCGCAGGCCGCCGCGAGCAGCAGCACGCCGACAGGGAAGGGCACGAGCTGCTTGGCGGCCATGAGCACGACCTTGCCGCCGGCCTTGGGCACGCTCAGGTCGATCTGGCCCTGGAGCTTGCTGAAGGCGAAGACGGCGATGACGACGACGATGGTCTCGACGAAGATCGTCCCGACCGTCCACCAGGCCACGGCCTTCTTGGCGTCCTGGCCCGACTTGGCGCTGTAGAATTTCTGGTACATGCTCTGGACGCCGAGCAGCAGGAACATCGTCGACAGGAAGTAGCCGATGGCCTTGAGCCAGGGATGGACGCCGAACTGGCTGTTGACCACGGCGAAGTACCCGCTCGGCAGGGCCGCCTGGGCCGTGTGCAGACCGCCCGCCGCGCCGATGACGAAGGGCACGGCCAGCAGGCAGGCCAGGACGATGATGATGCCGTTGGGCAGGTCGGTGTAGGCGATGGCCACCATGCCGCCCAGGGCCGTGAACAGGATGACGAAGACGGCGGCGATGAAGGTGCCCGTGGCCTCCGAGATCTTGCCGTCGGTGATGACGTTGAGGATGAAGCCGCCGGCCACGAACTGGTAGGAGACGATGGCCACGAAGGATAGGATCAGGGCGATGGCCCCGAACAGCCGGGCCGCCGGGCCGTAGCGGACCTCGAGGACGTCGCCGACCGTGTACTGGCCGAAGGTGTGGATCTTGGCGGCCAGGAAGTAGATGAGGACGATGCCGACCCAGGCCCCGGCGGCCAGCCAGAGCGCGGAGAAGCCGGCCTTGGAGGCGAATTCGGCCCCGCTGATGAAGGTCCCCGAGCCGATCCAGGTGCAGATCAGGGTGAAGACCATGACCTGCCACTTCAGACTCCGGCCGGCGACCATGAACTGGTCCTGGCTCTTAATGCGCCGGGAGCGGATGAAGTTGAACACGGTCAGGACGCCGAGATAGGCGAGGATGATGACGAGGTAGATCGACACGCCGCCCTCCTTCGGCCGGGCCGGCCGGCCGCCCTAGACTTGGAGATCGGGCGGCAGCTCGCCGCCCTTCCGCTCGAGCTTGACCGACAGCAGCCGGGTCATGTTGGGCTCGGCCATGGTCGTGCCGTAGATGTAGTCGGCCACTTCCATCGTCTTGTAGTTGTGGGTGATGATGATGAACTGGGTCTGGTGCTTGATCGTTTTCAGGAGATCGAGCAGCCGGGCCAGGTTGACGTCGTCCAGGGCCGCGTCGACCTCGTCGAGGAAGCAGAAGGGCGAGGGCCGGTAGCGGAACAGGGCGAAGAGGAAGGCCAGCGAGGTCAGCGATTTCTCGCCGCCCGACAGCAGCGACAGGTTTTGGACGCGCTTGCCCGGCGGCTGGGCCACGATCTCGACGCCGCTCTCGAGCGGATTGTCCGGCTCGAGCAGCTTGACCTCGGCGTTGCCGCCCTTGAACAGGGCGGAGAAGAGCTCGGCGAAGTTCTTGTTGACCTGCTCCAGGGCCTTGAGGAACTGGTCCTTGCTCTCCTCGTCGATCTTCTTGATGGCCTCGACGGTCGAAACGATGGAGTCGCGGAGGTCCTGGCGCTGCAGGGTCAGGAAGTCGAAGCGCTTCTTCTGCTCGACGTACTCCTCTTCGGCCATCAGGTTGACGGCCTTGAAGCGGTTGAGCGCCTCGCGCGTCTCCTCGAGCTCCCGCTCGACATCCTCGTCGGTCATCTCGGCCAGCGGGCGCCACTTCTTGGCCGCCCGGCGGGGCTTGACGGCGGCCGGCGCGGCCCCTTCGCCGGCGGCCTCGCCGGCCGCTTCCGGCCCGGCGGCCCCGTTCTCCTCGGCTTCGGCCTCGGCCTCGGTCTCGTCCTCGCCCAGCTCTTCGGTCCCGGGCTCGGTCTCCGCGTCCCCGGCGACGGCGGGAGCGGCGGCGGCGCCCGGCTCTTCGGCCGCCCGGGACTCGGCCCGCAGCTCGGCCAGCGTCTTCTTGAGCTCCTGCCAGCACATCTCGTCGAGGTTGACGAGATCGCGCTCGACCTCGGCCTTGCGGATCTCGTGGCGGACGCGCTCGTTCTTGGCGGTCTCTTCCTCGTCGCGGCTCTTCTGGAGCCCGGTTTCGAAGGCCCCCAGGGCCGCGCGGGCCTCCTCGAGCCGGCTCTCCGTCCCTTCCAGGGCGGTCTCGGCGGCGGCCCGCTCTTCGGCCAGGCCGGCGGCCTCCCGGCGCAGGCCGGCGATCTCTTCGCGCAGGCGGGCCTGGTCCTCGTCGCTCTGCCGGATATCGGCCTCGAGGGCCTGGATCTTGGCCGCGGCCGTCTCTTTCCTCTTTTCGGCCGTCCGGATCTGGTCGTTCAGGCCGTTCATCTTCTCCTGGACCAGGTCGAGCCCGGACTTGGTCTCGAAGAACAGCTGCTCGAGGCTCCCGGTCTCGGCGACGAGCCCGGCATAGGACTTCTCCTGGACCTCGATCCGTTCCCTGAGGCCGCCGGCCTCCGTTTGGATGCGGGCCAGGCCCTCGCCCGCCCCTCGCAGGACTTCGTCCAGGCGGCCCTTCTCGGCCCGCAGGACCTCGATCTCGCGCCCGATGACGGAGCGCGTCGTCCCGATCCTCTCGGCCTCGCCCGACTCGTAGCGCTGTTCCCGCTCCCGGTCCTGCAGCAGGCGCTCGGTCCGGTCGATCTCCTCGCGGACGATCGCCAGATCGGCTTCCAGGCCGTCGACGGCCTTGGCCCGCTCCTCGGTCTCGGCCGCGACGGGGCCGGCCTCCGCCTCGAGACGGGCCAGGTCGGCCTCGATGCGGCGGATCTCGGAAGCCAGGGCGACCGCGCCGTCGGCCTTCTCGCCGAGCTTGAGCAGCCCCGAGGAGAGCAGGAGGTCGCCCGAAGGGGTCAGGAAATTCAGGTCGGGGTGATCGATCCACAGCCGCACCGCTTCGGCGGCCTCCCGGACGATGACGGCGTCCTCGAGGCCGGCCAGGCGGCCGCGGAGCCGCTCGTCGGGCTCGATCAGGCTCTTCAGCTGGCCGATGACGCCGGGCCGCTCCAGGACGTCGGCCGGGACCGCCGGCCGGGCCGAGGCCGGGACGAGCAGATAGGTGCCGCGCAGGCCGGACGGCAGCCCGGGGAGGAACTCCTCGGCCGGCACGACCCGGGCCCGGGCGCCCTCGCGCCAGAACGCGTCGAGCAGAACGGCGTTCTCGGGGCTGGTGCGGATGAGGTCGGCCAGGATGCCCAGGCCGCCGGGCACATCGGCCGGGACCTCTTCGCGGGCTTTTTCGTCGATCTTGCGCAGGGCCTGGAGGTGGTAGGCGGCTTCCTCGCGGCGCGAGCGCAGGGCCTCGAGCCGGCCCCGGGCCTCGTCGGCCGCGGACCTGGCGGCGTCGAGCGACGTCTTGACGTCCTCGGCCCGGCCGATGGCCGATTCGCGGGCGGAGCGGGCCGCGGCGATGTCCCCGGCGAGGGCGGCCGTGCGCTCGGCGTTCTCCTTCAGGAAGACGTCCTGATCGCCCAGTTGGGCGGCCAGCTTCTCTTCCTGGCGGAGGAGGAGCTCGAGCTCCTTCTCCGCCCGGACGCCCTCGTTCTTGGCCTCGGTCAGGGCCTGGAGGGCCTGGAGATAGAAGCCGCGCAGGCGCTCGGTCTCTTGTTCGGCGCCGCGGCGGGCCTCTTTGGCGGCGCCGAGGCGGTTCCCGGAGGCTTCGAATTCGGCCCGGCTGGCCTCGATGGACCCTTCGAGCCCGGCCAGGCGGGACTTGAGCTCCTCGATCTCGCGGGTCAGGTAGAGAACGTCCTCGAGCAGCTCGTCGCGGTCGGCCGCGGCCCGCGTCTTCTTCTCTTCGAAGAACTCGACCCGCTTGGATTCGCGATCGACGTCGCTCTCGAAACGGGCCGCCCGGGACTTCAGCCCGAAGAGCTTCTCCTGGCCTTCCTGGAGGGCCTTTTCGAGGGCCCAGAGGTCGTTGCGCCGGGCCGCGGCGTCTTTTTCCTCGTTCCGCAGGCGGGCGGTCGCTTCGGCCTCGCGGACCACGGCCGCTTCGTAGAGGGCGGCCGCTTCCTGCTGGGTCTTTTCCAGGACCACCAGCCGGCGCTGGTAATGGTGGGAGGTCAGTTCGCGGATGCGCTCGCGCAGGCGGCGGTAACGGTTGGCGGCCTGGGCCTGGCGCTGGAGCGAGTTCTTGGCCTTCTCGACCTCGATGACGATGTCCTCGAGGCGGATGAGGTTCTGTTCGGTGCTGTCGAGCTTGGATTGGGCCTGGCGCTTCTTGTCCTTGTAGAAGGCCGTGCCGGCGGCTTCCTCGATGAACAGGCGCTTCTCGTTCGGTTTGGAGGTGACGAAGTTGCCGATCGAGCCCTGCTTGATGACGAAATAGTCCTTCTCGCCGATGGCGTGCTTCCAGAGCTCGTCCTGGATGTCCTTGAGCCGGACGGTCTTGCCGTTCATCCGGTATTCGTTCTCGCCGGACCGGAAGGCCCGGTGGGAAATGACCATCTCCTCCTCCGCGCTGGCCAGGGTCAGGACGGAGTCGGCCATGGACAGGGCCGGCCGCTTGGCGTTGCCGGAGAAGATGACCTCGTCGGTGCGGTCGCCGCGGACGATGCCCTGGCGGTGGCCGCCGAGCGACCAGAGCATGGCGTCGACGAGGTTGCTCTTGCCCGTGCCGTTGGGGCCGACGATGGCCGTGATGCCGGGATGGAAGGCGATCTTGGTCCGCTCGGCGAAGGATTTGAATCCCTGCAACTCGAGCTTCTTGATGATCATGCTCATGGTGAAAAGGCGCTTTCGGTCGATTGGGCCCGGCCCGGGGCCGGACGGAACGGGTATTGTATGCGATTCGCCCCTCTTTTTAAAGGGGAAAGGCGGGGAATATCGCGGAGGATCAGGATGGCGGGAGATCGGGACATGACCCATTTCACCCGAAAGGGGAGCGGGAGGAATATATCCGGACCTGGTCGGTATCTGGTATGGAAGCCGCAAGCTTCCGGGATCTCGCGGACAGGAGGTCAACATGTTCCAAGACGCGCTGTTCGTTCCGGACAGGAACTGGCGGTCCCGGGCGGCTGCGCTGCCCGTGGCGGCGCTCCTCCACGCGGCGGCGCTGACCCTGCTTGTGATCCTGCCCCTGATCCAGGCCCCCGATCTGCCGCCGGTCGCCGTGTCCGACGTCATCGTCGTGCCGGCCCTGCCGGCGACGCCTCTTCCCCCGCCCAAGGCCCGGTCCGGGGCCCCCGGCGGCAAGGTCCGGGTCCGGCGGACGGCCGCTATCGGCGGCGAGATCTGGCGCCTGGCCCCGGTCGATATCCCCGCCGGCATCGTCGAGGAAGGGCTGGGCGAGCCGGGCGATCCGAACGGCATCGAGGGCGGCGTCGATTACGGGGTGGGGGAGGGGGCGCCCGTCAACCTGTTGGGCGCCGCGCTCTTCCAGCTCGTCGGCGAACCGGTCGCGGCCCCGGTCCAGGCGATCGGCGACGTCAAGCCGCCCCGTCTCGTCCGCCGCATCGAGCCGGCCTATCCGGCGGTGGCCCAGGAGGCCCGCGTCGAGGGCACGGTCATCCTGGAGGCCACGACGGATATCTACGGCCGCGTGGCCGCGGTGCGCGTGCTGCGCTCCGTCACCCTGCTCGACGCCGCCGCGGTCGAGGCCGTCCGGCAGTGGGTCTACGAGCCGCTCCTGGTCAACGGCCGGCCCCGGCCGGTAACCTTCACCGTGACGGTCCGCTTCATGCTGAAGAAGTAGCCGGCGACGGCCCGGCGCGAAATAGGGGACACGTACCGCCGGTACGTGTCCCCGCTCCTCCGGCCAGCCCGCCTTGACTCCCGCCCTCGGCGGCAATTTGATACGACAGGGACATGACGGGGACATGTACCGCCCCGGTACGTGTCCCCGTCCTTCTCCCCCGAATTTGACTGATATGCTGGTTTCGTTTATCTTAATCGGGCCTCCCGAAAAGCCAGCGTAGCTCAGTCGGTAGAGCAGCTGATTCGTAATCAGCAGGTCGGAGGTTCGATCCCTCTCGCTGGCTCCAGCCATTTTTCTCCCTGACAGCATCGCCTTGACTCTTTGCCCCCTATAGGCACATTGGAGCGCGCCGTCCGAGGCGACGACGCCTCCCGGCGATTGACGGCCACAGGCGGCGGGACTATGTTAGGGGGGACCCGGCCCTCCCATTGCGCGGGCCCGGGGATCCGGGATATCGGGTGAAGGACATGCGCAAAGCCAAGATCGTCATCGTCGCCGGCATCGTCGCCATCGTCGCCCTCTCGACCTGGGTGGCCGTCGGCGCCAGCCCGCTGAATGGGATCGCCGTCTTCTTCGTCCTGACCTGCCTGCTGTGGGCCGTGGCCCGGATCAAGCGCTGGATTTAAGACGGCCGCTCGCATATAATCGGGTCCGGGTGCGCGGCGCATGGGGCGACGCGCAGGTTAGGACTAACCGGATGGTCGGGCCGCCATCCATATCGTGACGGGCGCGGTGACGCGCCCGGCGCCCGTGAGCCGACGGGCGCCGATATGGAGGCGACATGACCCAAGGTCTGACCGCTAGCGGCGGTTCCTTCCTCGTTCTCGGCTGGGGCCTCATCCTGGCCCTGATCACCTACTGCTATTCCCGCGTTCTCTTCGGCAAGAAGCCCGGCGCGATCGTCGCCGACGGCGGCCGCGAGCAATGGGGCTCGCGCATCGGCTTGATCCTGGCCGTGGCCGGCAACGCCATCGGCCTGGGCAACTTCCTGCGCTTCCCGGTCCAGGCCTCCTCCAACGGCGGCGGGGCCTTCATGATCCCCTATTTCGTGGCCTTCCTGTTGCTCGGCATCCCCATGATGTGGGTCGAGTGGACGATCGGCCGCATGGGCGGCGCCCACGGCCACGGCACGACGCCGGGCATGCTCAACCTGCTCTGGAAGAAGGCCCCCTCGAAGTACCTGGGCGCCCTGGGCATCGTCATCCCCTTCCTCATCGTCATCTACTACAATTTCGTCGAGTCGTGGTGCCTGGGCTTCTCCTGGTTCTCGCTGACCGGAAAGTATTTCGGCCACGCCAACCGGGAGGCCATGGGCCGGTTCCTGCACGGGTTCCAAGGCCTGGAATCGAACGAGTTTTTCAGCTCCATGGCCCCCATCCTGATCTTCTGGACCATCACCATCGCCCTGAACTTCTTCTTCCTGTACAAGGGCATCTCCAAGGGCATCGAGGTCCTGGCCAAGTACGGCATGCCGCTCCTCTTCATCTTCGGCATCGTCCTGGTCGTCCGGGTCCTGACCCTGGGCACGCCCGACCCGTCCGCGCCGGAGCTCAACATCTCGACCGGCCTGGGCTTCATCTGGAACCCCGATTTCGGCCGCCTGGGGTCGGCCTCGGTCTGGCTGGCCGCGGCCGGGCAGATCTTCTTCACCTTGAGCCTCGGCCAGGGCATCATCAACACCTACGCCTCCTACGTTCGCGAGAACCAGGACATCACCCTGAACGGCCTCTCGACCGCTTCCACCAACGAGTTCGCCGAGATCGTCCTGGGCGGCACCATCGCCATCCCGGCCGCCGTGGTCTTTTTCGGCGCCGCCGAGACCCAGGCCATCGCCCAGGGCGGGGCCTTCAATCTCGGCTTCACGGCCCTGCCGGTCATCTTCCAGAAGATCCCGCTGGGCCAGATCTTCGGCGGCATGTTCTTCTTCCTGCTCTTCATCGCCGGCATCACCTCGTCGGTGGCCATGAGCCAGCCGGCCATCGCCTTCCTCGAGGACGAGTTCAAATGGAAGCGCGAGAAGGCGGTCAAGGCCGTCTTCGCCGTGCTCATCGCCTGCAGCGCCATGGTCATCGCCTTCTTCCGCTTCGGCTTCCTCGACGAGCTCGACTTCTGGGCCGGCACGTTCGGCCTGGTCGTCTTCGCGGCCATCGAGATCGTCCTCTTCTCCTGGGTCTTCGGGCTCAAGAAGGGCTGGCGCGAGATGCACAAGGGCGCCGACCTCAAAGTGCCGCGCGTCTTCAAGTTCATCCTGACCTACATCACGCCGGTCTACCTGCTGGTGCTCCTGGGCATATGGACGTATCAGGACGCGGCCAAGGCCTTCCTGATGACCGGCAAGGACCCGGCCGAGCGGCCCTATCTCTGGGGCGCCCGCGGCCTGATCGCCCTCCTGCTCCTGGCCATGGTCCTGCTCATCCGCAAGGCCTGGGCCCGGAAGAAGGCCGCCGAAGCGGGGGGAGCGGGATGAGCGGTTTTCTGGTATCCTTGTTGTAGCCGCGGCGCCCGTTCGGGCGTTGGAGGGGATCGCGGCCTTGCTGTACCGATCATGAAGGCCCCGGCGATATTCTTCACCGACCTCGACGGGACGCTGCTCGATCACGAGACCTACAGCGCGGCGCCCGCCCGGCCGGCTTTGGCGGCCTTGCGCCAGGCCGGCATCCCCCTGGTCTTCTGCACGAGCAAGACCCGGCTCGAGACCGAGCGCTGGCGCCGGGCCCTGGCCAACGTCGATCCCTTCATCGTCGAGAACGGCGGCGCGGTCTTCGTTCCGGAGGGCTCCCTCGGCCCCGGCGGGGCCTCGGGCCCGGTGGCCGGAGGCGACCGGGTGCTCGAGTTCGGCCGGCCCTACGCCGAGATCAGGCGGGCTTTCGAGGAGATCCGGGCTTCGACCGGGCTGCCTTTGCGCGGCTTCGGCGACATGACCGTCGACGAGATCGCCCGGCGCTCCGGCCTCGGGCCCGCGGACGCCGCCCTGGCGGCGAGACGCGAATACGACGAGCCCTTCGTCGGGCTCGAACCGGGACACGCGGCCCGGGTCCGGCAGGAGGCCGAGGCCCGGGGCCTGCGGATCGTCGCCGGCGGGCGCTTCGATCACCTGATCGGCGGGAACGACAAGGGCCGGGCCGTCCGGGCCCTCCGATCGCTCTACGAAGAGATCCGGGGACCGGTCCGGACCGTCGGTCTGGGCGACAGCGCCAACGACCTGCCCATGCTCCAAGCGGTCGACATCGCCGTCGTTGTGCCCCGTCCCGATGGGGTCCGGCTCGAGTCTGCCGGCCCGGCCGGAGCGATCGTGGCCCCGTCCCCCGGCCCGGAGGGCTGGCGGGCGGCCGTCCTGGCGTTGCTGGGCCGCCTGGCTTGATCCTCGGCCCCCGAACAGGGGAGAACGGATAAGAAAGGAGGTCGTGATGGCCGATTTTCATCAGACCGGGTTGCTGACCACGTTCCACAGGCTCGGCGCCCTCGATCTGGCGCGCTTCGAGCGGGACCTCAGGGAGTTCAACCGGCACCGGCCCATGGCCCTGGTCCTGCCCACCACTCCCCGGGAGCTCGGGTCCGAGGCCCTGAAAGGGATCCTGGCCAATCTCCGCGACATCCCGTACCTCAACGAGGTCGTCATCACGCTGGGACGGACGGACGATCCGGGGCATATGGCCCAGGCCCGGCGGCTCTTCTCGGTCCTGCCGATGACGCACAAGATCGTTTGGGCCTCCGGGCCGCGCTTCCTCGATCTCTACAAGCTCCTGGAAGCCAACGATCTGTCGGCCGGCGAGGACGGCAAGGGACGGTCGGCCTGGACGGCCTACGGCTACATCCTGGCCCGGGAGGAGAGCAAAGTCATCGGCCTGCACGACTGCGATATCGTCAACCACTCCAGGGAGATGGTCGGCCGGCTCTTCTATCCCACCGCCTCGCCGCACATCGACTATGCCTTCTGCAAGGGCTATTACGCCCGGGTGACCGACCGGATGCACGGCCGCGTGACCCGCCTCTTCGTCACCCCGCTCGTCCGCAGCCTGATCAAGCTCTTCGGCCACCTGCCCTTCCTGGTCTATCTCGACAGCTTCCGCTACGCCCTGTCCGGCGAGTTCTCGATGGTCGCCGAGCTGGCCCGGATGAACCGCATCCCCAGCGACTGGGGCCTCGAGGTCGAGACCCTGGCCGAGGTCTACCGGAACTTCTCCCTGCGCCGGATCTGCCAGGCCGAGATCTGCGAGACCTACGAGCACAAGCACCAGCCGCTGTCGGCCGAGGACCCGAAGACGGGCTTGATGAAGATGGCCATCGACATCGCCAAGTCGGTCTTCCGCAACCTGGCCATGGAGAGCATCATCCTGAGCGAGAGCGCCCTGCGGACCCTGATCATCAATTACCAGCGGACGGCCAACGACGCGGTCAAACGCTACCGCGACGACGCCGATTTCAACGGCCTGTCCTTCGATTATCACCTGGAAACGGTCATCGTCGAGGCCTTCACCCGGGCCATCCAGATCGCCGGCGGGGAGTTCATGGGCGACCCGCTCTATTCGCCGCTCATCCCCAGCTGGAACCGGGTGACGTCGGCCATCCCCGATTTCCTGGACCGGCTCCGGGAGGCCGTCGACGCGGACAACGAAGGGGCGTGACGGGCGCCGGCCCGCCGCGGGCCGCCATCGCCCGGCTAGAGGTGCTTCAGGTCGTCGGGCCCGGCGTCCTCGTCCTTCTTGAACCGTTTGGCCAGATACTTGCCGGCCAGGTCCCGGCCCCCCAGGCCGAAGGCCAGGGCCAGGGCCAGGACGGCCCCGCCGAAGGCGATGGCGAAGGCGGCGACGATGGTGTTCCGCCCGATGCCGAGCTGTTCGAAGGCCATGACGAAGGCGAAGACCAGGATGACGCCCTTGACCCCGCGGCTGATCTGGCCGGAGAGCTTGACCCCGGCGTTCACCGAGGCGATGAGGGCGGCCCGCCCGAGGAAATTCCCGAAGAGCCAGCCGATGACGAGGATGATCAGGGCGACGAAGACGCTCGGCAGATAGAGGAGGAGCCGTTCGAGCAGCCGGTCGATGACCGGGACCTTCATCAGCTTCAGGGCCAGGACGAAGAAGACAAAGGCGACCAGCCAGAAGAACATCCGGCCGATGAGCTTGGCCGGCGTGTCCTTGACGGCCAGCTTCTTCAGGCCTTCGGTGACCCCCGAGCGGTCGAAGGCCCGGTCGAGCTTCAGGAGCTTGACGGCCTTGACGGCGATCGCCTTCACCAGCCAGGCCAGGCCGAGGCCGACGATCAGGACGACGATCCCCGTGAGCAGGCTGGGCAGGAAGGCCACGATGTCTCGCGCCACCTGCCGCAGCGGATCGATCAGGACCTTGTCCAGGAAGCTTGTCATGGCGATCTCCTTGGCGGGCCGGGCCTCAGGGCGTCCCGTTCCACCTCTCGACGAGATAGCTCTTGCCCTTCTCGAAGGCCAGGCAGAGCTCTTCGAGCCGCGCCTCGACCCCCTGGGCGTCGCGGTCCCGGGTCTCGACGACGAAGGAAGCGACTTTGCCGAGGTAGAGAGGCGTCAGGGACTTGAGGATGTGCTCCCGGGCCGCGACCTTGCGGTGATAGGCCAAGGCGAAGCTGGCGATCGTCCGGACCCAGGCGTCGTCGGGGTAGGCGAAGCCGTCGGGGCCGGGCCGGGCCGCCAGCTCGGCGAGGACGGCCCGGATGTCCTCGGGCAGGAACGAGCGGTAGAAGGCGTCGAGGTCCTTGACCCCGAGCCGGAACAGCCCGATCATCCTCTCCAGGTCGACGCGGATCTCTTCGAGCCCGACCGAATAGACGAAGCCGAACGTTTCGACCGGCGCCGATCCCCGGACCGCGCTCCAGACCCCGGCGTATTCCTCCATGAGGTCGAAGACGGAGCCGACGACCTGGTGGAGCATGGCGCTGAGGTCGGCCCCCGGGTCCTTGGCGTCGTGGATCTTGGCGCCCAGAAAGGCCTGGCACATCCTGAAGCCGTTGGCCAGGGCCGTCGTCGTCATCCAGATGTCGATGCCGAAGCGGGCGACGTCGCTTTGCCAGACGTCCTTGCCGACGTAGAACGAGGCCAGCCGGCCCGAAAAGCCGAAGTCGCCGCCGATCGGCTGGCGGACCCGCTTGCCGTAGAGGGCCCGGGTCAGCGGGTAGACGATGGTGTTGGTGATCGTGCCGTCGTACTTGTGCCTCATGTAATAGGGCGAGACGTAGTCGTAGCCCTCGTCGAGAACGGGCTTGACCAGGAGCTCGATCCACTCGGGCGTGATGCTCCGGAGGTCCGCGTCCACGACGGCGCAGGCCTTGATCCCGAGGTCGCGGGCGATCTCGAAGATCGTCCGGAAGGCGCTGCCCTTTCCCGGCACGCCGTGATAGGGGGTGACCAGCTTGTGGAACCCGCCCTTGTGCTGCTCGAGAAGGACGGCCTCGAGATCGGCGCTCGCCGCCCGGACGATCTCCGTCGTCCCGTCCGACGAGCCGCCGTCGGAATTCACGAGAACGGCCCGGCGGGTGGGGAAATACTTGGTCAGCCCCGCCTCGACGGCCCGGACGACATGGCCGATCGTCCGGGCGTTGTTGTAGCTCGGGATGCCGACCAGGATCTCGGCGCCCTCGAGGCCGGCGAGCCGCTCACGTCCGGTCGCGGGCGGGCGTGACGGGTGGCTCGACATGATCCTCGGATGGTCTCCTTAAGTCGCCGGCGACATGGGCGCGGCGGCCGGCCCCGGCTCCGGGCGCCGGAAGGCGTCGAACGCGGGACCGAACTGGGCCAGGAACTCCAGGCTGAAGGCCCGGTAGGCGTACCAGACCGGCAGGGTGGCGACCGTGCTGATGTAGGGCACGATCAGCACCAGCCAGCCGACGCAGCAGGTGGCGAGGCCGGCGATAACGACGGCGACGGCGAAGGCGATCATCCCCAGGAAGACGATCAGGCCGTAGCCGATGAAGTGGAACGGGTACTGCCGGAAGACGGGCAGGAAGCGGGCCCAGGCCTGGGCGCAGGAGATGCGGTCCCGGAACATCAGCGGGGCGACGAAGTCCTTGAGGAAGAGGACGATGAACCCCCAGACGAGGACCAGGGCCAGGACGACGAGTCCGATGCCGAGGAGGAAGCCGACGGGCAGGGGCCAGTCGGCCGGGACCCCGGCGCCGGAAAGGGTGCCGCCCCTGATGAAGAAGAACACGCCGACCAGGCCGAACGCGGCGAACGAGGCCAGCCCCAGGATGAGCCGCCAGACGAACAGGGAGTTCCCTTCCTTCTCGTATTCCCGCCAGGGCCGGCCGATCTCGGCCCGGCCGCCGACGACGCTGTCGAGGAACATGAAGACGCCGCGGGAGCTGGCCCAGGCCAGAACGATCGTGGCCGCGATGGCGACCAGGACGCCGAGGAGGATCAACACCGCCCAGCCCGGATGACCCGTCAGCCAGGCCCAGGCCGTGTGCGGGAAGCGGAGGAATTCGCCGAAGTTCCCGTTCTTGCCGTAGCGGGCCCCGCCGCCGCCGTTGGCGGCCTCCATCAGGCCGGCCAGGAAGGCGTTGAAGCCGACCACGAGCCACTTGTGAAGGTCGAACGGCCGGAGCAGGGCCGCCTTGGTCCGCGTCCAGGCCAGCCGGACAGGTTCCAGGTATTGGATGGTCATGGCTCTCTCCCTTTCTCCCATTCTACGTCCCCCGGCCGGGCGGGTTCAAGGCCGCCCTTCATCCCGATTTGCGCCCCGGGGGGAAATCCCCTAAGATTGTCTGGCCCGGGCGGCCCGGGACGTCCGGCCGAGGCGGAGGGCATGCGCAACCTGGTCAAATTCTTCTCGTCGGTCAAGCTGGCCATCGTCCTGATCATCCTCATCACGGCGGCTTCGGTCCTCGGGACGCTCATCCCGCAGAACCGCGAAGCGGCCGAGTACGCCGCCCGCTACGGCAGCCTGTCGGGCCTCTTGACCGGTCTGCGCCTGACCCGCCTGTACCAGTCGTCCTGGTACCTGGCTCTCCTGTTCCTGTTCGCGCTGAACACCGTGGTTTGCACCGTCGTCCGGCTCAAGCCCAAGGTCCGGCGGGCCTTCGGGCCGGGCCGTCCGCAGGACGCCAAGGCGATGGCCGCGGAGCGGCCGTCGGTCAAGCTCCGTCTGCCGGGGCCCCTGCCGGCGGCCCGGGACCGGGTCGTGGCGGCCCTGCGGGCCCGTCATTACCGGGTCGCCGCCTCCGCCGGCGCGGGGCGGATCGATCTCCTGGCCCGCAAACGGCGCCTGGGCTGGTTCGGCTCGGACGTCGTCCATGTCGGGTTGCTCGTCGTCCTGGCCGGCGGCCTGGCCAGCGGCCTGGGCGGCCGGCGGACCGACCTGGCCCTCCGGGAAGGGCAGGCCGCCGACGTGCCCGGGGCCGCCTTCCAGGTCCGGCTGGACAAGTTCGAGACGGAGCTCTATCCGCAAGGCGGGGTCAAGGATTGGAAGAGCACGCTGACCGTGGTCGAGGACGGCGCCGACGTTCTGACCCGGGTCGTCGAGGTCAACGAACCCCTGCGCTATAAGGGCCACTCCTTCTATCAATCGGCCTACGGCTCGGATTGGCAGGCCGCGCGCCTGGGACTCGAGCTGCGCAAGCCCGGCGATCCGGCCTTCGCTCTGGCCGTCTCCGTCAAGGTCGGCGAGCGGACCGCGGTCGCGGACCCGGACGTCAGCCATATCCTCGTTCGCCGGTTCGTGCCCGATTTCGTCCTCGGCGAAGGGGGCCAGGTCCGCAGCCGGTCCGAGGAGCCCGACAACCCGGCCGCGCTGGTCGAAGTCTGGCAGGGCGAGCGCCTGGTCTCCTCCGGCTGGATCTTCGCCCGGTATCCCGACTTCGGCCAGGGGCACGGCACCGGCATGATGGCCCAGATGAAGGCCGGGGCCAAGCCCGAGGCCGCCAAGGACGCGGCCGCCCCGGCCGTCGTCCTGAAGACCTACGCCGCCTCGCCTTACTCCGTCCTAGAAGCGGCCGTGGACCCCGGCGTGGGGCTGATCTGGCTCGGCTGCGCCCTGGTCACGGCCGGCTTCTTCCTGGCCTTCTACTGGCCGCCCCGAGAGATCAAGGCCGTCCTCGAGGAGAGCCAAGGCCGGGTCGAGCTCGCCGCCGGCGGCCGCGCGGCCAAGAGCCAGGACGCCTTCGCCGCCGAATTCGACGCCCTCTTCGCGTCCCTCAGGAGGCCCGAATGACCGAAACGACGCTATTCACGATCGCTTTCGGCCTGTACGTCGCCGCCCTGGCCGTCTCTTTCGCCGGCCTCTTCGCCCGCCGCGAGAAGTGGGGCCGGTCCGGCCTGGCCCTGGCCGTCCTGGGCTTCGCCGCGCACACCGTCGCCCTCCTCTTGCGGACGTTCTCGAGCGGCCACGCCCCGTTCACCAACATGTACGAGTCGCTCTCGTTCCTGTCCTGGGCGGTCGTGCTGGCCCTGCTCATCTTCGGGCGGTCGCCGAAGACGCCGCGGCTCGGCGCCTATCTCCTGCTCATCGTCGTCGGACTGGTCGCCCTGGCCTCGTCGCCGCTCATGCCCAAGGAGGCCACGCCGCTCGTCCCGGCCCTTCAGAGCTACTGGCTGTGGCTCCACGTCTCCGTGACGCTGCTCGGCGAGGCCTTCTTCGCCGTGGCCTTCGTGGCCAGCCTCCTCTATCTGGCGAACAAAGCGCCGGACAAGCGGGAGCGCTTCGACGCCCTGGCCTACCGGGCCGTGGCCGTCGGGTTCCCCCTGTTCACGCTGGGCGGCCTGGTCTTCGGCATGGTCTGGGCCTATCGGGCCTGGGGCCGCTACTGGGCCTGGGACCCCAAGGAGGTCTGGAGCCTGATCACCTGGCTCGTTTTCGCGCTCTACCTCCACACCCGCATCGTCATGGGCTGGAAAGGGAAGAGGTCGGCCATCATCGCCGTCGTCGGCTTCCTGGCCGCCCTGTTCACCTTTTTCGGCGTCAACTACCTCCTGGCCGGCCTCCACAGCTATGTTTGACGGAGGGACACCGATGAGGAACGCCGTTCTCATCGCCGCGACCGCCGTGACCGCGGCCGGCCTGGCGCTCTTTCTGACCGCCCAGGACCGCAAGTACGCGGGTGCCTCCGCCTGCAAGCTCTGTCACAAGGCCGAGCTGCAGGGCCGCCAGTTCGTCATCTGGCAGGACAGCGCCCATGCCCGGTCCTTCGCCAGCTTGAGCACGGAGGCCGGCGCCGCCGTCGCCAAGGACATGGGCGTCGCCGATCCGGCCTCGAGCCCGCACTGCCTGGGCTGCCACGCCCCGCTGGCCGCCCAGGCCCCGGAGCTCAAGGCCGAAGGCGTGACCTGCGAGGTCTGTCACGGGGCCGGCAGCGCCTACAAGAAGCTGAACATCATGCAGGACCGGGCCAAGGCCGTCCAGAACGGCCTGGTCGTCTACCCCGACGCCTCGGCCGTCCAGGCTTCCTGCCTGGCCTGCCACGAGAGCGCCCACGGCACGGTCTTCGATTTCGAGACGGCCTGGCAGGCCATCAAGCACCCCGTGCCCGCCCGCTGACGCCGCCGGCGGCCCGGGGCCTTCCCGGCGCCGTCGGGGCTTCACGCCGGTCGGCGAAAAAGTGTATGATGGATCGGGAATAAGGACCGCGGCGCAGTGTATCAACCGATGGGAGCTCCGGCGAGACCGAGCGAGCATCCGGAGGATGCCGTCCTCGTCGGGAAAGCCCAGCAGGGAGACATGGACGCCTTCGAAGACCTGGTCCGGCGCTACCAACACCGGGTTTACGCCTTGTGCCGGCGCCTGACCGGGGCCCACCAGTCGGCCGACGACCTGGCCCAGGAAACGTTCATCAAGGCCTATCTGGCCCTGGGCCGGTTCGACACGCGCTGGCCGCTCTACCCCTGGCTCCGGAAGATCGCCGTCAACGCCGGGTTGAACTACCTCAAGACCCGGGGCCGGGAGAAGCCCCTCGAGGACGGCGCCTTCGGCGACCGGCGCGCGCCGGCCGCGGCCCGGGGCGACGATCCCGTGGAGCGGCTGGAGCGGGCCGAGTTCCAGGCCCGGCTCGACCGGGCGGTGGGGTCCCTTCCCGCCGATCAGAGAAGCGTCTTTGTCCTGCGGTTCCAAGAGAGCTTGAGCTACGAAGAGATCTCGCGGACCCTCGATCTGCCGCTCGGCACGGTCATGTCGCGGCTCAACCGGGCCCGCCAGAAGCTCAAGGACCTTCTGGCGGATTCCCTGGGAAGGGGAGCTTGAGATGAGACACCGCAAACTCCAGGAACTCCTCGGCGCCCTGGCCGACGGAGAGCTCCGGGCGGCCGACCGGCCGCGGGTGGAGAAGCATCTCAAGGAATGCCCGGCCTGCCGGCAGCACCTCGAGTTCCTCCGCCGGCTCTCGGACCTGGCCGCAACGCCGCCGCCGGGCCCGCCGGAACCGGGCTACTGGGATTCTTTCCCCGGACGCGTCCGGGCCGGGATCGCCCGCGCCCAAGCCGGAGCCCCCGCATCCCGCGTCGCGGAGGTCCCGATGTTCCAGGATTCCTTCTATCGTCCCGAGAGCCGGGCCAAGGAGCGGGCGGTCGTGCTGCCGCTGTCGGTCGTGTTCCACGCCGCGCTCATCGTCCTGCTCATCGTCCTGCCCTTGCTCAAGACCGGGGAGCTGCCCACGGTCGAGGTCTACAGCGCCTTCCTGGCGCCGCCGCCTCCGCCTCCGCCCCCCCCGCCGCCGCCGGCCAAGCGGAAGGCTTCGACGTCCAGCG
>CAZNPB010000035.1:0-31668 GCA_964574895.1 uncultured Eubacteriales bacterium
TCGAGTTATTGTGAAAGATGATTTGGGGGGGGAGGTGAGTGAGGGGAATCGAACCCCCAACCTTCGGATCCACAGTCCAACGCGCTGCCTTGTTCATGGTTATACAACTCGACTTGGCTAATCTTGAAAGCAGGAATAATGTTGAAGTGCAGACGAATCCTCGTGTAACGCCGGTGTAACAGATTGTGCCTAAACCCGCCAAAAATGAACTAAAGGTGCCTAAACCGAAAACGGTCAGAACTCATTGATATGTAAAAAGAAAGAGCCCCAACTGGGAAGAATCCAACCAAAAGCTGCTAAGCAGGAAACCCCTTTGAAGTCCGGAAGGATCACCGGATCCTTCACCCTCCCGAGGGCGGAGTGATGGTAATCCTCCCGGAAAAACGTGTCAAGGAATGAACCGTCGGGCCACGGGGCCTCGGCGTCAAGTGGGGAAAAGACTACAATCGGGCTCACCAACCGCTAGGGAAGCGAGAGCAACTTCTAATATAATGCGCGCGGGTAAGGTTGTCTTCTTCATCCCTTACAGCTGATGGGCATGGACGTCCTTTATCGAGGAGGATCAAGATGGGGAGACAAATTAATTTTTTCTTGGCCTTGCAGGACGTTGAGGATTTGCTGTCATTCATCGCTGAACGCGGCGACCGATTATTATCTGGAACCTCAACCCCCATTCTTGGATTGGGTCAAG
Organism: uncultured Eubacteriales bacterium; assembly: GCA_964574895.1. Lineage (GTDB taxonomy): Bacteria > Acidobacteriota > Aminicenantia > Aminicenantales > Saccharicenantaceae > RBG-16-66-30. The sequence continues at coordinate 692 of CAZNPB010000035.1, forward strand.
AACTGCAATAGCGCTTTCTTGAACAGTCCCTTATAATGCGGCTGGGCCATCGTAGTAAAACCTCTCCTCTCATCGGATTGCCGTTCGAAGAGAGTTTACGATGGCCTTCCTCCTACTCCAAATTGCGAACACTACCGTACACTAGCCTTAAGAAACCGACCCTCGGTAAAAGATCAGGGCAAATAATGGATTCCGAGGTCATCGAATTCCGTTCCGGATCATGCGATGTTGAGGCCAAGAGCATGCTCCCGGGCCGGTTCTATATCGATATGCTTTATGTAAAAGGCGAAGAGATCCTCAAAAAGAGCGACAAGCTAAATGAATTCTATGATGTTTACAAACAACATATCGTGAGAGCATTCAGGATAAGCGAAGACCGCGGCTATTATATAGGGCCAAAGGCTTATGAACTCTGCCGTACGGGGTGGAAGACTATGGACGGGAAGGTGGTAGAAATTATATTCTGACTCGGCTATTTTCTCGCGGAACGATATTAGCTTGGCCGGCGGCGATCGCGAAAAGCTTTGAATGCCATAGCGCGGCCCCGTTAAGATACGATCAGGGTGCCAAATTCTATAAATGAAAATACGGGTCAAGACGTAGGCCCAATGAGACGGACCGGGCGGCGGCGGATTCCCTCGGGGTCGTCGGGAATGTCCGGAGAGATCATGGGATCCAGCCCAGGCTTGAACGGAGAAAAGTGAAAATGCTCAAGATCAAGCTGCTGTCGATCGCCTTCGTGCTGGCCGTTGTCGGCCCCGTGTTCGCCCAACCTCCGCTGCCTCCCGCCGGCAGTCCCGGCGAGCGCCTGCGGAACGAGGGGGACATCCCCGGCGCGATCGCCGAGTACCAGAGGGTCTACGCCCAAAAACCCGACGATCCGGAGAACGTCTACAACCTGGCCTGCGTGCTGTCGGTCGGCCGGCGGCTCGACGAATGCTTCGACTTCCTGGCCAAAGCCATGGCCCTGGCGCCCTCCATGGCGCCCTTGATCGAGCCGGACCTCGTGACGGCCCGGCTGGACAAGCGGTGGGCGGCTTTCGAAGACGGCCTGGTGACGAGACTCAAAGCCGGGTCCAAGTTCGCCGTTCAGGATGTCGAATTCGCCAAGGCCCTGTGGAATTTACGGGCCTGGGACCAGGCCTTCTTCCTCGAGGTCGGCATCGCCGGCCACAAGATCGGCATGAAATCCTCCGTCGTCGAGGCCTTGTGGGCCTTCAAGTTCATGGTCCAGGAGAGAGGCCAGGCCGAGCTGGCCGCCCTGGTGGCCCGCAAGGGGTGGCCTCGGGCCAGCGTCGTGGGCCCGGAGGCGGCCATGGGGGCCTACCTCGTCGCCATGCATTCCCGCGACGGGGCCCAGAAGGACTATCTGGCCGACATCAAGAAGGCCTGCCAAGCCGGGGAGCTCCCCTGGGTGCGCTACGCGAACATCTATGACCGGGCCTTGTTCAACGAGAACAAGCCGCAACGCTACGGCACGCACACGAGATACAACGAGCTGACGAAAAGAGAAGAGCTCTATCCCCTCAAGGACGAGGCCCGCGTGGATGAATGGCGAAAAGAGCTCGGACTGGAGCCCCTCGAGGCCTATCTGAAGCAGTTCAATATCGTCTTCAAGCCCAAGAAACAGGCCGGGTCCTAGATCTCCTCGAAACGCGTCAGGGACTTCTCGCTCACGACGTCGCCCGTGTGCTTGATCTTCGAGGACTCGAAGACCAGGAGCCACGTCTCTTCCCGGGCCGAGGGCTTGTGGGCCACCCCCCGCGGCACCACCGCCATCTCGCCCGGCCCGATGCTGACCGCGCCGTCGTCGAGCTCGAGATCGAACCGGCCCTTGAGGACATAGAAGAATTCGTCCTCGTCCTGGTGGTCGTGCCGGACGAGCTCGCCCCGGACCTTGACGATCTTGACGTCGTAGTCGTCGACGCGGCCGATGATCTTCGGGCTCCAATGGTCGGTGAACAGGTCGAACTTGTCCTCGAGCCGAATGACCTTGATCATGGGCCGCCTCCGCGGGCCATCCCCTCCTCGGCGATGGCGGTGGAACTTTGCCCGCATCTTAGCCGCTCCGCGCTCCGGCTGTCAATCGGCCGGACCCGCGCGGCCTTGATGCCGCCGGCGCCGCGGTGATACAGTGGCATTGCCGGCCGCGCCGGGGGGCGGCCGCGGCGAGGTGAGCCATGGCTTCGAAAGGTCCCGGATACACGACCGTTCCGTTCCCGCGGGTCCGTCAGCCCATCGTCGACGCCCTGCGTTGGTCCCGACGATCGACCAGCGTCATGCACGCTCTGGTCGAGTTCGACGTCACGGCGGCCCGGGCCGGCGTCCGCGAGTTCCGCAGGAGGACGGGCGAACCGCTCTCCTTCACGGCCTACCTGGCCTATTGCCTGGCCCGGGCGGTGGATGAAGACCGGACGGTCCAGGCCTACCGCCAGCGCGGCCGCCTGGTCGTCTTCGACGACGTCGACCTTTCCATCCTGGTCGAGCGGGACATCGAGGAACAGGGGAAAGCCCCGATCTATCCCCATGTCGTCAAGGCGGCCAACCGGAAGTCGCCGCGCGAGATCCAGGCCGAGATCGGCACGGCCAAGGACGAGGACACGGCCCGGATGGCCCGGCAGACGGCCCGCTACTGGTACCTGCCCCGGTTCGTGCGGTCTTCGCTCTGGCGGCTGTGGCTGGGGTCCCCGCATTGGCGAAAGAAGCTGACCGGGACGGTCGTCCTGTCGGCGGTCGGCATGTTCGGTCAGGGATCCGGATGGGGCATCCCGGTCTCGACCTACACCTTGAGCGTCGTCGTCGGGGGCCTGGCGGACAAGCCGGCCCTGATTGACGGCCAGCCGGCGGTCAGACAATTCTTGAGCGTCACGGTCAGCTTCGACCACGCCCTCGTCGACGGGGCGCCCGCCGCCCGCTTCATCCGGAGGTTCAAGGAGCTCGTCGAAAGCGGGTCCGGGCTCGCCGTCTAGGAGGGGACCGGCCGGGCGGCCCGCCGCGCGAGCTGATCCGGTCCTGTCTCGCCGACCTGGCGGCCTTTCGCGGCGCCGCGCCGGTCGGGGACGACTTGACGATCCTGGCCGTCCGCAGGTCCCTCTCGAGCTGACGGGCCCGGGCCCCGATCAGGAGATGCCGAATTTCTTCCTGAGCTCGTCGTCGATCTCGCGAGCGGCCCGCCGGCCGATCCTCCGGGAGGCGGCCGGGCCCGCGGCCTTGCCCCGGTCAGCGGCGGCGGCCCGGGGCCGGTCTTTTCCGGCGGCCAGGAAGCCGGAAGGCCGGACGTCCGCGCCATGGGCCCGGCAGTTGTTGCCCACGTAGTTGTCGTCGGAAACGACGATGACGTCGCTTTGGCGTTCCCCGAACTCCCGGACGCGGCGGACGATCTCGGCGTCGGCGCCGTGGGCCTCGAGCGAATAAACGCACCGGACGCCGGCGATGCGCTCGCCGCCGCGGCCGCCGGACCGTTCGTATTCGCCGTCGAAGACGATCACGCACTCGACGCCGGGGTGCTCCCGGCCCCATGCGGCCACCCGCAGGGCCAGCTGGTTGCGGGCGTTCTGGAGGCCGCCGGCCAGGCTCGGCTCCAGCTCGGGCAGGCGGTGGATGACGTTGTAGCCGTCGACGAGGAGCAGGCGGGCGTTGGACATGGCGGCGCGTCGATGATAAGTCCCGGCCGCCGGGGCGTCAAGCGGGCGGGGCCGCCTGGGGCCGGGGCCGCCCGGCCGTCAGGGCTTGTCTTCCTCCGGGCCGGCCGCCAGGAACTCGGCCAACTTGTCGAAAGACTCGTTCCAACCCTGCCGCGCGCCTTCCATGTGCGGGTCCGGCGGCATTCCGGCGTGTTGCAGGATCATGGCGGTCTTCCCGCCGCGGTCCTCGAACGTTATGGTCATGAGCATCTCGAGAGGCATTTCGTCGCCCAGGCCGTAATGCGCCGAGGAGACGATGATGCCCTTCTCGTCGGCGAAGCTGTCGGTGGCCACCAGCCGCCGGAGCGGCTCGATCTCGCGGTAAAAGCCGGTGCTCCAATAATCCCGGCCCTCGGGCGAACGCATGCAGATGAGGTAGGAGCCGCCGACCCGGAGGGAGATGCGGGCGACCGGCGCGGTGTAACCTTTGGGCCCCCACCAGCGCTGGATCCACTCGGGGGTGGTCCAGGCCAGCCAGACTTTTTCGCGGGGGGCATCGAATTCCCGGTCGATGACCAGGACCGAGCCGGGGAGGGGAGACGCCAGGGCCTCTTGTTCCTTGGGGTTCATGAAGTTCCTCCTTGTTTGAAGACCTTTGGCCGTCCGGGGAAGCCGTGAAAAGTCCGGCCGGGCCCCGCCGTCCCGCCGGGCCGGACTTATTCCTGCCGCGGCGGAACGATCGCGAGCTGGCCCGCTAGGGGATCGACCTGCATCAAGCCGAAGCGGTTGCCCTCCGAGTCGGCCGTAAGACTGTACCAGCCGACGCCGGGGAGGGAGAAGGCCGGCTCGATGATCCGGCCCCCCGCGGCCAGGATCCGGGCCGCGGTCTCCTCGAGGGAGGCGACCTCGATCGTATTGATGCCCCGGTCGTGCCGGCTCGGCCTCGCACCCAGGCCTGGAACGGCGGAGGGCCCGACATCGGGGCCGGTGGTGATCAGCCAGGTTTTCCAGGGCCCGGCCCAGGTTTCGGCCTTCCAGCCGAAGACGTCGCGATAGAACCTGATGGCCCTTTCCGGGTCCTGGGCGTAAAGCTCGTATTGGACGGCGTAGCTCATGACGGCCTCCGGAGTTCTCGACATGACCTCCGGCCCGAGAATATGCAAGATTCCTGCCAAAAGGGGAGAAAAGGCGACGTCAGGGCCGCTTGGCGAGGACGTGCCGGTCTTCGATCCGCCGGGTGTAGCCGGTCTTGTCGAAGTACTCGAGGATGGCCTGGGCGTATTTGCGGGACAGCTCGAGCCGGTCGCGGAGCTCGGCGATGGTGACGCTGCCGCGGCGCTCGATCAGGCCGGCCGCGGCGGTCCGGGCGGCCTCGAGCGTCTCCCGGTGATAGATCACCTTGGGCGCCAGCCGGACCAGCTCGCCGGAGCGGAGGAGGGCGTTCAGGGCGGGATTGAAAACGGACGGATTGAGGCCGAGCCGGCTCCGGACGCCGTCTTCGAGGGGTGCCGAGAACCGGGCCGCCTTGAAAGCCGCCTCGATCCGGGCCCGGAGCGCGGCCGCGGCGGGGTCGGTCCTGACCTCGCGCCCCGCCAGGCCGATCTCGGCGCCCCGGCGGACCAGGATGCCGGCCCCGAGGAGCGAATCGAGGACGGGTTCGAAGGCCGCGGCTTCGCCCGTCTCCAGGAAGGCAGCCCGCAGGTCCGAATAGGGCATGGCCGCGCGGTAGGGGTTCTTCTCGAAATAGCCCCGGACCGCGGCGGCGACCCCTTCGGCCAGGCGGTCGAAGGCCGACTTGTGGAGCAGGCGGGCGGGCGGTCCGCCGGGCAGGGCGACCAGCCGGCCGTCGGCGGCCAGGGCGGCGGCGGCCTCCTCGACCTCGGCCGCGGCCCGCCCGAGCTTGAGGGCGATGTCGGCGGCCGTCCGGGGCCGGCCGCCCTCCTGGGCGAACATCTGGTCCACGGCGTCGCGGGCGGACCCGGCCAGCTTCTCCAGCCCTTCGAGGACGCGGCCGCTGAACCGTTTATGCTTCCCGGGCGCGGCGTCGAGGACCCGGCCGCCGCCGATGGTCACGACGGGGGAGAAGGAGCGGATGACGAAGCGGTCGCCGGGCAGGGCCACCGTCGGCCGCTCCAGGACGAGCTGGGCCGGGGACGAGGCGCCGGGGGCGATCGTCTTGCCGCCGATGACGGACAGGCGGGCCATGACCTCGTCCGTGCCGACGTGGAGGCGGACCCGGTCGCGGTGCTTGATCTCGCGGGGCGCGCCGGGCAGGACGTCGAGTTGGACATCGAGGCGGGTGGTCGGCTCGAGCGAGCCCACGGCGGCGGCGACCTGGCCGCGGCGCAGGTCCTCTTTGGCGGCGTCCTGCAGGTTGATGGCGGTGCGGCGGCCCAGGCCGGAGCGCTCGGCCTTCGAGCCGTGGACCTGGACGCCGCGGACGCGCGTCTCGAACCCTTCCGGATAGACGGCGACGCGGTCCCCGGCCCCGACCGTCCCGCCGAGGATGGTGCCGGCCACGACCGTGCCGAAGCCGTGCACCGTGAAGACGCGGTCGATGGGCAGGCGGAAGACGCCGTTGTCGGGGCGCGGCGGGACGAGGCGGCCGAGCGACCGCAGGGCGGCCTTGAGCCCGGGCAGGCCGGCGCCCGTCAGGGCCGAGACGGGCAGGATGGGCGCGCCGTCGAGGAAGGAGCCGGCGACGAAGGCCCGGACGGAGGCCGTCACCTCGGCCAGGCGGGCCTCGTCGACCAGGTCGCACTTGGTCAGGGCGACCAGGCCGAGCCCGATGCCGAGGAGGCGAAGGATGTCGAAATGCTCGCGCGTCTGGACGGCGACGCCCTCGTCGGCGGCCACCACGAGCAGGGCGGCGTCGATGTGGCTGGCCCCGGCGGCCATGGTCCTGACGAACTTCTCGTGGCCGGGGACGTCGATGAAGACGATCTGCTTGGGATAGCCGGGGTCGTCGAGGAAGACGAAGCCGAGCTCGATGGTCATGCCCCGGGCCTTCTCCTCGGGCAGGGTGTCCGGATCGATCCCGGTCAGGGCCCGGACCAGGGCGCTCTTGCCGTGATCGATGTGGCCGGCCGTGCCGACGATGACGTGATCGAGGTCGGGCATGGTCAGGCGGAGAGGACGATGCGGGCCGGGCCTTTGCGGCCGACGCGGCCGATGACGGCGGCCGCGGCGACGCCGCGGGAGCGGAGAGCGGCGAGGAGCGCCGCGGCGCGGGAGGGGCGGACGGCGATGAGCAGGCCGCCCGAGGTCTGGGGGTCGTAGAGGAGCGTTTCGAGCGTCTCGGAGGGGGCCGCGGCGGCGCCCTTGGCCCGGCGGACGAAGCGGCCGGCGTACTCGCGGTTGCGCTCGACCGCCCCGGACACGACGCCGTCGCGGATGAGGTCGAGGACGCCGGGGAAGACGGGGATGGCGGAGGTCTGGACGGCGATCTCGACGCCGCTCTGGGCGGCCATCTCGGCCAGGTGGCCGGCCAGGCCGAAGCCGGTGATGTCGGTGGCCGTGGTGACGCGGAAGGCGGGCATGAGCTCGGCGGCGGCCCGGTTGAGGGCCCGCATGGACGACTCGGCGGCGGCCAGGCCTTCGGCCGGGGCCCGCCCGAGCTGGCGGGCGAAGCTCAACATGCCCGTGCCGATGGGCTTGGTCAGGACGAGGAGGTCGCCCGGCCGGGCCCGGCCGTTGACCGTCATGCGGCGGGGATCGACGAGGCCGGTCACGGCGAAGCCGAACTTGATCTCGCGGTCCTTGAGGCTGTGGCCGCCGAGGAGGGCCACGCCGGCCTCGGCGAGCTTGGCCGCGCCCCCTTGGAGCATGCGGTTCATGATCCGCGGCGAGAGCATTTCGATGGGGAAGGCCACGATCGACAAGGCGGTCAGCGGCCGGCCGCCCATGGCGTAGATATCGCTGACGGAGTTGGCCGCGGCGATCTCGCCGAAGGCGTAAGGATCGTCGACGACGGGGGTGAAGACGTCGACGGACTGGACCAGGGCCGTGCGGGGGGTCAGCCGGAAGACGCCGGCGTCGTCACAGGTCTCGGACGAGACGAGGACGCGCGGGTCGCGGACGCGGGGCAGGCCCGAGAGGGCCCGCTTGAGGTCCTCCTGGCCGATCTTGGAGGCGCAGCCGGCGTTCTCGACGAGGGTGGTCAGGGCCACGTCCTCGGGCGCGTCCTCGAGGCGCTCGCCGGCGCAGAGGCAGACGTTCCGCTGCTTGAAGAGATCGCAGGGGCAGGGGTCCTTGGGATTGCAGATGCAGTGGCCGAGCCGGATGGAGCGGGCCATGATGCGCTTGCGCCGGGCGAAAAACGGGGACGTCTCCGCTTTCTTCATTTCAAGGCCTCGAGGAGGGCCCGTTCGACGATGGCGTCTTCGCTCGGCTGGATCGTCCGCAGATCGAACAGCACGGCGTCCTTGTGGATGCGGGCGAAAACGGGGGGGACGCCGGCGCGGAGACGGCGGGCCAGTTCCTCGGGGGCGACGGCGCGGGACCGGACGGCCAGGACCCGCGACGGCAGCGTCTCGACCGGAACGGCGCCGCTGCCGATCTCCGAGGCCCCGTCCTCGACGGACACGGCGGCCGAGGCGGGCAGGGAGAGGCGCAGCGAGGCGGCCAGCTTTCCGGCCCGGGGACCCAACGTGTCGGGCGTCAGGGCCAGCATCCGGTAGATGGGATGGACCCGCTCGAGCTTGTCGGGGGCCAGGAAGAGCTTGAGCGTGGCTTCGAGGGCCGCCAGGGTGAGCTTGCCGCAGCGGAAGGCCCGGGCCAGGGGGTTCTTGCGGATCTGGGCGATCCAGGACGCCTTGCCGACGATGAGCCCGCTCTGGGGGCCGCCGATGAGCTTGTCGCCGCTGAAGCAGACGATGTCGGCGCCGGCCCGGACGCTCGAGCGGACGAGCGGTTCGGCGGCCAGGCCGTAGCGGGCCAGGTCGACCAGCGCGCCGCTGCCGAGATCGTCGATGACCGGGACGCCGCGGTCCCGCCCGAGGGCGGCGAGCTCCTCGATTGGCGGCTCCGCGGCGAAGCCGACGATGCGGTAGTTGCTGTGGTGGACGCGCAGGATGGCCCCGGTCGACGCGCCGATCGCGGCCTCGTAGTCGCGCAGGTGGGTCTTGTTGGTGGCCCCGACCTCGCGGAGGACGGCGCCGCTCGTGGCCATGACCTCGGGCAGACGGAAGGAGCCGCCGATCTCGACCAGCTGGCCGCGCGAGACGACGACCTCTTTGCCGCGGGCCAGGGTGTCGAGGACGAGAACGGTCGCGGCGGCGTTGTTGTTGGCGACCGTGGCGGCCTCGGCGCCGGTCAGCTCGCGGAGGAGCCCGTCGACGTGCCGGTCACGGGAGACGCGCCGGCCCGAGACGGGGTCCAGGGCCAGGTTCGAGTAGCCCGCGGCGACGGCGGCCAGGGCCTCGCCGGCGGAGGCGGACAGGACGGCCCGGCCGAGTCCCGAGTGCATGATGACGCCCGTGGCGTTGACGGCCGGGGCCAGCGACGGGGCGAAGCGGCGCTCGAGACGGGCGCCGAGGCGTGCCAGCAGGGCGGCGGCCGGGACATCGGGAGGCGCGGGGGAGGAGGGGGAGCCGGCGGCGTCGGGGGAGGCCGATATGGCGCGCCGGACCTCGTCGAGCTCCACGCGGGCCGCCGCGACGACGGCGTCGCGGCCGAAGCGTCCGATGAGAGGGGCGGCGCCGGGTTCGGCGACGAGCGCGTCGACCGAAGGGATGCGGCGGAAGGAGGCGTTCCTGGTCGCTTCGGTCATGGGGGCCTGTCCGCGGCGGGGTTCCCCTATTTTCGAAGGGCGGCGAACCGGAGCTTGCCGAAGATCTCGGGGTGGAGATCGGCGCCGCCGCCGGCCGTGGTGACCGGGACGGCGATCTCGAAAGGCACTTCCTTCGGGGGCAGGCAGGAGGCGTCGTTGCAGGCCTGGTAGCTCAACGCGCCCTTGAGCGTGCGGGGCCCGGCGGCCAGGCCGTCCTTGGCTTTGATCAGCACGCCCAGCGCCACCTCGCCCTCGTAGACGACGAGCTCGGCCTCGGAATAGGAGAAGCGGGCCCGGCGGCCCTTGGGGTAGGCGATCTCGACGATCTCGAGATCGGGGTGGTCCTCAAGGGTCAGGGCGGTCGGGATCATGAACTCGTCGAGCGGGGCGTTGTCGTTGATGTGGTAGCCGGCCTGGATCTCGAGCAGGAGGGCGGCCTTGAACGTCTCCCCGGGGCGGACGGCGTCCCGCGAGAGGAGCCCCTTGACCTCGACGATCCGCGGCTCGTCCTGGGCGGAGAGCGCCGGGACGAAGAGAAGCGCGGCGATCACGATAGGCAAAACGATCTTGTTCATCTCGACAATTAGAGACGTTTTGCCGCTTCCTGTCAACCGGAACAAGAGAGGGTCAAACCTACCTTTTACCCAAAAAGGTAAAAGGTAGGTTTGACCCTCTCTCCCTTTAGCGGCGCTTGACGCCGCCGGTGGCGCCCTTGACGCCCTCCTCGAACGGCTCGGTCAGGATGGGCACGACCCAGCCCTCGGGGCTCTCCTTGTAGGTCTCGATGTCCTCGCTCACGGCCAGGGGCCATTTCAGCGCGTCGAACCGGCGGTCGAGGTAATCCCCCAGCCCCTCCGTCTTCGGGTAGGGGAAGGCGATCCAGGCGCTCCGGTCGTAATAGACGCTCCCGGCCTTGACCGGCAGCATCCGGGTCTGGTTATTCGTGGCGAACGAATAAACGAACCCCCGCGAAACGTAATACCACGGCCCGTGCTGGATGTAGATGAAGGGCTGCTCGAGCGAAGCCTGGCCGCCGTTGAGGTTCGGGGTGGCCATGTCCAGGTAGAGCGAAGCGAACCCGACGCCTTTGGTCTCGTCGAAGAAGCCGACCCAGGGCGTGTCCGGCCGCAGGACGACGGCGTGGTCGGGGTGCATCTTCGACGTGGCGAAGTCCAGCACCTCGGTCCGGCCGCCGCGCTTGAAGGCCGCCTTGGTGAAGACCGCCTTGTTGAACACGACCTCGGCGTTGCGCACGGCCATGACGAAGGTGTCCTTGGCCATGGTCAGGACCGATTCGACCTCGACCGCCGGCGACCCGGCGTAGAAGCGGTAGCGGATGCCGATGTCGACGCCCTCCGGCTGCGGCAGTTGGCCCTTGAGGTTGAGCGAGTAGAAGACCGGCCCGCCGGCGATCTCCGTCGCCTCCGGGTCCGTCCAATCGGAGCTGTGATACCAGGCGTGCGGCGGCGCGTAGACGTCGGGGTTCCAATGGACGGCCCCGTTGGTCTCGAGCTTGTGCTCGAGCTTGGTCCCGGTGGACTTCTCGACGATCTCGTCGATGACGCCGCTCACCGGGTGCAGGGTGATGCGGTAGAAGGCGTTCTCGATCGTCCGGCCCAGCCCGCGCCCCTTGGTCACGGCCAGGTCGGTCGGATAGACCGGTTTCGCCGCCCCCGGATTGTTGTAGAACACGATGTAGGTGGCCCTGGCCCCGGCCGCGATGTCCGCCAGGAAAGCCAGGCTGAACGACGTGGTGGGGTGATAGCGGACGACCGTCTCGCCCGTCTTGGCGTCCTTTTCCTCGACGCCCAGGACCTTCGGGTCGTTCCAGGTCACGACATCGTAGATCTGGCTCGGGACCTCGCTGTAGGCGACGTCGCCGCCCCGTTTCTCCGCCCGCACCACCCGGACCTCGTCGGGCGACCGGAGGTAGTTGGCCAGGAGGCCCAAGGTGGCGTGCACCGGGTAAGCCGTCCGGGCGAAACCGTTTTCCTCCGAAACCACGAGGGCCAGGTAGTTCTTCCAGGCCGGGTCCCAATAGCCCTTCCCGGCCGGCGCCGTTCCCGCGGCCGAGGCCATCCGGATCTCGCCCGACGCGGGCTCGACCAGGTCGACCTTCATCTCCGCCGCCGCCCCGGGCGTCCAGACGTGCCGGGCCTTGACCTGGAAGGCCAGCCGTCCGCCCTCGGCCCTGATGGCGTGCTTGTCGATCTCGCGGCCGCCCTGGTAGACCAGGAAGTCGCGGGCCCGGACCCCGTCCAGGGTCACTTTGTCGACAGCCCAGGCCGCCCCCGCCTCGACCCCGGCCGGCACTTCGGCCAGCTCGAGCCCGCCCTTGACGTAATACCAGGGCTCTCCGTCGACGGGATAGCCGAAGTCCGCGCTTCCCGCCGCGAGCGCCGCTCCGGCCATCGCCGGACCCGCGGGCCCCGCTCCTTCACCCGCCGCGGCGGGCCCCGCCGCCTCCGTTCCGTTTCCCGGTCCCCGGCCGCAGGCGACCGAACCGAACGCGGAGAAAAGAGCCAAGGTCAAAACCAGAAACGTCCCCGTTCTTTTCATTCCTTCCCCTCCCAGTCGATCCGGGCCACGATCCTGGTCAGGGCCAGGGCCGCCAGCCCGCCCGCCGCGATATAAGCCGCCCCGGGCCCCCAGTCCATGAAGATCAGGCGCCCGACCCCGAAGAGCAGACACACGATCATGATCACGGCCAGGGCCCAGCCCGCGAACGGGGCCGCCCCGAGCCGGTACCGTCTTCCGGCCAGCCGCGCGATCGGCCCCCAGGCCCCGCCCGGCCGCACTTTCCGGTAGAAGGCCAGCAACTGGGCCTCGTCGTCGGGCCGGGTCAGCAGCGTCGCGGCGATCCAGGCGATCGTCGTCACGGCCACGATGACGAGGATGCCCGTCCCCCAAGCGTCTGCCGCGAAGCCCGCCCGCTCCAGGGCCCGCCCGGCGCCCCTTATCAGGGCGTTGTCCGGGGCGATCTTCAGATAGACGGCCGTGACCGCCGAGGCCCCCAGCGCCGCGATCTCCGACCAGGCGCTGATCCGCCACCAGTACCAGCGCAGCAGCAGCACCAGGCCGATGCCGGCCGATAGCTCCATGACCAGCTGCCAGCCCATCTTGACGCTGCCCAGGACGACCGAGAACCCGGCCCCCAGGAGCGACACGACCAGCACCGTCCAGCGGGAGACGGCCACGTAGTGCTTTTCGGTCGCGTCCTTGCGGACGAACGGCCGGTAGAAATCGTTGACCAGGTACGATCCAGCCAGGTTGACGATGGATTCGATCGTCGACATGAAGGCCGCGAACAGCGAGGCGACGATGATCCCGGCCAGGCCCTTGGGGACGAAGCCGATCATCCTCGGGTAGGCCGCCTCCATCTCGCCCGGCGCCGCCCCCGTCAGCCCGGGCATGACGACCATGGCCGCCAGGGCCGTCAGGATCCAGGGCCAGGGCCGCAGGACGTAGTTGGCCACGGTGAACCAGAGCGTCCCCTTGACGGCGTGGCGCGGGTCCTTGGCCGCCAGCATGCGCTGGGCGCTCCAGCCGCCCCCGCCCGGCTCGGCGCCGGGGTAATAGACCGCCCACCACTGCACGAAGACGGCCACGAAGAAGGCCAGCGGCAGGGCCTGCCCGAGCGGCGGGAAGACCGACAGGTAGTCCTTGCCGTTGGCGGCGCCCAGGGTCCGGACGGCGTCGACCAGCGCGCCGCCCCCCCCGGCCCGCCCGACCGAGACGACCGACAGGATGATGGACCCGGCCATGGCCACGCCGAACAGCAGCACGTCCGTGGCCACGACGCCCCACAGGCCGCTCAACGTCGTGTAGAAGATGGTCAAGCCCAGGCAGATGGCCAGGGACGCGATCCCGCTCGTGCCGAAGACCGCCTCCAGGATCTTGACCATGGCCAGCGTCACCCAGCCGAAGGTGATGCAGGACACGGGGATCCCCAGGTAGAGGGCCTTGAAGCCGCGCAGGAACCGGGCCGGCCGCCCCGAATAGCGGAGAGCGATGAACTCGACCTCGGTCACGACGGCGGCCCGCCGCCACAGGTGGGCGAAGAAGAGGACCGTCAGGGCCCCGCCGAACATGAAGTTCCACCACAGCCAGTTGCCGGCCACGCCGTCCTTGACGACCAGGCCGGTCACCGCCAGGGGGGTGTCGGACGAGAAGGAGGTGGCCACCATCGAGGTCCCGAGCAGCCACCAGGGCAGGTCCCGGCCGCTCAGGAAATACTCGGACAGGCTCCGGCCGGCCCGCTTGGAATAATAGAGGCCGATGCCGATCGACAGGCCCAGGTACCAGGCGATGAAGGCCCAATCGACCGCCGCGAGCTTCATGGCCGGCTCACCGCCGGGCCCGGGCGATGAGGGCGCCGACGGCGAAGAAGACCAGCGCCAGCGCCACGGCGGTCGCCCGCTCGGCCGTCGTCCGGCCGAACAAGAGGCCGAACAGCCCGAGCGGCAGGCCGACCCCCGCGAAGCCCAGGGCCATCGGCCGGTATTCTTTTTTCAGCGGCCCTACTTCTCGCGGGGGATGGCGTAAACGGGCACGTCGCTGTGGGCGATGACCTTCTCGGTCGTGCTGCCCAGGAAGAACCGCGACAGCTTCTTGACCGTCGTCGACATGACGATGAGCTCGTAGCCCTTCTTGTGGGCGTACTCGACGATGCCTTCCCAGCCTTCCACGGCCTTGACGACGTCCTCGCCGATGGGCACGGCCTTGTGCTCCCTCTTCTTGCGGGCCTGGAGCTTCTTGAGCACGGTGCCGAACATCTCGTCGGTCAGGCGGAAGTCGTGGCCGAAGAGCTCCAGGACGTAGAGGAACATCAGGCTGGCGCCGAGGGTCTTGGCCAGCCGCCAGGCGTGGTCGCGCTCGACGTCCTCGGCGGCCGTGAAGTCGGTCGGGACCAGGATCTTCTTGATGGCCCCGGGCTTGGCCGTCGTCCCCTTGGTCACCAGGACGGGCACCCGGGAGCCCCGCAGGATGCGGTGGGCGACGCCGCCGACCAGGTTCTGCGCGCCGCCGGAGCGGCCCTTGCGGCCGATGACGATCAGGTCGGCGCCGGCCTTCTTGGCCGTCTGCAGGACGACCTTGGCCGCGCCGCCTTCGCCGACCAGGATCTGGGTCGGGCAGATCCCGGCCGTTTCGCACATCTTCTCCAATTCCGTCCGGGCCTTGGCCTTGTTGGCCTCGATCTGGGCCAGGAGCTCGGCCTCGGCTTCGGGCCAGGCCTCGTAGAGGGCCGGAGCGAAGTCGGGCACGACGTGCAGGGCCGTCAGCTTGGCCTTGAACGTCCTGGCGAAGAAGTCGGCGTAGGCCAGGGCCTCCCGCGACTCGGGCGAGAAATCGGTGGCCCAGAGGACATGCTTGAGGGGTTGGATCATGGGATTCTCCTTCTCCGTCTTCAGTATTTTTGCCAATCGGGCTTGTGGGTGTTGACCCAGAGGTAGTAATCGGCCATCCTCAGCTCGGCCGCGGCCTCCCGGTCGACGACCAGGATGGTCCGCGGGTGCATCTGCAGGATCGAGCCCGGGACCATGGCCGTCACCGGGCCCTCGACGGCCTGGGCGATGGCCCGGGCCTTCTTTTTGCCGAAGGCCAGCAGCAGGCACATCCGGCTGTCCATGATCGTGCCCAGGCCCATGGTGATGACGTGGTTCGGCACGGCCTCCTCGCCGCCGAAGGCGGCCGCCGCGTCGGCCCGGGTCTGCTCGGTCAGGGTCTTGATCCGGGTCCGCGACGACAGGGACGAGGACGGCTCGTTGAAGCCGATGTGGCCGTTCGTGCCGATGCCCAGGACCTGGATGTCGATGCCGCCGGCCGAGCGGATGGCCTGCTCGTACTTGCGGCAGGCGGCCGGGATGTCGGGGGTCATGCCGTCGGGGATGCTGATGCGCTCCTTGGGCATGTTGATGCCGCTGAACAGCTGGGCCCACATGTAGCTATGGAACGACGACGGGTGGGCCGGCGGGATGCCGACGTACTCGTCGAGGTTGAAGCTGGTCACGCCGGCGAAATCGAGGCCGTCCTCGCGGTGCATGCGGACGAGGTTGCGATAGAGCTGCAGCGGCGTGTTGCCGGTGGCCAGGCCGAGGACGGCGTGCGGCTTCTCGCGCACGGTGCGGGCGACGATGCGGGCCGCGATCTCGCTGGCCTGCACATGATCGGGCTGGATGATGATCTCCATGGGTCCTCCTGGGTCAGCGCTTGATGACCGCGTATTTCTTGAGCTTCTCTTCGACGCTGGCCCGGAACCGGTCGACGTGGCCGAGCACGTAGCGGCCGACGTCCAGGGCCGGGTCGAGGACGACCGGCGTCAGGTCCATGGCGAACCAGAGCGACTCGGCCTCGTCGGTGGCGTGGGACTGGAAATAGACGGCGTTGGCCCGCTTGCGGCCGGGCGTGGCCAGGTCGTAGCGCTTGCCGCCCTCGACCTGGGAATCGTAGACGCCGATGAGGCCGGTGGCCAGGGCCTCGCGCCGGCCGACCTCGAGGGGGACCTTGTCGTCGTCGTCCATCCAGTCGAGGCCGCGCCAGACCTCGCAGCCGTAGACGGTCGCCGGCCGCTCGTCGGGCCCCAGCTCGCGCAGGGCGGCCAGGGCGGTATAAGCGACGGCGACGTGGGTGTCGTGCTTGTCGGCCGGGTTGTGGGTGTAGACGACCTCGGGCCGGACGGCCTTCAGGACCTTGACCAGGTCGGCCTTCAGGCGGCCCGTGCCGACGTCCTTGACCTCGGCGCTGGAGTAGTTGAGCTGGACCAGGGCGCCGTAGTTGCCCAGGATGGCCGCCTTCTCCTGCTCGCGGCGCCGGAGCGCGGCCATGTCCGCGTCGCTGTAGGCGGCGTATTCGCCGGCCCGGGGCGAGCCGGCCCCGTCGGTGGCCACGACGGCCCCGAACCAGAGCTCGCGGCTGGTGAAGCACTTCTGGATGCCGTGGAAGGCCATGATCTCGAGGTCGTCCTGATGGGCCCCGATGCCAAGATGGGTGACGCGCCGGAAAGCGTCCTCGGCGGCCAGGCCGTCGGGGACGAAGACCGAGGCGTCGGATTTATGGAACTTCATGTCCGGGCTCCTTTGATCTCGGGCAGGCTGGCCGCGGCCACGGCTTGGCCGACGCGGCGGCTCTTTTCGTCGAGGAGATGGAGGCGGACCCGGGCCGCCGTGGCCGGGTACTTCGTCCGCAGAATGTCGGACGCCCGGTCCATGATCGTCTGTCCGCCGGGGCCGGACATGACCCGGCCGAGGACGAGCAGGTTCTTGAACCCGTAGAAGACCTCGTACCAGGGGACCGTGTGGCCGAGATATTCGCCGATCTGTTCGAAGACGCGGGCCGCCGGCATGTTGCCGCGGGCGACGAGGGCCTGGACTTCCTTGAGCCGCTCCGGCAGCTTCATGCCCTCGGGGAACGACAGCCCGGCCGCGGCGGCCAGCCGGCCCACGGCCTGCTGCGAGAAGTAGTTGGCCCCGACGCCGCGGTCGCCGGACCATTCGTCGGCCACGGCCTCGGGGTTGAGGTCGACCGGGGCGAAGGCCAGCTCGTCGAGCCAGCCCGGGATATGGCCGTCGTTGTCGATGTACCCGGCCGCTTCGCTCGAGCCCATGGCCACGCCCAGGACCCCGGTCTCGCCGAGCGACAGCCGGCCGGCCAGGGCGGTGACCTCGCCGTCGTTGAGGACCTCGAAGGGCACGCCCCAGGCCGCGGCGACGCGGTCGAAGAGGCCCTTGACCTTGGCCTCGAAGTCCGCGGCGGGCACCGAGCGGAAGAGCGAGGCGATGCGGACCTGCCGGCGGATGAGGACGCCGGCCGACGAGCCGCCGATGGCGTCGACGCGGGGCAGGTGGGCGGCCGCCTTCCGCAGGCCGGCCTGGATCATCCCGAAATGGTATTCGGGGTCGGCCTGCTCGCCCGGGGCCCAGGGGATCTCCTCGCTCCAGACGGGTTCGCCGTCGATGACGGCGGCGACCTTGTAGTCGCTGGCGCCGAGATCGAAGCCGATGCGGAAGCCGTCGAGATAGCCGCCGGGGAAGTGGACGGCCTCGCGGGCCTCGGGGAAGGTGGCGGCGCTGTGGAGCGCGACCTCGAAGGGGCGCTCGTAGACGTCGCCCATGACCCGGGCGTCGAAGGCCCGGGGGCCGGTCAGGGCGTAGTCGGCCTTGAGGCGCCGGCCTATCGCGGCCGGGCCCTGGACGTGGATGCGCCAGCCGCCGCGCGACCAGAGCAGGAACTTGACGACGCGCTCGACGATCCTGTAAGTCCCGTCGGGATCTGCGTCCCGGGCGGGCGCGACCGTGTCGAAGGCCGCCACCAGTCCGTCCTCGCGTTCGACGGCCAGACGCAGCGGGACCTCGCCGGCGGCCTTGGCCCGGTCGAGGTAGGCCTGCCAGGCCGGGAAGATGGGGCGGAAGCCGGGGTCGTAGGTCATCGGGGCTTGTACTCCACCTTCACGGGCGCGAGAAGACGGGCGGCCAGGTCGGCGACGCGGCGGGCCCAGGCCTTGGCTTCGGCCGGTTCGAGGGCGGCGGCGCCGCGCTCCCAACCGGCGGCGGTCCAGAAGGTCAGGGTGCGCCCGGGCCGGACGGCCAGTTTCAGGGCGTGGTCGGGGCCGGCCTCGTCGGCCGCCCGGAGGTCCGCCGGGGCGAACACGGCGGCCAGGCCGACGGCCCCGGCCTTGCCGGCGCCGCGGCCCCACGACGCGAACGTGCCCTTGGCTTTATCGAGCGCCACGGTCTCGCCGTCGAGCCGGCCCAGGGCCGGGCCGAGGAGGACGGGGCCGCTCGCCTTCGAGGTGACGGCGACATCAGCCCGGGAATAGACGTTGTCGGCGAAAGCCGAATAGTAGACGGTCACGGCGACGTCGCCGGCGGCGGTCTTGACGGCCGGGTATTCGGCCTTGATCAGGCCGCGGACGGGGCCGGGGGAGATGACGGTGATCTTGGCCTGGGGCGCGGCCGGGCCGAAGAGGGGGACGCGCGCGGCGCCGTCCCAAATGGACAAGCCGCCCAGCCCGGGCGAGGCGTCGGCCTCCAGGAGCTCCCGGCCCCAGTCGGCATCCCTGGCCTCGGCGGCCGGGAACTTGCGCAGGACAAGCCCCGGCTGGAGCTTGCCGTAGACCCCGATCCGGCCGCCGACGAGCTTGAAGGCGGCCAGGTTGGATTCCCATCCGGCCGCGGCCCCGCCCGGCTCCCAGGCGCCGCGGGCGAAGGCCTTCTGCGTCGTGATGACCTGGGGCCAGCTGCGGGCCGGGGTGTAATAACAAAGGAGGCGCATCGTCGAGGACGGCGCCAGGGTCCGGACGAAGACGATCTGGTCGTGGTAGCGGTCCTTGTCGAGGTCATCGGCCTGGGACACGACCAGGCCGTATTCGCCCTTGGAGGCGTCGAAGAGGGCGTACATGTAGGTGTTGAAGTCGGGGGCGACCGCGGCCCGGATATCGGCGACGTCGAGGACGATGGCCTGGTTCTCGAGCGCCAGGGCGGTCGGGTTGGCGATCTCGACGGCGAAATGCTTGGTGAAGCCGAGGACCTCGGGGCCGGCCGCGCCGGCCTGGGCCGCCGCGGGCGCCGGGGCCAGGACCAGGACGGCCGCCAGGAGGACGGCGGCGGATGCGGCGCGGGCGAGGCGCATGGACGTCTCCTTTCGCCTAGGTGATGAGGTGGGACTTGAAGCCCTTGCCCAGGACGTCGTAGGTGTCGTGGATGACGACGAAGGCCTCGGGATCGATCTTCCGGATCGAGGTCCGCAGGTCGGCCAGCTGCTTGCGGTGGATGACCGTCAGGATGATCTCGCCTTCGCGATTCAGGTAGAGGGAGCGCGAGCGCAGGGCCGTGCCGCTGCGGTCGAGGCCGTGCAGGATGTAGTCGGCGATCTCGTCGGTCCGCGACGAGGTGATGAGGACCATCTTGGAATAGCTCCAGCCCTCGAGGACCAGGTCGATGACCTTGGTCGAGAGGAAGAGCACGAGGTAGCCATAGAGCGGGGCCTCGAGACTGTGCATGACGAACCCGGAGGCCGAGATGATGATGAAGTCGGTGATCATGATGCCGAAGCCGAGCGAGACGCCGGCGTACTTGCTGATGACCATGCCGATGATGTCCGACCCGCCGGTGGAGGCCCGGCCGCGGAAGACGATGCCCAGCCCGACGCCGAGCATGACGCCGCCGTAGATCGAGGCCAGGACGGGATTGTCGGTGGCCGAGGGGACCTTGAGGACCTTGTCGAAGAAGTCGATGAAGACCGACGAGACGACCATGCCGGCCAGGCTGTTGAGGACGTACTTCTTGCCCATCGTCTTCAACCCCAGCAGGAAGACCGGGATGTTGAGGACCATGATCAGGGCGCCGACGGGGAGGCCGGAAAAGAAGTTGCCGATCATGGCGATGCCCGAGACTCCGCCGGGGACGAAGTGGTGGGGGATGAGGAACAGGGGGTAGGCCAGCCCGGTGATGGCGCAGCCGGTCAGGATGAGGAGGGCGTTCTTGAGTTTTTCCATGGTGCGACCGCCATATTTTACTCCCTTGCCGGGGGAAAAAGAAAGGACCTTCGGGGATATCCTCCCGGCGGGGCCCGCGAAAACGGAACGGCCCCATGTCCTTTCAGCGGCCGGCGGTTCTGTGCTATATCATAACGGGACGGCGGGCCGGGACCCGCGGTCTGATCAGGAGGCGCGGGCATGGCCCACATCGCGACGTTCGGCGAGATCATGCTGCGGCTGTCGCCGCCGGCCAAGGAGCGGCTGTTCCAATCGCCGGTCCTGGAGGCGACCTTCGGCGGGGCCGAGGCCAACGTGGCCGTGTCGCTGGCCCTGCTCGGCCACCGGTCGCGCTGGATCTCGGTCGTGCCGGCCGGGCCGGCGGGCGAGGCGGCCCTCGGCGCCCTGCGCCGCCACGGCGTCGACACCGGCGCCGTCGTCCGGGCCGGGCGGCGGCTGGGGATCTACTTCGCCGAGACCGGGGCCAA
This sequence comes from uncultured Eubacteriales bacterium, assembly GCA_964574895.1. Taxonomy (GTDB): domain Bacteria; phylum Acidobacteriota; class Aminicenantia; order Aminicenantales; family Saccharicenantaceae; genus RBG-16-66-30. The sequence continues at coordinate 21,044 of CAZNPB010000035.1, forward strand.
CGAGCGGCCCTCGCGCGTCGTCTACGACCGCGCCGGCTCGGGGCTGGCCGAGGCCAAGCCCGGCGACATCGATTGGGCCCGGGCGCTCGAGGGCCAGGAGGCGCTCCACGTCAGCGGCGTCACGCCGGCCGTCAGCGCCTCGGCGGCGGCCCTGACGCTCGAGGCGGTCCGGGCCGCCCGGGAGAGGGGCCTGGCCGTCTCGCTCGATCTCAACTACCGGGCCAAGCTCTGGAATTATGGGCGTCCAGCCCCGGAGGTCATGCGCGAGCTGGCGGGCCTGGCCGGCCTGCTCATCGGCAACGAGGAAGACTATCAGAAGGCCCTGGGCCTCGGCGGCGAGGTCCCGGCGGCGGCCGCCGGCGCGGCGGGCGGGATCGATATCGCGGCCTATGAGCGCCTGACGGCCGAGGTCATGGCGGCCTTCCCGGGCTGCGACCGGGTGGCCGTCACCCTGCGCGGCAGCCGGAGCGCGGACTGGAACGCCTGGTCGGCGGTCCTGCGGACGCGGCGGGCCTTCCTGCGCGGGCCCGAGTACGATATCCGGGCCGTCGTCGACCGCATCGGGACGGGCGACGCCTTCGCCGCCGGCCTCATCCACGGCCTGGCGGTCGGCCTGGCGGACGCGGCGGCCCTCGGGTTCGCCGTGGCCGCGGCCGCGCTCAAGCATTCCATCCCCGGCGACTGGAACCTGTCGAGCGCGGAAGAGATCGGCGACCTGGCGGCGGGCGACCGCTCGGGCCGGGTCCGGCGCTGACGGCGGAGGAGAGGGACATGACGAAAGACAAGGTCCTCGAGGGGCTGTTGGCCGCCAAGGCCGTGGCCGTCATCCGGATGAAGGACGCGGCTCGGGTGGCCGCGGCGGCCGACGCCATCCGTCGCGGCGGCGTCACCGCGGTCGAGATCACCATGACCGTGCCGGGGGCCGTCCGGATCATCCGGGAGATGGCCAAGTCCAAGGCGGCCGGCACGCTGGTCGGGGCGGGGACCGTGCTCGACGCCAAGACGGCCGCGGAGGTCATCGAGGCGGGAGCGGATTTCGTGGTCGCGCCGGTCTTCGACCGGGACGTCGTCCAGGTCTGCCTCGACGCCGGGGTCGTGGCCGCGCCGGGCGCCTTCACCCCGACCGAGATCCTGGCCGCCTGGCGGGCCGGGGCGGACATCGTCAAGGTCTTCCCGGCCACGTCGCTGGGGCCGCGCTTCTTCCGCGACCTGCGGGGACCGCTGCCGCAGGTCCGGGTCATGCCCACGGGCGGGGTGACGATCGAGAACGCCAAGGACTTCCTGGCTGCCGGGGCCTGCTGCGTCGGCATCGGGACGGCCCTCGTCGACGCCAAGACGGTCGAGCGCTGCGATTGGCCGACGCTCGAGACCCGGGCCCGGGTGCTGACGGCCTCCTTCGGGCCGGCCAAGACGTGACGGGCCGGGACCGATGAGACGGGAGCCGGGGGCCTCGTTCTGGAACCGGGACTTTCTCCTGGCCCTGTGCGGCTATTTCTTCCTGTTCATGGCCGTCTCGCTCTTTTTCCTCTACCCGGTCGTGCTCGAGAAGTTCGGGCCCAGCCAGGGCCGCATCGGCCTGATCATGGGCGTCTACAGCGTCGTGGCCATCGCCGTCCGGCCCTTCTTCGGACGGCTCATCGACCTGCGCGGCGGGCGCCGCTTCGCTGTCCTGGGCATCCTGCTGCTGCTGGCCTCGACGCCGCTCTTCCATTTCGTGCGCGACGCGGGGTGGCTGCCGGTGCTGCTGCGGGCCCTGGCCGGCCTGGGCTGGGGCGTCAGCATGACGGCCACGATCTCCATGTGCTCCGACCTGGGGCCGTCCGACCGCCTGGCCAAGTCCATGGGCGTCATCGGCGTGGCCGGGCTGGTGGCCAACGCCCTCGGGCCGCTGCTGGCCGAGGAGCTCCTGCGCGGCGGCGGGGCGGGCCGGCTCATCGACGTCAGCCTGCTGTTCCTGGTCGCGGCCCTGGGCTGCATCCTGGCGACGCGGGAGATGCCCAAGTGCGAAGCCGGGACGGGGCCGGGCGGCGGACGGGCGCTCAAGGCGCTGCCGTGGGTGCTGGCCGCCGTCATCGGGGCCGTCCCCGTCTTCCACGGCGCCATCCGCGGGGCGATGATCTATTTCATCGCCGTCTTCGCCAACTCGAACGGGCTCGGCCGGGTCGGGCCGTTCTTCGTCGTCTTCTCGCTGGCCGCCATCCTGACCCGCTTCCGGCTGGGCGACCTGTCGGACCGGCTGGGGCGCAAGGCGGTCATCCTGCCGGCGGCCCTGATCATCGCCCTCAACCTGTTCGTCATCGCCCAGGTGCGGAGCACCTCGCTGCTGATCGTCACCGGCTTCGTCGGCGGGCTGGGGCAGGGGCTGATCTTCCCGGCGCTCAGCACCTACATCATCGATTTCCTGGGGCGCGAGAACAAGGGGCTGGCCATCAGCCTGTACAATTCGCTCTTCGACGTCGGCATGGGCCTGGGCTCGCCGTTCTTCGGCTGGATCTCGGACCTGGCCGGATACCGCTGGATGTACCGCGTGGCCGGCCTGCTCCTGCTCGTCTCGACGGCCGTGTTCATGGCCAAGGCCCCGGAAGGGGTCAAACCTAAATTAATTCGATTTTCGAATAGGCCGACTTGAGCATGAGGTACCGATCTTTCACGAAAATGGAATTAATTTAGGTTTGACCCCTATAGAGGAGGACGACATGTATGAGACCATCGCGGGCCGGCGGACGATCCGCAAGTTCAAATCCGATCCGGTGCCGCGGCAGATCCTCGAGCGGCTGATCGAAGCGGCCCGGCTGGCGCCCTCGGCGGCCAACCTTCAGCCCCTCGAGTTCGTGGTGGTCCAGGGGGACGCGGCCCGGGCGGAGGTCTTTCCCTGCCTCAAGTGGGCGGCCTACATCGCGCCGGCCGGCGATCCGGCCCCCGGCGAGGAGCCGAAGGCCTACGTCGTGACCCTGGTCAACACCAAGATCCGGGAGAAGATGTTCGAGTACGACGTCGGCGCGGCCATGGAGAACATGATCCTGGCGGCCCTGGCCGAGGGCGTCGGGAGCTGCTGGCTGCTGTCGATCGACCGCGAGAGATTGCGGGCGGTCCTCGGCGCTCCGGAGCGCTATCGCATCGACTCGGTCCTGGCCCTGGGCTATCCGGCCGAGGAGCCGGCGGTCGAGGTCATGGGCGATTCGTGCCGGTACTGGAAGGACGGCCAGGGGCGCCTGCACGTCCCCAAGCGGCCGGCGGCCAGCGTCGCTCACTACGAAAAATTCTAGAGAGGGTCAAACCCGCATTTTTCCCGGAAGCCCGGCTCCGTGTCGCTCCGCCGGTCTTCGGGCGGTCGCTGCTCGGGACCCGCACCCGGATGCAGGTTCGACCCCAGCGGCGGGCGGCCCCGGCCAGGATTGACTTGGCCCGGGGACGGCATACAATAGGCTTTTCCACCTTTAGGAGGGACCCATGAAGAATTCGCGCCTCGGCTTCGTTCTGGTCTTGGCGGTCGCCGCCGGTCTGCTGGCCGCGTCGCCGCTCGCCGCCGACATCTACATGAAGCAGAAGACCCACACGGACGCCTTCCAGATGATGGGCCAGAGCCAGCCGGCCAAGGACATGGTCATGACCATCTGGCTCACGGACGGCAAGGCCCGCATGGACAACGAGGACGGCACGTCGTCGCTCCTGATCGCCGCCGACAAGAAGCTGATCATGATCGACAACAACAAGAAGCAGTACGCCGAGATGCCGCTCGATTTCGACAAGATGTTCCAGGAAGCGGCCGGGGACGATCCCCAGAAGGCCGAGGCCATGGCCAAGATGCCCGGGTTCATGAAGAACATGAGGAAGGGCATGTCGGCCAAGGTGACGGACACCGGCGAAACGAAGAAGATCGGCGACTGGAACTGCCGCAAGTATCTCCTGGAGATGAACATGGGCATGGGCGGGACGACGACCGCCGAGTCGTGGGCCTCGGAAGACCTCAAGTTCGATTACACGCAGGTCTTCGCCGCGGCCAACGCCATGATGGCCAGCCTGCCCGGCTTCGAGAACATCATCAAGGAGATGAAGAAGATCAAGGGCGTCGTCGTCTATCAGGAATCCAAGGTGGCGATGATGGGCGCCGAGGTCAAGTCGACGACCGAGCTCGTCGAGGCCGGCGATAAAGCCGCCCCGGCCGGGACCTACGACCTGCCCGCGGGATACAAGAAGGTCAAGGCCATCCAGGGCTGATACGGGTCAACGAGCGGCCCGCCGGGGCGCGGCCCCCGTTCTTTGGCCCCGTTCGGCCCCGTGCCGGGGCCCGGGGCGAAGGCCGTCAACGGCTGAGATCGCCGGACGATTCGGGCTGGTAGAGGACGGCTTCGATCTTGAGGGTCCTGGTCCCGGACGGCACGCGCCACTCGACCGTGTCGCCCGCCCGGTAGCCCAGGAGGGCGGTGCCGATGGGGGCCAGGACCGAGATCCGGCCCGCGGTGATGTCGGCCTCGTGGGGATAGACCAGCGAGTATTCGTGCCGTTCGCCCGAGCTGAGATCGAGGATCCGGACGAGCGAGCGCATGGTGACGACGTCGGCCGGCACGTCCCCCGGCTCGACGATGGCCGCCCGTTCGATCTCGGCCCGCAATTCCGCCAGGCGCTCGCGGTCCGGCCCCTGCTGGATGGCGGCGGAGCTCAGCAGGGCGGCCAAGCGGCCCTGATCCAGACTGGTGATGACGATCTCTCGTTCCGGCATATTATCCCTCCGGGCGGTAAAATTCTATTGTACAACAAAGACGCGGATAAACCCACCTTTTCGGCGTCCCCGCCAAAAATCCCGGCCCGCTCGGGATCAGACCCCGTCGCCCGAATACTTCGACAGAAGCGTCTTGCGGAGCGACCTGTACAGGGCGACGAGCTTCTCCATGCGCGAGACTGTCAGGCCGGTCAGGTACTCGGCCGCGCCGGCCGGATCGGACTTGAGCAGCTCGACGGCCTTGGCGTCGACCGCCGCCTGTTCGGCGAAGAAGCCGCTCTCGACCGGATCGCGGGCCGCCCGGACGTCCTTGAGCGCCGGCTGCCAGCGCAGCAGCATCAGCTTCTCCACGAGATCGTAGGCCCAGCGGGCCGAGTCGTCGCTGAACTCCCGGAAATCGTAGACCTGGTAGAGCGGGGAGACGGCCGTGGCGCCGGCGTAGATCGGCGCGTACGGCCCGATCATGGGATTGTCGACGTAGACCCAGTAGATGCCGCCGACGGCGTCGGGCAGCCAGGACCGCAGCTGGGCCACCATGCCGTAGCCTTGGCCGGCGATCGTCCGGTGATGGCGGATGCGCAGGACCTTCTCCAGGTCGGCGGAGATGTAGGGCGAGGCCAGGGGGCTCTTCTCCAGGCGCCCGCCGCCGGCCGGGACCATCCAGGCCGGGTCCAGGGTCATGTCGTAGATGGTGTTCTCGAAGGCCGAGCGCTGGAAGGCGATGACGTCCCGGACCGCGATCTTCTTCTCGGGCTTGAAGGAGTAGGGATAGAAGGCCGCGCCCTCGAACGGCTGGGCGTAGAGCGTGCGCGGGCCGGCCGGATCGGTCAGGCCCCGCTTCGGCCAGGCCTTGAGCGACGGGGCCAGCGAGCTCATGATGTACCACATCCGGCTCAAGTTGCCTTCCGTGACCGGCGGCGCGTAGGCCTCCTGCCAGATGAAGGGCCGGCCGGCCTTGGGGTCGTACCAGCCGCGGTCGACGGCTTCCTTCATGTAGTTCGGCGAGGCCAGACAGTCGGGGCTCTTCGGATCGATCTCGCGGATGCGGAAATAGTTGGCGATGACCGTGACGTGGTCGTCCGGGACGCGGCGGGCCGCCCAGATGGCGCCCGGCCGGCCGCTCTCCGGCGTCCACTCCGTCCCGACGCTGCAGATCTCCATCGTCCAGAGCTCGCGCGGGTCGGCCACGCACAGCGATTCCGAGCCGCCGCACGAGGGCAGGAAGCCGTATCGTTCGACCAGGGCGCCGACGAGCTTGACCGCCTCGCGGGCCGTGGCGCAGCGCTGCAGGGCGAAGACCTGGGCCTGCTCGATGGTCATGATCTGGCGGGTCAGGCCCTCGATGTAGGGGACGTCGAGCTCGGCCCGCTGCGAGCAGGTGCTCTCGCCGATGGCCAGCTGCTTCTCGTTCATCTGGGAATAGCCGGTGTGGAAGTAGGTGTAGGTGCGTTCGACCTGGGGGATCCGGCCGATGACCTTCCCGAACTCTCCGAGCGGCAGGGCGTGGCGGTCGTCCTCGGCGCCGAAATAGACCAGGCCCCAGTGGACCGGGGCCAGGCTGCCCTTGGGAAAGGTCCGGCCGGGGATGATCTGGATGCGGCACTCGCTGCAGCAATCGGTGTGCGAGGTGATGACCGAGCCGTCGACCGTGGCCAGGCGGCCGGCGCCGATCACGGTGCAGCTTTCGAGCTTGGCGCTCTCGCCGGCGGCTGGCCCGGGCCCGGCCCAGGTCGCGGCGGCGAGGAACCCGCCGAGGACGAGTCCCAACACGGTCTTTTTCGTCATCGTTCGCTCCTTTTCCAGGATGGGGTCAAACCTACATTAAATCCATCTCGACGCCGTTTTCCAAGATAATCTCAGCATCGCTCCTCCGAGCCCCTCCGAAGCGATGCTGATGGTCGCTTCTTGGAATCCGCTCCCTGAGGTAGGTTTGACCCTCTCATCGTCGGTCCGAATGAGGCTATTTCGCCGGAAGGATCATGACCGCGGCGCCGCCGCCGGGGGCCAGTTTCAAGGTCAGGCGGTCGTCCGCCCGCACCGCGCTTTTGGCGATCGCCAGACTCGTCCCTTCGGCCGCCGCGTCCGGCCCGTCGGCGAAGACCGTCGCCTCGTAGGCGCCGTCGCCCAGGAAGTCGAGCGGCAGGTCGATATCCCGGGCGTCCCAGTTCGTCATGGCGCCGATCCACCAGCCGCCGCCGCTCTGCCGGGCGAGGACCACGAACTTGGCCGGCTCGCCCGCCAGGACTTTCGTGTCGTCCCAGACGACCGGCACCTTCTCGATGAACTCGAGCCCCGGCTGCCCCTCGTAGGCCTCGGGATAGTCGGAGACCATAACCAGCGGGCTTTCGTAGACGACGTACATGGCCAATTGATGGGCCCGCGTGCCCTGCGACATGGGCGCGACGTCCCGGGCCTCGAACCGGCCTTGGGCCGCGTTGCGCATGGCCCCGGGCGTGAAGTCCATCGGCCCGGCCAGCATGCGGGTGAAGGGAATGGTCACGTCGTGCTCGGGCGTGACGCGGTCGCTCCACTTGCTGTATTCGAGGCCCATGACGCCTTCGCGCGTCAGCAGGTTGGGGTAGGCGCGCCGCAGCCCGGTCGGCTTGTAGGCGCCGTGGAAATCGACCGTCAGCCGGCGCCCGGCCGCCGCCTTGACGACCTTCTCGTAGTAGTCGACCATGTCCTGGTCGTCGCGGTTCATGTAATCGACCTTGATGCCGGCGGCGCCCCATTTCTCGTAGAGGGCCAGGGCCTCGTCCATGTGCCGGCCCAGGGCCTGCCACTCGACCCAGAGCAGGGTCGCCACTCCTTTCGCCCGGCCGTAGGCGATGATGGCCGGCACGTCGACCTCGGGCTTGTAGCGGAGGATGTCCTCGATCCGGCCGTCCTCGGACAGGGGCGCCCAGCCGGCGTCGACCAGCATATACTCGAACTTGTGGCGGGCGGCGAAATCGACGTAGTGCTTCATCGTCGCCGTGTTCATGCCCGGCTTGAACGCGACGCCCGTGGCGTAGCTGCCGGACCACCAGTCCCAGGCCGACTTGCCCGGCTTGATCCAGGACGTGTCGGCGAGGGCGCACGGGGCGCTCAGGTTCAGGACCAGGTAATTGCGTTCGATGAACCGGGCCGGGTCGGGCCCGACCATGAGGATGCGCCAAGGGGTCGCTTTCGGCGTCCGGCCGACGACCGGCCGGTCCATCGGCCGGCGCGGGGCCACCGACAGCCGGGTGGTCAGGGCGTTCGGCAGGCCGGCCAGCCCGCCGACGTACATCCCGGCGTAGCCGGTCAGGTCGGCCTCGAGCAGCGCCACCCAAAGCTTGGCCTCCGGCATCTCGACGAGGAGCGGCAGGTGGACGAGCGAGGCCGGTTTGATGGCCGAGAGCGGCGTCCGGACGAACTCGCCCTCGTTGCTGGTGTCCCAGCGGCCCAGGTTCAGGGCCAGGGCCGAGGCCTCGCCGGCGAAAGCGAAGCCGGTCGTCTCGGCGGCGATGGCGAACTCGCCGAGGGCTTCCTGTTCGGGCAGGACGTAGCGGAAGGCCAGGCCCTCGTCATAGGCCCGCAGGACGACGTCGAGCCGCCGGCGGGGCGGGTTCTTCTCCCGCAGCGCCACGGTCAGCTCGTTGTAGCGGTCGGGCACGATCCGCTTGGCCCCGAAGGCGTTCTCCCAGGTCGCGTCGTTCGAGCGCGCTTCCGTCGAGACGACCTCGAGGTCGTGGTCGAGGGCCGGCCCGCCCGCCAGGTCGAGGCCGAGCGGCGAGTCCGCCAGCACCGGCGCGCCCTTGTAGGTCACCCGGTAGTAGAGGCGCTCACCGGGAAGATAGGGCTGGGGCTTGGCGGTCAGCGCGACGGAAAGGACGAGCGCGCCGTCGGGCGACCGGACGGCCAGCGGCGTCCGGGCGGTCCCGGCGCCGCCGCTGCCGGCGGGCGCGCAGGCCGGGGCGGCGACGATGGCCAGGGACAGCCCGGCGGCGAAGACGAGGGCCGCGGATATCCGACGTTTCGAGCTCATGGGGTTCCTCCGTGTTCCGGGGCGGCGTTCATGCCAGGCGATTATATAATCCGGCGCCGGCGCTTATCAACCCAAGCGGACCCTGGCGGCGATGGGCATGCGGCGGCCGACGCCGAAGGCCTTGGCCGTCACCTTGATCCCCGGCGCGGCTTGGGCCCGCTTGTACTCGTTGCGGTCGACCAGGGCGGCGACCCGGCGCACCACGGCGGGCTCGAAGCCGAGGGCCGCGATCTCGTCGACCGAGTGGAGCTCTTCGACATATTCGCGCAGGATGGCGTCGAGCACGGGGTAGGGCGGCAGCGAGTCGGTGTCGAGTTGGCCGGGGCGCAGCTCGGCGCTCGGCGGCTTGTCGATGACGGCCCGCGGGATGATCTCGCCCCGGCCGGCCGCGTTGATGTGGGCGGCCAGCTCGTAGACCATGGCCTTGGGAACGTCCGACAAGATGGCCAGCCCGCCGCTCATGTCGCCGTAGAGCGTGCAGTAGCCGACGGCCAGCTCGCTCTTGTTGCCGGTCGAGAGCACCAGATACCCGAACTTGTTGGAGAAGGCCATCAGGATATTGCCGCGGATGCGGGCCTGCAGGTTCTCCTCGGTCGCGTCGGCCGGCCGGCCGGCCAGGTGAGGTCCGAGGGCGCGGAGATAGGCCTCGTCGAGGGGGCCGATCGGCACCTCGAGGCAGGGGAAGCCCAGGCGGGCGGCCAGGGCCAGCGAGTCGGCGACGCTGCCCGGCGACGAGAAGGGCATGGGCATGGTGACGGCCAGGACGTTGCCGGGTCCGGCCGCCGCGGCGGCCAGGCAGCAGGTCACCGCCGAATCGATGCCGCCCGACAGGCCGACGAGGGCCCGGGAGAAGCCGCACTTGCGCATGTAGTCGCGGAGGCCGAGCACCAGGGCCTCGTGGACGGAGGCGATGCGCTCGAGGGGCGCGAACAGGCCGGGCCTTCCCGGTCGGGAGGTGTCGACGGTCACGACCTCTTCCTTGAACGCGGCCCCGACGGCCATCGGTTCGCCCGCGCCGTCGAAGGCCAGGCTGCGGCCGTCGAAGACGAGCTCGTCGTTGGCCCCGACCTGGTTGACGAAGACGAACGGCCGGCCGTGCCGCCGGGCGTGGCCCCGGATGAGATCGTATCGGACCTCGTCCTTGCCGGCGTGGAAGGGCGAGGCCGAGATGTTGACGAACAGCGTCGCGCCATGGCCGGCCAGCACGGCCACCGGGTCGAGGCCGTAGAGACGGCCGTGGGGCCACAACGCGGGGTCGGTCCAGGCGTCCTCGCAGATGGTCATCCCCAGGACCTCGCCCTTGAACGGGACCGTCCGGATCTCGGGCCCCGGCGCGAAGTAACGCGTCTCGTCGAAGACGTCGTAGGTGGGCAGCAGCGACTTGGGCTGTTCGAGGAGGACGCGGCCGCCTTCGGCCAGGATGGCGGCGTTATAAAGCGGCTTGCCGGCGCCCGCCGGCGGGGCCGGCCGCGGCGCGCCGAAGATCAGGCCCGTCCCCGGATGCGCCGCGGTCAGGCGGACGAGCACGTCCACGGCGGCGCCCACCGCCGCGATGAACCAGGGCCGCTCGAGCAGGTCCCAGGGCGGGTAGCCGGTCAGGAAGAGCTCGGGCAAAACGACGAGATCGGCGCCCGCGCCGGCCGCCGTTTCGAAGGTCGCGGCGGCCGCCGCCCGGTTGCCGGCCAGGTCGCCGACCGTCGGATCCAATTGGGCCATCACGATCTTCATGAGCTTCTCAAGAGAGGGTCAAACCTACCTTTTACCCGCCTCGAGACGTTTTCCAGGATATTCGGGGTAGGTTTGACTCCATCTTCTTAGAGGCGGAATCGCTTGTCAAGGCCGCGCATTGCCTCAACTAATATGTAACCGAACGGGAGGTTGTTGAATCAAATAAAA
>CAZNPB010000036.1:0-29560 GCA_964574895.1 uncultured Eubacteriales bacterium
AACGTCTGCTTGCCATGCAGAAGGTCGTGGGTTCAAGTCCCATCGCCCGCTCCAACGATCCGCTCGACTCCATGACGAACCAGGCGCGGTACCCAAGTGGCTAAGGGAGAGGTCTGCAAAACCTCTATCCGTCGGTTCGAATCCGACCCGCGCCTCCATTTCCCCTCCTGAAACCGCGCCGTCGGCCGCGTTGACACTCCCCCCGCCCTGGTTTATCATGGGGCCACCTAATGGCAGGAGGGTCCCATGGACATCGTCCAGAGAGCGCAGGCTATACTTCTGAAGCCCAAGGAGGAGTGGGTCCGGATCAAGGCCGAGCCGACGACGCCGGCCCAGCTCTTCACGTCCTACGTCATGATCCTGGCGGCCATCCCGGCGGCCTTCCAGTTCCTGGGACACGTCCTCGTCGGCCGCCGGCTGCCCCTGGTCGGCTTCTACCGCTGGCCCATCGGCCGGGCCCTCGGCTACGCCCTCGTCTCGTACGCGCTGTCGCTGGCCGCCGTCTATCTCTTCGCCCTGGTCGTCGACCAGCTGGCCCCGAGCTTTTCCTCGGCCAAGAACATGACCAACGCCCTCAAGCTGGCCGCCTACAGCATGACGCCCGGCTGGGTGGCCGGCGTCCTCTACATCATCCCCGGGCTGTGGGCCCTGGGACTGGTCGCCAGCCTGTACGGGCTCTACATCCTCTATCTGGGGTTCGATACGCCGATGATGGAGACGCCCAAGGACAAGGTCCCGGGCTATCTGGTCGTCAGCGTGCTCGTGGTCCTGGCCGTGTCCGTCGTCTTCAACTGGATCGTCAAGGGGATCTTCGCCGTCCGCTACGGCCGGCTCTGATCGAGCTCCGCGACGACCCGGAGGAAGGCCTCGTTCGGCGAGGGCGCCCCGGTGATGGGCCGCCCGATGACGAGATAATCCGCTCCCAGGGCCACGGCTTCGGCCGGGGTCATGATCCGCTTCTGGTCCTGGGCGGCCGCCCAGACGGGCCGGATGCCCGGCGTGACGATGACCAGTTCCCGGCCGTATTCCCGGCGCAGGACCTCGATCTCCCGCGGCGAGCAGACTACGCCGTCCAGCCCGGCCGCCTTGGCCAGCCCGGCCAAGCGCAAGACCTGGGAGGCCATGTCGGCGCCCTGGCCCACCTCGTCGAGGTCCGCCCCCTTGAGGCTGGTCAGGACGGTGACGCCCAGGAGCAGCGGCTTCGGGGCCTTGGCTTCCGCGGCCGCGGCCCGGGCCGTCTCGGCCGCCTGGACCATCATCTCCCGGCCGCCCGAGGCGTGGAGGGTCATCATCTGGACGCCGTGCTTCGAGGCCGACCGGACGGCCCCGGCGACGGTGTTGGGGATATCGTGGAGCTTGAGGTCGAGGAAGATGTCCTTGCGCAGGACCTTGAGCGGCCGGAACAGGGCCGGGCCCTCGGCCGTGAACAGCTCCAGCCCGACCTTGAAGGTCAGGGCGTCCGGCAGCCGCCCGACCAGGTCGATGCCGGCTTCCTTGGTCGGGACGTCCAGGGCGATGATGATGCGGTCGGCGTTGGAGAGGCTCATGGCGGGTCCTTTCTTGGGATCTCAGGCCGTCCGGAGGGCGCCGACGAGATCGCGGACGGCCGCGACCCCGTGTGCGGCGCACCAGCCTTCCATCTCGTCGACGATGCGGACCGCGGCGTCGGGGTCGACGAAGCTGGCCGTCCCGACCTCGACCGCGGCCGCGCCGGCCATCAGGAACTCGAGGGCGTCCGTCCCGGTCATGATGCCGCCCATGCCGATGACCGGCACCCGGACCCGCGAGGCGACCTGGTGGACCATGCGCAGGGCGATGGGCTTGATGGCCGGTCCGCTCAAGCCGCCGTAGACGTTGCCGAGCTTGGGCCGGCGCGTTTCGAGATCCACGGCCAGGGCCAGGAAGGTGTTGACCAGGGCCACCGCGTCCGTCCCGGCCTCGGCCGCGGCCTGGGCGATCTCGACGACCGAGGTGACGTTGGGCGAGAGCTTGGTGATGAGGGGTCGGCGGCCGGCGGCCTTGATCCGCTTCACCAGGTCGTAGGTCGGCTGCGGGGCCAGGGCCGGGCAGGCCCCTTCCTCCTTGACGTTGGGGCAGGAGATGTTGAGCTCGTAGGCGGCGATGCCCTCCTGCCGGTCCAGGAACTCGACCACCGCGGCGTACTCGTCGTCGTCCGCGCCGCAGACGTTGACGATGACGGCCGTGTCGATCCGGCGCAGCTCGGGCAGGACCTTGGCGGCGAAGGCCTCGACGCCGACGCCCTGGAGGCCGATGGCGTTGATGAGGCCGCTGGCGGTCTCGACCAGGCGGGGCGGGGGATTGCCAGGCCGGGGATGGTAATAAAGGCCCTTGACGACGAGGCCGCCGAGACGGGCCAGGTCGAGATACGGACCGAACTCGAGCCCGTAGCCGAAGGTGCCGCTGGCCGTCAAAACGGGGTTGCGGAGCTTGAGGAAGCCCAGGTCCGCGGCCAGGTCGACCGCTCGCGCCGTCACGGCCATAGGATGCGCTCCCCGGGGAAGACGGGGCCTTCCTCGCAGATCTTGACCCAGCCGTCGCCGTGCTCGTTCTTGATGCGGTGGACGCAGCCCCAGCAGGCGCCGATGCCGCAGCCCATGACCGACTCGAGAGAGAACTCGGCCGGGACGCCGCGCCGGGCGGCGATCGCGGCCAGGGCCTTCATCATCGGGTCCGGCCCGCAGGCGTAGAGCCGGTCCGGACGGGACGCGGCGAGGTCCCGGTCGACCAGGGCCGTGACGAAGCCGGCGAAGCCGAAGCTGCCGTCGTCGGTCGAGGCGCGCAGGTCGATCCCCGCCCGCTCGAAACGCTCCCGGATGGGGATGTCCGCGAGCGTCCGGCCGCCGTAGAAGACGACCGGACGGACGCCGGCCCGGAGGAGCGCCCGGGCCAGGAAGAAGAGCGGGGCGATGCCGCGGCCGCCGCCGACGAGATAGGCGGTCCGGCCCTCGGCCGCCGCCGGGACCGAAAAGCCGCGGCCGAGCGGTCCGAGGACGTCGAGCGTGTCGCCTGGCTTCTTGCGTGACAGGATCTCGGTGCCCCGGCCGGCGACCTTGAAGAAGAGCTCGAAGCCGCGCCCGTCCGCGTCGTGGATGCCCAGGGGCCGGCGGAGCAGGGGAGCGGTGGCGTCCGAGACCTTGATCATGACGAACTGGCCGGGCCGGGCGTCCGTCCCGACCGCCGGGGCGTCGACCGCGAAGCGGTAGAAATCCCCCCAGCTCTGGACTTCGCGCAGTCGGGCGTCTCGCTCGATCGTCATGGGGCTCCCGGGGCTCTTTCGCCCTGTAAAATAGCAGAAACGCCGCGTTCTTGGCAACCGGAATGTTCCCCCGACCCCCCGGACCGCCCGGCTTGACGCCGGGCGGCAAAAAGTCATATAACCGGGGGGCGATGCGAACCCCCCGGGCCTTCCTGCTGGCGGTCCTGTCCCTGCCGGCCCTGGCCGGTCCGGCCGCGGCCCAGGACTCCCACTACTGGACCAACCAATACGGCTCGCGGGCCACCCTGCTCGGCGGGGCGGTCATCGGCAGCGTCCTCGACCTGTCCGGGACCTACTACAACCCGGGCGGCATGAGCCTGATCGAGAAGCCCCAGACCCTCATGGCCGCCAACGTCTTCCGGTTCCCCCGCGTCACCCTGACCGGCGCCGGCGACCACGGCGTGCCCCAGTATTCCTTCAGCCCCGGCCCGGCGCCTTCCCTGCTGGCCGGCACGGTCCGCCTCCGGGGCTTGAAACGTCACTGGTTCGGCTACTCCTTCCTGACCCGGCAGTCCGTCAAGCTCGGGGCCTCGATCTCGGAAACGGGCTCCCGGGACCTGCTGCCGGGGTCTCCGGGCCCGGAGGATTATGTCACCCAGTTCCGGCTCGACGAGAAGGTGGCCGAGAGCTGGTTGGGCCTGACCTGGTCCTACCGCATCTCGCCGCATGTCGGCATCGGCGTCACCCAGTACCTGGCCATGCGCAACCACCGCGCCTGGACCCAGGAACTGGTCGAGACGTTGAGCCCGGGCGGACACCTGGCCATGTCGCTGGGGGCCCGGCAGTACCGCCTGGTCCATTTCCGGGCCCTCTGGAAGATCGGCCTGGCCGCCGATTTCGAGCGGCTGACCCTGGGGCTGACGCTGACGACGCCGAGCGTCGGCCTGGGCGGATGGGGAGCGGCCGGGGTCAACTCGAGCCAGGCCGGCCTGGACATGGACGGCGACGGCGTCGAGGACGATTTCCTGGCCGCCGACTACCACGACCATCTGGCCGTCCGCTACCGGACGCCCCTGTCCGTCGCGGCCGGCCTGACCTTCAAGATCCAGAAGGTCCGGGCCTATTGGAGCACGGAGTGGTTCGCCCGGGTCCGGCCCTATGCCGTCCTCGACACGCCCCCGTTCGCCTCCCAGACCTCCGGCGAGACCATCGAGAACGACGTCACCCAGGAGCTCAAGGCGGTCCTGAACTGGGGCGTGGGACTGGAGTGGTTCTATTCCGCCCGCTTCAAGGGCTACGCCAGCTTCGCCACGGACGCCTCGGCCCGGAAGGCCCGCACCGCGACCAACCTGTCGCTGACCGATTGGGACATCCTCCACGTCGTCACCGGGGCCGAGATCGCGCTCAAGAGGTCCTCGTTCACGGTCGGCCTCGGGGTCGCCTTCGGCGGCCGGGAGATCGACGCCCGGCCGGCCGTCATCGTCCGCCAGGGCGCCGACGGCGTCTGGGACCCGTTCGAGAACCTGCGCTTCCGCTACACGACCTACATGCTCATCCTCGGCTTCGCCATCTGACCGGGGGACATCGCCGGCGTTGCGGACGGGCGGCCGAATTCCTTATAATAGACCCTAACGGGCCGGGGCCATCCCCCCGGGAAAGGATCCATCATGAACATCTCTTCGCGCGGACGCGACATCCAGGCTTCGCCGATCCGCAAGCTGAAACCGTACGCCGACGCCGCCAAGGCCAGGGGGGTCAAGGTCTTCCACCTCAACATCGGCGACCCCGACATCCCCATGCCGGGCCCGGTCCTGGACACCTTCCACAACTGGTCCCAGCCCGTCCTGGCCTACGGCCCGGCCCAGGGCTTCCTGGAGCTGCGCCAGGCCGTCACCCGCTATTTCGCCAACTATGACATCCCCCTCGGGCCCGACGAGGTCCTGATCACGACCGGCGGCTCGGAGGCCATCCATTTCACCTTCTCGGTCATCGGCGACGTCGGCGACGAGATCATCATCCCCGAGCCCTACTACACCAACTATAACGGCTACGCCGCCTTCGCCGGGCTCAAGATCGTGCCCCTGCCCATGTCGGTCGAGGACGGCTTCCGCCTGCCCCCGGCCGCGGCCCTGGAGGCCCTGATCACGCCGCGGACCCGGGCCATCCTCCTCTGCTCGCCCAACAACCCGACGGGCACGGTCTACACGCCGGAAGAGCTCGACCGCGTCGTCGGCCTGGTCAAGAAGCACGACCTGTTCCTCATCGGCGACGAGGTCTACAAGGAGTTCATCTACGACGGGCTCAAGCACAAGAGCATCCTCGAGTACCAGGACATCAGGGAGCGGGCCATCGTCGTCGACAGCATCTCCAAGCGCTTCTCCTGCTGCGGGGCCCGGATCGGCATGATCATCACCCGGAACAAGGACGTTTACGCGGCCGCCCTCAAGTTCGCCCAGGCCCGGCTCTGCCCGCCCTCGGTGGAACAGATGGCCGCCCTGGCCGCCTACAACATGCCCATGAGCTACTTCGCCGGCGTGCGGGCCGAGTACGACCGCCGCCGCAACGTCCTCTACGACGGGCTCAAGGACATCCCCGGCGTCGTCATCCGCAAGCCGCAGGGCGCTTTCTACGTCATCATCCGCCTGCCGGTCAAGGACGTCGAGCACTTCGCCATCTGGCTCCTCCAGGACTTTTCGCTCGACGGCAAGACGGTCATGATCGCCCCGGCCCCGGGCTTCTACTCGACGCCCAGCCTGGGCACGGACGAGGCCCGCCTGGCCTACGTCGTCAACGTGGACGACCTGCGCGAGGCCGTCCGCATCTTCAAGGTCGCCCTCGAGAAGTACCGGGCCGTCCACGGCTGAGCGGGGGGGAGCACGTGAGCGAGGTCCGGCGGGCGCTGCGGCAGGCCGCGGCCCTGGCCGGGTTGAGCGTCGTCGTCGCGGCGGCCCTGCACGTCCCGCTCATCGGGCGCTTCGTCCGCGGCGAGTTCCGGAAGAGCTTTTTCCAGGCCGCCGAATACCCGGGCCTGCGGCTGATCGGTCTCGAGGAGGCCGAGGATCTCTGGCGGACGGGCGCGGCCCTGGTGCTCGACGCCCGGGCCGCGGGGCCGTTCGCCGAGGGCCACGTGCCGGGGGCCCGCAACGTGCCGGCGGGCGAGGCCGAAGCCCCGTTGCCCGGGAGCCTCGCCGGGACGCCCCCCGGCCGGGCCGTGCTCGTCTACTGCGAGGGCGGTGACTGCCGATCGAGCCTGGTCCTGGCCAAGCGTCTCCACGGCGCGGGCTTCACCGACGTCCGCGTCTTCGAGGGCGGCTGGGCCGCCTGGTCCGGGGCCGGCCTGCCGGTCGAGGCCGGCCGCGACGGGGCGCCCGAAGGCGGGATCGAACGATGATCCGGAACAAGGCCGTCCTGGTCGTCTTCCGGCTCGTCCTCGGCGGACTGTTCGTCTACGCCGGGGCGGCCAAGGCCCTCGAGCCCCTCGATTTCGCCCAGAACATCCGGAACTATCAGCTCGTCGGCCAGTCCCTGTCGTTCATGGCCGCCCTCGTCCTGCCCTGGCTCGAGATCCTGGCCGGCGCGTGCCTCGTCGCCGGGATCTGGAAGCGGGGCGCGGCGCTCGTCATCTCCGTCCTGCTCGTCTTCTTCATCGTCTTGACCGCCGTGACCATGGTCCGCGGCCTGGATGTCGACTGCGGCTGCTTCGGGCCGGCCGCCCGCAAGGCCGGCTGGGGCGTCATCCTCGAGGACCTGGGCATGCTGGCCCTGGGGCTCGTCGTGCTCCTCGAGAAGCGGACGGGGACGCGGACCTAAGGACCCCCGGGGGACATGTCCCCGAATTGAAATCCAGCGGGATTCCGTGTATATTTTCAAAAATAGCTCGCATATCAGGAGAACAACGAATGGCTAAGTATGTGTACTTCTTCGGGGCCGGCGCCGCCGAAGGCAACATGAAAATGAAGGACATCCTCGGCGGCAAGGGCGCCAACCTGGCCGAGATGGCCGGCCTCGGCCTGCCCGTTCCGCCCGGGTTCACCATCTCGACCGAGGTCTGCGCCCTCTACTACAAGAACCGCCAGCGGGTCCCCGAGGCCGTCCGTCTCGAGGTCGAGAAGAACCTCAAGAAGCTCGAAAAGGCCGTCGGCCAGGCCTTCGGCGATCCCAAGAGCCCGCTCCTGGTGTCGGTCCGCTCGGGCGCCCGGGCTTCCATGCCGGGCATGATGGACACCATCCTCAACCTCGGCCTGACCGACAAGACGGCCGCCGCCCTGGTGGCCAAGACCGGCAACGAGCGCTTTGTCTACGACTCCTACCGCCGCTTCGTCCAGATGTACGGCGACGTCGTCCTCGGCCTCAAGCCCGTCCACAAGGACGACATCGATCCCTTCGAGGTCATCATCGAGGCCAAGAAGCACGAGCGCGGCGTCAAGGCCGACACCGACCTGACCGCCGCCGACCTCAAGGACCTGGTGGCCCGCTTCAAGGCGGCCATCAAGGACAAGACCGGGCAGGACTTCCCCGAAGACCCCAAGAAGCAGCTCTGGGGCGCCATCGGCGCCGTCTTCGGCTCCTGGATGAACGACCGGGCCATCGCCTACCGCAAGATGTACGACATCCCCGAGGCCTGGGGCACGGCCGTCAACGTCCAGCTCATGGTCTTCGGCAACATGGGCGCCGACTCCGGCACCGGCGTGGCCTTCACCCGCGACGCCGCCACCGGCGAGAACGTCTTCTACGGCGAGTACCTCATGAACGCCCAGGGCGAGGACGTCGTGGCCGGCATCCGGACGCCCAAGCCCATCGCCGAGCTGAAGCAGGACGACGCCAAGGCCTACGCCCAGCTGGAGAAGATCCGCCGCACGCTCGAGAAGCACTACACCGACATGATGGACGTCGAGTTCACCATCCAGCAGGGAAAGCTCTACATGCTCCAGTGCCGGGTGGGCAAGCGGACGGCCTTCGCCGCCATCAAGATCGCCGTCGACATGGTCGGCGAGAAGCTCATCGGCGAGAAGGAGGCCCTGGCCCGGATCGAGCCGGACCAGCTCAACCAGCTCCTCCGGCCCATTTTCGCCCCGGCCGAGAAGGCCGCCGCCATCAAGGCCGGCAAGCTCCTGGCCAAGGGGCTCAACGCCGGCCCCGGCGCCGCCACCGGACGCGTCGTCTTCAACTCCGTCGACGCCGAGGCCTGGGCCGGGCGCGGCGAGAAGGTCATCCTGACACGCATCGAGACCTCGCCCGAGGACATCAAGGGCATGAGCGCGGCCGAGGGCATCCTGACGGCCCGCGGCGGCATGACCTCCCACGCCGCCCTGGTGGCCCGGCAGATGGGCCGGGTCTGCGTCGCCGGCTGCGGCGAGCTGGTCATCGACTACGGCGACCACGCCATGACGGTCAAGGGCCGGACGGTCAAGGAAGGCGACTGGATCTCGATCGACGGCACGACCGGCGAGGTCCTGGAAGGGAAGCTCCAGACCAAGCCCTCCGAGGTCCTGCAGGTCCTGATCGAGAAGTCGCTCGACCCGGCCAAGGCCCCGGTCTACCAGACCTTCGCCAAGGTCATGGCCTGGGCGGACAAGTTCCGGACCCTCAAGATCCGGACCAACGCCGACCAGCCCGACCAATCGGCCAACGCCGTGGCCTTCGGGGCCGAGGGCATCGGCCTCTGCCGGACCGAGCACATGTTCTTCGGCGAGGGCAAGATCGGCCCGATGCGCGAGATGATCCTGGCCGACACGCTCGAGCAGCGCAAGGCCGCCCTGGCCAGGCTGCTGCCCCTGCAGCGCCGGGACTTCGCCGGCATCTTCGAGGTCATGGCCGGGCGCCCGGTGACCATCCGGACGATCGATCCGCCGCTCCACGAGTTCCTGCCCCACGAGGAGAAGGAGCAGCGCGAGCTGGCCGCCCAAATGGGGATCTCGTTCGAGAAGGTCCGGGAGCGCGTCGACTCCCTCCACGAGTTCAATCCCATGCTCGGCTTCCGCGGCTGCCGCCTGGGCATCATCTACCCCGAGATCACCGAGATGCAGGCCCGGGCCATCTTCGAGGCCGCCGCGGCCACCAAGAAGAAGGGCATCCCCGTCCTGCCCGAGGTCATGATCCCGCTCGTCGGCCACGTCAAGGAGCTGGCCAACCAGGAGACGATCGTCCGGGCCGCGGCCGGGGCGGTCATGAAGGAGACGGGCGTCAAGTTCGATTACCTGGTCGGGACCATGATCGAGATCCCGCGCGGCGCCGTCACGGCCGACGAGATCGCGACGGTGGCCGAGTTCTTCAGCTTCGGCACCAACGACCTGACCCAGACGACGCTCGGGGTCAGCCGCGACGACGCGGCCCGGTTCCTCCGCCCCTACGTCGACATGGAGATCTACGCCAAGGACCCGTTCGAGGTCCTGGACCGCGACGGCGTCGGCCAGATCATGCGCACGGCCGTGGCCAAAGGCCGGAGCACCCGGCCGCATATCAAGCTCGGCATCTGCGGCGAGCACGGCGGCGATCCCTCGTCGGTCGAGTTCTGCCACCTCATCGGCCTGAACTACGTCAGCTGCTCGCCCTTCCGGGTGCCCATCGCCCGGCTGGCGGCGGCCCGGGCGGCCATCCTCAACGCCCCCAAGGCGGCGGCCAAGCCGGCGGCGAAGAAGGCCGCCAAGAAGCCCGCCCGGAAACGCTGACCGGCTTCGGACAACCGGGGGCTGCGCCTCGAAAGAGGGCCGCCCCCTTTTTTTTGGCCCTTCCTAAATCCCGGGACGCCCTTCTCTCCGGCTTTGCTTGGGGAAAGGCCGGGAGAACCTCCCCCGCGGCCCGGACCGGCCTTGACAGTCGCCGCCGGCGGGCTTATAATTAGACTAAAATACTAATTTGGTCGAAACGTATGAATAGCGTGAAAAAAGAAGAGCTTGTCAGGGCCGGGATCCTTCAGGCCGCCGAGGTCGTCTTCCGGCGCTTTGGCGTCAGCAAGACGACCATGGAGGACATCGCCCGGGAGGCCGGCAAGGCCAAGAGCACGCTCTACTACTATTTCGAGAGCAAGGACGACGTGCTCGACGGCATGGCCCAGGTCCAGCTCGAGCGGATCCTGGCCCGGGCCCGGGAGGCCATAGCCGCCCACGCGACGGCCAAGGAGCGTCTGATGGCCTACATCCTGACCATCTTCCGGGAAGTCCGGGAGATCATGGCCCCGCTCAACCTGGAGCGGGACATGGCGGCCGTCCGTCCCGTGGTCGACCGGGTCATCGGGAAGTTCGACGTCCTGAACGCCAAGGTCGTCGAGCCCATCCTGCGGTCCGGGCTCGAACGGGGAGAGTTCCGGAGCATCGGCGCCGGGGACCTGGCCATCACGTCGCGGGCCATCGGCGCCGTCGTCCGGAGCCTGACCTTCAACCTCTTCATCGACAGCGACGACAGGCGCCTGATCGACCCGATCATCCGCCTCATGTCCGAGGGGCTCTAGATCCCCTCCCGGCGAAACCGGCCTGAGGACGCCGCAAGTACGAACGATTCCGAGGAGCACCATGAGCACGAGAACCTTGGGCTCGCTAGGGCTCGCCGCCCTGGCCCTCTTTTCCGCCTGCGGGTCTTCCCCCGGCCCCGCGCCGGGCCCCGCCCCGGTCAAAGTGGCCGTCCGCACGGTCGCGCCGGCCGGGGCCGGCCGGGCCTTCGCCTACAGCGGCACGATCGTCGAATCGGAGAGCCTGCCGCAGAGCTTCGCCGTCACCGGCACCGTGACCGCCGTCCATGTCGACGAAGGCGACGCCGTCGCCAAGGGCGCGCTCCTGGCCGAGCTGGACGACGCGACCTACCGCCAGACCCTGGAGATGGCCCGGGCCGTCGAGAAACAGGCCGACGACGCTTTCGCCCGCCTGTCCCGGATGTACAAGAACGGGAATTTGCCCGAGGTCAAGTATATCGAGGTCGAGACCGGCCTCCAGAAGGCCCGGGCGGCCGCGGCCATCGCCAAGAGGAACGTCGACGACTGCCGCTTGTACGCGAGCGCGGGCGGCTTCGTGGGCAAGCGCGCCCTCGAGCCGGGCATGGTCGCCCTGCCCAACGTGGCCTCGGTCACCATCGTCAGGATCGACAAGGTGTACGCCCGCGTCCCCGTCCCGGAGAACGACATCGCCCTCATCCGCAAGTGCGCCCCGGCCGCGGTCCGGGTCGGGGCCCTGGGAGGCCGGGAGTTCGAAGGCCGGGTCGAGGATATCGGCGTCGTCGCCGACGTCCTGGCCCACTCCTACAAGGTCCGGATCGCCGTCGCCAACCCCGACCGGTCCATCAAGCCGGGCATGGTCTGCACGGCCAGCCTCGACGGGCCCCCCCGGGGCTCGGGCGCGGTCGTCCCGCATGAGGCCGTGCTGGTCGACGAATCCGGCCGCCGCTACGTCTACGTCCTCGACGCGGCCGGGACCCGGGCGGCCGTGCGCGCCGTCAAGCTCGGCGAGCTGCTCCAGAACGGCATCCGCGTCGACGAGGGGCTGGCCGCGGGGGAGACGGTCGTCGTCGCGGGCCAGCACAAGCTCGTCGACGGCGCGGCCGTCCAGGTCGTCGAGCGTTAAGCCCGCTCCCGGGAGGCCGCCATGACGGATCGCAAGCGTTCCCTGATCGACCGCCTGCTGCGCTACCAGCAGCCGATCGTCCTGCTGGTCATGATCCTCGTCGCCGCCGGGATCATGGCCTTGGTCAAGATGCCCCGGGACGAGTATCCCGAGTTCGTCGTGCGGCAGGGGATCGTCGTCGGCATCTACCCGGGGGCCACGTCGGAACAGGTCGAGGCCGAGGTGACCCGCAAGGTCGAGGAGTACCTGTTCCAGTACAAATCGGTCCGGCGTTCCGAGACCCGTTCCGTCTCCCGGGAGAGCGTGATGGTCGTCTATGTGGAGGTCTCGGAGAACGAGAAGGACCCCGACGGGTTCTGGGTCAAGCTCCGCCACGGCCTGAACGAGCTGAAGGCCGGCCTGCCCGCCGGTCTGATCTCGCTCACGGCCGACAACGACTTCGGCAACGCCTCGGCGCTGCTCCTCTCGGTCCGCTCCGACGGCAAGACCTACCGGGAGCTCGAGGACTGCATCACGGGGCTCGAGAACGACGTCCGGCGCATCCCGTCCGTGTCCCGGATCAAGCGCTACGGCGTCCAGAAGGAGGAGATCGCCGTCTACCTCGACAACGCCCGGTTGGCCCGCTACGGGATCAAGCCATTGACCCTGGCCGCGGCCATCGTCCCCCAGGCCGCCGCCGGGTACGCCGGCGAGCTGGACGACGGCCGGCTCGTCCGACCCCTGCACGTCCCGGCCAGCTACAAGGCCGAGAGCGACCTGGCCGAGCAGATCGTCTACGCCGACCCGGCCGGCACGGTCGTCCGCCTGAAGGACGTGGCCCGGATCGTCCGCGAGTACGAGGAGCCCCAGTCCTACGTCCGGGTCAACGGCAAGAAAGGCCTGGTCGTGTCCCTGGAGATGCGGGGCGGGCACAACATCGTCGACTTTGGCCGGGAGGTCGGGCGGGCCATCGCCGACTTCCAGAAGACCCTGCCTCCGGACGTCCAGATCGACGTCATCTCCAATATCCCGGCCGCCGTGGCCCGGTCCATCGGCAGCTTCCTGAAGGAGTTCGCCATCGCCGTCCTGGCGGTCATCGCCGTGACCCTCGTCCTGCTGCCGTTCCGAGTGGCCTTGGCCGCGGCCGCGACCATCCCCGTCACCATCCTGTCGACCCTCGGCCTCCTCTGGGCGGCCGGCCTGGACCTCCAGACTGTGTCCCTGGCGTCGCTGATCATCGTCCTGGGGCTCGTCGTCGACGACCCGATCGTCATCATCGACAACTATGTCGAGAAGCTCGACGCCGGCCTCGACCGCCGCCGGGCGGCCAGCCGCAGCGTCAAGGAGCTCTTCCCCTCCGTCTTCGCGGCCACCATCATCATCATCGGGTGTTTCGTCCCCTTGAGCGTCTTCATGACCGGCATGGCCAAGGACTTCATCCGCTCCATGCCGCCGACGGTCATCACCTCCCTGACCGCCTCGCTCCTGGCCGCCTCGCTGCTGACGCCGCTGATGTGCTTCCACTTCATCAAGCGGGGGGTCAAGCACGGCCAGGCCGGCCGGCGGACGGCCTTCCTGGACGGCCTGCAGCGACGCTACGACCGCCTGGTGGAACGGGTGTTCCGCCGGAAGGCCCTGGTCATCGCCATCGGCGCCGTGTCCTTCATCGCCGGGCTGGCCATCCTGGCCTCGGTCCCCACGCAGACCTTCCCCAAGATCGAGCGGAACCAGTTCGCGGTCGAGGTCACCCTGCCCGCCGGCAGCTCCCTCCGGGCGACGGACGCCGTGATGAAGGACCTCGAGGCGCGGCTGCTTGCCGATCGCCGGATCAAGGTCGTGACCTCGTTCGTCGGGACGAGCTCGCCCCGCTTCAACACCCTCTACGCCCCGCGCTTCCCGTCGCGGGACACCGGCCAGCTCGTCGTGCTGACCGATTCCAGCGAATCGACCCGCCGGATCCTCGACGAGTCCAGCCGGACGTTCGCCGGCCGCTACCCGGGGGCCGAGGTCAAGTGGAAGCAGCTGGAGATGACCAACTTCGTCGAGCCCATCGAGGTCCGGGTCTGCGGCGACGACATCCGGGAGCTGAAAAGGGCCGCCGCCGAGGTCGCCGCCGTACTCCGGCCGGTCGACGGCGTGGCCTGGGTCCGGTCCGACTTCCGGCAGCCCGTCCAGAGCGTGGACGTCCAGGTCAAAAAGGAGGAGGCCGGCCGGCTGGGCTATCCGAACGCCCTGCTCGTCTATTCGCTGATGGCCGGGACCAAGGGCCTGCCGGCGGCGACCGTCTGGGAAGGCGACTACCCTCTCCAGGTCCGGCTGAAGTTCGACGACGGGCCGGCCGGGCCCGGCGACCTCGGCGACCTTTACATCACTTCGCCCCTTTTGGCCGCCTCCGTTCCCCTCCGCCAGATCGCCGATCTCCGGCCCGCCTGGACGGAGGGCGACATCGTCCATCGCAACGGGGTGCGGAGCCTGACCGTGCTGGCCGAGGTCGAGAGGGGCGTCTATGCCTCCAACGTCATGAAAAAGGCCAAGCCGGCCCTCGACCGGCTGGAGCTTCCGGACGGGGTCAGGCTCGAATACGGCGGCGAGATCGCCGCCAGCGAGGAGTTCTTCACGCCGTTCTATTACTCCCTGGCCGCCACCATCGTCCTGATCTTCCTCATCCTGCTGTTCGAGTTCCGCAGCCTGAAGAAGTCCCTCCTGATCATGATCATCATGCCGTTGACCGTCTTCGGGGCCGCCATGGGCATCCTGATCACGGGATACCCGTTCAGCATCACGGCCTTCGTCGGGGTCATCGCCCTGTTCGGCATCGTCGTCCGCAACGGCATCATCTACGTCCAGTACGCCGACGAGCTGCGGCGCGACCAGGGCTGCGGCGCGGAGGAGGCGGCCATCGCCGCCGGCAAGCGCCGGATGCGGCCGATATTTCTGACGGCCATGGCGGCCGCGGTCGGCGTCGTGCCCATGATCCTGAGCGGCTCTTCCCTCTGGGGGCCGCTGGGCTCGGTCATCTGCTTCGGCCTGCTCTTCGCCCTGGTCCTGTCGCTCCTCATCCTGCCCGTCCTTTACTATCTCCTGCACCGGAAGGAACCGGCCGCCCCCGCGGCCGGGCCATCGGCCGCGGAGGAGGGAACCTCATGAACGTCCCGAAGACGATCCAGGCCGCCGGCCTCGTCCTCCTGTCGATCGCCTCCCCGGTTCTGGCCGGCCAAAAGCTGACGCTCGCCGAAAGCAAAGCGCTCGCCCTGCGGAACAACGTCGCGGCCAAGAACAGCCGGCTCGAGACCGAGGCCGCCCGCGAGGCCAAGCGAGCGGCCTTCACCAAGTACTTCCCGTCCGTCAGCGCTTCGGGGGCGGCCTTGGAGGCCGCCGACCCGCTGGCGGAGATCGCGACCCAGGGCGGCAACCTGCCCGTCTATGACGGGAATCCCGCCAACCTCCCGAACGCCACCCAGTTCGCCTATCTCCCCGGCTCGACCATGGGCCTGCTGGGCTCCCTGAGAACGGGCCTGGTCGCCGCCGTCCAGCCGGTCTTCGCCGGCGGCCGCATCGTCAACGGCAACCGCCTGGCCTCCCTGGGCGTCGAAGCCGGCGAGGACAAGGCCCGCCTGGCCCGCAACGAGGTCCTGCGGTCGACCGAGGAGCAGTACTGGCGGATCGTCGCCCTGGCCGAGAAGGCCCGGACCCTGGCCGGGTACGAAACGCTGCTTCGGCGCCTGCTGGCCCAGGTCGAGGACGCCTACGACGCGGGCCTGGTCATGAAGAACGACGTCCTCAAGGTCCGGCTCGAATTGTCCGGCCTCCTGCTCAACGAGTCCAAGGTCGAGAACGGCCGGGCCCTGGCCGCCATGGCCTTCTGCCAATACCTCGGGATGCCCTACGATCCGGCCCTCGAGCTCTCCGACGCCCTCGTCGTCGAAGGATCTCCCGAATCCTGCCGCGTCGACCATCGGGCCGTGCTGGAGGGCCGGCCGGAACATCGGCTCCTGCAAGCCGCCGTCCGGGCCGAGACCCTGAAGACCCGCATGACCCGGGGCGAGTATCTGCCCCAGCTCGGCGTGGGCGTCGCCGGATTGTACATGAAGATGGACGACGCCAAGGGCCGGACCAACGGCCTTGTTTTCGGCACCCTGTCCGTGCCCCTGTCCGGGTGGTGGGAGGGCTCCCACGCCCTGGGCGCCCAGAAGGCCCGCGAGGAGATGGCCCGCAACACCCTGCGCGACGGCCAGGAGCTCCTCCTGCTGCAGATGGAGAAGGCCTGGAAAGACCTGAGCGACGCTGGCCGCGAGCTGGCCCTCTGCCGGGAATCCGAGGCCCAGGCGGACGAGAACCTGAAGGTCAACCAAGACGGCTACGACAACGGGCTCCTCACCGTGTCCGATCTCCTCGAGGCCCAAGCGATGCGCCAGGCGGCCCGCGACCGGCTGACCGAGGCCATGGCCGGCTATCGGATCAAGCTCGTTCAGTATCTGCAGGCGACCGGCCGGTAGGGCCGGGCCCGGGCGTCCTTTTTTCCGGTCGCGTTTTCTGATATCTTGAGGTCCTTATGGGCGACCTTCTCGACCTCTTCAAGGTGCTTGTCGGCAAGCGCTTCCCGTTCCAGCTCATCTACAGCAACGAGTACTGGATGGTCGAGACCGGCAAGCACGTCTTCCCCCTTCAGAAGTACCGGCTCGTCTACGAGAACCTCCTGGCTATGGGGGCCAAGAAGGAGAACTTCCTCCGGCCCCGGCCGGCCCCCGACGAGGACATCGAGCTCGTCCATTCCTCCCGCTACCTGAAGCGGGTCCGGACCGGCGGCTTGAGCGTGTCCGAGCTCAAGGCCCTGGAGGTCCGCTATTCCCCCGAGCTCGTCCGCTTTGCCCTGCTCTCGGTCGGGGGGACGGTCCTGGCGGCCCGCAAGGCCCTCGAGTCGGGCCTGGCCGTCCACATCGGCGGCGGCTTCCACCACGCCTTTCCCGACCACGGCGAGGGCTTCTGCCTGCTCAACGACGTGGCCGTGGCCGCCCGCAAGATCGTCGCCGACGGCCTGGCCGAGCGGGTCATGATCGTCGACTGCGACCTCCACCAGGGCAACGGCACCGCCGCCGCCCTGTCTGGGCGCCATGAGATCTTCACCCTGTCCATCCACCAGATGGACATCTACCCCCAGGACAAGCCCTTGAGCACGCTGGACATCGGCCTGTGGGCCGGCGACGGCGACGCCAAGTACCTGGCCGGCCTGCGGGCCCACATCCCCAAGGTCTACCGCGAGTTCCGGCCGCAACTCGTCCTCTACCTGGCCGGGGCCGACCCTTACGAAAAAGACCAGCTCGGCGGCCTGGCCGTGACCAAGGCGGGGTTGAAAGAGCGGGACAAGCTGGTCATCGAGAACGCCCGGCGCCTGGGCATCCCGGTCGCGGTCGTCCTGGCCGGCGGCTACGCGCTGGACATCAAGGACACCGTCGACATCCATCTGAACACGGTCCGCATCGCCCAGCGCGTCCAGCGGGTCTTCCCGGCGCCGCCGTCCCCGCTGGCGGCCGTGCGCAAGCCGGTCTGATCCTTCGGGGCCGTCCGGGCCCCGGCGCCTTCGGCCCTAATCCTGCAGGAAGACGTGGCCGAAGACCTTGGCGTCGCCGACCATGTTGTCGATGATGCAGTACTCGTTCGGCTGGTGGGCCGTCTCGTCGAGCTTGGACCAGCAGGCGGCGGGGATGCCGGCCCGGCGGAAGATCGCGGCCACGGTGCCGCCGCCGATGCCCATGGCCTTGGCGTCCTTGCGGTAGACCTCCCATACGGCCTTCTTGAGGGCCAGGACGACGGGGGCCTGGGCCGAGGTCGGCGGCGCGGCCGGCGCCTTTTGCTGGATCTCGAAGGTGATCTTGACCTTGTGCTTGCGCTCGATCTTGGCCGCCATCTGGCGGATGGTCTTCTCGACGTCCTGGAGCTTGACCTTGGGCAGGATGCGCATGTCGGTGTAGAAGACGTCCTCGCCCGGGATGGTGTTGATGTTGGGGACGTTGGCGTCCTTCTTGGTCGGCTCGAAGGTCGAGATGGGCGGATCGAAGAGCCGGTCCCGGGCCGGGTAGACCTTGTAGAGGTCGTCGAGGGCGGCGATCAGGAAGCTGGCGGCCTTGAAGCTGTTGACGCCCTTCTCCGGGGTCGAGCCGTGGGCCTGCTTGCCGAGGGTCTTGAACTTGAGCCAGAGCAGGCTTTTCTCGGCCACCTCGATCATGGTGCCGTGCTCGTTACCGGCGTCGGGGACGACGATGAGGTCCTGCTTGCGGAAGACCTTGGCGTCCTTGATGACGAAACCGATGCCCCTGCGGCTGCCCGTCTCCTCGTCGGCGACCAGGGCGATGCCGATGTCGTAGGGCGGCAGGAGGCCTTCGGCCTTCAGGGCCTTGACGGCGAAGAGCGAGGCCACCAGGTCCTGCTGGTTGTCCTCGACGCCGCGGCCGTAGACGCGGCCCTTCTCGACCCAGGCCTTGAACGGGTCGCCGCGCCAGAGCGACGGCTCGCCGGGCGGGACGACGTCGGTGTGGGTCATGACCCAGACCGTTCGGGCCGAGCTCCGGCCCCGGGAATAGGCCAGGATGTTGGGCCGGTAGCCGGCCGGGGCGTCGAGGTCGGGGGCCTTGACCACGGAGATATCGACGAAGCCGTTGGCCTTCAGCCACTCGACCAGGAACTCGGCCTTCTTGGCCTCGCCCTCGCCGCCGCTCGAGGGCGCGATGGCCGGGATGGCGCAGAGCTTCATCTGGAGGTCGACCATCTCGTCGCGGTATTGCTCGATCCGGCGGGACAGCTTGCCGAAGGTCTCGTTGGCGGTCATGCGGGCGCTCCTCGAGGCGTTGTTCCGGCCGCATCTTACCATGCCGGGCCGCAAAATCAAAGAGGGCGTTGACGTTAACCGGCCGCCGGCGGGCGCCGGGGCTGGCGGAGCATGCGGACGCCGCGGAAGGCGTACTGGACGAACGAGGCGGCGGCCAGCAGGGCGGTCAGAACGTAGAGCCAGGCCAGCGACTGCGGCGTCTTCCCGGCGGCATTGAGGTAGAGCACGACGTAGAGGAGAAAGACCTCGCAGATCGTGCTGGCCTTGCCCGTCAGGCTGGGGGGGAAGGTCCGTTTGCCGCTCAGGGCGATGATGAGCAGGGCCCCGAGCCCGATGGCCACGTCGCGGCCGACGCACAGGAACGTCAGCCACAGCGGCAGGACGTTCGGCGCGGCCAGGGCCGGCAGGGTCAGGACGACGAAGGCCGAGGTCAGCAGGAGCTTGTCGCCGATCGGGTCGAGCCATAGCCCCAGCGTCGTCTTGAGGCGGAGCGCCCGGGCGGCGAAGCCGTCCAGGGCGTCCGTGGCGCCGGCGGCGAGGAAGACGGCGAACGCGGGCCAGGGCCGGCGCTGGACCATCATCATGACGAAGACGGGGGTCAGCAGGATCCTGGTCAACGAGAGCAGGTTCGGCAGGGCCAGGAGTTCGGACCGGCGCTTCGCGCCGGCCGCCGCCGCGGCCGCGCCCATCGATCCGTTCATCTCGTCCATGCGCGCGTCCTTAGCGGGCCAGCCCCTGGATGAGCTCGATGACCCGGAGGGCCTCGGCGCCGGAGACGGTCCGTTCGGGCTCGAACAGCCGGCCGGGGATGAGGGCCATGATCTGGAAGGACAGGGCCTTGGTGATCGAGTCGTAGTAGAGGCTGTCGGGGGCCACGTCGGCGATCCGGATGCGGCGCGTTTCGACCAGGGGGACGAAGCGGGCCCCGCGCTGGCCGAGGACCCCGATGAGCCGGACGGCGGCGTCGGCCAGCTCGGCCCGGTTGATGATCCGCCGGGGCTGGAAGGTGTGGTTGACCGAGGCCCGGATGATGCCGAGGGAGGCGACCGCGACGATGTACCGCTGGGCCCACGAGGTGGCGATGTCGACCAGGATCTCCGTCCGGGCCGGGGTCTCCAGGTCCTTCTCGAAGGCGACGCCGATCAGGGCGGCCAGGTCCTCGCGGGTGATGGCCTCGAGCCCGGCGATGGCGTCGTATTGGCTGGGGATCTCGTAGACCCCGAGCTTCTCCTTGAGCTCCGCGACCCGCTTGCCGACGGCCGCGTCCTTGGGCGCGGCGGCGGCCAGCTTCTCGAGGACCTCCAGGCTCTGGCCGAGCTGGCCGGCCTCGGCCAGGAACTCGGCGTATTCCCGGAGGACCGTCTTGTCCGATGTGCCGGCGGCCATGGCCGCCTTGAAATGGTCCAGGGCCTCGGCCGTGGCCTTCTCCTGCCGATAGAGCCGGGCCAGCTCGAGATGGGCGTCCGTCGCGCCCGGGTCGTAGGACAGGACCTCCAGGAAGCCGCGCTTGGCCGTCTCGCGGTTGCCCGCCGCCAGGGCCGCCCGGGCCGCCGCGGCGGCGTCGCGGACGAGACCGGCGCGCAGGCTCTCGAAGCGCGGTCCGGCCCAGCGGTTGTCCGGGTCGAGCCGGAGGATCTCCCGGTAGGCGTCGAGCGTCTTGACCTTCTCCCGCCGGGACTCGTAGATCTGGGCCAGGCCGACGTAAGACGGGACCATGCCCGGCGTGCCGGCGATCGAGGACTTGAAGCGGGCCTCGGCCGCGGCCAAGTCGGCCTCGAGAAGGTCGGCGTAGGCCAGGCCGGCCTCGCGGATCGGGCTGGCCGTGCCCAGCTTCAGCAGGTATTTGCGGGCCTGGGCCGGCCGGCCTGACCTGAGGGCCTGCCAGGCGTCGGCGGCGGCGATCCGGTCGTCGAGCTTCAGCCGCGTCGTGGCCTCGGCCGGCAGGTCCTCGACATAGAACGCCGGCGGCGCGACCCGCGGCGCGCTGGCGCAGCCCCAGGCGGCCAGCAGGGCCATCAGGACGACGGCGGTCCGCTTCACCATGGCTCGGCTCCTTGATCGAGATAGGGCCCGAGATCGGCGACCCCGGACGGCTCGGCCAGGACCTTGAACTCGACGAAGCCGTCGCTCTCCCGCCGCTTGAGGACGAGCGACCGGCGGCCCAGGGAGTCGGCGATCTCCCGGGTCTCCCGGGGCACCCGGACGTAATAGGTCCGGTAGCCGGCGAAGAGGACCTCCCGGAGCCGCCGCAGCAGGTCCGGGACGCCCTCCCCGGTCCGGGCCGACAGGGCCACCGTCTGGCCGTGGGCGCCGGCGTTGCGGCGCAGGAGCAGGTCCCGCTCGTCCCCGGGCAGGAGGTCGATCTTGTTGAGGACCTTGACGACCGGGACCCCGGCGATCCCGAGGTCGGCCAGGACGGACTCGACCGCCTCGAGCTGCCGGTCGCAGGAGGCCGAGGCGACGTCGACGACATGGCAGATGCCGTCGGCCTCGCCCAGCTCCTCGAGCGTGGCCCGGAAGGACGTGACCAGCTCGACCGGCAGGCGCTTGATGAAGCCGACCGTGTCGGTCAGGAAGAAGAACGCCCCGTCGGGGAACGAGACCCGCCGCAGCAGCGGGTCCAGGGTGGAGAAGAGGTTGGGCGAGGTGTAGCGCTGCTCTTTCGTCAGCAGGTTGAAGAGGGTCGATTTGCCGGCGCTGGTGTAGCCGACGAGCGAGACCGTCGGGATGGGGCTCTTGCGGCGGCTCTGGCGCTGGCTGGAGCGGCGCTTCTCCAGGCCGTCGATCTCCCGCTTGAGCCGGGTGATGCGGTCGGTGATGCGCCGCCGGTCGACCTCCAGCTTCTTCTCGCCCGGGCCGCGGGTGCCGATGCCGGCGCCCTGCTGGGTCAGGCTGACGCCGTGGCCGCGCAGCCGCGGCAGGCGGTAGCTCAACTGGGCCAGCTCGACCTGGAGCTTGCCTTCGTTCGTCCGGGCCCGCTGGGCGAAGATGTCGAGGATGAGCTGGGTCCGGTCGATGACCTTGAGCTTGAGATCGTCCTCGAGGTTCCTCTGCTGGGCGGCGTTGAGGGTATGGTCGAAGACGACCAGGTCGGCCTCGGCCTCGCGGGCCTCGTCCTTGATCTCGGCCACCTTGCCTTCGCCCACGAGCCAGCGGGGGTTGAGGCGCGGCCGGACCTGGCGGATCTTGCCGGCCACCTCGGCCCCGGCCGCGACCGTCAGGCCGGCCAGCTCGTTCAGGGACTCCTCGGCATCGGCCTTTTCGGCCTTGGTCGTGGCGACGTTGACGAGGATGGCGCGTTCCATGGGGCTCCGGTCCCCCTATTGTAACCGCTTTCGGAGGTGTTCCTCAAGGCCCGGGCCGTCGTCCGGGGAGAACCAGGCGACCTCGGCCATCTTCCGGAACCAGGTCATCTGGCGCTTGGCATACTGGCGGGTCTCGATCTTGGTCAGGGCCGCGGCCTCGTCCCGGCCGATCTCGCCGGCCAGGTGGCGGACGACGTGGCGGTAGCCGAGGGCCCGGAAGGGCGGAGCGGAGGGCGGCAGCCCCCGGGCCAGCAGGCCCCGGACCTCCTCGACGAGGCCGCGGGCGAACATCCGGTCGACCCGCTCCTCGATGCGGCGGCAGAGCGTCGCCCGGTCGAGCTCGAGGCCGACGCGGACGAGGGTCCGGCCGGCCAGGGGCGAACGGGTGTCCCGGAAATGCTCCGACAAGGGCCGGCCCGTGGCCTCCAGGACCTCGAGGGCCCGGATGATGCGGACGCGGTCGCGGCCGCGGATCTTCCGCGCGTACTCCGGATCGACGGCCTCGAGCCGGCGGAAGAGCGCGTCGAGGCCTTTTTCGGCGGCCTCGGCTTCGAGGGCGGCGCGGCGGGCCGGGTCGCGGCCGGGGCCGGGGAAGAGGCCGTCGACGAGGGCCTTGAGGTAGAGGCCGGTGCCGCCGGCGACGATGGGCAGGCGGCCCCGCGAGCCGATATCTCCGGCCGCCGCCAAGGCGTCGCGGACGAAATCGGCGGCCGTGTATTGGGCCTCGGGGTCGGCGATGTCGATGAGGTGATGGGGGACGCCGCGGCGGGCCTCGGGCCCGGGCTTGTCCGTTCCGATGTCGAAGCCGCGATAGACCTGGATGGAGTCGCCGCTGACGACCTCGCCGCCGAAGCGCAGGGCCAGGTCGACGGCGACGCGGCTCTTGCCGACGGCGGTCGGCCCGAGGACGATGACGAGCGGGGCGGCTTCAGCGTCCAATTTCGATCAGGACCCAGACGGCCAGGAGCGAGACGAAGAGGAGCAGGGCGTAGAGCTGGCGCCGCTTCACGGGGCCTCCCCGAGCCGCTCCAGGCTCCGGACCAGGGCGGATTCGTGCTCCTGACCGAGGGTGCGCTTGACCAGCAGGACCTCGGCGGCCAGGACCTCGTCCATGCTCCGGAGCATGGAGACGCGGCATTCGTCGCCGACGATGTTGGCGTTGACCCGCAGCGGCGTCTTGAGCTCGAAGCGGCCGTCGGGCTGGAGCTCGGCCGACCGCAGGGCCGGGTCGAGCCGGCCGCGGACCTCGTCGACGGCCTTGCCGATCAGGGAGAAGGCCACCGGGCCGATCTCCTTGGTCACGTACTTGAGGACGAAGGCGCATTTGGCGTTGAACTGGCCGAGGATGCGGTCCATGGCCGCGAGCGACAGGTCGCCGGGCAGCCGGGCCGTCTTCGGCTTGGGCCCGGCCGGGCCGGCCAGACCGACGAGGACCAGGGCGGCCAGGGCCCGGCGCGTGGCGGCCGCGCCGGCGTCGCTTTCGGCGCAGGCCTCGTCCGCGGTCTTGGGCGGATCGAGCAGGCCGAGGACGTAGCGCTCGACGAGCGAGAGCGCGAAGGCGTCGGGCGAAAAGGCGGGCAGGCGCCGCAGGGCCTCGTCGGGGGCCGGCAGAACGCCGTCGAGAGAGGCCGGATCCGGGGCCCGCCGGGCGGCTTCGAGGAGCAGCGAGGGGACGTCGACGGCCTCGACGTAGACGCGGGCCGGGGGCCCGCTGCGGGTGTGGAACTCGCGCTCGGCCGCGGCGTCGGCGACGAGGGCCAGGGCTTCCTCGCGGGCGTAATCCTCGAGCAGCTCCCAGAGCCGCTCGGCCGTGAAGACGGGGATCTCGACCAGGGCCCGGAGGGCCGAGCCGCCCGACCGCTGGGCCTGCTCCTCGACCCGCGTCAGCGCGATCAGGTCCGTCTCGCCGCCCGTCAGGAGGAAGCGCAGGAAATCCTTCTCCTCGAAGGACACGGAATCGAGCGTCAGGAAGCCGCGCTCGAACGACAGGCACTTGGGGACGCCGCCGGTCCGGGCGTAGAGCGAACCGCTCAAGCCCTGCTTCCAGATCTCGGCCAGCACGCGGGCCAGGGGCGCGCGGGCGCCTTCTCCGGAAGCGAACCAATCGTCCATGCGATTACTGTAACGGGCGGGGAAGGCGAAGTCAACCGGGCGACGGCTATCTCAGGAAGCTCATGCCGATCAGGCCGATGCCGATGTTGGCCAGCGCCTTCAAGGCCCAGACGGCGTACGAGAGCAGGAGCGCTTTTTTCGGCGCGATCTTGAAGATGGCCGCCAGACCGAAGGCCAGGACGCCGAACATCCACAGCTGGAAGACGTCGACCTGGGACATCACGATGTAGGCCGTCGAGGTCACCTCCAGGTTCGGGAACAGGAGGGCCAGGCTGGTGGACGTCTGCATGAGCGAGCCCCGCGTCAGGGCCAGGCCGAGGCGGACGGCGTTGCCGAGCAGCTTGTCGATCAGGCTGGCGTGGACGAGCGCCGCCAGGGCCTGGACGTAGGACCCCTGGGTGGACAGCAGCCGCCCCAGGATGAGCAGGAGCAGGCTCTGGAGCAGGAGCGCAGCCACGGCGAACAGGGGCGTGGTGACGAAGGTCTGGAGGATCTGGCCGGTCCGCGAGGGGTGCTCGGTCCTCTCGATCAGCTTGGCGTAGCCGTCCTCGCCCATGCGCTCTTTGAGCGTGGCGTTGTCCTTCATCAGGGCCAGGTTGTCGCGCTGGGCGTAGGGCAGGACGACCAGGTTGAAGGCGATCAGGGCCAGGAGGACGACGACGAGCGTGTCGACCCAGACGGGCCGGCCGGCCAGGCCCTCGAAGGTCCGCCGCGGTTCGAGGAAGACGCCGCCGATGCGTTTGAAGAGGTCCATGGATCAGCCTCCGATCCGCTCGTCTTTTTCGATCCGGCCGTCGCGGATGTGGATGATCCGCTGGGCCTGGGCGGCCACCTCGCGGTCGTGGGTGACCATGATGATCGTGTTGCCCTGCTCGTGGATGCGATGGAAGAGGTTGAGGATCTCACGGCCCGTCCGCGAGTCGAGGTTGCCGGTCGGTTCGTCGGCCAGGAGCAGGGACGGTTCGTTGACCAGGGCCCGGGCGACGGCCACGCGCTGGCGCTCGCCGCCGGACAGCTCGGCCGGCTTGTGGCCCATGCGGGCCTTCATCTCGACCCGCTCGAGGGCCCGGCGGGACTTGGCCAGGCGGTCGGCCTTCTTGACCCCGGCGTAGATGAGCGGCAGCTCGACGTTGTGGAGGGCCGTGGCCCGGGGCAGCAGGTTGAAGACCTGGAAGACGAAGCCGATCTCGTGGTTGCGGATGAAGGCCAGTTCGTCCTCGGTCATGGCGCTGACGACCTTGCCGTTCAGGCGATAGGAGCCCGAGGACGGGGTGTCCAGGCAGCCGATGAGGTTCATCAGGGTCGACTTGCCCGAGCCCGAGGGGCCCATGATGGCCAGGAACTCGTTCCGCTCGACGGTCAGGGAGACGCCGCGCAGGGCCTCGACCTCCTGCTCGTCGAGCTTGTAGACCTTCCAGAGGTCCTCGACCAGGATGACGATGGGGTCCGGTCCGCTCATGACGCGGGGGTGTCCTTTTTGGCGTCCGACTTGACCAGCGTGCCGTCCTTCAGCCCCCGCAACGCGGCGTAGGGCCCGCTGACGATCTCCCGCCCTTCCTGGATGCCGGCCACGATCTCGATGTTCATCCCGCCGGCGATGCCCTTGGTGACCGGCACGAACTTGGCCCGGCCGGCCTCGACGGCGTAGAGGCCTTCCTCCTCGCGGGAGGCGGTCGGCGCGTTGGCCGGGACGCCGGGCTTGTCCCGCAGGACCAGGGCCGAGATGGGCACGGCCAGGACCTGGGTCCTCTGGGCGACGATGATATCGGCCGAGGCGGACAGCCCGGGCTTGAGCTTGCGGTCGGGATCGTTGAGGGTGACGACGACCTTGAAGTCCTTCGACTCCTGCGTCGACGCGGACAGGCCCGTGGTCTGCTGGATGGCCGAGCTGCCGATCTCGGTGACCTGGCCCTTGAAGACGGTGCTCGGCAGGGCGTCGACGCGGACGTTGGCCTCCTGGCCGAGGGCCACGCCGATGACGTCGGTCTCGTCGACCTCGACCTCGACCTCCATGACCGACAGGTCGGCGATGGTCAGCATGACCGTGCCGGGATTGTTCATGGTCCCGATGATGGCCGTCTCGCCCTCCTCGACCTGGAGGCTGGTGATGATGCCGTCGATCGGCGAGACGTAGGTCGTCTTGGCCAGGCTGTCCAGGGTGCTCTTGAGGGAGGCTTCGGCCTGCTTGATCTGGAAACTGATGGCGTTGGTCTGGGCCACGGAGACGTCGAAGTTGGCCTTGGCCGCCTCGAGCTGGTCCTTGGAAATGAGGTTGTCGTCGAAGAGCTTCTGCTGGCGGTCGAAGGAGTTCTTGTCCCGCTGCAGCCGGGCCTCGGCCTGGATCAGGTCGGCCTTGGCCGCCCGGATGTAGTTCTGGTCGCGGTCGGCGTTGGCCTCGTACTGGGTCGAATCGAGCTTGAGGAGGAAGTTGCCGGCCTTGACCTCCTGGCCCTCGACGACGCCGATCTTGACGATCCGGCCCGGGACCTGGGCGCTGATGTTGATGTTCTTCTTGGGTTTGATCTCGCCCGAGGCCGAGACGATCGCGGTCAGGTCCTGCTTCTTGACCTTCTCGACGGTCACCTTGACCGTCTTCTCGCGGCGGGAGCGCATGTTCCCGATGACGATGGCGCCCAGGACCGCCAGGACGGCGAGAATGATCAGCAGTTTCCGGTGCCGCTTGAAGAAGCTGGCCTTTTCACTCATGGTGCGAGCCTTTCCGGTTGGGTTCAGACGTTGACAGTCTATTATACTACGTAAATCCGCGGCCCGGGTTCAGACGCAGGAAGAGGGGGGCCTGACCCTTCTCTCCCGAAAAGGCCTCGGGCCCCCCTTTCCGGGGCCCTTGTGAACGCCGGGTTTCCCCTATAAGATAGAGCCATGGACGAGGTCCGGGAATTCGCGCCGCTGGCCGAGGCGGCCGTCCGCGAGGCCGGCCGGTACCTGCGGGCCAATCTCGGCCGGGTGGTCGAGGCCACCTACAAGGGGGCCGTCGATCTCGTCACCCCCTTCGACCTGGGCGCCCAGGAGATCCTGGTCGGCCGCCTGTCCGCCGCCTTCCCGGACCACGGCTTCCTGGCCGAAGAGGGCCTGGCCCGGGCCGGGGCCTCCGAGTGGCGCTGGGTCATCGATCCGCTCGACGGCACGACCAACTTCGCCCACGGCTTCCCCGTCTTCAGCGTCTCGGTCGCCCTCGAACGGGCCGGCCGCCTGGCCCTCGGCTTCGTCTACGACCCGATGCGCGAAGAGCTGTTCCGGGCCGAGGCCGGGCGCGGGGCCGAGCTCAACGGCGCCCCGATTCGGGTGTCCCGGGTGGCCGACCTGGGCCGCAGCCTGTTGGCCACGGGCTTCCCCTACGACGTCCGGCAGAGCGCGGTCAACAACCTCGACCACTGGGGGCGCTTCATCGTCCGGGCCCAGGCCATCCGGCGCTGCGGCTCGGCCGCCCTCGACCTGTGCTATGTGGCCTGCGGCCGGTTCGACGGCTTCTGGGAGTTCAAGCTCAAGCCCTGGGACGTGGCCGCCGGGGCCCTGATCGTCCGGGAGGCCGGCGGCCGGGTCAGCGACGACGGGGACGGGCCGTTCGCCCTCGACGCCCCGGGTCTGGTGGCCACCAACGGGCTCATCCACGGGGCCATCGTCGAGGTCCTGAAGATGGCCGGGCCCGCGGGAGGGAGCCATGGCCGCTAGATCCGGCCCCGGTCCGGTCCGGGCCGCCGCGGCCGCGCTGGCCGTCCTGGCGCTCGCCGCCGCCACCGCCCCGTCCGTCGGGCAGGACCTGCCGGCCGCCCCGCCGCTCGAGAGGACCGTCTCCGTCGCCGGCGAGGCGGGCTGGACGGACGCGGGCTGCGACGTCGGCCCCGGCGAAGAGGTCCGCATCGCCGCGACCGGCGAGGTCCTCCTTCAAAAGGGCAATCCGGAAGCGGTCTGCGGCCCGGCCGGCCTCGATCTCCTGACCACCGACCAGCCCATCCCCAACGCCAACCTGGGCGCCCTCATCGGCAAGGTCGTCCAGGTCGTGGCCCGGCGCGCGGCCGAGGGTTCGGGGGTCGAGGTCCGGGACGAGATCTTCGTCCTCTTCGTTCTCGGCCCGGAGGCGTCCTTCACCGCCCCGTTCAAGGGGCGGCTCTACCTGGGCGTCAACGAGAACGTGCTGCGGGACAACGGCGGCGCCTTCACGGTCACCGTCCGGCGCCGGCCGGCCTGACGCCGCCCGCGGCGGTCAGGCCCCTTCTTCGCCGGCGGCCTTGGAAGCCAGGTGCTCGTCCATGAACTGCGTCGTGTAGCGCCCGGCCATGAAGTCCGAATTGGACAGGATTTCCAGGTGGAGCGGGATGTTCGTCTTGATGCCGACGATGGTCGTCGTTTCCAGGGCCGCCCGCATCTTGCGGATGGCCAGCTCCCGGCTGGGGGCGTAGGCGATGATCTTGGCCACCAGCGAGTCGTAGTCGGGCGGGACGACCCAGCCGCCGTAGGCCGCCGAGTCGACGCGGATGCCCTCGCCGCCCGGCAGGACCAGGAAGTCGATCTTGCCCGGCGAGGGCGCGAAGGTGACCGGGTCCTCGGCGTTGATGCGGCACTCGATGGCGTGGCCGCGCATCTCCAGGGCGTAGGGCGGGGCGTACTTTTCCCCCGAGGCGATCCGGATCTGGGCCTTGATGAGGTTGATGCCGTAGACCATCTCGGTGATGGGGTGCTCGACCTGGACCCGGGCGTTGGCTTCCATGAAATAGAACTTGCGGTCCTCGTCGACCAGGAACTCGAAGGTGCCCAGGCTCTGGTAGCCCACCTCGGAGGCGGCGTCCTCG
Source organism: uncultured Eubacteriales bacterium (assembly GCA_964574895.1). Taxonomy (GTDB): domain Bacteria; phylum Acidobacteriota; class Aminicenantia; order Aminicenantales; family Saccharicenantaceae; genus RBG-16-66-30. The sequence goes on from CAZNPB010000036.1 coordinate 28,794, forward strand.
ACCTCCTTGATCATGCGCCGGCGCGTCTTCCAGTCGATGAACGGCGACGGGGTCTCCTCGACCAGCTTCTGGTAGCGCCGCTGGACCGAGCACTCCCGCTCGCCGTAGGCCGTGACCTTGCCGTTGCGGTCGCCGATGACCTGGATCTCGATGTGCCGGGCTCCGCTGACGTACTTCTCGATGTAGAGCGACGCGTCGCTGAACGCGGCCTTGGCCTCGCCCTGGGCGATGGGGAACTGGTCCTCGAGCTGGCCGGCCGAGCGGCAGATGCGCATGCCCTTGCCGCCGCCGCCGGCCGCGGCCTTGATGATGACCGGGTAGCCGATCTTGGCCGCGGTCTTCTTGGCCACGACCAGGTCGTCGATGATCGCGTCGCTGCCCGGCAGGATGGGCAGGCCGGCCTTCTTCATCGTCTGGCGGGCCTTGTTCTTGTCGCCCATGAGCCGGATGATGTCCGGCGGCGGCCCGATGAAGGTCAGACCCTGCGTCTTGCAGATCTCGGCGAACTTGGCGTTCTCGGCCAGGAAGCCGTAGCCGGGATGGATGGCGTCGGCCCCGGTGATCTCGGCCGCGCTCAGGATGTTGGCGACGTTGAGGTAGCTTTCGGAGGCCCGGGGCGGCCCGATGCAGATCCGCTCGTCGGCCAGCAGGACGTGGAGGGCCTGGCGGTCGGCCTCCGAATAGACGGCGACGCTCTTGACGCCGAGCTCGCGGCAGGACCGGATGATGCGGAGGGCGATCTCCCCGCGGTTGGCGACCAGGATCTT
>CAZNPB010000037.1:0-29263 GCA_964574895.1 uncultured Eubacteriales bacterium
GGGGGTGGGAGGGTCCGCGGTAGACCTTGAGCTTCTTGTACAGGGCCCGGCCGAGTTTCCCCTTGGGAACCATGCCCCAGACGGCCTTCTTGATGACTTCCTCGGGGTTCCGGGCCAGGAGGTCCTTGAGCGTCTCCTCCTTGATGCCGCCCGGGTAGAGGGAGTGGGTGTAGTACTTCTTCTGGTCGAGCTTGCGCCCGGTGACCTTGATCTTCTCGGCGTTGACGACCACGACGAAGTCCCCGGTGTCCAGATGGCTGGTGAACTGGGGCTTCCTCTTGCCGCGGATCAAGTCGGCGACCTCGGTGGCCAGGCGGCCGAGGATCCGGCCGTCGGCGTTGATGAGCCACCACTTCTGTTCGATCTCATCCTGCTTTGGAATATACGTCCTCATGCGCTTCTAACCTTAAACGAGAGATAGAAAGACGACCTAAAATACTAAAAAACACGCCAAATGTCAACTTGGCCCCGGATTTCCCTAAAAAGCCGAGACCCAGGGCCGGCCGAAGCCCCTCCCCAGGGCCAGGCGGGCCAGGAGGAGGCCGGCCAGGAAGCCCCCGACATGGGCGAGCCAGGCTACCCCGCCCCCCATGCCGACGTTGAGGATCTGCAGGAGGAACCAGAGGCCCAGGATGACGGCGGCCGGCACGTCGACGACATCGATGTAAATGATGAGGAAGACGAACGTCCGGACCCTGGCCCGGGGGAAGATGACGGCGTAGGCCCCGAGGACGCCGGCGATGGCCCCGGAGGCGCCGATCATGGGCACCCGGGACCCGGCGTGGAGGAGGACGTGGGTCAAGCCCGCGGCGGCCCCGCAGGCCAGGTAGAACAGCAGGAAGCGGACCCGGCCCAGGCGGTCCTCGACGTTGTTGCCGAAGATCCAGAGATAGAGCATGTTGCCGGCCAGGTGGAACAGCCCGCCGTGGAGGAACATGCTCGTCAGCAGGGTCCACAGCGGCGGGAAGGCGGCCGGGACGGGCAGGGCCCGGAAGTGGACGATGTCGTAAGGCACGGCGCCGTAAAGGGCCACGGCGGCCTCCAGGCCCCGCGCCGAGGCGGCGGTGGCCAGGAAGACGGCCGTGTTCAGGGCGATCAGGGCGATGGTGACGACCGGGATCTTGGCGGTCGGGTTCTCGTCGCGTAGCGGGATGAACATGGCTTACATAAAAATTGCGCTCCGCCCGGCGGCGGGCGGAGCGCAAGGGAATGGCGGAACGATCGGGGCCGCGGCTACTTCTTCAGCTCTTCTTCGAGCTTCTTGCGCTCGGCGGCGCGCTTGCGGAGCTCCTGGAACTTCTCGAGGTAGCGGTCGCCCTCGGCGTTGTAGCGGGCTTCCTTCTCCGGTTCGAGCTTGGCCAGGACCGACTTGTACAGGGGGCCCATCCAGGCGTAGGGCTCGGGGTAGGTGGGGTCGAGCTCGATGGCCTTGCTGATGGACTGGAGGGCATCCTGTCCGAGCCGGGTGCGCTCCTGGGGGGTCAGGAACTGGAAGCGGTAGGCCCGCGACCACTGGTTGACGCCCAAGGCCAGCCAGGCCTCGGCGGAGTCGGGCTGGAGGCCGATCCGCTTCTGCCAGAACTCGGCCGCTTTCTCGAAGGACTTCAGCATCTCTTCGGGCGAGCCGGCCGCTTCCTGGAAATACTGGGCCATGTAGGCGTAGCCCTGGGGATTGTCGGGGTCGGTCTCGATGCGCCGCAGGTACATGGACTCGGCCTTCTTGGCCACGTCCTTGTTGTCGGCGGAATAGCGCTTGTAGAACTCGGCCACGACGTAGTAGTTGCTCATGTTCTCGGGCTGGAGCTCGATGATGCGGAGATAGAGCTTCTCGGCCTCGGGGAACTTCTTGAGCTTGTCGTACATGTCGCCCAGGGAGTAGATGATGTCCTTGTTGTCGGGCTCGATCTCCAGGGCCTTGTTGAGGGCGGCCAGCGTCTTCTGCTCGAGCTCCTTGTTGACGGGCGTGTCGACGCCGGGCTTGTAGAGCTGCTTGTAGCTCTCGCCCAGGAACCGGTAGGCCTGGACCAGGTTGGGGTTGAACTTGAGGGTCGCTTCGTACTCGGTGATGGCCTTGCGGTACTGGTTCTCCCGGAAGAAGCTGTTGGCCTTGCTGAAGTGGTAATTGGCGGAGAGCTTGCTGTAGGAAATATCCTGGCAGGCCGTCGACGCGACGACGAGCGCCACGGCGGCCGCGACGAATAGGATCTGGGTCGTCCTGCGAGACATCATGACCTCCTTAATCTCAAACGCGAATCACAGAGAAAGACGAGAAATCATTTATAAACCATGGCCCCCGCAAAGTCAAGAAAAAAGCCCGGCCCTAACTCGTCCGGACCACGAGCCGGATGGGCGTGCCGGCCAGGCCGAAATCGCGCCGCAGGGCCTCGACGAAGTACTTCTCGTAGGCCGGCGACAGGGGGCCCCGGGAGCCCAGGAAGAGGACGAAGGTCGGCGGCAGGATCCCCTTCTGGGTCATGTAGCGGAGCTTGACCCGGGCCCCGTTCTTGAGGCGGGGGGGCTGCTCCTCGGACGTCCGGGCCAGGAAATCGTTCAGCTTGGAGGTCTCGACCCGGGTCGTGGCCCCCTTGTAGACCGTCTCGGCCGTATCGAGGATCTTGACGATGCGCTGGCCCGTCCGGGCCGAGACGAAGAGGAGCGGGGCGTAGGCGACGAAGCCGAGCTTGCGGAAGACCCTCTCGCGGACCGCGTCCGGCCGGACGGCGTCCTTGTCGACGAGGTCCCACTTGTTGAGGACGAGGACGAGCGGCCGGCCCGACTCGAGGGCCAGCTGGGCGATGCGGGCATCCTGGCGGGTCGGGAACTCCTGGACGTCCAGGATCAGGCAGACGACGTCGGCCTGGCGGATGTTGGCCTTGGCCCGGACGATGCCGGCCTTCTCCCGGCCGTCCTCGGTCGCGGCCAGCCGCCGGATGCCGGCCGTGTCGACCAGGCAGAAGGGCCGGCCGTCGCGGACGATGAGCGTGTCGGTGCTGTCGCGGGTCGTGCCCGGGATCTCGCTGACGATCAGCCGCTCCTCGCCGAGCAGGCGGTTGACGAGCGAGGACTTGCCGACGTTGGTCCGGCCGACGATGGCGATCCGCAGGGGCTCGACGGCCTCGACGGCCGGGGCGGCCGGGGGCAGGGCGGCCGCGACGGCCTCTTCGAGGGTGCCGATGTTGATCTTGTGCTCGGCCGAGACGAAGAGGACGTCCTTCTCGCCCAGGCGGTAATATTCGGCCGTCATCGATTCCTCCTGGACGGGGGAATCGAACTTGTTGACGACCAGGAGGATCGGCAGGCCGCGGCGCTTGAGCTGGACGTAGAGCTCCTCCTCGGCCGGGGCGATGTCGCGCTTGCCGTCGAGGACGAAGAGGACCAGGTCGGCCGCGGCGGCCTCGGCCAGGGCCCGTTCGCGGACCTTGTCGCTCAAGGGCTCGTCGGCGACCCCGAACAGGCCGCCCGTATCGACCAGGGTGAAGCGCCGGTCGCCGAGCGTGCACTCGGCCGTCAGGCTGTCCCGGGTCATGCCCGGGTCGGTGTGGACGAGGGACTTGCGCCGGCCCAGGATGCGGTTGAAAAGAGTGGATTTGCCGACGTTGGGAAAGCCGACGATGACCACCCGGGGGAGCTTCGCCACGGCCGCCCCGTCTATCTCGCGACCAGGGAATAATCGGGGATGAAGGCCCGGGTCAGGTCGACGTGCCCGCCGAGGGTCTCCCGCTCCGCGCCTTCGACGAGGAGGACGACCTTCTTGACCGGCTTGAAGTTGTAGACCAGGGTGTTGACGACGGCATAGACGGCGGCCAGCTCGGAGGTCGAGCCGTAGGCGTAGCCCTCGGCGACGTCGCGGCTCAGGTCGACCGTGGCCGTCCCGTCCTTGGCGATGAAGACCTGGCGGACCCGGGTTTGGGGCGGCAGCGGGGAGGCCAGGCCCTCCTCCGAGCCGCGGACGAGCTCGGCCAGGACCCGTTCGGCCTCGTCGGACTCGGTCGGGCCGGCGGCGATCGTCCGCGTCTCCTTGTGGAGGAGGTCGTCGTCGTCGGAGACGAAGAAGAGGGTCACGGTCCGGGTCTCGGCCGGGGGTCGGGACGCGGCGCCGGCGTCGGGCTTGGGGGTGTTGGCGTCGATGAAGCGCTTGACCTTCTCGCCGCCCCCGCCGGTGAAGAAGACGACGGCCAGGACGACCAGGGCCAGGCCGAGCAGGCTCAAGACGAGCGCCGGCTTGGAGAGGCCGCCGCTCTTCCGTTTCGGGGTCATCGGGGCCATGGTCTTACTCGCCTCTCCGGAGATAGCCGGCCAGGCCGCGGTAGATGGCTTCCGCGACCTTGGCCTGGAAGGCGTCGGAGGCCAGCTTCTGCTCCTCGTCGGGGTTGGAGATGAAGGCCGTCTCGACGAGGACGGCCGGGCAGGCGACGCCGGTCAGGACCTTGAAGGGGGCCTGCTTGATGCCCCGGTTGCGCGTGCCGAGCATGGCGTCGAGCTCGCCCTGGATGAGCTCGGCCAGGCGGCTGCTCTCCTTGATGTAGGCGTTCTGGGCCATGTCCCAGAGGATCATCATCAGGTCGTCGTCGGTGGACGGGTCGATGCGGCTCTGGAGCTCGGAGGAGTTGTTCTCCAGGTAGGCCAGGCGGCGCGTGTCCTCGTCGGTCGCGTTGACGCTCAAAAAGAAGGTCTCCGAGCCGGCAGCCTTCTTCTGGACGGCGCCGTTGGCGTGGATGCTGATGAACAGGCCGGCCTTGTGGTTGTTGGCGATGGCCGAGCGGTTCTCGATCGAGACATCGACGTCGCGGTCCCGGGTCAGGACGACCTCGAAGCCCATGTCCTTCTCGATCAGGGCCTTGAGCTTGAGGCTGACGGCCAGGGTGATGTCCTTTTCGAGGTTGCCGAAGCGGCCCTTGGCGCCGGATTCGAGGCCGCCGTGGCCGGGATCGATGACCACGGTCCGCAGGGAGCGCTCCTGGGCGGCGGCGGGCCGGGCGGCCGGGACGAGGAAGGCCAGGGAGGCGGCGATGAGGAGGGCCGCGGCCGGAGCGAGAGCGATGGCGGGCGCCTGTTTTATCTTAAAGAACGGCATTGGCGGGTGGTGGTGGAGGCGGCGGGAATCGAACCCGCGTCCGAAAGCATTCAACATCAGGTCTCTACACGCTTATCCCCTTCATTGTTCTCGCCCGCCGGCGCTCGAAGAGGAAAAGCGCCGGAAGGCCAGCCTCGAAGTTGTTTCGCTCCCCGGCCTCAAGGCCGGACCGGATCGCTATCCCGCCTAGTCGGCGCTCCGAAGGTCCTGCGGGAGCGGGCCCCCGGAACGGCGTGCCTTTCTATTAGGCCGCGACTGCTAAAGGTTCTGCAGTTAAATTGTTTCCACCGTTTTACGAGGTGGGTGGGACCTCGGCGTGCAACCTGTGTCTCATTACCTCCGTCGAGACCAGTTCGCCCCCAAACTCCTTTCGACTATCAATTATAGGGGTGTTGCCCCCGCTTTTCAAGACGGGGTTGAACTTCAAGAGAGGGTCAAACCTACCTTTTACCCGGTTTTGGGCAATAGGCGGGTCTCAGCTGATGTGCGACCCTCCGGGCTCCCGTCGGTTGACTCCGGCGGGCGGCCGTCTTATAGTCCGCTCCGGACGGAATCCCGAAGGAGAGATCGATGCCCAATCCGACAAATCCGAAAAAAGCGTTCTCTATCGTCCTGATCGCCTTGTTCGCCGTCGCCTCCGCCGCGTCTTGCGGACCGGACCGGACGACCCGGGAGCCGGCCCCGACCGCCGGCCAGCCCGCCGCCGCGGCCGCGCCGGTCGTCGACACGTCGCTGGCGCCCGTGCCCCCCATGGGCTTCAACACCTGGAACAAGTTCGGCTGCAACGTCGACGAGAAGCTCATCCGCGAGACCGCCGACGCCATGGTCGAGACCGGCATGCTCGACGCCGGCTACCGGTATCTGGTCATCGACGACTGTTGGCAGGTCGACCGGGCCGCCGACGGGCGGATCGTCGCCGACCCCCAGCGCTTCCCCGGCGGCATGAAGGCCTTGGCCGACTACGTTCATGGCAAGGGGCTGCTGTTCGGCATCTATTCCGACATCGGCCCCAAGACCTGCGCCGGCCGGCCCGGCGCCGCCGGCCACTTCGACCTCGACGCGGCCACCTACGCCGAGTGGGGCGTCGATTACATCAAGGTCGACTGGTGCAACTGCGACGATCTCGACGCCCCGGCCGAGTACGGCCGCTTCCGCGACGCCCTGCGCCGGTCCGGGCGGCCGATCGTCCTGAGCATCTGCGAATGGGGCCGGAACGACCCCTGGAAATGGGCCCGGGGCGTGGGCCAGCTCTGGCGGACGACGGCCGACATCGGCGACAATTGGGACAGCGTGGTCTGGATCATCGGGGCCAATTCGCGTCACGCCGACGCGGCCGGACCCGGCGGCTGGAACGACCCGGACATGCTCGAGGTCGGCAACGGCGGCATGACCTTCGAGGAGTACAAGACGCACTTCTCGCTCTGGGCCGTCATGGCCGCGCCGCTCATGGCCGGCAACGACCTGCGGGCCATGACCGCCGAGACCCGGTCCATCCTCCTCAACGAGGAGGTCATCGCGGTCGACCAGGACCCGCTCGGCGCCCAAGGCCGGGTGGTCATCGAGCGCGGCTACGGCGGACAGGTCTGGATGAAGCCCCTGGCCGACGGCTCCAAGGCCGTCGCCTTCGTCAATTATTCAGGCGGCGAGCTCGACCTCTACGTCCGCTGGTCCCAGATCGGCATCCCGGCCGGGCCGGCCAAGGTCCGTGACCTCTGGGCCCACGGGGACAAGGGCGTCCACACCGACACCGGCAAGCATTACGACGAGCGTTACCAGGTCAAGGTCCCGTCCCACGGCACGGTGCTGGTCAGGATCTCCCCCATCGTCCCTTAAAGAGGACAATAAAGATGGGGTCAAACCTACATTTTTCGAAAAAATGTAGGTTTGACCCCATCTTATACGGCCGTTCGCGAGATCAGCGGATGAACTGGTAGGCGATGACGCTGTAGGCGTGCCAGGTGAACGCGCCGTCGGTCTCCTCGACCGGGCGCACCCAGACGCGGACCTTGTCGACCGTCGGCGTCAGCAGCGCTTCCCATTGGGCCGGCGGGACGGGCAGGGTGAACGTCACCAGGTTGGTGGCCGCCCGCCAGATGAACGAGCCGACGACCGTCTGCAGGTCGCCCGCCGTGTCCAATTTGATGGTCAGTGCCTCGGGCGTCGCGGCGTCCCAGCCGCTGTAGGTCGTGACGCCCATCGTCCCCGACGTCGCCGTGTAAGCGGTCGTGATCCGGGTCATTTCGTGGAGCTTGTTGGGCGCCAGGACCAGGTTCTCGACGGCCCACTGCGCGCCGGCCGCGTCCCACGTCAGGCCGGCCCAGGCGAAGACCCACAGCCGGGCCTGGTTGGCGGCCGCGACCGCGTCGATCAAGGCCTGCCGGTCCGTCGTCCGGGCCGCGTCCAGCCCGTAATACCACCAGCCGAACTCGCGGCCGGAGACGCCGCTGTAGGCCATGCTCCGCGTCCGCCAAGCCCAGCCCAGCTTGAAGCTCTCGAGCGTGGGCTCCACGACCATGCCCTCGGCGTGGGCGAACTGGATGTTGACCGACCGGGCGATCTTGGGCGTCACATTCTCGTCGATGTAGACGATCTCAACCCGGAAGCCCCGGGCCACGAACGCCAGCCCGGCCAGGCCCTTGACGCTCTCACCCATGCCTTCGCCCTGGAAGGTCCAGATCGTGTCGGCGTTGACGAAGGCCGTCTCGGCGTCCCAGTCGCAGCGATGGAAGCGGTCGCCGGCCGGCATGGCCTCGGTCCGCCTCTTCTGGACGCTCAACCAGGTGTCGCCGACCCGCCGGACCAGTCCCTCGGGCGAGAAATCGGGCAGCTTATCGATGTCGCCGGCGTACCAGACGCGCCGCGCGTACAGGCTGCCGTCGGCGTTCATGTTCGAGGCGACCAGCGCCGCTCCGGTCCCGGCCAGGGCCTTGAGGCCGTCGAAGCTCCCGGCCGCGCCGCCGCCCGAGGAGACATCGGTATAGAGCGTGTTCACGTTGGCGCCGAACTCGATCTCGGCGCCCTGGAGGATCTTGACCTTGAAGGTGGCCGTGCCGTCCGTGTTGGCGGCGGCGGCCGTGATGTCCCCGAGCGTCCGGGCGAACTGGAGGCCGGCCAGGCGCCGCGGCAGGGCCTTGTGCCGGACCTTCAGGTCGATGACGACCTTGCCGTCCAGGTTGACGATCGACAGCGGATGGGCCAGGTCGAAGTCGAGGCCGACGATGTTGTTCGCGTCCGCGTCGACGACCAGGTCGGGCTCGAGATCGACCTTGATCTCGCCCGTGCCGCCGGGATCGACCACGGTGATGTCGCCGGGCGCGACGACCGTGCCGTCGGCCGTTATCAGGCGCATCGAGTCGGCGGCGGGGCTCGTGTTCAGGACCAGCTTGACGCGGTCGTAGGCGCCGGCCGGGACCGTCCCGGCGTTCAGGATATCGGAGACGCCGCTCAAATCGACCAGGTTGACTTTGCCGGAGGCCGGATCGGCCGTGTTGGCCGTCCAGAAGGACTCCCAGCCGTCGGCGCCCTTGCGGTGCAGGCTGGCGGACAGGAAATGGACGGTCACTTCCGTCCAGTCGTCGGTCGGCCCGTCGGTCATGAGCATCATCAGATGGCCCGTCCCGCCGGACGAGCTCCCGGCGATGTTGCACGACGCGACCAAGCCGAAGCCGGCGACGCCGGCGACCGCCAGCGACGCGAGAAGGAAGCTCTTGAGGAAACGGCGCATGAGATCCTCCTTCAGGCCCGAAAACGCGGCACCACCCCTTCCCATTCGAATGCTAAGCCTTCCATGCCGGGGAGTCAAACACCCGGGGATTATCGTCCCGGCCGCCCCCGATATAATCCCCCCGATAGGGGATATCCCGGGGGATTCCCCCGGTTCCCTGGCTAATCCGTCCTCCGGCCTGTGCTCTCACGCCTCCGGAAAAGCGAGATTCGTGCCAATGAGGGGGCCTGCCGGCGCTTATCCGGCCCGGCGATACATCGCCAGGGACCGAACGCTCTCGGCGGCGTGATCGACGAGGGGGGCCGGATACCCCCCCGGCGGCCGGCCGCCCGTCCGGTCCAGCCGGTGGATGGCCTCGGGCGCCGCCCGCCGCAGCTCCGGCACCCAGCGCCTGATGTACGCCGCCTCGGGGTCGTACCGCTTCTGCTGCAGCCAGGGGTTGAAGACGCGGAAGTAGGGCTGGGCGTCGCAGCCGGTCGAGGCCGCCCACTGCCAGTTGCCGTTATTGACGCAGGGGTCGTAGTCCTCGAGCCGGGCGGCGAAATACCGCTCCCCTTCCCGCCAGTCGACGTGCAGGTCCTTGACCAGGAAGGAGGCGCAGACCAGGCGGACCCGGTTGTGCATGAACCCCGTCTCGTTCAACTGCCGCATGCCGGCGTCGACGAGCGGGAAGCCGGTCGTCCCCTCCTGCCAGCGCCGCAGCTTGGCCGGATCGTCGGCCCAGGCGATCCGTTCGTATTCGGCCCGGAAAGGCCGGCCGAAGACGGACGCGAAATGGAAGCCGATATGGGTGAAGAAGTCGCGCCAATAGAGCTGACGCAGCAGCGGGTGCCCGGGCCCCAGCTCCCGGCTCGCCGCGTCGTGGAACTCCCGGACGGAGATGGTGCCGAACTTGAGGTGCGGCGAAAGTCCGCTCGTCCCGTCGACGGCCGGCAGGTCCCGCGTTCTCCCGTAATCCTCGAGCCGCCCGATCTTCTTCAGCAGCCGCAGGCCCTCGGCCCGGCCGCCCTTGCGGAAAAGCGCCGCGTTCGTCCCCGGCCGGACGCGGTCCAGGGCCGCCGGCCCCGCCTCGCCCGCGAGCTCGCCGCCGGCCCTGAAGTTGGCGCGCCGGCTGTGCCCCGGCGCCCTCACCTCGAGGGCCCGGGCGGCCCGGAAGAACGGCGTGAACACGACGTACGGCCCGCCCCCGGGCTTGGCCACCGCTTCCGGCTCGTTGAGCAGGGCGTCGGCGCAGGACGCGAACGCGGCCTTCGCCCCCTCGCAGGCCGCCTCGACGGCCCGGTCCCGGGCCCGGCTGAACGGCGTGTAGTCCCGGTTGACGAAGACCGCCTCGAGCTTCTCGTCCCGGACGAGCCGGCCGACGACCCGCTCGGCCTCGCCCTCGAAGACATGCAGGCGCGAGCCCCGCGCCCGCAGCTCCCCGTCGAGCTCGGCCAGCGACGCGGCCAGGAACCGCAGCCCGTTCTCGCTCCGGTACGCGTGCGGCCCGGTCTGTCGCGGATCGAGGATAAAGGCCGGGACGACCTCCGCCGCCGCTTCGAGCGCGGCCCGCAGCCCGGTGTTGTCCCGCAGCCGCAGGTCGCGGCGGAAGACGAAGAGCGCCTTCCGGAACCTCTTGCCCGTCATGCCCCGCCCTTCTTCGGGAACCAGGGCGCGAACTTGGGCGTCCGGGCCTTATAGGCCTCCCAGTCGGGCCGTCCGGCGTACTTCTTCTCCAAAAGCGGCACGCCCGAAACGAAGACCAGAAGGACGCTCATCAGCGCCGGGCCGGCCAGGCCGACCGCGCCGTTCCTCGACCCCAGCGCGACCAGCCCGAGGCCCCACCACAACAAGGCCTCCCCGAAATAGTTGGGATGGCGCGTCAGCCTCCACAGTCCGGAGGTCATCAGCCGGCCTTCGTTGGCCGGATCGTGTCGATGGATGCTCAGCTGGGCGTCCGCGACGGTCTCGAAGAGGAACCCGGCCAGGAAGACCAGGCCCCCGGCGACGTCCAGCGGGCCGAGCGGCCGGGCCGGCGAAGCGAAGACGACCGTGATCGGCAGCGAGACCACGAGCAGGATCAGCCCCTGGAGCATGAAGACGAAAAAGAACGCCTTGACGGCCGCGGCCCGGCCCCATCGTTTCCGCATGGCCGCGTAGCGGAAGTCCTCGGGCCGGCCCCAGTTCCGCAGCACGATGTGGACGGCCAGCCGGAGCCCCCAGAGGGCCACGGCGGCCGTCATCAGGGCCCGGACCGGGGTCCAGCCGGGCGCCCGGACGAAGAACGCGGCCGTGACGACGATGAAGCCCAGGCCCCAGGCCACGTCGACGATGCCGTTGTTCCGCAGGACCTGGGCTTTGACGAAGACCACGGTCATGTAAACGAAAACGGTGACGGCGGCGGTCAGGAGCAGATCGGTCATGGGTCCCTCGCTCGCGCCGGCGGCGCGCCTCAGTTCTCGAGGAGGAACGAGACGGCCACGGCCCCCACCCCGGCGTTCAAGCCGATGGCCGGGGAAATGTCTATGATGTAGGCCGGCCCCCGCCCCAGGACCCGCTCGATCTCGGCGGCGTAGGCCCGCGCGCTTTCGGGGTCGTGGGCGTGGAGCACGCAATAATCGCCCAGCCGGCCGGCCCGGTCCTCGGCTCGCAGCCGGCGCAGGATCTTTCGCAGCAGTCCGCGACGGCTGAAGGCCGGGCCGAAGATCTTCGCTTCGCCGGACTCGGCCAGCGTGACGATGGGCTTGAGGTTGAGGGCCCTGGCGGCGACCCCGGCCATCGGGCCGACCCGGCCGCCGCGGACCAGATACTTGAGCGTCCGGACGCCGACCAGGATCCTGGCCCGGGGGGCCATCTCCGCCGCGGCCGCCGCCACTTCGTCGTGCGTCCGCCCGGCCTCGACCAGCCGGGCCGCCCGCAGGACGAGCAGCCCGAGGCAGCCGGACAGGGTCCGCGAATCGACGACCGTGATCCTCTTGCCGGTCCGTTCCGAGACGCGCCGGGCGGCCGCCTGGCTGGTCGAGAACGTGCCGCTCAACTTGCCGGCCAGGTGCAAGGCGATGATCGAATCGTAGGGCCCGGCCAAGCGGGCGTAAAAGTCTTCGAAGTCCTTCGGCGACGGCTGGGCCGTCCTGGGAAACTCCGGCCGCTCGTCGAGCATGCGGTAGAACTGGTCCGGCGTGATGGTCACCTTGTCGAGGAAGGGATTGTCGCCGAAATTCAGCCGCAGGGGCACGACGTGGACCTGGTAACGGTCGAGGAGCTCCCGGGGCAGGTCGCAGGCCGAATCGGTCACCAGGGCGATGGGCCAGCGGCGGGCGTGGGCCGTCTCGTACTGCCGGAGCATGTCGTCGGCCTTCTGAAAGACGATGTCGCCCATATTCCGGATCCTGTAGAACAGCTCGGCGGGCGCGTCGGAATGGACGTGGAAGCGGAGCGCCTCCGGCGAGCCGGCCAGGACGAGCGAGTCGCCGGCGGCCGCCAGCTCGCGCTTGAGGGCCTCGCGGTCGAGCCCGGGCCCGGACGTCCGCCCGGCCCGGGGCCGGATCAGGCCCTCGGTGCAGTAGCGGCGGCCGACCGCGCCGACGGTCCCGTCGTCGACGGCCAGGATGTCGAGGGCCTCGGCCCGGACCGAGGGCAGCTTCTTGTGCGAGGGCTTGGCCAGGAAGTCGATCATGCCCTCGAGGAATAGGACCACGCCCTTGGAGCCGGCGTCGACGACGTTGGCCCGCCGCATCGCTTCGAGCTTGTGGCGGGTCTCCTGGAGGGCCTCGACGGCCCGGACCTGGGCCTTGGTCAGGGCCTTGAGGAAGCCGCCCGGCGCCCCGGCCTCGACATCCTCGGCCTCGCCCGGCTCGTCCTTGTGCGCCGCCAGCGATTCGGCCCAGCGCCGGATGACCGTGATCATCGTGCCTTCGCGGGGCTCGGCGATGGCCTCGTACATGTAGCGGACCGCGCCGCGAACCGACTGGCCGAAGCGGGCCAGCGAGATGTCCGGCGCGTCGGCGGTCTCGGCCGCCATGCCGTAGAGGAACTGGGCCAGGATGACCCCCGAGTTGCCGCGGGCGCCTTCCAGGGCCGCGGTGGCGATGGCCTTCGAGGTGACCTTGTAGGACCGGTGCGGCCGGACGCGCTCGATGATGGCCCGGACGGTCGAAGCCAGGTTGGACCCGGTGTCGGCGTCGGGCACGGGGAAGACGTTGATGCGGTTGAGTTCTTTCTGGTTCTCCAGGATGCGCTTGGCGCCGGCCAGGAAGGCGTAGTAGTAGGCCTTCCCGGTCAAGCGCCCGCTTCGCTTCTTCACGCGCTCTCCGGCCTCAATAGACCTTCAGGAGGGCCATCGGAACTCCCCTCTCGCCGTTTCGCTCATCGGAGTGGGGCCCATTATAACAAAGACCGCCCCGTCATTTTAAGGATCTTCTCCCGATTCCGGGAAGTTCTTCTCTCCGGCTTTGCCCGGGGATATCCTCTGGCTCCCCGGCCGGCGGGGAGATCCTCCGGCAGCGGACTCCGCTCCCTGCCGGCCCCCGCGGTCACCGTCAGATGGCCGGGAAAGTGAAGTCGATCGCGTTCGGGCCGGCCTTGGTGATCGTGATCGTTTTCTCGACCGAGGCCCGGCCGTCGGTCGAGGCGACGATGGCGTAGTCGCCGACCGGCAGGTCGACCTTGACGGCCGTGATCTCGCCGATCGTCCATTCGTCGTCGTAGCCGACGATGAGCTGCTTCTTGACCTCGACCAGGGGCGCCCCGGCCAGGTCCGAGAGCTGGCGGATGGAAAGCGTCACGACCAGCGTATCGGCGTCCACCTTGACCATGTCGCTGTCGGCGACGATGGCCTTCAGGTCCAGGGAGCCGATCTCGGCGGGGACGGGCAGGGCCAGGCCGCCATAGGCGGGGTCGTCCACGTTGTAGACGTTGCCGTTCATGGCGCCGGGGACCTGGGCCCAGTCGGGGCCGTAATACGGATCGGTCGAGGTCCAGTTCGCCGCCACGACGTTGAAGGTGGTGGCCTCGGGGACGTCGAGGAACCAGAACTGGTAGGCGCCCGCGCCGTCGGTCACGGTCGAATACGGCCCGACGATCTCGTCCCGGTAATCCTGGCCCTCGGCCCGGGGCTTGTAGACCTGCAGCGAGACCTCGGCGCCGGGGATGGCCGCGCCCTGCTTGGTCAGCACGGTCCCGTTGATGATGGTCCGCGTCTGGCTGTCGTCGATCTGGTGGATGGTCGGCCGCAGGAGGTACTTCCCGCTGTTGCCGGAGGCCACGATCGAAGCGGCCACGTCGAAATCGAAGACCAGCTCGGTCGTGGAGTTCTCGTTGATGTCGAATCCCTGGACGAGCTTGATGCCGGACTGAACGCCGCTCGGGACCGTCATCTCGCGGATTTCGCCCGCGCCGTCGACGATGTAGTTCGCCGGCTTGGCGGCGTCGACGCTGTTGGCCGTGCCGAGGACGAACCGCATCTGCGTGTAGTGCCCCGCGGCCAGGTCGACCAGGCCCAGCTCGAGCCGGACCCCGTTGGCCAGGGTCAGGAGGTCGACCGTCCTGTTGACATCCAGGACCTTGGTCCAGGAGCCCTCAGGATCGCCCTGGAGGTGGGCCGAGATCTCGCCGATCGTGACCCAAACCTGCTCGTAATCGTGCGTCGGCTTGTCGGTCAGGCTCATCGAAAGCCGGCCCATATCGCCGCCGCCGGCCGAACAGCCGATCAGGCCGACGGCCAGGAAGACCAGCAAAGCAAGAACGTTGGTTTTGGAAAGGAAAGTTCTCATGGCGGATCCTCCTCTATCAAGTGGGAAGCCGGCGAGCCCCCCGCCGATTTCCTCTCCATGTTAATCGGCCGGTGGGACCATGTCAAGAATGCCGGGCCGCTGGCCGGGCGAGAGGACCCACAGCTGGGCCGGGCGAGCGCCTGGCCCTTGTTATCATATTTATTTTAAACAACCTAGCGGCCATACCCGAAAGGGAGGAATTGTGGGACCGGCTGGCCGGGGGGACCTTCCCAATGTCCGGACCGAGTCGGCGTTCGAGGCCGGCCATGTCCAATAATGATACACTTATCGGCAAGACCGGAGACCTGCGTTTGCGGCTCATTTTCGCGCCTTCCCGCACAGGTGCGGGCCCTCACTCGGCGCGGGCCAGGCGCTTTTCACGGGTGGTATAATCGCTCCCGGAAACGACGAGAGGTCCACCATGCGATATCGGGAATTCGGCCGGAACGGCCGGGACGTTTCGGCCCTCGGCTTCGGCTGCATGCGCCTGCCGACCACGGACGGCGTGCCCCAGAGCGAGGCCATCGACGAGGCCGCCACCGTGCGCATGATCCGGCGGGCCGTCGACGAGGGCGTGAACTACATCGACACCGCCTACCCCTACCACAACGGCCGCAGCGAGGTCGTCGTCGGCCTGGCCCTGCGCGACGGCTACCGGGACAAGGTCATGATCGCCACCAAGTCGCCGGTCTGGCAGATCGCCAAACCGGCGGACTTCGACGCCTACCTCGCCGAGCAGCTGGCCCGCCTGCAAACCGACCACATCGACGTCTATCTCTTCCACGCCCTGTCGGCCGAGCGCTGGGAGAAGATCGTCCTCCGGCACGGCCTCCTCGAGCGGGCCGAGGCCGCGCTCGAGGACGGGCGTATCGGCCGGATCGGCTTCTCGTTCCACGACAAGGCCGACGTCTTCCGGCGCATCGTCGACGGCTACGATGGTTGGAGCGTCTGCCAGATCCAGTACAACTACATGGACACCGAGAACCAGGCCGGGACGGCGGGCCTGAGGTACGCCGCGGCCAAGGGCTTGGGCGTCGTGGTCATGGAGCCGCTCCTGGGCGGGCGGCTGGCCGCCCCGCCGCAAGCCGCGGCCGACGTCTTCCGCGGCGCCGACCGCGGCTGGTCGCCGGCCGAATGGGCCCTCCAGTGGGTCTGGGACCAGGCGGAGGTCTCGACCCTGTTGAGCGGCATGAAGGCCCTGCCCGAGGTCGAGGAGAACCTGCGGGCCGCCGGCCGGTCGGGCGCGGGCCTGCTCGGGACGGCGGACCGGGCGCTTTTCGAACGGGCCAAGCGGGCGCTCGAGGAACGGGCGGCCGTCCCCTGCACCCAATGCGGCTACTGCCGGCCCTGCCCGAGCGGCGTCAACATCCCCCGCAACTTCGAGCTCTACAACGACTGCGTCATCTACGACGACCCGGCCATCCCGCGGGCCGTTTACGCCCGGTTCATGCCCGAGGGCGAGCGGGCTTCGGCCTGCACGGCCTGCGGGACGTGCGAGGCGAAGTGCCCCCAGCGCATCGCCATCGGCGAGCTCATGCCGGAGGTCGACGCGGTGTTGGGGCGGGGCCGGGCGCCCCGCCGGTCCTAGGCAACTTTCGGGACCGCTTCCCCGTCTTTAGGGAGGAGAGGAAGTACGCATGAAAAAGCTGGTCATTCTCTTGATCGTTCTCGCCGCCGCGGTCGCCGCCCTCGCCTTCGCCCAGGGACCGGCCCCGGCCAAACCCGAGATCCTGATCGTCGGCACCTACCACATGGCCAATCCCGGCCGCGACATCTTCAATATGCGGGCCGATGACGTGCTGGCGCCCAAGCGGCAGGCCGAGATGGCCGAGCTTCTGGCCGTCCTGAAGCGGTTCCGGCCGACCAAGATCGCCATCGAGAGCACGGTCTACGACGACACGAGAAAGAAGCAATACGCCGATTACCTCGCCGGCCGGCGCGAGCTGACGCGCAACGAGATCGAGCAGGTCGGGTTCCGGCTGGCCAAGGAGCTGGGCCACCCCGACGTCTATCCCGTCGATATCGACGGCGAATTCCCCTGGCAGAGACTGGTGAATTTCACCAAGGCGACAGGTCGGACGAAAGAGTTCGACGCGATGTACGCGGAATTGGGCGCCCACGTCAAAGAGCAGGACGAGTTCATGGCCCGGCACACCATCCTCGAGACTCTCCTGTTCATGAACGCCGACGACCGGGTGGCCGTGGACGTCGGGTTCTATATGCGCGACGCCCACTTCGGGGAGGCGGGCGACTACGCCGGGCCGGACCTGCTGGCCAGCTGGTACCAGCGCAACATCCGCATCTACGGCAACATCGTCAACCTGATCGGGTCGCCCGGAGAGCGCATCCTGGTCGTCTACGGGGCCGGCCACCTGGGCTGGCTGCGGCAGGCCGCCCAGAGCGATCCGACGGTCCGCCTGCGCAAGCTGGCCGATTTCGCGGCCGCGACGGCCCGGTAGGCGCGGCCCGGGCGCGGGATCGCGCTCCGGTCCATCGGCCGTCTAGCCCCTGAGGAACTCCGGGGGGACAGCCTTTAGCCGGGCGATGTCGGTGATCCTCCCCCGGACGTCGAAGCCCGATGCGCAGCTGACCCGGCACGTCTCGCACCTGGCGCAGGGTTCGCCGCCCACCTCGACCGTGTCGAGCGCGGCCCGGGCCTGGGCGGGGTTCCTGTAGCCGTAGGCGTACATGTAGCTCCGCATCAGGGCCGGGATGTCGAGGCCGGCCGGGCACTGGGGCGCGCATTGCCGGCACTGCCGGCAATAGAGGTCCAGCTCCGGGCTGGCCGCCGCGAGCTTCAGGGCCTCGAGCTCCCCGGCGGTCAGCTTGAGGTCCCGGATCATAGCCAGGTTCTTACGCATTTCCTCGACCGAGGACATGCCGGAGATGATGCTCGAGATATGGGGGTTCTGGAGGACCCACTTCAGGGCGGCGTCGCTGTCGAAGGGCGGGGCGCCGGCCTTGGCCCGGCCGCCGCCGGCGGTGGTCTTGAAAGCGAAGACGCCCAGGCCCGCTTTGGCCGCGTAGGCCAGGGCCTCGTCCATGGCCGCCTTGTTCTCGATCTTGAAATTATAGGAGGTCATGGCCACGTCGTAGACCTTGGCGTCGGCCGCGGCCCGCAACGCGACGTCGCAGCCGCCGTGCGTGGCGATCCCGGCGAAGCGGATCTTGCCCTGCTTCTTGAGCGTCGCCATGGCCTCGAGGATGGGGTCGAAGATGACGAATTCCCGCTTTTCCGCGAACGGAAGGAAGAGCATGTCCACGTGGTCCAGGCCGAAGCGCTTCAGGCTGTCCTCGGCCGTCTTGACGTAGGCTTCGGCCTTCATATCCTTGGGCAGGGCGCCGCCGCGGGTGTTCGTGCCCTCCGCCGTGGCGGCCGTGCCGACGACGAAGGAGTCGCGGGGCAGGCCCTTCAGGGCCTGGCCCACCAGCCGCTCGTTGTTGCCGTGGCCGTAGTAGGTGGCGGAGAAGAAGAACGTGATGCCGGCGTCGTAGCCCTCGCGGATGAACTCGACCGTCGGGGCCTCGGCCGTGCCCATGCTGATGAGGGGGGTGGTCAGCCCGGTCTTTCCAAGCGGCCGGCCGGGGAGCGCGGGGGGAGCGGCGGCGGGCCCGGCGGGCGTTCCCGCCTGGGCCGGACGCGGGGTCCAGGCGCCCGGGACGACGGCGGCGCCGCAGATCCCGGCCAGTCCCTTCTTCAGGAATTCGCGACGGAGGTTCTTGGCCATGGCTGACTCTCCTTAGGGCGACCTTGAGAGCACGTTAACAAAGCTGGGACGGGCAAGTCAAACGGCCGGGCTCCCCCGGCGCTCTAGGCGGCCGGTTTGAGATCAATGCGGTACTTGCAGCTTTTCTGGCCGCGGCGGATGGAGGCCGCCACCTCGGCCCGGACCGGCGCGCCGGCGACGGCCGAGAAGAGTCTCTCGGCGAAGCCCTCGGAGCAATAGCAGAGCACGCCCAGGTCGGCCGGGTGGTCCTTGGGGATCAAGGGACAGACGCAGGCGCTCTTGTTCTCGTCGATCTCGATGACGCCGCGCTCCCGGTCGTAGGCGATGACCCAGTCCCATTCCCGGCGCAGGTAGTCCAGGAACTCGTCCATCCTGCCGTGATAGAGTTCCACGGTCGCCGTCATGTTCAGGTGCTCGAAATGGGCCGGCGCCCCGGTCCTCAGGATCCTCTTGGCCTGCTCCTTGTCCATCGCGGCCAAGGCCGGCAGCACGGCCACGATCCACTTCTGAGGCATGGTCGGCGGCTTGGGCTCGCCCGCCTGGGCGGCGCCCGCCCCGTCCGCGGCCGTGGCTATGGACCCGCCCAGGCAGGCGCAGAACCCGGCCAGGCAGCCCGTCTTCATGAAGGTCCTGCGATCGGCGCTCATATCGACAGATTACGCCCGGCGCCGCCTGTCCGTCAAACCCGGTCGCGACGCCCCCAGACGAGATTGACAGCCGCTTGGGGCGGGACGTAGGATTCGCCTATGAAAGAAAGTTCCGATCCTTCCGGCCCGCCGCGCCTCCCGAAAAAGTGGCGCAGGCGAGCCATCGTCGCCGCGGCGATCGTCGCCGTCTACGCCGTCGTCGGCTTCCTGGTCGTCCCGCCGATCGCCAAATCGAAGATCGTCAAGCTGGCCGCCGAAAAGCTCCATCGCCGGGCGACCGTCGCCCGTGTCCGCTTCAATCCTTTTCTGTTCAAAGCGGTGGTCGGCGGGTTCGACCTGAAAGACAAGGACGGCAGCGACCTTCTCGCCTTCGACCGGCTGACGGTGGACTTCCAGCTGTCGAGCCTCTTCCGCCGGGCCTGGACCTTCCGCGTGGTTCGGATCGAGCGGCCGCGGCTCGTGGCCCGCGTCGCCGCCGACGGCCGGTTGAGCGCGGCCGACCTTTTCGCCGCGGAAACGCCGCCGCCGGCGTCCCCGTCGAAGACGCCGCGGATCGTCGTCGGCCGGTTCAGGATGGACGGCGGCCGGCTGGCTTACGTGGACGAGTCGCGTGCCCCGCGCTTCGCCGAAACGCTCGAGCCCATCAACCTGGACGTCCGCGAGTTCAGCACCATCCCCGACGCGACGGGCGACCACGGCCTGACCTTCGGCCTCGGCCCGGACACCCGGATCCGCTGGACCGGGCGACAGACGATCGAGCCCCTGCGTCTCGAGGGCCGCTGCGAGGTGACGGGGCTGTCGCTGCCGCTCCTGTGGCGCTACGCCGCGCCCGCCCCGGGGCTCGAGCTCCGCGAGGGCCGCGTCGACCTGGCCTGGTCCTACGACGTGCAGAAGGCGGCCGATGGCCTCGGCCTGACGATCTCCGACGCGGCCCTGACGGCGCACGGCGTCGCCCTGCGGCCCGCGTCCGGAGGCGAGGACTGGCTGGCCATCCCGCTGGCGGAGGCCCGCGGCATCCGGGCCGCGTGGCCGGCCCGGACCGTGGACATCGGGGAGATCAAGGTCGGCGAACCGCGGTTCCTGGCCGCCCTCGAAGCCGGCGGGCTGACGAATTGGGAAGCGGCCCTGGCCGGACAAGGGGCCGATCGGGCCGCCGAGACGACCGGCGGGACGACGGCGCCGCCGTCACCGGGTTCTCCCGCGGCGACGCCGCAGCCGGCGGCCGAGCCCTGGGACATCAAGATCGGGGCCTTCGAGATCGCCAACGGCTCCGGCCGGTTCGACGACCGGTCCGCGGCCCCGCCCGTTTCGGTCGCCCTGTCGGCGATCGGGCTGCGGCTCGAGAACCTGACGAGCGGCCTCGGCACCCCGGTCGCCGTACGGCTCACGGCCCGGGTCAACGAGACCGGCCAAGTGGACATCGCGGGCCCCGTCACGCCCGAGCCGCTCGAGGCCGACCTGACTGTCGGCGTCGCCGGTCTCGACCTCGTTCCTTTCGGCTCCTACCTGCAGCTTTTCCCCGGGGCCGAGGTGCGGGCCGGCCGGGCCGACCTCAAGGGCCGGGTCCGCCTGACTTCGGGCCGGCCTTCTCTGCGGTTCGAAGGCGAAGGCGCCGTCGCCGGATTCGACTTGGCCGGGACGGGGATCGGCCAGCTTCTGGCCTGGGACCAAGCCAAAGCCGCCGGCATCGCCGTCACCCGGGGCCCGGACAGGGTCCGGGCGGCCCGCGTCGACCTCAACCGCCCGTTCATCCGGGTCAACATCAACAAGGACGGGACCCTCAACCTGTCGAAGATCGCCGGGCCCCCGGCGGCGCCCGCGCCCGCGTCGACCTCCGGGCTGGGGACGGATCAAGGGCCGGCCCGGACTAAAGCCCCGGCCCCGTCCGCGCCGCCGGCCATGGCCGTCGACGTCGGCACCATCGCCATCCGCGACGCGACGCTGGACTATTCCGACGAAAGCCTGATCCTGCCCTTCGACACCAAGATCCATTCCACGAACGGCACCCTGCGCGACCTATCGACGACCTCGGCCGCCGCCGCCCGCCTCGACCTGGAGGGCCGGGCCGCCCAAGCCGGCTTCTTCAAGGCCACCGGGACGCTGCGGATCTCCGATCCCTTCGCTTCGACCGATATCGCCGTGACCTTCCGGCGCGTGCCCATGACCGACCTGACGCCCTACATCGCCCAGTTCGCCGGCTACTCGGTCAAGAACGGGGACCTGGACGTGGACGTCCGCTACCGCATCCAGGACCGCCGGCTGGTGGGCGAGAACAAGATCGTCATGACCGACCTGGCGCTCGGGGCGAAGGTGCCGGGCGCCAAAGGGCCGGGCCTGCCCGTGCGCCTGGCCATCTCGCTCCTCAAGGACAAGGACGGGCGCATCGACCTCGACGTCCCCGTGGAGGGGTCCGTCGACTCGCCCGAGTTCAGCTACAACGAGATCTTCTGGCAGGCCCTGAAAAAGATCCTGACCGGGCTGGTGACGGCCCCGTTCCGGGCCATCGGCCGGCTCTTTGGGGGCGGCGACGACGAGGACCTCGACCTGGTCGGCTTCTCGTCCGGCAGCAGCCAGCTCCTGGCCTCCGAGCAGGAGACCCTGGCCAAGATCGCCGCCGGTCTGGCGCCCAAGACCGAGATCACCGTCGAAGTCGGCGGCCGCTACGATCCAAAGGCCGACGCCGACGCCCTGCGCCGGGCCCGGCTCGAGGCCCGCATCGACGCCAAGAGGGACGGCGCGGTCGCGCTGGAGAGCATCCTGGAGACGCTCTATGCGGAGGCCTTCTCGGCCGAGCGCCTGGAGGCCGAAAGGGCCAGGTTCCAGCCGCGGACGGAGACCCCGGCGGCTCCCGAAACGGGGAAAAAGAAGAAGGGCAAGAAGAAAACGGCCGCGCCGCCTCCCCCGCCTCCGGGCGTCTTCGACGCCGCGGGATTCTACGATACCCTGCGGGCGGAGCTCCTGGCCGCGGAGACGGTGGGCGACGCCGACCTCGTGGCCCTGGCCCGCGACCGGGCGGCGGCCATCGTGGCCGCCCTGACCGCCCCCGGCGGCCTCGATCCCTCCCGGGTCAAGGCCGGCGACGTGAAGCCCGTCTCGCGCAAGAAGCGCGGCTCGGACCTGGTGGCCAGCGAGATGACCATGTCGGCGGGGGATTGACGCGCCGCCGGCCGGCCGGCATCGCCGCCGGCGCTCGTCCGCCGTTCGATGGTCCTTTCGATCCTACGGCCGCTCGATCTTGACGACCGGGAGCCCGACGAAGCTCGCTTGGCCGGCGGTGTGATAGACGCGCTGCGTCGCCTTTCGATAGTCCCCCGGCTGGGCCCGGAAAATGTTGGGCACGAACGTCTGCGGGTTCCGGTCGTAGAGCGGGAACCAGCTCGATTGCACCTGGACCATGATCCGGTGCCCGGGCCGGAAGACGTGATGGGCCGTCGGCAGGGAGAAGCGGTAGAGCAGCGGCTGGCCGGCCGCGACCGGCTTCGGCGTTTCCAGGCTCTCGCGGTACCGGCCGCGGAAGATGTCGGCCGAGACCATCAGCTGATACCCGCCCGTGGCCGGCTCGGCGGCGACCTCGTCGGGATAGACGTCGATGAGCTTGACCACCCAGTCGGAGTCCGTGCCGCTGCTCGAAGCGACCAGGTTGGCCACCGGCTCGCCGGCGATCTTGACCGGCTCCGTCAAAACGTCCGAGACGAAGACCAGGACGTCGGTGCGGCCGGAGGCCTCGCGCTGGTCGTCCACGAGCCACTGCGACCAGGTCAGGCCGCTGGCGGAACCGATGGGCTGGATCGGCCGCTGCCGGTAGGGCACCGGCTTGGCCGGATCGGAGACGTACTCGCTGAAGTCCGGCTCGCCGGCGAGGGGCTTGTCGAAGGCCGTTCGGCTTCCGGCCCGGAGGTAGAGCGGGGCCGCCGTAATACCTGACCCGGCCTCCGACGCGGCCGGCCAGGACCGGAGGCGCCGCCAAACGTTCGTCCCCGTTTCGAAGGCGTTCACGGGAGCGACCTCGGCGGCGGGGGCCGGGCCGTCCTTGAGGTGGCGGGCCAGGAACGGCCCCAGGATGTCCCGGCGGAACGCCAGGGCGGTGTCGGCGCCGAAGGTCAGGGCGCCCAGGCGGCTGCCCTCGAGGATCTCCTGCATGTGGTACCACGGCCCCATCACCAGGAAGACCATGTCGTTGGCCGTGTCCTTGGGCTCGAGCGCCTTGTAGACGGCCGGGGCGCCGTAGATGTCCTCCTGGTCCCACAGGCTGTGGACGAGCATCGTCGGGACCGTGAGCGGGCGGGCGGCCAGGATCCGGTCGACGGCCTGGTCGCGCCAGAACGCGTCGTAGGCCGGGTGCTCGAGGAGCTTGCGCCAGAACCCGAGCTGCTCCATGCCCCGCAGTCTCCCCAGCTCGCCGGCGGACCCCGCCTGCATGAACATGTCGTAGTCGTCGAAGTGGCTGGACCACCACGGCTTGTCCGACGCCCGGGTGCCGTTCTGCAGGTAGATGTAGGCCATGTTCTGCTGGCGGAAGGCGCCGTTGTGGAACCAGTCGTCGCCGCGCCAGCCGTCGACCATCGGGTTCATCGGCACGGCCGCCTTCAGCGCCGGGTGCGGGTCGACGAGCGCCATCAGGGCCAGGAAGCCGTCGTAGGAGATGCCCAGGATGCCGACCTTGCCGTTGGTCTCGGGGATGTTGTGGACGAGCCACTCGATCGTGTCGTAAGTGTCTGTCGCGTGGTCGACCGGCGTCGGGTTCTGGGGGCCGCGGACGGGCCGGTTCATGACGTAGTCCCCTTCCGAACCGTACTTGCCCCGGACGTCCTGAACGACCCGGATGTAGCCGCCGTCGACGATGAGGTCGGTGGGATTGTCGTAGCCCTGGAGGGCGCGGCCGAGGTGGGCGCTGGCGGCGTTGGCGGCCAGTTTGGCGGCATTGTACGGCGTGCGCGTCAGGAGGATGGGCGCGCCCTGGGCGCCCTTGGGAACGAGGATGACGGTATAGAGCCCGACGCCGTCGCGCATCGGGACCATGACCTCGCGCCTGGCGTAATCGAAGCCGGCCGTCGCCGGCTGGAATTGGGCCGGCGTTTCGGACGGCAAACCGGGGTATTGGACCTTCGGCGGCCGGCTCTGTCCGGTGGACGATCCGGGCGCCAGCAGGGCCATGAGGGCCAGTCCGAGCAGGGGCGGGACGAACGCCCGGCGAAGGGAATCGGGCCTTCCCGCGTTGGGCTTCTTGCCGTATCCGCGAACGTGGTTGATCATGCCTGTTCCTCCCCGAGGATGCTATGCCGCCCGGCGGCCGCGTGTCAATGAAGACCTGTCCCTGGTCCGGCGGCCAGGAACATTCCGTCGGGGCCGGGCGTATTCCTAGATAGGACAGCCCGAACGGCTTGCCGCACGGGATCCGCTGGAGGAAGAGACGATGGAACCGGGACTTCTCATCAGAGGGTTAGGGATATTGTTATTGGCGGCCGGCATCGGGCCCGGCCCGGCTCTCGCCGGCGGCGCCAGGTCGGCCAAAGCGAGCGCCGTCCGCCTTTCGCCGTCGCCAGGGCCCGCGTCGTCCGTCGACGCCCCCGCGGTCGTCGAGAAGATGGTCAACGTCGGGCCCGTCGATCTCTTCTTCCGGATCTACGAGGGCGGCGAGCCGACCATCATCCTCGAGTCCGGCGGGGGGATGGATTCCGGAGAATGGACGTCGTTCGGCCCGCGTCTGGCCCTGGCCACGGGGTCCAGGGTCGTTAGTTACGACCGGGCCGGCTTCGGACGGAGCGGTCTCCCGGACACGCCGTACGACCTGGCCCAGGAAACGGACTGGCTCTGGATGGCGATCGAAAAGCTCGGGCTCGGCAAGGACCTCGTCCTGGCCGGCCATTCCTATGGCGGGTTGCTGCTCCGGCACGAGGCGGCGACGCATCCGGGCGCGGTGCGCGGCCTGGTGTTCATCGATCCCTTCACGGTGGAATTCGTCGACGCGCTCGGCCTGGATTACTGCAATCAACGCGACGGCCTGGGGAAGCTCCCCAAGCTGACCGCGGAGGAGTACGCGAAGCTGGGCAAGCAGGAAAAGGCCGACCTGCGCATGGGCGGCTATCCGAACGGGAACCTGGCCGCGAAATGCGACCTTCTGCGGCCGCTGGCCATTCCCAAAGGCATCCCGACGCGCGTCATCACCTCGGGCCGGACCTGGATGCGCGAGGACGAAATGACCGCTTGGCGACAGGCCCACGAACGCTTCGCGGCCTCGATCGCCGGGGCGAAGCTCATCGTCGCCGCCGAAAGCGACCACATGATCCCCGAGCGCCAGCCCGACCTCGTCATCAAAGCCATCGCCGACGTCATCGCCGAGGGGAAGGCCAGGAAGTAGCCGGGCTCAGAATTTCAGGACGAGCCAGCCTGCGGTTGAAGCCGGGTTAGTGTCCGGGGGATAGACAAACTGGGACCTGTCGGACGGCATGGGCGTCTCGATATGGATGAGCCACGCGTCCGAGCCGAACTTCGACTGCCTGATCTGGAACTCGAAGCCGTCGTAACGATAGGTGGCGGCCTCCTGGGCTTCGTAACGGTCTCTTCCCTCCTTCATCAGCGCCACGACCTTCCCCGCGTCCCAGCGGACCTCGTTGGCGTACCAATCCGACGTCGTTCCCCAAACGAACCGGGGCGCACCATCCGCGGAGCCGGGGCCGGGCAGCGGACGCTCGCCAAGCTGGGCCGAGACATGGAGGTGAGTGACGGCCTTTCCGTCGGGGGAGATCAAGAGATCGACGATGGAGCGGCAGGACGGGGCATATTTCAGTCCGAGAAAGACGAAGCCGGAGCCCTTCTTGAGAAGCAATTGAAGGTCCGGGCGGATCGGGACGACCAAGGCGTCATCCCATTCTCCCGGGGTGAAGATACCGTCGATCAGGATGGGCCGGCCGTTGCCTTCGGGAACGCGCACGACGCCGGAGCGTTCATGGGCCGGGACCGAGGTCTGGTCCCCGGAGGCGGCCGAGACGGTTACCAACATAAGCAGCATCGTCAAAACGGCTTTAAGGCGGGTGTAACAGATTTCTTCGGTTTTGGGATGTCTTCTGGGCCAGTAACTCGACGGCGGCGTCCTTCTGGCTTCGCGCTGGATGGGTGTATCGCAGG
This sequence comes from uncultured Eubacteriales bacterium, assembly GCA_964574895.1. Lineage (GTDB taxonomy): Bacteria > Acidobacteriota > Aminicenantia > Aminicenantales > Saccharicenantaceae > RBG-16-66-30. Next base: position 26,049 of record CAZNPB010000037.1, read on the forward strand.
GTCACGGTGACGCTGAAATGCCCGAACAGGCCACGCACAGTAACGATATCGACACCTGCCTCAACGAGCCGGGAGGAGTACGTATGTCTCAGGTCGTGACACCTCAGGTCGCTAATGCAAGCTCGTTCGCACGCCAGTTTGAAGCTCCTCTTGACCTCCGTATAGGGCTTGCCAGCTGCAGGATTGGGGAAGGTGAGGCCGGATTTAGCCCTGGGAGGGCTTAGGAACGAAAGAACCTCGCGCACCCGGGAGTTGATAGGGATGAGCCTGTCCTTGCCGCTCTTCGTCTGCCTGACAGCGATATAGCCTTGTTCAAGGTCAACATCGTTCCGTTCGCCGAAACATAAGTCGATATTTTCATTCGTCTTTATCAGTGGGCCAACACGCGTGTCCTCAGCATAGAAGGAAAACGCAACCCCCTCTCTTGACTTTGAACAATTTGAGAACTGATAATGATCCCACGGGGAGACATACGGGGAGCAGCCAAATGAGTATAGATATCATTGAAATCGGACTGGATAGGTTGACCGACGCTACTGAGTTCGAAAAGCTCGCAGCCGAAGTTATGTACTTAGAGGGGTTCTTCGACATACACCCCCTTGGAGGGAAATTTGATCTTGGCCAGGATGCCGTCCAGGATCGATTCTCTGTCCGGGAGGGCAAGATAAGGACGATTTTCCAGTTTACTATACAGGAAAAGCTCACTACCAAATTGCGCTCTACAATAAGGAGGCTTGAGGCGGTCGCCGGTCCCTATTCCCAATTGGTGATTGTGACGTCTCGTAATATTAGCGCCGAAGGACAGCGCGCATTAACTGAAATGGCCCGCAAGGAATTTGACGTTACCCTCGTCCTTTATGACCGAAAGACCCTCGTAAATCGGCTTTCGGACTTGACTAATGGTCTGTTTAGTCGACACTTCCCCGATATTGGCCCGCAACTCGGCATTATCCAAGCATCGTCTGCGAGGGAGACCGCTCTTGATAACGCGCTCGAAGAAGGATTGCTCCGAGCTTCAATTGCATTAGTATTTGGCGCCAAGATGTCAGCTACTAGGAAGGCACTCTTTGATGAGCTTGTAATGGTTGCGCTTGCGGAGGAGGAATCCAAGGGATTCTCAATTGAGGAAGTGTTAGCCGTCCTAGCCAAGCAATTTCCCATGGTCATAGTGACGGCTGACCAAACAAGAGCGGCGATTGAAAGGCTAGCCCGCTTTGGCAAAGTAAAGCTCTCCGCTGCGGGGAAAGTAACCCTCACCCTAGATGGAAGGATGACGGTTGTGGCTGCGATTTCCCGCGCAGAGGATACAGTGGGAATTCTAGTAGGAGATATCGTCGGCAAAGCCATTGCCGCCACCGAAAGCACTTTGTCTGAAGAGGAAGAACAAAGGCTGAGAAAGAATGCGCGCTCCCTCTTGGTTCAATATTTTCGGATTTTCGGAGTAGAAATTACCGCCCGGGTATTGGAGGGAGGGCCTAAAGGCCCCCTATTTCTCAGGAAGATACCTGAGTTGATAAAGGTCGCTGGGCGGCAGGTAGCATCCCCCCTCGGAGAGCTTCTTATTGCTGCTACCGCCGAGATCATCCAGAACCCGACCGAGGAACAGGCGCGGGCCTTGGCTGATTGGGCTCGTGCTTTCGTGGGGTCTGCCCTGCTCAATGTCGACCCCCTGTTGCGCCAGTTGCACAAGATAGAGCTTTCTAAAAGGGTTTTCGTGCTTGATACAGATGTCGTTCTTGATATTATCGTGACTGATAGCCCTCGAAACGAATCTCTTAAAAAGTCCATCGGGTCAATCTTGGGCCTTGGAGCCCGGGTTATTGTGCCGACTGCTGTCCTTGCAGAATGCGCAGACCACGCGGGGCGTTCAGTCCATACTTATGCTTATTTTGGGGCAGGTCTCCTGGGTATGGACTCAATTATGATAGAGAGCAAGGTATATAACGCATTCGTAGCGGGGTATGCATTTGCCCGGCTATACGGCAGGATCGGCCGTGGCACAGATTTTCGCACGTATCTTGATAACTATTATGAGAAATCAGATCCGTTGGCTTATATGGCGCAAGTAGCAAAAATGGCCTTGCCTGACGGGGTTGAGATTCTGCCTACTGAGGATGCGCTGGGGGTGGAAATCGACACTGCTTTACGTGATAGGTTCTACCCGGTAATGTTAAGATTCGCCAGTCATAGCAGAAAAGCCCAATACCGTTCTCCCGAAGAAACGGAAATGCTCGCGCTCGCCGATTCAACGCTGGCGGCAAGTGTTCTCCAGCATTGCTCTTCAGGCACAAAGCCCGAAGATAGAAGTCCTCTTGCTGGCCGCTGCTACATACTAACAAACTCCGCTCGCTACCTGCGAGCTTGCGAAGAGCTGAAGATTGAGGAGGCAATCAGCGTTCGACCCCAGCATTTGATATCTATTATCGAGTTAATATCGGGGAATGCTTTGGATGACCTGAATTTTGTGCGGCTTTTCGAGAACCCGTTCCTAGTCGCAGCAGTCGATCAGGTCTGGGATAGTGCGCAAGTCTTGTTAAGCGACGGGCTGAGCTTAATTGGAAAAACCCTGCCGAGGTTGCGTTGGGACTTCTCAAAGAAATTGCATAAGGAAATTACGACGATCGAAACTATGGGGCGCGCTCCAGACACTGAAGAAAAGAGTGGGCTCTTGGATGAAGAGGGGGCTGATCTCTTGCTCAAAGCTGTGGGGCTTGGATATAGCCTAAATCCTGCTTTTGATGTTGTGCAAAAGGCAATCGGGGAGAAGGATAAGGAGCTGGATGCCACCAAGGCCGAACTGGTTGAGTTGAGCGAGAAATTCGATGAACTAAAAAAGCAGATTGACCAGTTTGGCCGGAGACGCCAACGGTATCTGCGCAAGATAGCCGATAGACGAAAGTAGCTCGATTTCAATACAAAGGCATTTTTTTCTAACTACGCTTGGCGTTATTGGCCACTATCTGATGACTGCCTTATCCCCGCCTGCAAAAAGGTGTGCGGAGATTATGCACACTCTTGCATTAAGTTAGCTTTGCCACCCTTGCGATCCAGGCAGGCAATCCCAATCGCTGCACATACATTGACCATACCCGCCTACTTCCAACTAACAGGACACTCCTAGCTTATTCGTTCCTTCTTGGTGAGCCTAGAGTTTATCGACGCTGATGTATGGTGATGTTCGCAATTTGGCATAGGAGGTAGGCCATCGTAAACTC
>CAZNPB010000038.1:0-27988 GCA_964574895.1 uncultured Eubacteriales bacterium
CCTCGACGGTCGTCTTCATGTCGTCGAAGGCGGTCATGACCAGGATGACGGCCCGGCGGTGGCGCTCCCGGATGCGGCGCAGGACCTCCAGCCCGTCGATGTCGGGCAGGCGGACGTCGAGGAGCACCAGGTCGGGCGCCGACTCGGCGAAGGCCTTGACCCCCGCCTCCCCCGTCTCGGCGGCAACGACGTCGAAGCCCTTCTTGGCCAGCTGGGAGGCCAGCGTCTTGCGGACGAGCGGGTCGTCCTCGACGATCAGGATGGAACTCATGCGGCCTCCTCCGCGGCGGGGATGAGGATGACGAACTCGCACCCCGGGTCGCCCGTCTCGGCGACGGCGATGGTGCCCTGGTGCTGCTCGACGATCTTGCGGGCGTTGGCCAGGCCCAGCCCGAAGCCCGACGGCTTGGTCGTGTAGAAGGGCTCGAAGATGTTCGGCCGGTCCTTCTCCGCGAGGCCGGGGCCGTTGTCGGCGATCCGCACCCGGACCAGGGTCCGGCCGCCTTCGACGACCGTGTCGCAGGCGATGCGGATGATCCCGCCCGGCTCCAGGGCCTCGTGGGCGTTGCGCAGGATGTTGAGGACGACCTGGCGCAGCTTGTCCGCGTCGGCCAGGACGGGCGGCAGGCCGGGGGCGCAGGACCGTTCGACGGCGATCCCCTTCTGGGCCAGGGTCTCCCGGACGACCTTGAGGGATTCGTCGACGATCAGGTCGACCGGCCAGCGCTCCAGGCTGAGCTCCTGGACCCGGGTGAAGTTCAGCAGCTCCTTGATGAACCGCTCGATCTGGTCGATGCCCTCGAGCGACAGGCCGAGATGGGCCCGGACGGTCTCGGCGAAGCCCTCCTCCTCGGCCACCTTCTGGATGTTCAGCTTGACCGAGGTCAGGGGATTGCGGATCTCGTGGGCGATGGTGGCGGCCATGCGCCCGATCGAGGCCAGCTTCTCGTGCTGGACGAGCCGGCGATTGGCGTCGGCCATGCGCTCCCGGGCCCGGACGAGCTGGCCGGTCATCTCGTTGAAGCTCCGGGCCAGGTCGCCGACCTCGTCGCGGGACGTGTCGACGATGGCCTGGGAGAAGTCGCCGCGGGCGACGCGGACCGTGCCTTCGGCCAAGCGGTGGAGGGGGCGGGTGATGCGCCGGGCCAGGAAGGCCGCCCCGGCGACGCCGAGCAGGACGCCGGCCAGGCCGATGAGCAGGAGGACCTTCTGGATGTCCCGCAGCCGGGCGTACATGGGCTCGAGCGACAGGCCGAGCTTGACCGAGCCCCAGCGTCCCGCGGCCGACGACGAGGCGGGCACCTCGACCTCCCGGACCCGGACCGGCGAGCCGCGGAGCGTCAGCCGCCGGGTCCGCGAGGCGCTCTCCTCCGCCGTCAGGACGTCCTGGAGCAGGCTGGTCGAGACGATCTCGCCCTGGTCGCGGACGAGGTCGTTCCAGGCGGCCGGCTGCCCGTCCTGGTCGTAGACGACGATGTAGGCGATGTCGCCCGCGCTGTGCGCTTCGACGTACTCCCGCACCGCCTGCCAGTCCTGCAGGGTCAGCGAGCGCAGGTTGGCGTCGGCGATGTAGCGGGCCTGGAGCACGGCCCGGGCCTCGGTCTCGTCCTGGAGGATCTTGGCCTCGCGGATCTGGATGACGAACAGGACGGCCCCGAACAGCAGCAGGACGAGCAGGGTGATCCAGAAGAGCAGCCGGGCGTGGATCGAGATCTTCATCTTCACCGTTCCGCCTCCCGCCCGGCCAGCCAGATATCCTTGGTGTCGAGGAAGATGAAGCCGGTGGACGGCATTTCGAGCCCCCGGACGCGGGACTGGATGGCGATGCGGATGCGCTCCATGAACAGGGGCACCGCCGGGACGTCCTCGGCCAGGGTCTTCTCCATCTCCCGGAACAGGGCGGTCCGCTTTTCCCAGCCCGGCTCGGAGGCGGAGCGTTCGAGCAGGGCGTCCAGGCGGGGGTTGTCGTACCGCGAGCTCAAGGCGTTGGTCGGCGAGCCGGAGTAGAAGAGCGGGACGACGACGTTCTCGGGGTCGGGGAAGTCCAGCCTGTGTGTCAGGAAGCGCGCGTAGGGCGCGCGGACGGCCCGGGCGTCCTCGGGGCGTCGCAGGTACCTCACGTCGAGCCCGATCTCCAGGGCGGCCAGCTGCCGCCCCAGCTCGCGGGCGAAGCCGGCCGTTTCGTCGGTCCGCGGCCCGTCGCAGAGCAGGGTCAGGGTCAGCGCCTTGCGCCCGCCCGGGGTCAGGAGCCGGTCGAGAAGGAGCTTGGACGCGTCGGTGTCGGTGAAGGGCCCGGACGCCTTGGGGAAGTAGCCCGGCAGGAACGGCGGGATATAGGTGTCCATGACCTGATGGAGCGTTCCGGGCAGATCGCAGGCCCGGGCCAGGCGGGCTTTATCCAGGCCCAGGGCCAGGGCCCGGCGGACGTCCGGCCTGTCGAGCGGGGGGAGGTCGCAACTGAAGGCCAGGTAATAGGTCTTCAGCGTGCTGTTCTCGAGGATGCGGTGGCCCCGGTCGAGCGTCCGCCCGGACTCGACCGAGACGAGATGGACGTCGCCGTTCTCGAACTGTTCCTCGGTGAAATGGGGGCTGTATTCGAGCGCCGCGACGTGGGGGGGGGGCTCGAAGTAGTCGGGGTTCCGCTCCAGCCGGATGCCGAGGATATCCAGCTGGGGGCCGCGGATCCATTCGCCGAACTTGAACGGCCCGGTGCCGACGGGCCGGTAGAAGAAGCCGCGGCCCTGACCCTCGACGAGGTCGCGCGGCAGGATCTTGCAGGCGTACATGCCCAGGAGATAGAGGCCGGCGACATACGGCCGCAGCCAGCGGATCTCGAAGGTCTGCGGATCGACCGCCCGGAATCCCGAGACCTCGGCCGCCCGGCCGGTCCGGTACTCCTCGGCCCCGACGACCTTGCCGGTGAACAGGCGGCCCACGGCGCCGCCGGGCCGGTCCCGGACCAGCCGTTCGAGCGAGAACTTGACGTCGTCGGCCGCGAGCGGCCGGCCGTTGTGGAAACGGACGCCGCGCCGGAGACGGAAAGTGACGCGCGTGCCGCCGTCGGAAATGGCCCAGGTCTCGGCCAGGGCCGGCGTCGGATTGAGACCGGCGTCGAACTTGACCAGGCCGTCGAAGATCTGTTCGGTAAGGAAGTAATGGGCCGGTCCGGCGGGATCGAGATCCTGGATGAAGGGCAGGTAGTGGCCCTTGACCCGGAAGGTCCCGCCCTCCCGCGGCGCCTGCCGGGAGGGCCGCGGCGGGGACTGGACCGCGGCGGCGGAGAGCAGAGCGGCGGCCAGGAGAACGGGCAGCGGGGAGGACGAGAGGCGCGGCCGGACGGACATGGTCATGGGAGCGCCCTCATCATATCCAAAACGGCCCGAAATTGCACACCCGGCTCCTGCCCTTCGTCGGAGCAAGGTTCATGCCATGGCGGACGGCCGGTATCGTGCTAATAACGAACGAATAATGGAGTCCGGCCGGCCCCGCCCGTAAAGCTCCTTTACGCCGGGGCCCGGTCCGTCCCGGGACGGGCTAATTCCCGGCGGCGGCGATGACCTTCTCGAAGACCCGGAAGAAATTGCCGCTCCAGATCTTCTCGATCTCCCGTTCGGAATAGCCGCGGCGGAGGAGCTCCTCGGTCACGTGGATCATGCCGCTGACGTCGTTGCAGCCCAGAACGCCGCCGCCGCCGTCGAAGTCCGTGCCGATGCCGACGAAATCGACGCCGACGAGCTTCTTGACGTGGTCGATGTGATCGACCAGGTCGGCGACGGTCGGCTGGGCCTGGGGGTACTTCTGGTTGATGGCCTCGCGCTCGGCCATGGCCTTTTGGCGCAGGGACTCGTCCTTGAGGTCCCGCAGCGGGCCGTACTTGGCCTCCATCTCCTTGACGGCCTGTTCGCGCTCGGGGATGACGGGCGGGGTCTTGACGTAGGCGCCGAGGAAGCAGATCTGGATGACGCCGCCGCGGCGGGCCAAGGCCCGGATCTGGTCGTCCGTCAGGTTGCGGGGATTGTCGCAGACCGCCCGGCAGCTCGAATGCGAGGCGATGATCGGCGCCTTGGAGGCGGCCAGGACGTCGGCGAAGGACTTGTCGGAGGCGTGCGAGATGTCGACGATCATGCCCAGCCGGTTGCACTCGGCCACGACCTGGCGGCCGAAATCGCTCAGGCCGCGGTCCTCGGGGTTGCGGCGGTCGGTCGAGGAGTCGCAGATGTCGTTGTCGGAGGAGTGGCAGAGGGTGATATAGCGGATGCCCTGGTCGTAGAAGAACTTGATCAGGGACAGGTCCCGGCCGATGGGATAGCCGTTCTCCATGCCGATGAAGGCCGTCAGCCGGCCGGCCTTCTTCAGGCGGCGGGCGCCGGCCGGGTCGACGGCCAGGCCGATCGTCGAAGCATAGGTCTCGGTCATCGCGTGGACGGCCTGGACGGCCTTCAGGGCGCTGTCCTTGGCCTTGGCGTAGGCCTCCGGGGTGAGCGGGCCCTGGCCGACGAAGGCGGCGAAAAACTCGGCGTCCAGGCCGCCTTCCCTCATGCGCGGCAGGTCGATCTTGCCGCTGGCCCGCAGCGCGGGGTCATGACGCTCGCCGATCTTCCAGTCTTTCCGCAGCAGGCTGAACGCGGTATCGCAGTGGGTGTCGACGCTCAGGATCTCGCGGTGCAGCCGCCGCGCCTCCGCGGCGATGTCCGGCGGGGTCTGGACGGCCCGGCAGGCGGCCAGGGCGAGGACGACGGCGAGAATGGCGCCGAGGACGGCGCGAAGCGGGATCTTCATGGCCTCTCCTTCCTTCCCCCGGAGACGATCTCCCCACCCGCGGCGGTCGGAACGGACCGGACGCGCATCAGCCGGGGATTATAGCAGAAAACGGGGCGCTCTTCCGCTCGGGGTACTTCTTGACCTTCTCTTTCAATCGTGGCGCAGGGCGACGACGGGGTCGACCCGGGCGGCGCGGCGGGCCGGATAGATGCCCGAAGCCAGGCTGATCAGGATGGCGAACCCGACCGCGCCGATGAAGAGCCAGGCCGGGAAGGCGAAATATTCGATGGCCGGCACGCCCTGGCGGGCCAGGTAGATATTGACGATCCGGTCGATGAGCAGGCTGGTCGCCCACCCGAGCAGGCAGCCGGCCGCGCCGCCGGCCAGGCCGATGGCCCCGGATTCGAAGAAGAAGATGCGGCGGATGTCCCGGTCCGAAGCGCCGACGGCCTTCATGACCCCGATCTCGCGGGTCCGCTCGAGGATGGACATGACCATGGTATTGAGGATGCCGAGGGCGGCGACGACGATGGCGATCATGCCCACGGCGGCCAGGATCATGTCCATGAAATAGAAGGCCCGCGTGATCTCGTCGAACTGGTCGGCCAGGGCGAAGGTGGCCCAACCCCGGTCGTGGATCCGGGTCCGGACCCGGTCGAGGTCGCCGAGCGAGCCGATCTTCACGGTCACGGCCGAGTAGCCGGCCCGGCCGCCCCTCATGCGGAACAGGTCCCAGACGCTCGAGAACGGCAGCCGCTTGATGCGTTCGGCGGGGCCGGGCGGGATCATCAGGCCGCTCGGCGCGAGGCGGCCTTCTTCCCCGAAGGCCTCGGCTTCCATGACCCCGAGGACCGGGAACGCGTAAGTCTCCTGGGCCACGGGCGAGGCCTGGCCGGAGAGGAGCGCGCCCAGATCGAGCGTCGCCAGCCGCCCCAGATCGAGCGAGACCGAGGTGATGCGGACCGTCCGCCCCACGGCGGCGGCGGGATCGTTCGTCCCCAGCCGCCGCAGGAAGCCCTGGCTGACCACGATCCCGTTTTCCCCGTCGTCGGCGTAGGCCCGCCCCCACTTGACCTTCGGGGCCTGGGCCGCGACCGCGGCGGCCGGGACGATCTGGACGAGCCGGAACTCCGACTGGCCCCCGAATTCGACCATGGCTGGGAAGCCGACGTCGGGATAGGCCATCTGGACGCCCGGGATGCCGGCGATCTCGGCCACCGCGGCATCGTCCAGGACGGCCTCCGGCCGGGCGGCCCGCTCCTTCGCCGCGGGGCGCCGGGCCGCCGGACGGTCGGGGTCCTGCCCCGGCTCCGGCGCGCCGCCGGGCATGACCATCAGGGTCGTGAACAGGTCGGAGGCCCGGAAGGCCCGGGTGACGTTCCTCTGCATGCCCTTGCCGAAGGAGATCATCGAGACCAGGGCCCCGATGCCGATCATGACCCCGGCGGAGGTCAGGAAGCTCCGCAGGCGGCGCTTGCGCAGGCTGTCCCAGGCGAACCCGACGCCGTCGGCGAACCTCATGCCGCTCCCTCCGCGGCGACGACGCGCCCGTCCTTCAGGCGGACGACCGTCCCGGCGAACTCGCGGACCAGGGCCTCTTCGTGGGAGACCATGATCACCGTCAGTCCCCTCTCCCGGTTGAGTTCGGCCAACAGGCCGACGATCTCCCGGGCCGTCCGGCTGTCGAGGTTGCCCGTCGGTTCGTCGGCCAGCAGGAGCCGCGGCCCGTTGGCCAGGGCCCGGGCCACGGCCACGCGCTGCTGCTCGCCGCCCGAAAGTTCCGTCGGCCGGTGGCCGGACCGGGCCGCCAATCCGACCCGGTCGAGGAGACCGGCCGCCCGGCGGCGCCGCTCCCGTTTCTCGACGCCGGCGAAGACGAGGGGCAGCTCGACGTTCTCCAGCGCGGTCCTCGAGGCCACGAGGTTGAAGGACTGGAAGATCATGCCCGCCCCGAAGCGGCGATAGCGGGCCAGGGCCTCCCGGTCCATGGCCGAGATGACGGCCCCGTCGACCTCGATCGTCCCGGCGCTCGGCGTGTCCAGCCCGCCGAGCAGGTTGAGGAGCGTCGATTTGCCCGAGCCCGAGGCCCCGGTGACGGCGGCGAAGGCCCCCTCGGCGAACTCCAGGTTGACGCCGTCGAGGGCCGCGACGGGGGCGCCGCCGACGACGTAGGACCGGGACAGGTCCCGGGTCCGGACGACGATCGGCGCGGCCGCGGGGCTCATCGGCCCGGCGTCCGGCCGCGCGCCAGGACGTAGTGGTTGGCGGGGGTCCCCGGCCCGGCCTTGAGGAAATCGACGGCCCTATAGCCCCGGGCCAGGAGGGACTGGAACGCCCGCCGGGTGGCCAGCCGCCAATCGACGGGGATGCGCCTGACTTCGGGATCGTCGACGTCCGTCTCCTGGAGCAGGCGATAGAAATCGAGGGGGATGCGCACGAGCAGGACCTCGCCCGCGGCCTCGGGGTCCTCGCCTTCGACGATCTCGAGCTCGATCTCCCCCGTCCGGCCGGCCACCCGTTTTCGCCCGGCCCGGATGACCGAGGGCGCGGCTTGGACCGCCCCCGGATCGAGCCCCGGGCGCCCGTTCGTCCGCTCCAGGTCCCAGGACATGAGGAAACGGTCGGTCGGCACGTCGATCCGGTTCAGGAGCCCGCCGTAGGCGCCGTACGTGGCCACCTGGTACTCGAGGATGTCCATGCCGAAGTGATGGATGTTGCGGTTGGCGTTGACCCCGGTGAGCGGGTCGTAGGTGCAGATGATGGTCGATACGCCGAGCCGGCCCCGCACGACCTCGCGCTGGTACTCCTTGAGCCGCAGGCCCAGGCCATAGCTCTGGAAGGCCTTGCGGACGCCGGCGAACTGGGCGTAAAAGCGCAGGTTCCCGGGATCGCGGTAGCCGGCGTCCTTGTCGCGGACGCCGACGAAGCCGTAACAGAAGCCGACGAGGTGGGCCCCGTCGGCGACGAAGCCGCCGCCGTCCGCCTCGGCGAAGGCCCCGATGAACAGGCTCCCGCCCTCGTAGAAGTAGTTCTCGCACATCATGTTGCGCGTGCTCGACAGGTGGTCCTCGGGGAAACCCCAGACGTCCTCGCGGAGGTCCTCGTACTTCTGGTAGTCGGCGCAGCCGGCGGAGCTCTCGACCCGGAGGAGGAAGCGCCGGTCGCGGACCGTCAGGACCTGGTCGAGGGATATCATGGCCGTTCCGCGACATTCTAACCGAACGGCCCGGGACCTTCAATCCCGGACTTTGACGCGCCGGGGGACATCGGCTAAAATAATAGGGGCCCTCGAGAGACCAGGGAGCCCCGAAACCATGACCGAACCGACGCCAAGCCGCAGGACCGCCTGCATCGTCAACCCCCGGGCCGCCAATTCCCGGTGGAGACGGCGCAAGCTGCTCCGCCTCTATCTCCAGAAGAGGCTGCCGGGCGACGTCTACGACGACCTCGGCGACATGCGGACCACGGTCGAAAAAGCGGCCGCGGCGGTCCGGAACTCGGATGTCATCGTGGCCATGGGCGGGGACGGCACGGTCGCCGATACGCTCCAGGGGATCTTCGAGGCCGGGGCCCAGGACCGGGTGGCGTTCGGCGTCATCCCCTTCGGCAGCGGCAACGCCTTCCGCAAGACCTTCGACATCCCCAAGAACCCCCTGCGGGCCATCGACCGGCTGGCCGAAGGCGTGGCCCGGCCGATCGACCTCATGGAGCTCGAGGGCCGCGTGGCCGCGTTCTCCAGCCTCGGGGCCACGGCCCTGGTCACCGGCGAGAAGCTCCGCGGCCGGGTCCAGGGCCTCTGGGGGCACGTCCTGGCCGGCCGGCGCCTGTTCGACTGCCCTCGCGACGAGAAGGTCCTGGAGCTCTTCGACGGGGTGGACGACGACGGCCCCTTCGCCGCCAAGACGGTCCGCTCGAATTTCTTCGACTGCCTGGTCATGAAGACCAACTATTTCGGTTACAGCTGGCACATCGCGCCCGCGGCGGTGGTCGACGACGGCTATCTCGACGTCTCGCTGTTCGAGATGGGCCCGGTCAAGTATTCCTTCCTCTTCCCCCTCATCTACTTCGGCCTCTACCAGCGGCGGATGCGCCGCTTCAAGGCCCGCCGCGTCGTCATCAGCGGCCGGGCCCTGCCGGTCCAGTTCAACGGCGAGTTCCTGGGCGACCGGGACCGCGTCGAGTACCGCGTCCTGCCGCGGGCCATCCGCATGATCACCCCGGCCACCCGGCGGGGCGGCAAGCACTTCCAGGCCCCCCCGGATTGAGGAGGTCCCCATGAAGAAAGCCGTGCTGGGCGCGGTCCTGGGCGCGTTCGTCCTGGCCGCCTGCGCCCCCCGGATCCGCATCGACCTGCTGGGCGAGGACAAGCTCCAGGAGGTGACGCTCTCGTCCGGCCCGGCCCGGGCCAAGGTCCTGATGATCGACGTCGACGGCACCATCTCCGCCGCGCTCGAGACCGGTTTCCTGTCGCGGGAGAAGAGCGTCGTGGCCCGGGTCTACGAGCGCCTCGAGCGGGCCGCCGCCGACCCGGGGATCAAGGCAGTCCTCCTGCGGCTGGACACGCCGGGCGGCGAGGTGACGGCCAGCGACATGATCTATCACGAGGTCCGGCGCTTCAAGGAGCGGACCGGCAAGCCCGTCGTCGGGCTGATGATGAGCGTGGCCGCGTCGGGGGGCTATTACATCGCTTCGGCCTGCGACGCCCTCATCGCCCACCCGTCCACGCTGACCGGCTCGATCGGCGTCATCTCCGTCTTCCCCAGCGTCGAGGGCCTGATGTCCAAGGTCGGGGTCAAGGTCGAGATCGTCAAGTCCGGACCGGCCAAGGACGCCGGCTCCCCGTTCCGGGCCATGACCGAGGCCGAGAAGGCGCTCTACCAGGGCATCATCGACGAGTACTACGAGGGCTTCCTGGCCGTCGTGGCCCGGGGCCGCAAGGGCAAGATCGCCGCGGCCGATCTGCGGACGATCGCCGACGGCCGGGTCTACACGGCCCCGCAGGCCCTGAAGCTCGGTCTCATCGACGGCGTCGGCTATTTCGAGGACGGCTTCGCCAAGGCCCGCGAGCTGGCGGGACTGGCCCGGGCCCGGCTCGTCTCCTACACGTATTTCCCCCGGACGAAGTCGAACATCTACGCCGGACGGCCGGGTGACGCGCTCTTCGACCTGCAGGCCCTCGAGGCCCTGGCCGGATCGCTCAAGACGGGCTTCTACTACCTCTGGCTGCCCCAGGCGCCCTGATCCCGCCGGCCGTCAGGGCCGGACGACGATCTCGAACTGCGGCGGCCGCTGGATGTGGGCCTTGACCGTGCAGTGGTCGACGGCCTTGGTCAGGGCCAGGCGGTATTTCTCGGGGAAGCCCCGCGGCAGGTCGACGGCGATGGCGATCTTGTCGATCATCTTGGACACCTCGCCCCGCTCCGTCGTCATGGTCACGCCCAGCCCTTCGGTCGGGATCTGGCGCTCTTTGCAGAAGGCCAGGGCATAGTAGCCGGCGCAGGCGGCCAGCGAGGCCAGGAAGTAGTCGAACGGCGACGGGGCCGCGCCGTCGCCGCCGTCGCGGACGGGCTGGTCGGTCTTGACGGTGAAACCCTTGTAATCGACGTCGATCCCGTAATTGTCGCCGAAGACGACTTTCAGCTCTTGGGGGGGCATGGGCGCTCCTTTGCGGCGTGATCGCGGGGCGCGGCCCGGCGGGGCCGGGGCTCCCGCGGCCCTTCGAGGGCCTTGCGGAACATGGCCAGGATGATGTCGCGGTCCTTGGCCGCCAGGGTCATGCGGAAGAAGATGTCCTCGACCTTGTCGGCGATGAAGTCCCGGTTGGTGTCGCGCATGAAGCCGAAATGATCGAGCAGGTCGCGGAAACGGCGGCCGGCGTCGGCCTGGGCGGCGTGATCGAGGGGCGGGTGGCGGCGCAAGGCCGGCGGCGGGCCGCCGCGGAAGGCCAGGGCGTGCAGGGTCAGGGTCACGGCCACACCGAGGTTGTAGGACGGCTGGCGGCCGGCCTGCGGGATATGGAAGCGGATATTGGCCCGGCCCAGCTCGTCCTGGGTCAGCCCGGTCCGCTCGTTGCCGAAAACCAGCCCGACCCGGGTCGTCCCCGGGTATTCGGCGACGCGGCCGGCCGCCTCCTCGAGCGGGACCAGGGGGAAATCGTGGCGGACCCGGGCCGTCGAGCCGAGGACGATCTCCCGGTCGGCCACGGCCTCGTCGAGCGAGGGGTAGAAGCGGGCCCGCTCCAGGATGCCGTCGGCGTGGATGGCCGTGCGCCAGGCCGGCGGCTCGAGACGCTCGAGGCCGACGAGGCGCAGGTCGGCGAAGCCGGTGTTGGCCATGCCCCGGGCGGCCAGGCCGATGTTTTCGGCGCTGTCCGGCCGGACGAGCACGACGGCGAGGCGGGCCGGATCGGTCATGGACCCGATTATAGCCGAGGCGGCCCGCCGCGGCTAGGCCCCGGACGGGGTCCGGCCCGCGGACGGCGCCCCCTGGCGCGTTGACAGGCGGCGAGGGTCGGTGCTATAACCCGGGCACGGACCGGCCCGCCGCCGGCCGGGAGGACCCTCATGCCCAAGACAAAGAGCGCCGCGCCGCGCCGGCTCCGCCCCGGCGCCGCCGCCCTGAAACAGCTTTTCGCCGCCCGCGGCTTCACGGACGTCCGCTGGATCGACCCCAAGGACATCGTCGTGGCCGAATGGGTCCGCATGAAGTGCCGCTACGGCTGCGGCGATTACGGCCGGAACGCCTGCTGCCCGCCCAACGCGCCTCCCGTCGAGGAGTGCGCGCGCTTCCTCCGCGAGTACAAGCGCTGCGCCGTCTTCCACTTCGCCAAGACGGTGGCCAAGCCCGAGGACCGCCACGCCTGGAGCCGCAAGCTCAACCTGGAGCTCGTCCGGCTGGAGCAGGAGCTGTTCAAGTCCGGCTTCGTCAAGGCCTTCCTCCTGCCCTTCGACAGCTGCAACCTCTGTCTGGAATGCTCCGGGGCCCGGACCGCCTGCAAGGACCCCAAGCTGGCCCGGCCGTCGCCGGACGCGCTGGCCATCGACGTTTTCACGACCGTGCGGCGGATCGGCTTTCCCATCGAGGTCCTCGCGGACTACGACCGGGAGATGAACCGCTACGCCTTCCTGCTCGTCGACTAGGGAAGCGGAAAGGAGCGCGACATGTGGTGGGACGGCAAGATCCAGAGGACTTTCCGCTGCCGGCTGGAGCAGACGCCCGGGACGCTCGGCCGGCTGCTCTCGGCCATCGGCGGCCAGGGCGGGCTCATCGGCGAGATCCGGACCGTCCGCATGGGCGGCTCGGCCGTCGACCGCGACATCACCATCTACGCCGACGACCTCCGGCACCTGGCGCGGCTCGTCGGGGTGGTCGAGGCGGCCGAAGGCGTCCAGTTGCTCGAGGTCCGCGACGAGGTCCTGGAACTGCACCAGGGCGGCAAGATCGCCATCCGCAGCCGCTACGACATCTCCTCGCTGAGCACCCTGCGCAAGATCTACACGCCGGGGGTGGCGGAGGTCAGCCTGAAGATCCGGGACGACCCGTCGCTGGCCCGGCGCTACACCTCCATCCGCCATCTGGTGGCCATCGTCACCGACGGCACGGCCGTCCTGGGCCTGGGCGACATCGGCCCCAAGGCGGCCATGCCGGTCATGGAAGGCAAGGCCAGCCTGCTCGAGACCCTGACCGGCCTGTCCGGCATGCCCATCCTCCTCGACACCAAGGACCCCGACGAGATCGTCGAGACGGTCGTCCACATGGCCCCGACCTTCGCCGCCATCCAGCTCGAGGACATCTCGGCCCCGCGCTGCTTCGCCATCGAGGAGCGGATCCAGGCCCGGCTCGACATCCCGGTCATGCACGACGACCAGCACGGCACGGCCGTGGTGGTCACGGCCACGCTGCTCAATGCGGCCAAAGCGACCGGGCGCGACCTGGCCGCCAGCTGCATCGGAGTGGTCGGCTTGGGCGCCGCCGGACTGGCCCTGTCCCGGATGCTGATGTTCCGCTTCGGCCGCCCGGTCCTGGGCGCCGACCTCGTGCCCGAGGCCCTCGGCCGCCTGAAGGCGGCCGGCGGCGTCCCGTCCGACCTGGCCGGGATCATGGCCGGCTGCGACGTCGTCATCGCCACGACCGGCCGGCCGGGGTTGATCAAGCCGGCCATGGTCCGGCCCGGGCAGATCATCCTGGCCCTGTCCAACCCCAATCCCGAGATCGAGCCCGAGAAGGCCCTGGCCGCGGGCGCGGCCTTCGCCGCCGACGGGAAATCGGTCAACAACGTCCTCGGCTTCCCCGGCATCTTCCGGGGCGCGGTCGACGCCGACGTGCCGCGCATCACCCGGGAAATGCTCACCGCGGCGGCCGAGGCCATCGCCGCCTTCGCCCGGCCGGGCCAGATCGTCCCCGATCCGCTCGACAAGGCGCTGCATCGGTCGGTCGCCCGGGCCGTGGCCCGGGTGGCCCTGGCCCAGGGGCTCAACCGGGACGACCTGACGGGCTACTTCGATTGACAACGGCCGTCCGGTCCGCTATATAGGAACCGCGGGCCGGACGGGGAAACCGGCCATCGTTCCATGCCGCAGGAGGGACCGCTATGATCACCGTCAAGGACATCCTCGACCACAAGGGCCGCACCGCCTGGACGATCGGGCCGGAGGCCAAAGTCCTCGAGGCCCTCGAGCTCATGGCCAAGAAGGGCGTCGGGGCGCTCGTCGTCCTCGACCGGGGCGAAGTCGCCGGCATCATGTCCGAGCGCGACTACGCCCGGAAGATCATGCTCATGGGCCGGCAATCGCAGGACACGGCCGTGCGCGACATCATGACCAAGGAAGTCTACGGGGTCCACGACGAGACGACGGCCGAAGAATGCATGGCCCTGATGACCGACAAGCACATCCGCCACCTGCCCGTGTGCAAGGACGGGCGGCTGGCCGGGGTCATCTCCATCGGGGACGTGGTCAAGGCCGTCATCACCGACCAGAAGATCAAGATCGAGAACCTCGAGAACTACATCATGGGGAAGTACCAATAGGTGCGGAGCTCCTAGAACTCCATAAGGCCCATGCGGCGCAGGGCCAGGTAGGCCGCGCCGAGGACGCCGGCCGAATCGCCCAGCACCGCCTTCAGGACGGGGACCGTCCGGCCCGGGGTGCCGAACAGGGCCGCGGTCATGACCGGCGGGACGCGCTCGTACCAGAGCGGGAGGTTGGAGACGCCGCCGCCGAGGACGACGGCCTCCAGGTCGAGGGTGTTGACGCAGTTGGCGAAGAGCTCGCCCATGATCCGGACCGATTCGTCGAGGACCCGGCGCGCGGCTTCATCCCCGGCTTCGGAACGGGCGAAGATCAGGTCGGGGGTCAGGGCCTCCCCGGCCAGCTCGGCGTAGCGGCGGCCGAGGCTCGGCCCGGACAGGTAGGCCTCGCCGCAGCCCCGCCGCCCGCACTCGCACGGCCGGCCGTCGACGGCAATCGAGGTGTGACCGATCTCGCCGGCGTTGCCGCGCGGGCCGCGGTAGAGCCGGTCCCCGAGGATGAGCCCCGAGCCCATGCCCGTGCCCAGGATGACGGCCATGACCGTCGAGAAGCGGCCGTGGCACTGGGCGAAGAACTCGGCCAGGGCCAGGCAATTGGCGTCGTTCTCGACGACCAGCGGGACCGTCAGCCGCGACCGGAGCAGGCCGACCAGGCCCGGCCGCTCGTAGAGCGGCGTGTGGGGCGCGCCGTACATGACGTCGGCGGCGGCGCTGTAGGTGCCGGGCGTGCCCATCCCGACGGCCTCGAAGCGGGCCCCGCCGGCGGTGTCCCGGACCAGCTCGAGGATGTTCCCGACCACGCGTTCACGGCCCAGGCCGGGCTCGGACGGACGGCGCTTGCGGGCCAGGACCGTCCGGGCTTCGTCGACCAGGCAGGCTTCGACCTTCGTCCCGCCCAGATCGACGCCGACGGCGTAGCGCGCCATGCTCTCTCCCCCGCCATTCTAGGCGAGATCGGTCCGCGACGGCAAGGGCGTTTCCCCTTTCGGCCCGCCTTTGATATAGTGAGCCGCGGCAGCCGGAACATGAGCGCCCCCACCGACCAGGTCCCGTTCGGCTACCGGACGGTCGACGCCGCGGAGAAGAAGCGGCTCGTCCGGGACCAGTTCACGCCCATCGCCGCGACCTACGACCGGGCCGACGCCGTGCTCAGCCTCGGCCTCCACTTCCTGTGGAAGCGGGCCACGGTCCGGGCCCTGCGGCTCCGGCCCGGCGACCGGGTCCTCGACGTCTGCGGCGGGACGGCCGACCTGGCCCTGCGGGCGGCCCGGCGCCTCGGTCCGGCGGGTCTGGCCGTCGTCTGCGACTTCAGCCGGCCGATGATGGAGGCCGGGCGGGCCAAAAGCCGCCGGGCCCGGAACGGGGAGATCGTCCGGTTCGTCCAGGGCGACGCCGAGAGCCTGCCGTTCCCGGAAGCGTCGTTCGACGCGGTCACGGTCGGCTTCGGTCTGCGCAACCTGGTCGATCTCGACCGGGGTCTGCGCGAGATCGGGCGCGTCCTCAAGCCGGGCGGGCGCTTTGCCGGGCTGGAGTTCTCCCTGCCCCGCCGGCGCTGGCAGCGCTCCCTCTACGCCGCTTACTCCTACCGCTTCCTGCTCCCGGCCGCCCGGCTCATCACCGGGACGGACGGTCCCTTCCGTTATCTCGTCGAGTCCATCCGGGTCTTCGCCGGGTCGGGCGATATTCCCGGCGGGCTCGGCCGGGCCGGGCTCACGGACGCGGCCGTCCGTCCCGTCTCGCTCGGTCTGGCCGCCGTTTACACCGGACGCAAGCCGGAGGAGGCCGCTCATGCCGCCGATCGTCCCTGAAGCCCGGGCCGCGGCGGCCCGGTGCCGCCATTACGCCATGTGCAAGATCGACTACCTGGGGACCGGGCTCTGCCCGTCCGGCCCGGAGAAGGGTTTCGTGACCTACTATCCGCAAGGCCGCATGGACCTCTACCGGGGCCTGGCCGAGGGCCGGATCCCGGTCACGGAGGGCCTCGTCGACGCCGCCGCGACGTGCACGATGTGCGGGCGCTGCGACATCCAGTGCCATTTCGTCACCGGCCTGCGTCCGACCGGGGTCATGCGGGCCCTCAAGGACCACGTCGCCGACCACCTGCGCGGCGGCGGCGAGATCGTCCTGGCCCCGGAGGACGAGACCCTGCGCCGCCTCCGGTCCGTCGTCGGCCCGGCCTGGGCCTCGAACGACGCGGCCGTCCTGTGGGCCTACGCCGACGATCCTTTCCCCTTCACCGGACCCCGCCCGCCCCGCTACGTGGCCCTGCCGGGATCGCGGGACGAGGTCGCGGCCCTCGTCCGGCTGGCCGCCGAACTCGGGCTGCCGTACGTCGTCCGGGGCAACGGCGCCAGCGTCTTCGGTCTCGTCTTCACGGACGGCCTGGTGCTGGACATGGGCCGGATGCGGCGGATCGACCTCGATCTCCCCAACTGGTGTGCGGCCGTCGAGCCGGGGGTGACCTCGTTCGAGCTGCAGCGGGAGGCCCTGAAGCGGGGCCTGCGGGTCAACGCCGCCGAGCCGGCGGCCACCGTCTGCGGCAACATCATCTGCACGGGCACGTTCTCGACCTGGACCAATATCTACGGCACCTTCGCGGACAACTTCGTCGACCTGGAGTTCGTCGGTCCCGACGGCGGCATCTTCCGGATGCAGGACCGGGGCGCCCCCAACTTCTTCGGCGTGGAACCGGCCCCCTCGGCCGCGCCGGGGGTCTGCACCCGGGCTTTCGTCAAGCTCCATCCCGCCCCGGCCGACGAAGAAGGCCTGATCGCGCCCTTCGAGGGCTTCCCGGCGGCCATGCGGTTCGCCGTCGAGCTCGGCCGGCGCCGGATCGGCTCGGCCGTGGCCGTGCTCGGCGCGCATTTCGTCGCCTCCTTCCTCTCCCCGGACGAGGACCTGGCCCGCCGATTCAAAGCGGCCATCCCGGAGGTCCTGGGCTTCGATCACGCGGTCCTGGTCGTCGCCGATCCCTTCGCCCGCCGCGCCGTCCGCGAGATGACCCCGGCGATCCTGGATGGCGCCCTGTTGAGGAGCCTGATGCTGGGACTGCCCCGGCTCCTCGAGCCGCGCTGGCTCGACCTCCTTCGGAACTGGGAAGGCCAGGGGCCGGCCTACGAGCTTCTGGCCCGGCCCGAGCTCCGGCCCGTGATCGAGGCCGCCCTGCAGCCGGACACGGAGACGATCGCCGCCGCCGTGCCGGAGGAGCTGCGGCCCGCGTACCGGACGGTCTACGCCCGGCCGGAGATGACCGACATCGTCTGGCTGAACACGCAGCGCGTCATCAGCGCCCGGATGTCCCGGCGCAAGCACATGCTGGCCTTCCTGGTCTATTTCCCCGGCGACCGGACCGACGTGGCCGGGGAGGTCGTCGACGGCTTCGCCCGGATCGCGGCGGCCCACGGCTTGGAGCACGACTTCGGCTTCCTGACGCCCCTCGACCTCGGCAAGAGGGTCGTCCTCGAATACGACTACTATCTCGATCACGCCGACGAGGCCGACCGGGCCCGGTGCGTCGGGGCCATGCCGACGATCGAGGCCTGGCTGAAGGACCTGGGCGGGCGCGTCCCGGGCTTCACCTCGCTCAAGGACGTTTTCGGCCAGGGTTACGCCAGAAAGGAAAGCTTCCTCTACCGTGTCTGACGGACCCGGCCCCGAGCGCGTCGACGAGGCCGCCCTGCGCCGGAAGCGGGACGGACGGGAGGGGCGGATCCTGGTCACGGGCGGGGCAGGCTTCCTGGGCAGCCACATCGCCGTGGCCCTGCTCCGGGACGGCTACCGCGTCACCGTCCTGGCCCGCGCCTGGCGCGGCGTCCCGGCCCGCGACCGGATCGGCCGCCTGGCCGCCTGGTTCGGGCTGGGGGCCGAAGAAGCCGGCGCGCTCGGGGTCCTGGAGGGCGACCTCCTCGATCCGGGCTGGCCCGAGGCCGCCCTGCGGGGGCCGGCCGGACCCGGGACGTTCGACGAGATCGTCCACTGCGCCTCGAGCACGGCCTTCGCCGAGCGCCGGCGGGCCGAGGTCGAGGCGGTCAACATCGAC
Source organism: uncultured Eubacteriales bacterium (assembly GCA_964574895.1). Lineage (GTDB taxonomy): Bacteria > Acidobacteriota > Aminicenantia > Aminicenantales > Saccharicenantaceae > RBG-16-66-30. The sequence continues at coordinate 17,829 of CAZNPB010000038.1, forward strand.
GGGCTCCGCCGCGTCCTCGACTACGCCGTCCGCGGCGGCTGCGCCTTCTTCCATCACGTCAGCTCCGCCTACGCGGCCGGCCGGCGGACCGGGACCTGTTCCGAAGACTGGGTCGAGACGGGCCCCTTCACCAACGTCTACGAGGAGACCAAGGCCCGGGGCGAGATCCTGGTCCGGGACGTCTGCCGGAAGGAGGGTCTGCGGCTGAACGTCTACCGGCCCGCCATCGTCACCGGCGATTCGCGGACCGGCCGGACCCTGCGGTTCAACGCCCTCTACTTCCCGGTCAAGGCGGCCGTCTTCCTGCGCGATCTCTATCTCGCCGACATCCGCGAGCGGGGCGGCCGGCGGGCGGCCGAGGTCGGCGTCCGGGTCGAGGCCGGCGGCCGGGTCGTCCTGCCCCTGCGCATCCCGGTCGCGGCCGCGGGCGGGCTCAACCTCGTCCCGGTCGATCACTGCGTGCGGGCCTTCCGGGCCCTGTTCGAAGCGGGTCTCGGGGGCGGCCTCTATCACATCGTCAACCCGCGGCCGACGCGGATCGAGGACCTCGTGGCCTGGTCGGAGCGGCGTTTCGGCATCGGCGGGGTCGAGGCCTGCGGGCCGGAGGAGCTCGCGGGCCGGCCCCGAAACGCCCTGGAGACCCTGTACGACTCCACGCTCGACATCTACCGCCCCTACATGCAGGACGAGCGGACGTTCGACGACGCCCGGGCCGCTCCCCTTCTGGCGGCGCGCGGCGTCGTCTGCCCGGCCTTCGACGAAGCGGTCTTCGACCGCTGCATGGATTATGCCGTCGAAACGGACTGGGGGGCCCGCCTCGGGCCCGGCGGGCCGGGCCGGAATCGGGTACAATAGCCGGCATGGAGATCGTCCTGGCCTCGGCCTCGCCGCGGCGCCGGGAGCTCATGGCCCGGGTCGCGACGGAGTTCCGCGTCTTCCCGACCGACGTCGACGAGTCCGCCATCGAGGAGAAAGACCCGCTCCGTTTCGCCGTCGCGGCCGCGGTCCTGAAAGCCCGGCGGGCCGGGCAGGCGTTCCCCGAGGCCGTCGTCATCGGCGCCGACACGGTCGTCGCCCTGGGCCTGCGCATCCTCGGCAAACCGGCGGACCGCGACGACGCCCGCTCCATGCTGCGGGCCCTTTCCGGCCGGCGCCACCGGGTCATCACCGGCCTGGCTTTCGCCACCGCGGCCGAGGGGCGGCTCCTGACCGGCTACGACCTGACCTACGTCGCCTTCCGCGAGCTCACGGAGGAGATGATCGAGGGCTATCTCGACCAGGGCACCTTCCTCGACAAGGCCGGCGCGTACGCGGTGCAGGAGATCGGCGACGCCTTCGTGGCCCGGATGAAGGGCGACTACGACAACGTCGTCGGCTTCCCGGTCGAGAAGGTCCGCCGGCTGCTGGCCCGCTTTCTGGCCCCGGCCCTGACCGTCGAGATCGAGGCCCTCGATTTTCCGGCCAGCGACGGCCGGGCTTTCGTCGACGGCCGCAAGGTCCTCGTCCCGGGGGCGGTCCCGGGCGAGCGCGTCCGGGTCCAGATCGTCGGTGAGCGCGGGGCGGCCCGGATCGCCGAGGTGATCCGGATCGAATCCCCCTCCCCGCGGCGGGCCGAGCCGCGCTGTCCCCACTTCGGGTCCTGCGGCGGCTGCCGCTTCCAGCATGTCGATTACGGCGCCCAGCTCGAAGCCAAGGAGCGGTCCCTGAAGGAGGCCCTGGCGGAAGGCGGCCATCCCGAGCTTCGGGCCGCCGTCCGGCCGGTCACGCCCTCGCCCGACCTGTACGGGTACCGGAACAAGATGGAGTTCGCCTTCGGCGAAAAGCACGGCCGGCTGGCCCTCGGGCTCCGGGAGAAGGCGACGGGGAGCCGACAGACCTACCGGCGGACGCTGCCGGTCTGGACCTGCCCGATCTTCGGCCCGGTCGTCGAGCGGCTTTTCCCCGTCTTCCTCGAGTTCGCCGGGGAGAACGGGCTGCGGGGCTTCGAGCCGGCCTCCGGCGAAGGCGAGCTGCGCCACCTGATCCTGCGGCAGGCCAAGCGGACGGGCGAGCTCATGATCGTCCTGGCCACGGCCGGGACCGGCGGCCCGGACCTGGACGGGCTGGCCGGGCGGGCGGCCGCGGCGGCCCCCGAAACGCGGAGCTTCGTCCACATCAGCAGCCGGCGCGGCGCCGACGTCGTCGAGTTCGAGCGCAGCCGCGTCGTGGCCGGGGTGCCGTTCATCGAGGAGCGGCTGGCCGGGCGGACGTTCCGGATCTATCCGCCGAGCTTTTTCCAGACCAATACGGCCGGGGCGGAGCTGCTCTACGGCCGCCTCGCCGACGAAGCCGGGCTGACGGCGGACAGCCGGGTCCTGGGCCTGTACTGCGGCAGCGGGGCCATCGAGCTGGCGCTGGCCGGCCGGGCCGGGCGCGTGACGGGCATCGACGCCTCCCCGGCCAACATCGCCAACGCCGTCGAGAACGCCCTGGTCAACGGCGTCTCGAACGCCGACTTCGTGCCCGGCACGGTCGAGGCCCTGCTGGCCGAGCCGCGCCGCGAGCCCGCCGACATCGTCGTCGTCGACCCGCCGCGGGCCGGGTTGACGGGGAAGGCCCTGCGCCGGGTGGCCGCCCTCGGCGCGCCGCGCCTGGTCTACGTCTCCTGCAATCCGCGGTCCCTCGTCCGCGACCTGCGGGACCTGATCGCGGCGGGCTATCGGGTCGTCTCGCTCACCCCCTTCGACTTCTTCCCTCACACGCCGCACCTCGAGACCCTGGCCGTCCTGTCGCGTTGACGGCGGTCCTTTACTTTCCACGGCCCGCATAGTAAAAAGGCGCCGAGGAGGGAAACGCCCATGACCGACCCCAAGGTCCCGGTCCCGCTCGACGCCCATCCCCGCTGCTGCCCGCACGGCCCCGCCGCCGCCCCGAACGGGGTCAGCCGGCGCGACTTCCTCAAGGGCGCCGGCCTGACGGCCCTCGGCACCGTCGCCGCCGGCGGCCTGGCCTGGCCGCTCGGGGCCGGCCGGGAGGCCGGCTTGGCCGAGGCGGCCCGCCGGACGGCCCTCAAGGTCAAGCCCGTCCTCGTTTACGAAGTGCCGCAGCGACGGCCCCAGACGAGCTGGAGGTCGTGGGGCGGCATCGCCACCGAGGCGGAGGCCCGGGCCGAGGCCGGCCGCATCGCGGACGAGCTGGCGGACCTGGCGAAGCGGGCCGATTTCCCGGTCGAGTTCTTCCCGGTCGCCGCGATCCGGCAGGCCGCGGAGATCGGGCCCCTGGCCGATATCGCCGCCGCCGACGTCCTCCTGGTCTACGCCGCCGGGGGCTGGCTGGACATCTACCAGGCCCTCGACAAGACCGGCAAGGACCGCCTCTTCTTTTGCCGCCACAAATCCGGCCCGGTCTACCTGTGGTACGAGATCATCAGCCCGCGCTACCTGCGGCAGCACACCGACGCGCTGGCGGTCCGGGGCGTCGACGAGGACGACGTCGTCATCGACAGCCAGGACGAGGTCCTGTGGCGGCTGCGGGCCCTGGCCGGGCTGAAGAACACGATGGGGACGAAGATCCTAGCCATCGGCGGTCCGGACGGCTGGGCCCAACCGGCCGGCGTGGTCCCCCGGCTGGCCCGGGACATCTGGAAGTTCGACATCGTCACGGTCTCGTACGACGAGCTCGGCCGGCTCATCCGCCAGGCCCGGGCCGACGGGGCGGCGGTCCGTCGGGCCGGGACGCGGGCCGACGCCTACCTGCGCCAGGCCGGCACGACTCTCGAAACCGGGCGGTCTTTCGTCGAGAACGGCCTCCTGCTCGACGAGGTCTTCCGGGCCCTGCTCCGGGAGGCCGGGGCGCGGGCGCTGACCATCAACGGCTGCATGGGCACGATCATGCCCCTGGCCGAGACCTCGGCCTGCCTGACCTTGAGCACGCTCAACGACGACGGCTACCTGGCCTTCTGCGAGTCCGATTTCGTCGTCATCCCGTCGGGCGTGCTGCTGGCCAACATCGCCGGGCGCCCCGTCTTCCTGAACGACCCGACCTACCCGCACGACGGGCTCATCACCCTGGCCCACTGCACCGCGCCGCGGAAGATGGACGGGCTCCGGCCGGAGCCGGCCCGCATCCTGACGCATTTCGAGTCGGATTACGGCGCCGCGCCCAAGGTCGAGATGGCCAAGGGCCGCCTCGTCACCAACATCGCGCCCGATTTCGCCTCGAAGCGCTGGCTGGGCCTGCGGGGCGAGATCGTCGAGGCGCCCTTCCTGCCCATCTGCCGGTCCCAGATCGACGTCCGCTTCAAGTGCGACGACCGGACCCTGGCCAAGCGCATGCCGGGGTTCCACTGGATGACGGCCTACGGCGACTACACGCGCGAGCTGCCCTACGCCCTCCGCCGCGTCGGCATCGCCTGGGACTTCTTGGGCTAGAAAGGGACGGTGCGGGTGGCGATGACGTCGGCCCCCGTGCCCAGGACGTCGGCGAGGAGGACCTGGCCGCGCCGGACGGGCGCCTCCGGCCGGAGCTTCGCGATCTCGGCCAGGATGGGGAAGATCATCGGCCGCGGCACCGGCCGGCTCAAGCGGACCGAGACCATCCGGGCCGCCGTCCCTTTGAGGGGCACGGACGTGGCCAGGTTCCGTTCCGGGCGCAGGACCTCCGACTCGGCGAAAGGCGGGCCCTTGTCGCATTGATTCCCGCGGACGAGGACCCCGCCGGCCGCGTCCCGTTCCACCTCCAACTCGCAGCCGACCGGGCAGAGGACGCAGGTCAGGCGGTCCGCGGCCTGGCGCTCAGTCATGGCAGGCCACCTCGAGGTCCTCGTCGATCGGGGCCTTGACCTCGATCTTCTGGAGCTCCGACGGCAGGAGCCGGCCGCACTTCTTCGAGGCCAGGACCTGTCCCGAAGACCGGCCCCGGACCTCGACCCGGACGTCCCGCAGCGGACGGGCGACCCGGAAGCTCCACTCGACGCCGGCCGCGCCGGCGGTCACCATCTGCGGCAGCGCGTACTTGACGTCGGCGCCGGGTGAGACCCGGAACGCCGGCCCGGCGGGGCGCTCCCCGGCCGCGAACCGGGCCGCCTGCCGGCCGGCGGCCAGACCCTCGAACGAGGCCCAGTCGGCGACGTCGTGGATATGGAGGACGTTGCCGCAGGAGAAGACGCCGGGGACCGAGGTCATGAGCCGCTCGTCGACGACCGCCCCGCCGGTGAGCGGCGAGAGCCGCGCCCCGGCCCGCTTGGCCAGCTCGTTCTCGGGGATGAGGCCGACCGACAGGAGCAGCGTGTCGCAGGGCACGATCCGCTCGGTGCCGGCCACGGGCGCCCGCCCCTCGTCGACGCGGGCCACGACCACGCTCTCGAGCCGGTCGCGGCCGCGGATCTCGACGACCGTCGTCGACAGCTCGAGCGGGATGCCGAGATCGAACAGGCACTGGCGGACGTTGCGCTCCAGCCCGCCGGGCCAGGGCAGGATCTCGAAGACGCCCCTGACCGCGAGGCCCTCGAAGGCCAGCCGCCGGGCCATGATCAGGCCGATGTCGCCCGACCCGAGGATGACGGCCTCGCGCCCGACGCGGAGATTCCGGAGGTTGACCAGGTTCTGGGCCAGCCCGGCGGTGAAGACGCCGGCCGGCCGCGTCCCGGGGATCTCGATCATGTCCCGGGTCCGCTCGCGGCATCCCATGGCCAGGACCACGGCCCCGGCCCGGACCCGCCGGTAGCCGTCGCGGGCGGCGATCCGCAGCGTCCGGTCCGCCTCCAGGTCGAGGACCATGGCCCCGGTCTCGACCCGGATGGTCTCGCGCAGAACGTCCTCCGTCAGCCGCTCGGCGTATTCGGGACCGCTGATCGTCTCTTTATAAAGGAAGAGGCCGAAGCCGTCGTGGACGCACTGGTTGAGGATGCCGCCGAGCGCCCGGTCCCGTTCGAGGAGCAGGACCCGGCCGGCGCCGGCCCGCCGGGCGCCCAGGGCCGCGGCCAGACCGGCCGGCCCGCCGCCGATGACGGCCACATCGCAGGTTTCGAGCGGTCCCGTCACGCCGGCTCCTTGATCCGCCCGTAGAACAGCCGCGAGCCGCCGCCGCGCTTGGTGACGCCCTCGGCCGGGACCCCTTCGGCCTCGAGGACGTCGAGGATCCTCGGCGTGCAGAAGCCGCCCTGGCAGCGGCCCATGCCGCAGCGGGTCCGGCGCTTGACGGCGTCCAGGGTCCGGGCCCCGAAGGGGTTGCGCAGGGCGGCCTCGACCTCGGCCCGGGTGACATGCTCGCAGCGGCAGACCATCTCGCCCCAAGCGGCGTCCTTCGCGACCAGGGCGGCGCGCTCGCCGTCCGACAGAGCGGCGAAACGCTTTCGCGCCGGCAGGTCCGGCCGGAAATCCGGCTTGAGCCGCAGGTCCAGCCGCGCCCCGAGCATGGCCACGACCATCTCGGCCAGGGCCGGGGCCGCGGTCAGGCCCGGCGACTCGATGCCCACCAGGCTGATCCAGCCGGGCCGCAGGCCGCTCTCCTCGACGACGAAATCGGCGAACTTGTCCCCTCCGCCGGGAGCGACGAGCTTGGGCCGGATGCCGGTGTAGCTGTGGATGAACGGAACGCCGGCCAGCCGCGGCAGGAGGCGGGCGGCTTCGGCTTTGAGCCGGTCCATGACCGGCCGGGTCGAGGCCTGGTCGCGCTTGTCCCCGACCGGCTCGGCGCTCGGCCCGAGCAGGATGTGGCCTTCGAGCGTCGGCGTGACGTGGATGCCCAGCCCCGGATCGTCTCGCGGCGGCACCGGGTAGAGGGGCATTCCCAGGCGGAGGCCGGGATCCTTGTCCGTGATCAGGTATTCGCCCCGGTACGGGAAGACGCGGTAGTCGTCGATGCCGGCCAGGCGCGCCACCTCGTCCGAGAAGAGCCCGGCGCAGTTGACGACCCGGCGGGCGGCGACCGCGCCGCGCGGCGTGGTCAGGCGGAACAGACCGTCGCCGGCCTCGACGCCGGTGACGGCCGACTCGAGCCGGACCTCGGCCCCGTTCCGCGCCGCGCACTCGGCCAGGGCGATGGTGAACTCGTAGGGCGAGACGAGACCCGTGTGCGGCGAATACAGGGCCCAGCGGCCGCGGGCCAGCGGCTCCAGGCGGCGGATGGCCGCTTCGTCGACGATCTCGAGACCCGGCGCGCCGCCGCGGTCCCCCTGGGCTTTGAGGGCCTCGAGGGCCGGCCGGTCCTCGTCGGCCAGGGCGACGACGAGCTTGCCGGTCTTGCGGTGGGGCACGCCGAGGGTTTCGGCCAGCTCGTAGACGAGCTTCAGGCCGGCGATGTTGGTCCGGGCCTTGAGCGATCGCGGCGGCACGTTGAAGCCGGCGTGGATGACGCCGCTGTTGCCTTTGCTGACGCCTTCGCAGAGGTCCGTTTCTCGTTCGAGGAGCAGGAGCTTGAGGTCGTAGCGGGACAGCTCCCGCAGGACGGCGCAGCCGACGACCCCGCCGCCGACGACGGCGACGTCGTAGATCCCGTCGCGCTCTTTACGCATGGCCCGGCGGCCATCATACCAAAACGGGTCCGGGCCCGAAAGCGCGCCCCCGGGTTGACAGCCCGTCCCCGGGCGGGATAAGGGGGAGGCATCGGCTCGGCGGCGCTCGGCCTGGGAACGTGACCCCCCTACGGCTGGGGCCAGGCGCGGTAGGCGCTCTCTCGAGGGCCGGGGGGCTTCAATAGAGCCCGGTCGAGCCGAAGCCGCCCTGGCCCCGGGAGGTGTCGTCGAGGCGGTCCGCTTCGACCACGGCCACGGCGGTGATGGGCTGGACCAGGAGCTGGGCGATCTTGGCGCCCTTGCGGACGGCGAACGGGGCGGCCCCCAGGTTGATCAGGACGACCTGGACCTCGCCCCGGTAGCCGGCGTCGATGACCCCGGCCAGGCGGTGGACGCCTTGGAGGGAGATGCCGCTCTTGTCCCAGACCAGGCCGACGTGCCCGGCGGGGACGGCGATCTGGATCCCGGTCGGAACGGCGAAGAGCTCGCCGGGCGCCAGATCGCGGTCGACGACGGCGTAGAGGTCCAGACCGGCGTCGCCCGGGTGGGCATAGGCCGGAAGCTTGGCCTCGGGGTGGATGCGCTTGACCTTGAGCTCCATGCCGTCACCTCTCTTCGACCCGGACCTCGCCGAAGAAGGGCCGGGCCGCGGCCGCGATCTCTTCGAGCTCGGCCCGGCCGTAGGGCTTGACCGCGAGATAGGCGGGATCGATGGGCGTCTGGGGCACGAACGGCTGGATGACGTAGAGCGGCACGCCCCGCAGCCACTCCCCGATCTTGACCACGTCCTCGCGCCCGACGAGCCCCGGGACCACGGTCGTCCGGAAGGTCGTCCGGACGCCCGCGGCCCGCAGGAGGTCGGCGCTGCGGACGATCTTCTCGACGTCGACCTCGGACCGGGTCACCTCCCGGTAGCGCTCGAGCGCCGCCTTGACGTCCAGGGCCACCCAATCGACGAGGCCGAGGGCCAGGAGGGCCTCGAGGCGGTCGGGGAAAGAGCCGTTGGTGTCAACCTTGACCTTCAGGCCCCGCTCGCGGACGACCCGGATGAGGTCCTCGAGGTCGTCGTGGAGCAGGGGCTCCCCGCCGGTGAAGCAGACGGCCTCGAGCCAGCCCTTGCGGCCGTCGAGATAGGACAGGAACCCGTCGGCGGCCATGGTCGGGATGGTCTCCGGGCGCAGGACCAGGTCGGCGTTGTGGCAGTAGGGGCAGCGGAAGGTGCAGCCGCCGAAGAAGACCGTCGAGGAGATGTGGCCGGGGAAGTCGCGGCTGGAGAACTTCTCTATCCCTTTGATCTCAGCCACTCGTCGAACTCCTCGGCCGAGTTGAGGACGGCCCGGACGATGCCCTGGGTGTGGGCGACGAGGGTCGGCAGCTTGATGGCGCCCGTCTCGTCCCGCTTGATGACGTTGATGAACTCGCGGATCTTGGCCTTGCCCGGGGGCGAGGTCAGGCCGTACTCCTGATAGGGGGTCTCCGTCTCGGCCAGCCGCTTCTTCAGGGCCTCGCACTTGAGGCAATTGGGATAGCTGAACAAAAGATAGTCCATGGTCTCTCTCCGCTCCCTCGAACGTCCGCCGGCCTCAGGCGATCTTGTCGTAGGTCGTCCGGTCCCTGAACTCCTGCTGTTTGCCATCGTTCCAGGTCCGCACCGGCCGCATGTAGCCGACGATGCGGCTGTAGACCTCGGTCTCGTCGCCGCAGTCGGGGCAGGCGAAGTGCTGGCCGCGGATGTAGCCGTGGCTCATGCAGACGCTGAAGGTCGGGGTGATGGAGAAGTACGGCAGCTTGGTCTGGGCGATGCGCTGGACGAGCTTCTTGCAGGTCTCGCCGTCGATGGCCTCGGGCAGGAAGGCGTGGAAGATCGTGCCGCCCGTGTACAGGGACTGGATCTCGTCCTGGTGCCGGATGGCGTCGAAGATGTCCCGGGTGGCGTCGACGTTGAGCTGGGTCGAGTTGGTGAGATAGGGGAACTTCTCGGTGCCCGAGGTGTAGATGCGGGGGTACTTCTGGCGGTCCAGCCGGGCCAGCCGGTAAGCCGTCGATTCGGCCGGCGTGGCCTCGAGGTTGTAGAGGTGGCCCGTCTCCTCCTGGAACTCGCGCAGGACGCCGCGCATGTACTGGAGCGTCTCGGCGGCCAGCTCGCGGCCCTCCGGCGTGCCGATGCCCCGGTGCAGGAAGTTCATGCAGGCCTCGTGCATGCCGCAGACGCCGATGGTCGAGAAGTGGTTGTCGAAGTGGCCCAGGTAGACCTTGGTGTAGGGCATCATGCCCTTCTCGAGCATGCTGTTGACGATCTCGCGCTTGGCCTCGAGCGTGTCCTTGGCGACGGTCATGAGCTCCTTCAGCCGGGCGAAGAAGTCCTCCTTGGAAGTGGACTCGAAGGCGGCCCGGTTGAGGTTGATGGTGACGACGCCGATGGAGCCCGTCGAGTCGCCGGGCCCCCACATGCTCCCCGGCCGGCGCATGAGCTCGCGCTGGTCGAGGTTGAGCCGGCAGCACATGGCCCGGATGTCGCCCGGGTTCATATTGGTGCCGATGTAGTTCTGGAAATAAGGGATGCCGTACTTGGCCGTGGCGTCGAAGAGGAGCTTGGCCGTGGGCGAATCCCAATCGAACTCCTTGCTGAGGTTGTAGGTCGGGATGGGGAAGGTGAAGACCCGGCCCT
>CAZNPB010000039.1:0-27666 GCA_964574895.1 uncultured Eubacteriales bacterium
GCCGCGGCCGGCGGGCGGCGCGTTTCCGGCCCCCCGCTATTCCTGCTATAATGACCGATCATGAACCGAAGATGCGCGGCCGCCGCCCTGGCCGCGGCCCTGGCCCTCGTCCCCGCCTGCTCCTCCAAGGCCCCGGCCGGCGCCGGGGGCTTCAACCTCCTCGTCATCACCCTGGACACGACCCGGGCCGACGCCGTCGGCCTGTACGGCAACCCGCACGGCGTGACGCCCCGGATCGACGAGCTCGGCCGGTCGGGGATCGTCTTCGAGCAGTGCTACACCCCGGTGCCCCTGACCCTGCCGGCCCACTGTTCGCTCTTCACCGGACGCTACCCGGTCGGCCATCAAGTCCGCAACAACGGCACCTACGTCCTGCCGCCGTCCGAAACGACCCTGGCCGGCCTGTTCAAGGGGCGAGGCTACGACACGGCCGCCTTCGTCGCCTCGTTCACGGTCGGCGGCAAGTTCGGGCTGGCCCGCGGCTTCGACACCTACGACGAGGACTTCGAGACCGGCCAGCCGATCGTCAACTACACGGCCGAGATCCCGGCCGACCGGGTCGCCGCCAAGTTCGTCCGCTGGCTCGATGGGCGCCAGGGCCGCAAGTTCTTCGGCTGGGTCCATTTCTACGACGCCCATTCCCCCTACGTCCCCCACCCGGGGGCCGGCCCGGCCGGGGACGGGTCCCCCTGGGGCCTGTACGAGGGAGAGGTCCGCTTCGTCGACGCCCACGTCGGCCGGATCGTCCAGGCCCTCAAGGACCGGGGACTCTACGAAAAAACGGTCCTGGTCCTGGTCGGCGACCACGGCGAAGCGTTCGGGGAGCACACGGAGCGCGGCCACGGCATCTTCTGCTACGAAGAGAGCCTGCGCGTGCCCCTGGTCCTCCACAACCCGCGCCTGTTCAAGTCGCCCCGGACCGTGGCCGGCCGGATCAGCCTGGTCGACGTCCTGCCCGGACTGCTCGAGCTGTTCGAGACGCCGGTCCCGGACGCGGTCCAGGGGAAGAGCTTCTGGCCCCTGGTCGAAGGCCGGGAGACGGAGCGGCGCGAGATCTATTTCGAGAGCCTGTACGGGCCGGAGGAGTTCGGCTGGGCGCCGCTCACCGGGCTCATCGACGGGCCCCATAAATATGTCTCCCTGCCCGCCCCCGAGCTCTACGACCTCGACGCCGATCCGAAGGAGGCGCGCAACCTCGCCGAGGGAAGCCGCGAGACGGCCGTGGCCATCGACCGGAAGCTGGCCGCCTTCGTCCAGCGGACCGCCGCGGCCTCGGGCCCGGCCCGGCGCGAGCTTTCCGCGGCCGACGTCAAGGCCCTGACCTCGCTCGGCTACGTCTCGAGCTTCGGCGCCAAGGCCGGGGCCAGGACCGACCCTAAGCAGGGCATCGCCCTGTACGCCGAGGTCATGGACATCAAGGACCTCGTGGCCCGGAACGACCTGGCCGCGGCCGGCCGGCGGCTGGCCGCCCTCGAGGTCCGCGAACCGGGGCTCGAGTTGCCGGACCTGGCCGAAGTCCGCTACCGGCTCCTCAAGGCCGGGGGACGGACCGACGAGGCCCTGGCCGCCCTGCGCCAGGCCGTCTCCCGGTTCCCGGAACGGGAATCCTTCAAGGTCTTCCTGGCCGTGGACCTGATCGGGAGCGGGCGGACGGCCGAAGCCCGGGATTATTGCCTCCGGCTGGCGGCCGAGAACCCGGACATGGCCGCGGCCCAGGTCCTGCTCGGCGACGCCGAGGACCTTCTCGGCGCGCTCGACGAAGCCGTCGCCGCCTACGAGAAGGCGGCCGCCCTCGAGCCGCAGAACCCGGCGGTCCGGTCCAAGATCGCGGCCGTTTGGATCAAGAAGGGCGATCTGGCCAAAGCCCAGGGCATCCTGGCCGAGCTCGAAAGCCGGCAGGCCGTGGTCGATTCTTCGGATTTCCAGGGGGCCATGTCGGGGCTCGGCCACGCCCTCCTGGCCGCCGGCCAGACCGAAGCGGGGCTCGGCGTCTTCCGCCAGGCCACCGTCCTGAGCCCGCGAAGCCCGGCCGTCTGGCTCAACCTCGGCGGCGCCCATTTCGCCCTCGGCGACGTCCCGGCCGCCCTGGAGAACTTCGAGAAAGCCGTGGCCCTCGACCCCGGTTTCGCCCTGGGCTGGAGCAACATCGGCCAGGTCCATCTGGCCGGGCTGGTGGCCGGCAACGCGACCGCCTCGGCCGAGGCCGCGCTGGCCAGCTTCGACAAGGCCCTGGCCCTCGAGCCCAAGCTGGCCGTAGCCTGGAACGGCCGGGCCTCCGTCCATCTGACGCAGGGCCGGACCGCGGAGGCCATCCGGGAATACGAACAGGCCCTCCGCCTCGATCCCGGCCTGCTCGACGCCTACGTCAACATCAGCATCGCCTTGAGCGGCCTGGGCCGGAACGCGGAGGCCCTGCGCTACCTCGAAACGGGCCGGGACCGCTTGGGGCCGCGGCTGTCCGCCGCCGAGCGCGAGGAGATCGACCGGCTCATCGCCGCGCTCCGGGGAGGTTCGTCATGAAAGACCCGAAGCGACCGGCCCTGGTCCTGCTGGCCCTGTTCTTGGCCGCCGTCCCGGGCTGCGCCCGCCGTCAGGCCGAGCCGCCGGCGGCGCCTCCGGCGGGCGGGGCCGAGACCCTGCGCCCCCGGGAGACGACCGTCCGCAACGTCACGACCGGCGCCGTCGGCTACCGGATCTATCCGGCCGGCCACCCCGAATCCGCCCGCTCCCTGGAGATCGCGGCCGGGGCCGTGGACCGCTTCCCGACGGCCGGTCCTCTGGAGATCGAGTTCAACACGGGCCGCCAGGACGCCACCTATTCGCTCGATCCCGGCAGCCCCTATTCCTTCCGCTACGACGAAGGCGGGACCATCGATCTCTTCCTCGGCTCGCACGGCCGCAGCGACGCCGTCGACCTGGCCCCTTGGGTGCCGACGCCCCCGGTCGTCGTGGACCGCATGCTCGAGCTGGCCGGCGTGGCCAACACGGACGTGCTCTACGACATCGGCTGCGGCGACGGCCGCATCGTCATCACCGCCGCCAAGCGCTACGGGGCCCGGGGCGTCGGGATCGACATCGATCCGGTCATGATCGCGGACTCGGACAAGAACGCGGCCGCCGCCGGGGTCGCGGGCCGGGTCCGGTTCATCGCCATGGACGCCACCAAGGCCGACATCTCCGAGGCCACGGTGGTCAGTCTCTACCTGCTGCCGGAATCGAACGCTTTGATGCGCCCCCTGCTCGAAGCCCAGCTGCGGCCCAAGAGCCGGGTCATCTGCCACAACTACAGCATTCCGGGGTGGGAGGCCAAGCAGGTGAAGGCCGAGACGATGGACGACGAAGAAGGGGTCAAGCACCACATCTATCTGTACGTCCGCTGACCGGCCGGATCCGGCCGACGCGGGCTTCCCCCCGGGGCACTGAAGCGCGCCCCGGGGCGGCCTATCGAGCCCTAGAAGGCGATGCCGATGCTGGCCGACCAGACGCCGTTCTTGTAGTCGGGGTCGATATCGCCTTCGATCGTGGAGATGACCTTCTGCAGACCCAGGCTGTAGCGGACGTCGATCATGAAGTTCCGGCCGAAGTTGACGCCCGCCCCGAAGATGGCGCCGTAGTCGTTGTTCTTCAGGAGGTTCTCGCCGAGCGGGACTTGTTCGCCGTTCGATTCCAGCTTCTCGTGGAGCTTGAAGCCGACGGACGGCCCGGCGAAGACGAAGGGCTGGACGATCGGCGTGGGGATGCGGATCTTCAACAGCAGCGGCACTTCGATGTAGTCGGCATAGAGCTTGTCGGTGTAGGAATCGTCCAGGGCCACATAGGTGGCGCCCTTCATGGTGTAGAGGACTTCGCACTGAAGGCCCACGACCCGGCCAAGGTCGAAGGCCAGGAAGATGCCGCCCTGGAAGCCGACCTTGTTCTTCAGCGTGGCCAGGGGATCCTGGGCGTCGGCCCCGGTCGGCTTGGCCATGTTGACGCCGGCCTTGAGGCCGAACTGGACGCCCGCGGCGGCGGGCCGGGGCAGGGCCAGGAGCCCCGCGAAGACCGCGATGGCGACGACGGCGGCGAGTTTCTTCATTGTTCCTCCTCGGACGAGCGGGATCGGGACGCGGTCCTCGCGCCCATTCCTATTGTGGCGTCGGGGAGCCCGGCCCGCCATCCCCGTAAGGGAGGAAATCGCGGGGGCCTCCGTTCCCCTCGCGGGAGGTGACCGGCGGGCGGTTCTCTCACCGCCCGCCGGGCGACCTTCAGAGGCCGATCAGCTTGAACTGGGCCTTGTCCTTGAGCCCCTGGACGAACTTCTCGACGGCCCCGTTCTGCTTGCCCGACTTGAGCCGGGACTCGATCTCGGCCCGGGCGTCCTCGAAGGAGCGGGTCTCCTTCTGGCGACCGACGACCTGGAGGATGTGGTAGCCGTACGGCGTCTCGATGACGCCGGAAAGCTGGCCGACGGGGACCGAGAACGCGGCGTCCTCGAAGGGCTTGACCATCTGGCCGCGGGGGAAGTTCTCGTACAGGCCGCCGTTGTCCTTGGACCCGGGGTCCTCGGAATAGGTCTTGGCCAGCTCGGCGAAGTCGGCTCCGGCCTTGGCTTTGGCCAGCAGGTCCTCGATCTTGGCCTTGGCCGCGGCCTTCTCGGCGTCGGACTTGCCCTGGGTCGTCAGGAGGATGTGCCGCACCGAAGCGGTCTTGTCGCCGGTCGATTCCGCGGCGTAGGCCTGGCGCAGCTCGTCCTCGGTCACGGCGGCCTTCTCGGCCACCCCGGACAGGAGCTTGTTGATGAGCAGGGTCTCCCGGACGCTCGTCTTGACGTGGTCGAGGGAGATCTCGGCCCCCTTGATGGCGTCAAGGAAGGGCTGTTCGCCCCCGGCCTGGGCGTACTGGGACTGCATGGCCTGCTGGAGCTCGTCGGGCGTGACCAGGACCTTGGCCGCGTCGGCGGCGGCCAGGAGGAGCTTGCGCTCGGCCAGGGAAGCGGCGGCCTGGTCGACGACGTTCTTGAGCTGCGCGGCGTCGGCCGTCTTCAGCTGGTCGGACCGGGTCCCCAGGTTGTCTCGGGCGGCCTGCAGGACTTCGGCGGCCGTGACCTTGAACGTCTTGGTCTCGACGAGGACGGTCGTCTTGTCCGGCGCCAGGGCCGGGCTGATCTTGGCCAGGTCGGCGGCCAGCGCGTAGGCGGGGCTGCCCTGCTGGAGGGTGACGGTCCCGGAGGTCTTGGATTTCGAGCCGCACGCGGCCAAAACGAGCGCGGCGGCCAGGGTCAGGGTCCAAAGGTTCTTCATGCGGTTCTCCTTGTCGGGGCGGGACAACATCCCGCTAGTTAACCATAATCGGCCCGGCGGCGCAAACGCCGGGCGCTCGTCAGCCGGGGACGATCCGGTGGACCTTCTTCTTGCCGGCCTTGAGGAGCAGCCCGCCGTCCGGGCCCAGGTCGGCGGCGGTGATGAGGCGCTCGGGGGAGTCGAGGCGCTCGTCGTTGACGTAGAGGCCGCCCTGCTCGATCATCCGCTTGGCCTCTTTGCGGGAGGGGGTCAGGCCGACGTCGGTGAAGAGGACGGCCGGGGCGATGCCGGCCTCCAGGCCGGTCCGGGGGACGGTCGTGGTCGGGATGGCGTCGGGATCGCCGGCGCCGGGCGAGAAGGCGGCGGCCGCCGCCTGTCGGGCCTTCTCGGCCTCGAGCTCGCCGTGGGTGATCTTGGTCGCCTCGAAGGCCAGGACGCGCTTGGCCTCGTTCAGCCCGCTGCCGGAGAGCCCCTCGAGCCGCCGGATCTCGTCGAGCGGCAGCAGGGTGAACAAGCGCAGGAAGCGCCCGACGTCGCGGTCGTCGCTGTTGATCCAGTACTGGTAGTAGTCGTACGGGCTGAAGAGGGCGCCGTCCAGCCAGACGGCCCCCTGGGCGGTCTTGCCCATCTTGGCGCCCGTGGCCGTCGTCAACAGCGGGAAGGTCAGGGCCTGGGCCGTTCCGCCCTCGATCCGGCGGATGAGGTCGACCCCGGCCAGGATGTTGCCCCACTGGTCGTCGCCGCCCATCTGCAGGGTGCAGCGATGCTCGCGGTAGAGGGTCAGATAATCGTAGGCCTGGAGGATCTGGTAGTTGAACTCGATGAAGGACAGGCCCCGCTCCAGCCGCAGCTTGTAGGCCTCGGCGGCCAGCATGCGGTTGACGCTGAAGTGCCGTCCGATGTCCCGGAGGAACGGGATGTAGCGCAGGGGCAGGAGCCAGTCGGCGTTGTCGACGGCCAGGGCGCCCTGCCCGTCGAAATGGAGGTAGCGGGCCAGCTGGAGGAGGATGGCCTGGCCCTGGGCCCGGATGACGGCCTCGTCCAGCATCGGCCGCATCTCCGTCTTGCCGCTGGGGTCGCCGACCATGGTCGTGCCGCTGCCGACGACGGCGATGACCCGGTGGCCGGCCCGCCGCAGGTGGACCATGGCCATGATGGGGACGAGGCTGCCGGCGTGCAGGCTGGTCGCCGTGCTGTCGAAGCCGACGTAGAACGTGATCCGCTCTTCGCCCAGCATCCGGCGGACGGCTTCCTCGTCGGAGACCTGGGCGACGAAGCCGCGCTCCTTGAGCTCGTCGTAGACGTTGCCGCTCATGGGTGTTCCTTCGCGGGAGTTATACCACGGCGCGGGGGAACTTGTCCAAGCCGGGGCCGGCCGCTCGCCGCGGCGGGCCGGGGAGAGCGGGCGGGGGGGCCGCCTATTTCTTCAGGGCCAGTTCGATGACCCCGGAGTTCCCTTCGGGATCGAACCAGACGCCCTTCATGGTCTCGCCCTCGACGGCGAGCTCGATCTTGATGAGGGTCGGGCCGCCGCCTTCGTCGAGGTCGAATTCGAAGGACAGCTTGTTGTCCTTGAGGACGATCTGCCGCAGCTCCGTCTCCGGCACCATGCCGGTCGCGTCGCTGATCTTGCCGGTGTAGCCGGTCTCGGCCTGGACGAGGACGACGATGATCTCGATCTGCTGCCCGCCGGGGACGACGGCGCTGCCGTTCCAGGCGCCGGCCAGGGCCGGCGCTTTCGCGGCCGGGGCTTGGGTCTGGGCCGCGGCCGCTCCGGCGAGGGCCAGGAGGGCCAGGGCGAGAAGGGGAACGAAGGGGGATCTCTTCATGATCGGGGCTCCTTTCGGGTCCGGCATCCGGGTAATTTATCCGATGCGGGCCTTTCGTGTCCATAGGCCTAGACGAAAAGAGCGGGCCGCGGGTTCCCGCCGCGGCGCGGGCGGTCAGAGCTGGAGGGCGTAACCGATCTTCAGGAAGAAGGTCCGGTCGGTCCGGGTCAGGCCGACCCGGCCGGGCCCCGGCCCGCCGTCGAACACGCCGCCCAGCGCGTTGTCCGAATAGCCCAGGAACAGGACCGTCCGCGGATTGAGCTTGTACGAGAACAGGAACTGGGTGAACAGGCCGCGGCTCTTCGTGTCGACGGGCTCGGCGTACATGGCCGGGTTCTGCGCCAGGTCCTGATACTGGAGGATGGCCCGGACGAACGAGCGGACGCTGAAGTTCCAGACCAGCTTGGCCTGGCTCAAGTTGGCCGCGTAGATGGTCTGGCCGCCCAGCGAGAGCCGCTCGTAGGCGTGGCTCAGGACCGTGTTGAGATGGCCGAACAGGCTGAACGAGCCGTACGGGCCGATCGACAGGACATGGGCCAGCCGCGTGTTGGCGTAATCGATGCCCTGGCCGGCCTCGCCCTGAAAGCCCAGCTCCGAGCCGCTGAAGGGCCGGACGCGGAAGGCCGCGGCGGCCGAGGCGGTGTCGAAATTCCGGCCTTGATAGAAGGTCCGCATGAAGAGGCCGTGGACGTTGAGCTGGGTCTCGAGATCGCCCTGGATCAAGGCGCCCAGGGTCAGGCCCCGGTCGGTCAGCGTGCCGTCGTGGTCGTAGACGAACTCGCCGGCCGCGCCGAGACGGATGTAGTTGTACCAGCTTTTTTCCGTGCCCCAGAACTGGCGGAAGACCATGGCCTCGAGGGTCCGGGTGTCGACGCGCGGCACGAAGCCGGCGTCGGCCCGGAAACCCCTCGACAGGTCCTGGAAGCCCAGCTCGGCGATCCAGGCCCGCGAGGCGTGCTGGAAGGACAGGTTCAGGGCGTTGCCGCCGAAGCCGTCCTGGCGCTGGCCGTAGAGCTCGGCGAAGGCGTCGGGGTAATCGGTTTCCGAATGGAGGGCCTGAAAAGAGATCGAGTTCCTGCGGTCGAGGCGGAAGAAGCCGTCCGCTCCGGCGACATGGTTGAAATAGCCGTCGCCGGCCCGGCCCGTGTAGAGCAGGCCCACGGTCGACGTCTGGCCGACGTCCTGGCGCAGCCGGAAGACGCCGCCATAGACGTTCTGATCGAGGATGCCGAAGGCCGAGCCCTGGTTGGAGGGGACGATGATGTTCGGGGTGTCGTCCTGGGCGGCGAAAAAGCCCAGGGCCGTCCGTCCCGTCTTGCCGGTCAGCTTGGCCCCCCACAGGGGATCGACCACGGTCCGGGTGAAGACGGCCTGGATGGGGGTCAGGAAGAAGTCCGCCCCCTCGAGGAAGAAGGGCCGTTTTTCGGGATAGAAGAGGGCGAAGCGGCGGTTGATCTCGAGCTGGGCGACGTCGGCCTCGACCTGCGAGAAGTCGGGGTTGGCGGCGGCGTTGAGGATCAGGTTCGGGGTGATCCCCCACTTGGCCGTCAGGCCGTACTGGTCGTCGATCCGGCCCCGCGCCAGCCGGCCGTCCGGGTAGGCGTCGAGCGTGTCGGTCCGGCTGGCCGTGACGGTCGGATCGAACTCGATGTTCTGGCCGGCCGAAACGCCGGCGAAGCCGGTCAGCTTGTTGAACTGGCAGAGGATGCAGTTGACGCTGCGGGAACGGACATGGGAGGTCATACGGTGGCGGGCGTCCCTCGGCCAGGACCGCTCGGCCTCGAAGCCCCAGGTTTGAGACGCTTCGGAGCCGCGGAAGCGGAGCTGGTTGAGGGGGATGGCCACCTCGACGGCCCAACCCCAATCGGCGATCCGGGCCGCGGCGCTCCAGATGGCGTCCCAGGAAAAGTCCTCGTAGCCCTCCGATTCGCTGAAATTGGCGTCGGCCTGGACGCCCTTGGGATTGACGCGGAACTGGAAGGCGCGGCGCTCGTCGTTGAAGGAATCGACCATGAAGCTGACATGGTCGTCGAGGATGAGCGTGTCGGTGTCGTCGCGGTCCATCAGGTGGGCCCGGATCTTGCGCGGCTCGGGATCGAAGCAGCGGAAGCCCACATAGAGGTGCCGGGCGTCGTAGGTCACCAGGCACTCGGTCTTGACGGGGGCCGGGATGTTGTCGCCCGGCTGCCACTCGAAGGGCAGGGGGATGGCCGTGGCGGCGGCCCAGGACGGCTCGTCGAGCAGGCCGTCGATCTTGATCGGACCAGAGGCCGCGGCGACGTCGAAGCGGGCCGAGGGCGCGGGCGCGATCGCGGCCCCGGTCTGCGACGCGGCGGCGGGAAGGGACGACCCGGCCCATGCAGCTAAGAGGATCCAGGCCAGGGACGGGCGGCGGGGCTTCTTCATCGTCGCTCCTTGACGGGTCCGCAGATGGGGAAGGGGCCCTCGCTGGAGAATACTCCGGATCGGGCGAAAAGGTTGGCCGTCAGACCCGGGTCCGGACGATCTTGGCCACCAAACCGGAGGTCGGGTCCGGGCAGCGGACGTATTCGGTCGTCACGCCGTCCGGGTCGATCACCTTGGCGTAGGGGGTGCCCTCGTACATCCAGGGCAGGGTGACCCCGTTCTCGAGCAGCCGCACGAATTCATTGAGGCTGGCCCGGAGCCAGGGACAGAGCTTGCCCCAATCGGCCGGATAGGCGAACTTGTCGCCCTTCTCGTGGCACCAGGTGTCCGGTCGGGCCTCGAAGATCTCGATGTCGATCCGGTAGCGCTTGCGCCCGGCTGGCGGGGGCGGGGGCACGGCGGCCTTTTCCTGCCCGGAAGCCTGGGCCGCGGCCACGAAGGCCGCCGCGGCGCAACCGGCCCGGCCGACGAAATCGCGTCTTCTCATGGCGAGGGACTCCTTTCGGACCTGGATGTCCCTCATTATTGCACGGAACGTGCCGCGACCCGCAAGTCCCCGTTCCGCCGGTTTCCAGGCGGGAGCGGGGCGGAGAGGCCCCGGCCCTTTCCCGAGGCCCGTAAAGAAGCTTAAAATGGCCGCGGGGAGTTTTACGGGCCGGCCGGGCTAAACGGTCGCCCGGCCGCCGGCGAATACTGGGATGACGAGAGCCCCGGGTCCGGGCCCGAGGGTCCGTCGAAGGAGGTCCATGAACCGCCTCCGCCAAGCCGGCCTCGTCGGCGGCGTTTTGGTCCTGGCCGCGGCCTGCGCCGCGGCCCGCCGGCCGGGGACCGCGGCGGCCCCCCCGCCATTCGATGGCCCGGCCCGGATCGCGGCCGCGGATACCCTCGTCGCCGCGGGGCGGTACACCGCCCTGGCCGAGGCGCGGCGCATCCTGGCCGAGGTCCTGGCCGTTCCGGCCCAACGCCGGAGCGCCGCCGAACGGTATGTCCGGGCCTCGATCGCGCTGGCCCTGCGCGAGAAGGGTCTCGGCGTGCTCCGCGAAACGCCCGCGGTCGATCTGGCCGCGTTGACCGCGACCGACCCCGCCCTTTCGCGTTACGCGCCCTGGCTCGAGCTCCTGGCCGGCCTTCCCTGCCGGATCAAGGGCACCTCGGGCATCGACCGGATCGACGGCCGGACGCTCGACGCCCAGCTCGACTGGATCCGCGACCGCGTTCCGGACCTCGACCGGGAGCTCGAACGGGCCGCCCCGGCCGACGACCTCGCCGCCGCCCTGCGCCTCCATCTGCGCCGGGAGTTCGGCTTCAAGTTCGCCGACAAGATCGACGAGGCGGCCCTCCGGGACCTCCATCCGGGCTCGAAGCTCCTGGGCTTCGAAGCCGCGACGGGACCTTCGCCCCGGATCGCCGATCTCGAGAAGCTCCTGGCCGCCGATCCCGATTTCGCGGAGATCCATTATTATCTCGGTGACGGCGCTCTGGCCACGGGCCGGCTGCTGACGGCCGAGACGCACTTCCGGGCCGCGCTCGACAAGGTCCCCGATTCGCTGTCCCTCCTCATCTCCCTGGCCAAAACCGCCTTCCAGATGGAGGAGTTCGAGGCCTGCCTGGAATGGAACGATCGGGCCCTGGCGCCGCTGGCGACCTATCGGGATGCCCTGCTCGGCCGCGGTCTGGCCCTCGGCTATCTCGGGCGGAACGAGGAGGCGCTGGCGGTCCTCGGGCGGTTGCTCGAGCTCGGCACCTACTATATGGGCGAAGGTCATTATTGGACGGCCTGGAACCTGCACCAGCTCGGGCGGCTCGAGGAGGCCCGGCGCGCCGTCGAAGCGGCCCGGGTCTTCCTGGTCGGCGTCGCCGCCGTCGAGACCCTGTCCGGGACGATCGCTTACGGCCAGGGGCGCCTGGAGGACGCCGAAAGGGATCTGCGGCGGGCCCTGGACCTCGATCCCTCGGAAAGCGACGCCGCCTTCGCCCTCGGCCGCCTCTACGCCGACCGCAAGGCCTGGCTCGACTCGGGCGTCTATTTCGCGGGGGCGGCCATGGTCCTGGAGGACAAGGAGAAGGGCCTGGAGGCCCGCGTCGCCGAGATCGAGGCCTCTACGATGGCCCCGGAGCGGAAGGCCCGGCTGGCGGCCCGCAAGAAGGCCCAGGCCGCCGCGCTCCGGGCGACCCTGGCCACCAGCCAATACAACGGCGCCGCCGGCTATCACAACGCCGGGTCGTTCGACCGGGCCCTCGACCTGGCCCGCCGGGCCGCGGCCCACCCCGCCTTCGCCGAGAGGGCCGCCGCCCTCATCAAGCTCATCGGGGACCGCTAGAGTTTTTCGGTCCGGCCGGACCCCAAAAGGTGTATAATGGCGCCTCTTGAGGAGCCGCCATGCCTGACGATAAGGTGACCACCCTCCCCCGCTTGTTCCTGTCCTCCAGCCGGACCTACAAGAAACCCGACCGGATGCGGGTCAAGAAGGACCGGACCTGGGTCCGCCTCTCCACCGACGAGGTCGAAACGACGGTCCGGCGGCTGTCGCTCGGCCTCCGCGAGCTCGGCCTGAAGCCGGGCGACCGGGTCGCCGTGCTCTCGGAGAACCGGCCGGAGTGGGTCATGACCGACCTGGCGGTCCTCTGCGCCGGCGGCGTCACCGTCCCGATCTACACCTCGCTCCTGCCCGACCAGGTCCGCTACATCGTCGGCGACGCGGGGGCCAAGATCATCGTCTGCTCGGACCTCGAGATGTGGCGCAAAGTGGAGTTCGTACGCGGCGCCCTGCCGGACCTCGAGCGCGTCATCGTCGTCGACGGCGACCCGCCGGCCGGGACCCATGCCCTGTCGGACATCGTGGAGATGGGCCGGCGGCTCGAGGAGACGGACCCCGGCGGCTTCGACCGGGCGGCCGACGCGGTCCGGCCGGAAGACCTGGCGTCCATCATCTACACCTCGGGGACGACCGGCGTGCCCAAAGGCGTCATGCTCAGCCACGCCAACTTCGTCAGCAACGTCCTGTCCCTGACGGAATTCATCGATTTCAACGAGACCGACACCGGGCTGTCCTTCCTGCCGTTGTCCCATGTCCTGGAGCGGACGGCCACCTTCTTCCTCTACCACGTGGGCGCCTCCATGGCCTACGCCGAGAGCATCGAGGCCCTGGCCGCCAACATGGTCGAGGTCCGGCCGACGATCATCGTCAGCGTGCCGCGGGTCTTCGAGAAGATCTACACCCGGATCATGGACCAGATCATGGCCGGTTCCCGCCTCAAGAGGGCCATCTTCGTCTGGGCCCTGGCCACCGGCAAAAAGCACGCCGCCCGGACCATCGCCGGGGAGCCCGTCCCCGTCCATCTGGCGTTCAAGCGGGCCCTCGCCCACCGGCTCGTCTTCTCCAAGATCCTGGCCCGGACCGGGGGCCGCATCCGCTACGCCATCTGCGGCGGGGCGCCCCTGTCGCGCGACATCGCCGAGTTCTTCTACGCCATCGGCCTCCGCATCATGCCCGGCTACGGTCTGACGGAGACCTCGCCCGTCCTGACCGGCAGCACGGCCCGGCGGGTCCGCTTCGGGACCGCCGGGGTCGCGATCCCGGGGGCCGAGCTCCGCATCGCCGAGGACGGCGAGATCCTGGCCCGCAGTCCCAGCGTCATGATGGGCTATTACCGCAACGCGGCCGCGACAGAGGAGGTCCTCAAGGACGGCTGGCTCTATACCGGCGACATCGGCCGGATCGACGAGGACGGCTTCCTCATCATCACCGACCGCAAGAAAGACATCATCGTCACCTCGGGCGGCAAGAACGTCGCCCCGCAGCCGATCGAAGGCCTCCTCCAGGCCAGCGCCTTCATCGCCAGCGCCGTCGTCGTCGGCAGCAGCCGCAAGTTCGTCTCGGCCCTGATCGTGCCGCGCTTCGAGAAGCTCGAGCCCTGGGCCCGGGCCAACGGCCTCCCCGTCGAGGACCGGGCCGCCCTCTGCCGCCGGCCCGAGGTCGCCGCCTTCCTCCTCGACGAGGTCAACCGCATGACGCCCGGCCTGGCGTCCTACGAGCGGATCAAGAAGATCGCCGTCCTGGACCGCGAGTTCGAGATCGACCTCGGCGAGGTGACCCCGACCCTCAAGGTCCGGCGGAACATCGTCGAGCGCAAGTACGCCGAGGTCATCGAGGCGCTCTACCGGGAATGAGGCGGGTCCCGCAGGACCATGAGCCGCAAGAACAGGGGCCGGCCGCCGATCGTCGGGCTGGCCGCGATCTCGATCCTGGCGGCCGCCGCCCTCGCGTATGTCCTGGTCCTCGCTCCCGGCGCCCGGCGCCGTCCGGCCGCCCCGTCCGCGGCCCCGCCCCTCAACGTCCTGCTCCTGACGCTCGACACCACCCGGGCCGACCACTTGGGCTGTTATGGCGACGGCGCGGCCGCGACGCCGGCGCTCGACGCCCTGGCCGCTTCCGGCGTCCGCTTCGCCAGGGCCTACGCCCCGGCCCCGCTGACGCTGCCCTCCCACGCCTCGATCATGACCGGGCTCTATCCGCTCCGCCACGGCGCCCGCAACAACGGCCACGACCTGGCCGAGGGCGCGACGACGCTGGCCGAGATCCTCAAGGCCCGCGGCTTCGCCACGGCGGCCTTCGTCTCCTCGTTCTCCGTGGATTCGCGCTTCGGCCTCGGCCGGGGCTTCGACGTCTACGACGACACCTTCGACGCCGAGGCGTCGATCAAGGGCTTGAACGCCCAGCGGCGGGCCGGTCAGACCTTCGAGCGGTTCTCCCGCTGGCTCGACCGGTCCCCCGGCGGCCGGTTCTTCGGCTGGGTCCATTTCTACGATCCGCACCTGCCGTACGATCCGCCGTCGCCTTATAAGGAGCGCTTCGCCGGCCGGCCGTACGACGGCGAGATCGCCTACATGGACGACACCGTGGGCGCCGTCCTGGCGGCCCTCAAGGCCAGGGGCCGGCTCGAGGACACGCTGGTCGTCGCCGCCGGCGACCACGGCGAGGGGCTCGGCGACAAGCTCGAGCGCGGCCACGGCATCTTCCTCTACGAGGAGACCCTGCGGGTACCGCTCATCCTCAACGCGCCGCGCCGCCTCCGCCGGCCGGCGGTCGTCGACGGGGCCGTCCGGCTGATCGACGTCGCCCCGACCATCCTCGACCTCCTCGGCCTCGGCAGCGAGGCCGCGGGGATGCAGGGGCGAAGCCTCGTCGACCGGCTCGACGGCGGGACGGGCGAGGACCTCGACGCCGTCGTGGAAACGCTCTTCCCCCGGGAGAACTTCGGCTGGTCGGAGCTCGTCGGGATCATCTCCGGGCCCTGGAAGTTCATCCAAGCCCCCAGGCCCGAGCTTTACGACCTGCGGAGCGATCCGGCCGAAGCGAAGAACCTGTCCGCCGAAGCTCCCGACCGGGCCGCGGCGCTCAAGTCCGAGCTCGAGGGCCAGCTCGTCCGTCTGGCCGGCCCGGCTGCCGCGGGGGGGGCGACGTCCAAGCCCCGGCCGCAGGACCTGGACCGGCTGCGGTCCCTCGGCTACGTGAATTTCGCCCCGGCCAAGCCGGGCGCGGCGGCCCCCGATCCCAAGGACCAGGCCCCCGTGCTCGACCTCATCCAAAGGGCCCAGGCTTTCGAGTATGAAGGCCGGTCCGCCGAGGCCGAGGGAGCCTACCTCGAGCTCGTCCGGGTGCTGCCGGATTCACCGCAGAGCTACATCGACCTGGCTCTGGTCCAGGCCCGTCTCCGCGGCCTGGACGCCGCGGCCGGGACCCTCGAGCGGGGCCTGGCCCGTTTGCCGGATTCCGAGGCCCTCATGGCCCGGCTCGGCTTCACCTACGCCGCCGCCGGCCAGGCCGGCCAGGCGCTGGAGACGATGGGCCGGGTCCTGGCCCTGGACCCCCGGAACCTCGAGGCGCTGACGGTCCTGGCCGGCACCCTGGACGCGACGGGGCGCAAGGACGAAGCCCGGACCTATTACGAGCAGGCCCTGGCCGTCGAGCCGGAGAGCCGTTTCCTGCGGCTGAATTACGCCGCCAACCTGGGTTCGGCCGGACGGCTGCGGGAGGCCCTCGACGTCTACGCCAAGCTGGTCGAGGACTTTCCGGAGGACCCGCTGGCCGCGCAGATGGCCGGCATCACCTCGCTCTACCTCGGCGAAACCGGGCCGGCCGTCAGGTACCTGGAACGGGCCGCGGCCCTGAAGCCCGCCCCGCCCGTCTATCTCCACCTGGCCTGGGCCTACGGGAAGGACGGCCGCGCCGCCGACGAGGCCCGAGCGCTCCGGCTCTATCTGGCCGATCCCCGCGGCGAGAGCCCGGACAACGTCGCCAAGGCCCGGGCCGAGCTCGAACGCCTGGGAAAATAGCCGAGGAGGCCGCCATGCATCGTCATTCGACCGGATGCGCCGTTCTGTCCCTGGGGCTCGTGGTCCTCGCCCTGGCGACGCCGGGGCCGGGCCGGGCCCAGACCGGGCCGGATCCCCTGGCCGGATTGGCCCGGATCTCCGGAGCTTCGGCCGGACCCGAGGCGGTCGTCCAGGAGGGGGCCTTCAGCGGCTACACGAACTACTGGCAGAACCTCGGTTGGCGCTGGGTCCGCCGCGGCAATCTTTTCCTTCTCGGGCAGCCCGACGTCTCCCGGGCCGTCGCCCAGAACAAGGCCGACATCGCCGAAGAGCTGGGCCTGCCGGGCTTGGTGATCGACGAAGGCTTCCTCGAGGCCTGGCTCGGAGAGGCCGCCGTCGACCTCGAAGACCCGGACGGAGAGGCCCTTTCCAAGGCTCTGGGCCGTCGGCCGGTCCTGGCCTGGATCAAACCGTCGGGCCCGCTCGGCACGAGGCTCCTGGGCCTGGCCCCGGGGCTGGCCGGGGCCCGGGCCGCCGCGGGGAGCTACCAGGCCCGGGCCGCCGGCTACCGCGAAGTGATCGCGGTCGCCCTGGCCGACGGGGAGCGGCGGCTGCTCGCGGTCCTGGCCGAGGATCCCGCCGACCGGCGCCGGTTCAGAGACCTCCTGGCCGGGCTGCGGGACGTCGTCGACCGTTACGACTTCCACCGCGGCTGGTTCGGGACGGGCACGCTCCTCCACAGCGTCACCTGCCACCCCGGGCATCCGCTCGAGGTCATCGGACAGGGCCTGGCCCAAGGCAACGACTGGTTCACGTTCGCCGGCTATATGGACTACCTGATGCGGGACCAGCTTCGGGCCTGGCTCAAGGAGGTCGGCCTCGAAAGCGTCGCCGTCGACGTCGGCACGGGCAAGGCCAGCCACAGTCTGGGCACGGTCGCCTTTGGCTTGCGCAGCTACGACGGGCTCAAGATCCAGGACATGCCGACCGAGGAGGAATGGATCCGCTTCGTCAAGGACCGCGGCGGGTATCTCTTCCGCCCGGCCTACGCGCCCGATTGCGACAAGTTCGCGTACGACGGCCAGATCGCTATCGACGGGAACAAGAAACAGGCCGACACGGAGGACGTCCCGTTCGTCCTGCAGACGGGCCTGGTCAAGGACGAAGCCCCGGCCTGCATGGTCCTCTTCGCGGAAAAAGGACGGACCTGGAGCCGGGACGAGATGTGGCGGGCCATCCTCGGCCGGCGGGCCGTCGGGGTCCTGCCGCAGGGGCGGATGATGGGCCCGGACCGGTTCCGCAGCGCCCTGCAGCTGCTGCTCCTCGACCGCGTCTATCTCGAGGACCTCTTGGCCGACCGGATCGACCTGGAGGCCGCGGTCGACGGATACGACGTCCGCGTCCGGCTGGCCAACCGGAGCGGCCGATCGCTCCGCGCCCGGGTCTCGCTGCGGGCGGGCCGGGCCATGGGTGTGGCCGAGAACGCGATCGAGGTCGAGGTCCCGGCCGGGACCGAGAGGTCCCTGCCGTTCCGGCTCTTCCCCACCGCCGAGGCCATGGGCCGGGCCAATCCCGTTCTGGTCGAGGCCGGGCTGAAAAAGGCCTTGGCCGTCCTCGACCTGCCGCCGGCCGTCTCCGTCCACAAGCTTCTCTACGGACAGGCGCCGGAGGTGGTCTTCCCGGTTTCCGTCCACAATTTCACCGGGGCCGCGTCCTATCCGGTCGAGGTCCGGGTCTTCGCCAAGGACAAGCCGGGCGCCCCCGTCCTGGCGACGTCCCTGACCGGGTCGGCCCGGACGGGCGGGCACCAGGCCCTCGAGTTCCGCCTGCCTCTCCGTCCCGGATCTTACACCGTCAGGACGACGGCCCTCGGGGTGACGAGCGAAACCCAGCTCGGCGTCGGCGAGGCGGCGGGGAACGTCACCGTGACGCCCGTCGACGTCGACGGCGACGGGCTCATGGAATACAGGCTCGAGAACGGCCAGGTCAGGGTCACGCTGCTGGCCGTCGGGGCCCGGGTCATCGAGTACATCGTCAAGGAAAAGAACGACAACGTCTTCTTCAAGCTCTGGCCGGAGAAGGAGGCGACCGACCGGCGGCCCTTCCGCGAGCGGGGTTTCTATCCCTACGGCGGTTTCGAGGACTTCCTCGGCCAGGCCTCGATCGAGACGCACAAGGTCTACGACGCCGAGGTCGTCGAGAACGGCGG
Source organism: uncultured Eubacteriales bacterium (assembly GCA_964574895.1). Lineage (GTDB taxonomy): Bacteria > Acidobacteriota > Aminicenantia > Aminicenantales > Saccharicenantaceae > RBG-16-66-30. The sequence continues at coordinate 18,040 of CAZNPB010000039.1, forward strand.
GACGTCGGCCGCCGTCCGCATGACCGCCGACTATTACGGCAACCGGCTGGAGAAGATCTTCACCCTGGACGGCGACTCCCCTCTCCTCGGCGTCCGCTTCGCCATCGAGTTCCGCAACCCCGAGCTGAACATGCTCGGACCGCAGCCCATCCTGGCCTTGGGTCGGGAGCACGGGCCCGAAGATGTTTTCGTCATCCCGGCCAGGACCGGCCTCCGCCAGGCCCGGATGCGGCCCGAAGAGTATTTCGGCGAGGTCTTCTTCCTCGAGGAAGGCTGGAACGCCGCCCGGGACACCGTCGAGGACGTCTCGTTCGTCGGGGCCTACCCGGTGAGCGAGCCCGAGTTCCTGCACATGTGGATGAACCATCCCTCCAACGGCGAGTCGGCGCACTACTACGCCGAGCTCCAACCCTGGGTGCCCCTCTTCCAGAAGACGGTCCGCTACTTCTCCTATTACATGTGGGCCGCCGCCGGCCCGTGGGAGAAGGGCCTGGAGGAGCTGCGGCGGCGGAACCTGATCACGGTCGCGAAGTAGAGGCTTTCCGGATCTTCTTGGCGGCCGCCTTCAGCTGGGGCAGCTTGGCGTACTGGCCCCGGCCGAGCGGATGCCAGACCGTGCACAGGTGGCCCAGGACCTTGTCCCCGCCCTCGGCCAGCGACTGGTCGAGGAACCGGTTGAGGGCCTTGACGTTGCGGAAGCTCGTCGGCAGGACCCGGAAGCCCTTGTCGGCGAAGATCTTGGGCGAGGGGAAAGTCGAGCGCGGCGTCTTCTGGAGCGGGTATTTCGGCTCGTAGTGCCAGTCGCACATGATGATATCGGCCGGGATCATGTCGATGGCCTTGTCCGTCCCGTTCATGGACGCCTCCCACAGGCCGTAGCCCGTGGCCTGGCCGTCGAGCAGCCGGTCGGCCCACATCATCATCTCCTTGCCCCGTTTCCCGACGATGAAGTCGTGGGCGTCGTTGACGGCCCGGGCGAAGAGCTCGGCCGTGGGCTTGCCGGCGCAGCGGGGGCAGTCGGCGTCGGCGATGATGAAGACCTCGTCCATGCCGACATGGAGGGCGTCGGCCTCGAAGACGTCGAGGAGCTCGCCGTAGAGGTCGTTGACGATCGGCAGCAGGTCGGGGTGGAGCGGGCACCAGCTCCGGCAGTAGAACTCGGTCCCCCAGGGATCGGTGCCCTTGTTGCCGGGATACTTGTTCGGCGATTCGTCGAGCTGGGGATACTTCGTCAGGAGCGGGAACGTCTTTTCGTCCCAGGACTGATGGCCCAGGCTCTGGAACTCGGGCACCAGCCGGAGGCCGTGGGCCCGGCAGGCGGCGACCAGGGCCTTGACGGTCCCCTTCTGGATGGCGTTCTCCATCCGCAGCTCCGGGTGGGACTCGTAGGCGTACCAATAATCGACCTCGCAGACGAGGAGGTTGACGCCGAGCCGGGCCAGGGACGGCACCTCGCCGGCCAGGGCCTTGGCGTCGGCGTCGGTCTCGCAGATGGCATGCATGCCCAGGACGAGCGGGCGCTTGGGGACCGCGGGGGTGACGGCGGCCGGCTTGGGGGCGCAGGCGGACAGGATGACGGCCAGGGCGAAGGCGGCCGTCAGGAGGGCGCGGGCGTGACGTTTCATCGGGACCTCCTCGTCGGGATTCGGAAACGAGGATACCCCAGGAACGGGCCCATGGCAAGACGCGGGTGGCCGGCGCGGGCCCCTTCGGCGGCCCATTTTCCGCTGGCCGCGCGGCCGGCGAACCTGTTAGACTAGGGCCCGGACAGGACCTTTCAAAAGGAGCCCGATCATGCGCACCAAGCTCGCCCTTTTCCTCGTCATCGCCCTGGCCCTTGGAGCCGCCGCCGCCTGCAAGGAAGCCGAAGCGCCGGCGCCCGCCGCCCAGGCCCCGGCCGCCGCGCCCCAGTCGGCGCCGTGGACCGACCTCTTCGCCGCCGACCTCTCGAACGCCGAGTTCCCGGCCGGCGTCTGGACCGTCGCCGACGGCGTGCTGACCGCGTCCGAGGACCAGGCCCTCTGGACCAAGCAGGACTACGAGAACTTCGTCCTCGACCTCGAGTTCATGACCGCGCCGGGGACCAACAGCGGCGTCATCGTCTACTGCACGGACGTCGCCGACTGGATCCCCAACTCGGTCGAGATCCAGATCGCCGACGACTTCGCCGAAGAATGGGCCAAGGAGCCGGCCACCTGGCATTGCGGCGCCATCTTCGGCCACCTGGCCCCGACGAAGAGCCTGGTCAGGAAGCCGGGCGAATGGAACCGCTTCCTGGTCACCTGCGCCGGGAAGCGGATCACGGTCGAGCTCAACGGCGAGATGGTCACGGACATGGACATGGGTCTGTGGACGTCGGCCAAGACCAATCCCGACGGCAGCGAGATCCCCGCCTGGCTGAACCGGCCGTTCGCGGAGCTGGCCACCAAGGGCCGGATCGGCTTCCAGGGCAAGCACGCCGGCGCCCCGATCTGGTTCCGGAACATCCGTATCCGGGAGATCCGCTGACGGGCGGGGGAACGGCCTGACGGCCGGGCGGCGCGGGATCGCTCCCGGGCCGATCGAAGATAGCCTAGGATCCGGACGGGCCCCCGTCGCGGCCGTCGCGCAGCAGGTCGTCGAGGAATTTCCGGGCGGCGCGCGACCGCGCCGCCGCCGAGGCGCGGGGCTCCCACCGGTAACGACCGAGATCGATCCGCCCGCCGCGTCCGACCGCGACGCCTTCGGCCTCCAGGAGCCTCTTCTGTTCCCGGAAACCCCGTCCCGGCGGCAGGGAGATGCGGCCGGCGGCGCCGATCACCCGCTGCCAAGGGAGTCCGGCGGCTTCCGAGGAGGAATGGAGGATCCAGGCGACGCCGCGGGCCGCGCCGGCCCGGCCGGCCAGCGCCGCGACCTGGCCGTAGGTCGCCACCCGGCCGGGGGGGATGGACCTGAGAACCCGTTTGACTTCCCGGGTGAAAGGCGTTTCCGGAGCGCGCATAGGGACCGTCCGGGTCCATTCTAGGCCGGGCGGAGAAAAAGGGAAAGAGGACCCTCCCCGGCTAACGGGTCAGGCTGATCGAGCCGTTGGTCGTGTGCAGGGAGATCTCGGGCCCGCCCTGGCCGATCCGGCCCTCGATCCGCCGCTTGGATTGCTTGAGGCTCTGGATCGTGACCGGGAAATCCACCGAGACGTGGCCGTTGGTCGTGCCGGCCCGCAGGTCGGCGTTGAGGGTCTCCGGCGAGGTCACGGCCAGGGTGATGCCGCCGTTGGTCGTCCCGGCCTTGAGACCGCCCTTGACGGTGATGTCCTCCATCTTGATCCGCCCGTTGGTCGTGTCCGCTTCCAGACGGCCCTCGAACCCCCGGATATGGATGTCGCCGTTGGTGGTCGAGGCCTCGAGCTCTCCCGATCCGCCGTCGACCCGGACGCTGCCGTTGGTCGTCCCGACGTCGGCCCGGGCGAACCGCCCCGAGACCTCGATCCCGCCGTTGACCGTGCCGACGCGGTCGAGGACGACGCCCTCGGGGACCCTGATCTCGAAATCGACGCTGACGCGGGCCCGGCGCGGGAACTTGGGCCAGACGGCCTTGACCGCCACCCCGCCGGCCGATTCCTCGACCCGGATCTCGACCTTGGCCAGGTCCTCCTCGCGGCCGCGGGCCGTCTTGAGGGCCTTGATCTCGACCCGGTCCTCGGTCCAGGTGGCGAGGGCCACGTCGCCGTTGACGTTCTCGAGCGTGAAGCGGTCGCCGGCCTTGAGGGGCAGACTTTTCGAGAAATCTTCCTTGAATTGCTCACCGGCCAGGACGCAGGACACGCACACGAGCAGGGCGGTGAGACAGAGGGCGATCAGAACCTTGACTTTGGACATGGAGGACCTCCTGAAGGACGACGTTCATGAGGGAAGACGAATCCCGGAGGGAAAAGGTTCCCTAGAGGAGGCCCATGAGCTTCTTGGCCCCGGCGAGGGTCTCGCGGGCCACGGCCCGGGCCTTCCGGGCCCCCTCGTCCAGGGCGGCCCGGACGTCGTCCGGGCGCAGGGCCAGCTGACGCCGCCGCTCCCGGATGGGATCGAGCACCGCCATCAGGTTGCGGTGGAAGATCTTCTTGCAGTCGATGCAGCCGATCGTCGCGCCCCGGCAGCCGGCGGCGATCCCGGCCAGCTCCGCCTCGGGCGTCACCAGCTTGTGGTAGCTGTAGATGTTGCAGCGGTCGGGCTCGCCCGGGTCGCTGCGGCGCTTGCGGGCCTCGTCGGTCTTGGCCGGCCGGAGCTTCTCCCAGACGGCGTCGGGCTCCTCGCCGATGCCGATGAAGTTGTCCAGGGACTTGCTCATCTTGGCCGCCCCGTCCAGGCCCATGACCCGGGCGCCGCGGCCGATGAGGGGCGCCGGCTCGGGGAAATAGTCGCCGAAGCGGCCGTTGAAGCGGCGGGCCACCTCGCGGGTGAACTCGAGATGCTGGATCTGGTCCTCGCCGACGGGCACGGCCGCGGCCTTGTAGATGAGGATATCGGCGGCCATGAGGATGGGATAGCTCAGGAGTCCGGCCGTGACGTTCTCGCGCTCGCGCTCGGACTTCTCCTTGAACTGGGTCATGCGGCTCAACTCGCCGAGCGGGGCGACGCAGGTCAGGAGCCAGGTCAGCTCGGTGTGCTCGGGGACGTGGCTCTGGATGAAGATGGTGCACTTGGCCGGATCGAGCCCGGCGGCCATATTGTCGAGGGCGGCGTCCCAGATCCGCTGCGGCAGCCGCTTGGGGTCGTAGTCCACGGTGATGGCGTGGAGATCGACGATGGTGAAGAAGCAGTCGTACTCGTCCATCAGGCGGACCCAGTTCTCGACGGCCCCGAAGTAGTTGCCGATGTGGATCGTGCCGCTCGGCTGGATGCCGCTCAGGACGCGCTTGCGGGAGCTCATGCCGGACCTCTTTTCGTTTGCCGGGAGTATTGTATAGGGCTTAAAGGATAGGGTCAAACCAGCCTCAGGGAGCGGAGCCTTCGGAGCGACCGTCAGAAGCGCGACGGAGCGGCTCGGAGGAGCGCTTCTGAGAATATCTTAACCAAGTCGGTGCCATGTAAAAGGCAGGTTTGACCCTATCGGAGGAGGGCCAGAAGCTCGGCCAGGACCATGGCCGTGGCCCCCCAGATCTTGTGGCCGTCCAGGTCGTAGAAGGGCACCTCGTGGTCGAGGCCGCCGTAATGCCAGGTCTCGCGGCGGACCAGGGCCGGATCGGCCAGCCGGTCGACCGGCGCTTCGATGACCTCGGCCACCTCCGCCGGCTGGGGCCGGAAGGCCGGCCCGCCCGCCAGCGAGGCGACGGTCGGATAGACGCAGAAATTGCTCGGCGGGATGTAGAGGGGCGTCAGCCGTCCCAGGAGGCGGACCGGCCCGAGGTCCAGGCCCAGCTCCTCCTGCGTCTCGCGCAGGGCGGCGGCCTCGAGGGATTCGCCGGGATGCCGCTCCCCGCCCGGCAGCGAGATCTGGCCGCGGTGGTGCGGCAGGCGGTCGGCGCGCCGGGTCAGGACGAGCTGAAGGCGGGCGTCCCGGACATAGAAGAGGACCAGGACGCCGGCCTTGCGGCAGCTGTCCTCGACCTCGAAATAGGCCTTGTGGCCGGTGCGCGGCTCGGGGGCCATGGCCAGCTGGGCGGGGATGCCGGGCAGCGGGGCGCGCAGGCCCCGCTCGATCCTGGCCAGGAGCTCTTCGGGCGCCGCGGCCATGGACCGCCTAACGGCCGCGGCCGGCCAGGAGCTTTTCGATCTCGTCGATGTCCTTGGGCACGCCCGCCGTCAGGACCTCGCAGCCGGCCGCAGTGATGAGGACCGTGTCCTCGACGCGGATGCCGAAGCCCTTCTCCGGATAATACAGCGCGGGCTCGATGGCGAAGACCATGCCCTCCTTGAGGACGCCGCCGAGCGGCACGTCGTGGACGGCCAGGCCGACGCCGTGGCCGAAGCCGCCGAGCTGGCCGCGGGGGTCGAGGCCCTTGGCCTTCATCACGGCGGCGACGTGCTCGCGGACGTCCTGGGGCGTGGCCCCCGGCTTGTAGGCCTCGAGGCAGGCCTTCTCGACCTCGAGGACGATCCGGTAGATCTCCCGCTGCTCGGGGCTGAAGCGGCCCGAGGCCGGCCAGGTCCGGGTGATGTCCATGGCCAGATGGTCGAGGTCGGCTCCGAAGTCCATCAGGACCACGTCGCCGTCGGCCGCCCGGCGGTCGTTCTTCTCGTAATGGAAGATGCAGGAATTGGGGCCCGAGCCGACGATGGGCGCGTAGGCGGCGCCCTTGGCCCCGCCCTTCAGCACGACGGCCATGGCCGCGGCCTCGATCTCGTATTCGAAGACGCCCGGGCGCGTCGCCAGCATGGCCTGCCTGACCCCTTCGGCCGTCAGCCGGCCGTTGCGCCGCAGGACGGCGATCTCCTCGGCCGTCTTGATGGCCCGCAGGGCGTCGAGGGCCGGGGCGACGTCGACGAGCGTCATCTGCGGGTAGCGCTGGCGGAGCTTCTCGATCCGGTACAGATCGACCGAAAGCTGGTCGTTGTAATGGCTCCGGGCCCGGCGGCCGTCCATCAGGGCCGTCTCGGAGCGGGCCTCGTCGAGCGTGTCCCGCGGCGAGAGCCGGACATAGAGCTTGCCGGCCCCGCGGCCGGCCAGGCGGGCCAGGAACTCGTCGAGGTCGCCGACGGCCAGGACATCGAGGAAGCCGGCCCGGGCCTTGGCCGCCGCGTCCTCGAGGAGGCCGGGCCCGTCGTATTGGATCTCGCGGGCGGAGCGCTGGGGCAGGAAGAGCGTGGCCCCGGAGCGGCCGCCGAACGGGACCAGGGCCAGGACGCCGCCGAGGTCCTCGTTGCCGGTCAGGTAGAAGAAGTCGTTGTCCTGCCGGAAATGCGTCCCGGCCGGGACGGCGGCGTCGCCGAAGAGGAGAATCGCCCCGTCCTTGACCTGGTCCATCAGGGCGGCCCGGCGGCGGACGAACTCCTCGGGGGTGTAGCCGGTCCTCTGGGCCCGGAGCGGCGGCGCGGCCAGGGCGGCCAGAAGGGCCAGGGCGAGAACGGCGCGGGATCGGGCGGATCTTGTCATGGTCGTCTCCTTGGCCGCGCGGCGGGCGCGCGGACGCTCGTCAGGCCTTGCCGAGCACCATGGCCAGCAGGGCCATGCGGACGTAGAGTCCGTACTCCATCTGCCGGAAGTAGGCGGCCCGGGGGTCGTCGTCGAAGTCGGTGCTGATCTCCGTGACGCGCGGCAGGGGGTGCATGACGATCATCTTGTCCTTGGCCCCGGCCATGACCCTCTTGTCGAGGACGTAGGCGCCCTTGACGGAATCGTAGACCGCCTCGCTCTCGAAGCGCTCGCGCTGGACGCGGGTGACGTAGAGGACATCGGTCTCGGGCAGGGCCGCGTCGAGGGTCCGGTGCGCCGTCTGGCGCATGCCCTTGGCCTCGAGCTCGGCGACGATCTCCGGCGGCATGGGCAGGATCTCGGGCGAGACGTAATGGAGCCGGGCGTTGTAGAGCGACAGCAGCCGGGACAGCGAGTGGACGGTGCGGCCGTACTTGAGGTCGCCGAGCATGGTCACGGTCAGGTCGTCCATGCGGCCCAGCTCCTCGCGGATGGTGAAAGCGTCGAGGAGGGCCTGGGTCGGGTGCTCGCCGACGCCGTCGCCGGCGTTGATGACCGGCTTGCGGGCGGCCTCGGCGGCCTTGGCCGCCGAGCCCAGCTCGGGATGGCGGATGACGATGACGTCGGCGTAGCATTCGAGGGTCCGGATGGTGTCCGGCAGGCTCTCGCCCTTGGCCACCGAGGAGTAGCGGACCTCGTTGATGTTGATGACGTTGCCGCCCAGGCGTTCCATGGCCGCGATGAAGGACGACGATGTCCGGGTCGAGGGCTCGTAGAAGAGACTGGCCAGGATCTTGCCCTTGAGCAGGTCGAACGTGCCGACCCGCTCGACCATGACCCGCATCTCGTGGGCGACGCCGAAGACGTATTCGAGGTCGGCCCGGGTGAACTGCTTGACCGAGATGATGTCCTTGCCGTACCAGGGGGCCGAGCGCTGGTCGCCGAACGGCAGGTGGGGGTTCTTGGCGGGGCTGGGCATGGGGTCTCTCCTTCCTGTTTGCGCCCCATGCTACACCAGCAGCGGAGACGGAGTCAACGGAGGGAAAGCGGCGGCCCGGGAGGGCCGTCGGGCCCCGGAAAAAAGGGGCGAGGGGGCCAGCGGTGGCGCCCCTCGCTCCGGAACAAAAGAAGGAGGGTTATGGAAGGGTATCTGGTAACCGCCAATGTTTCAGCAAATTTCGTGCCAGACCCTCTCCCCTGATGACCGGGCCGGGCGGGGCGAAAAACGTAAACTTTCTTAAACGAAAGAAAGGATCAAACCTGCCTCTAGCCAAAATCCCCACCGTTTTTGTATTTCTCCCGGAAGCCCGGCTCCGTGCCGCTCCGCCGGACTTCCGGCGGTCGCTCCTATGGATCCGCTCCCGGATGCGGGTTCGACCCTCTCTTAAGCCGGGGTGTCGAGGGGGTTCTTGGGCTGGAGCAGGCGGTCGATGGACAGGTTGAGGTCGTTGAGCTCGAGCGGCTTGACGAAAAAATGGCTGATGGCGTAGCGGCCCAAATCCTCGATGCGGACCTCGTCGGGATGCGCCGTGATGAGCATGGCCTCTCCTTCGTAGCCGTTCTCGCGCAGGCGCTTGACGAGTTCCATGCCGTTGAAATAGGGCAGCCGGTAATCGGCGATGACCAGATCGGCCGTCGAGGACTTGAGCTTGGCCAAGGCCTGGCGGGGGTCCTTCAGGGATTCGATGCGGTATTTCGTCCCGAGAAGCAGGGTGAAGGTCTTGCGGACCGTTTCGTCGTCGTCCACGAGGATGATCTTCTTGGTGGTCATGAGCGGCCTCTTCCTTGCGGCCGCCCCCATAAATTGCACGTTTTGTGCCAACCGCGGAGGACGGCATCAGGGGAGATCGGCCCGGCCCGGGCGCCTTTCCGGGGCCGCCGGCCAAGTTCTTTTACAGCCCCGGCCCGCGGATTTACACCGGGCCGGTCAGGGGGTGTCCCCCAGGTCGAGGCCGTAATCCTTGATCTTCTTGTCCAGGGTCGGGCGGCTGATCTGCAGGACCTGGCTGGCCCGCGTCTTGCTGCCCTTGACGGCCGACAGGACGTGCTGGATGTACCGCTTCTCGACCTCTTCGAGCGAGACGAGCTCTTCCGGAAAAACCCGGCCCTCGTCCGGCTCGACGGGCAGGTTCTCCTTGAGCAGGACGTCGCCCTTGGCCAGGATGACGGCCCGGGTCAGGGCGTTCTCGAGCTCGCGAACGTTGCCCCGCCAGGGCGCCTCGACGAGAACCTTCATGACCTCGGGCGGGACCTTGCGGACGTTGCGCCGCAGCTCGCGGTTAATCTTCTCGAGCAGGTAGCCGACCAGGTCGGGGATGTCCTCGCGCCGCTCCCGCAACGACGGGATGGCGATCTCGACGACCTTGAGCCGGTAGAACAGGTCCTCGCGGAACCGGCCCTTCTCGATCAGGGCCTTGAGGTTCTGGTTGGTGGCGGCGATGATGCGGGCCTCGGTCTTGAGGACCTTCTCGCCGCCGACCTTCATGAAGTCCCGCGACTCGATGACCCGCAGGAGCTTGCTCTGGA
>CAZNPB010000040.1:0-27450 GCA_964574895.1 uncultured Eubacteriales bacterium
CGGACATCTATTCGTTCGGCGTCATCCTGTTCGAGATGGTCACCGGCCGCCTGCCTTTCGCCGCCGACACGCCCTTCGTCGTCGCCTTCAAGCAGCAGTCGGAGCGCCCGCCCTCTCCCGCCGGCCTGAACCCCCAGACGCCCCCGGAATTGAGCGCCATCATCCTGCGCTGTCTCGAGAAGGACCCCGGGGCGCGCTATCAGACGACCGAGGACGTCTGCCGGGACCTGTCCAAGGTCGAGGAGACCATCCACGCCACGCCGCTGCCCTCGCCCTGGATCAAGCCGACGACGCGGATCACGGCCCTCAAAGCCGCGGCCCTGCGCTTCCCCTGGCGCAAGGCCCTCATCCCCGTCGGCGCCTTCCTGGGCATCATGGTCCTGGGCATCCTCGTCCGCCAGGTCCTGCCCAAGGCCAAGGCCTCCGGGCGCACGGTGGCCATCGTCGGCTTCGAGAACCTGACCGGCGAGGCCTCCTACGACTATCTGAAAAAGGCCATCCCCAACCTGCTGATCACCAGCCTCGAGCAGTCGAAGTACCTCGACGTCGTGTCCTGGGAGAAGCTGAGCGACCTGGCCGGCCCCTCCGACCGCGACGTGACCACGGCCGCCGACCGCGACCAGTGGTTCGAGGCCTGCCGCCGGGCCGGCGTCGACGCCGTCGTCATGGGCAGCTTCACCAAGGCGGAGAACCTGTTCGCCACCGACGCCAAGATCTACGACGTCCAGACCAAGAACCTGCTCAAGAGCGCCGGGTCGCGCGGCGAGGGGATCGCGAGCATCCTGCGGACCCAGATCGACGAGCTGAGCCGCGGCGTGGCCCAGGGCGTCGGCCTGTCGGAACGCAAGGCCGCCCACGGCAAGATGCCCATCACCGAGGTCGCCACGGCCTCCATGGACGCCTATCAGCTCTTCCTCAAGGGCCAGGAGGCCTTCGAGCGCTACTACTTCGACGACGCCCGCGAATCGTTTGAGAAGGCCGTGGAAAAAGACCCCTCCTTCGCCCTGCCTTACTATTACCTGGTCCGCGTCTACAGCCAGTTGGCCGACGCGCCCCAGGCGGCCAAGGCCATGGACCAGTTCAAGAAGATGAGTAAGGTCAGCCCCGGCCAGGGCAAGGACGCCCTCTATGTCGCCGCCCTGTCGGCCCTCCTGGACAAGGACGTCCAGGGCTACGTCAAGGGCCTGGAAGAGATCATCAAGACCGATCCCCGTGACAAGCGGGCCCACGCCGACCTGGCCTGGTTCTACAAGAACGAGAAGAAGTACGCCGAGGCCGTGGCCGAGTTCGAGAAGGCCCTGGCCATCGACCCGAACTTCGGCTACGCCCTGAACTACCTGGCCTACACCTACGTCGAGATGGGGGAGAGGGACCTGGCGCTCAAGACCTTCGACCGTTACGCCGCGGCCGATCCGGGCCAGGCCAACCCGCTCGACTCCATGGGCGACCTGTACTTCATGACCGGCGAGTTCGACCAGGCCCGGGCCAAGTACCAGCAGGCCCTGGCTGTCAAGGCCGATTTCCCGTCCAGCTGGAAGCTGGCTTACCTCTACGCCATGGACGGGGACTATGAGGCGGCCCTGCGCTGGATCGACAACATGATCACCCGGGCCCAGACGGACGGCATGCGGGCCGACGGCCACCAGTGGAAGGGCCTCTACTACTCCCTGACCGGCCGCTTCAACGACGCGCTGGCCGAGCTGGGCACGGCCGAGACCCTGGCCATGACTTCGGGAAATAAGGAGCTGGCCGACGTCGCCCTGCGGGACGCCCTCTGGACGGCCTATGACTGGGGACGGCTCGACCTGTTCAAGTCCTACCTCGACAAGCGAATGGCCTACCGGACCAAGACCAAAATGGGCTCGGAAGACCTGAACAAGATCTACGGGCTCCTCTATACGGGACTCTACGACGTCCGCGCGGGCGACGTGGCGTCGGCCCGCCGTAAAGTCGAGGAGATGAAGGGCCTGTCCGAGAAGGTCGGGGCCAAGGAAAAGCAGCTCAACGCTTTGGCCTCGAACCACCTCGAACGCGAGGTCCTTTTCGCCGAAGGGAAGTACGACGAAGCCCTGAAGGTCTATGCCGCGCGGCCTCCGGTCAAGGTCGACTTGAGCATGGCCATGACCGTCCAGGGCCGCAACATGCCCTATCTCGACGACTTCGCCGCCCGGGTCTATCTGAAGACGGGCGCCCGGGACAAGGCCCTCGCCGAATACGAGCACCTGGTCTCGGCCCAGGCCAAGGACAGGGACGGGGCCCTCATCCATCCGTTCAGCCGGCTGCGCCTGGCCGCCCTCTATGAGGCCAAGGGCGACACCGAACGGGCCCGCGAGCAATACCATATCCTCTGGATGACCTGGCGGCAGGCCGATCCCTCCCTGCCGGAGGTCACGACCGTCCGCAAGAAGCTCTCCCAGTACAAGGTCGGCACGGCCAAGTCTCCGGCCGGCCATGTCGACTCGTTCTACTCCGCCCCGGTCATCGGCTCGCTTTAAAAAGGGGGTTTGACCCGTTCCGGCGGCTTCTGGTAAAAGAGCCATGGGAGGGAAAGCCCATGGCCATCGCCGACTGTCGCCCTGACGCCCCGCCGCGCGCTCCGAGGCCCGCCCGCGTCGCCGTCCCGGCCGTGATCGCGATCCTGGCGGCCGGCCTGGCGCTCCGGAGCCCGGTCCGGGCCGAGGACCTGATCAGCGGCATCGGCCTGTCGCACTTGACCGTTTACGATCAGCGACTCGCCCCCGACGGCCGGATGTCGGGCTCCCCGCACGTCCACGCCGTCACCGACGAGGGTTATTACGTCGTCGGCGGCCGGGGGGGCGTCGAGCTCCACGATCTCGCGAACGGCTTCCGCACCGTCGACCTGGCGCCCGGCGCCTACGTCCAGTTCCCGCCCGGCACGCTCCACCGGCTCGTCAACACGGACCATCTGGTGCTGATCGTGGTCATGGGCAACGCCGGGCTGGCCGAGCGGGGCGACGCCCGCATCTACTTCGGCCGGGCGGTCGACGACGATCCGGCCGCGTACGCCCGCCTGGCCGGCCTGGCCAAGACCCGCGGCCTCGAGGGCGCCCTGGACCGCCGGGACGCGGCCATCCGGGCTTACCAGGGGCTGCTCGAGCTCTGGACCAAGGATCGGCCGGCCTATTTCCGGGAGCTCGGCCGGTTCGTCGACGTCCACATGAAGGCCGCCGCCGGCCTGCGCCGCGAGTTCGCGGCGGCCGTGGCCGCCGGACCGGCGGCCTGGGGCGATCGTTTCCGGGAGCGGGTTGCCGGCCTGCCCGCCGCGGCCGGCGAAGGCCCGCCCGTCCTCCATCGGCCCGGCGGGGAGACGACCTTGGGCATGTGCGGCCTCCTTCGTCCCGTGACCGGATTCGAACCCGTGGGACCGGCCAAGGACGCCGGTCCCTCGAAGTAGGCGCACGATCGTGAACGACGCCCCGCGCCCCGCCGCGGCCTCTTCCTCTCCCGACGGCCTGCGCCGCGGCCTGCCCATGGTCGGGGCCCGCGATCCCGAAGACCTGGCCCGCGAAAAGGCCCGCCTGCGGGAGATCGCCGCCCGGCCCGGGTTCTGGCGCCGTGTCAAAGGCTACTGGTCGCTCTCCGGTCCGGGCTGGGTCCAGAGCGCCCTGACGCTCGGGGCCGGCTCGGCCGGCTCGTCCATCTTCGCCGGGGCCGTCTACGGTTACGAACTGCTCTGGGTCCAGCCGGTGGCCATGTTCCTGGGCGTCGTCGTCTTCGCCGCCATCGGCCACCAGACGCTCTCCACGCAGGCCCGGCCCTACGACGTTTTCCGCAAGACCCTCCATCCGGCCCTGGCCTACGCCTGGGGCGGCGTCGTCCTTGTGGCCTCCATCATCTGGCAGTTCCCGCAGTATGCCCTGGCCACGAGCGTCGGCCGCGACATCCTGGCCGTGGCCGGCGTCGACGCGCCGCGTCTGCCCATCGCCCTGGCCCTCCTGGCCGCCGGCACGGCGCTCTGCTGGAGCTACGGGCAGGGCAGCCGCCGGACCGTGCGCCTCTTCGAGCGCGTCCTGAAGTACCTGGTCCTGCTGATGTCGCTCTTCTTCTTCATCGTCGTCCTCAAGACCGGCCTCGACCTCAAGGCCCTCGTCCGGGGCCTGTTCGGCTTCCACATCCCCCACGACCGCGAAGGGCTGACCATCGTCCTCGGCGCGCTCGGCGCCGCCGTCGGCGTCAATATGACCTTCCTCTATCCCTACACCCTGCTGGCCCGCGGCTGGGGCCGGGAGCACCGCGGCCTGAAGAACTTCGACCTGGCCGTGTCCATGTTCGCGCCTTTCGTCCTGACCACCAGCCTGGTCGTCGTGGCCTGCGCCAACACCCTCCACGTCCGGGGCATCCAGGTGCGCGAGGCCGTCGACGCCGCCCACGCCCTGGCCCCCGTGGCCGGCGTGGCCGCCGGCCGGGTCATCTTTTCGCTCGGCGTCCTGGGCATGTGCTTCACGACGCTGGCCATCGAGATGGTCATCTGCGGCTTCGTCCTGAGCGAGATGCTGGGCTTCGAGCCGACCGGCTGGCGCTACCGGGCCGCCACCATGGTCGCCAACGTCGGCATCCTCGGGGCCTTCTATCCCGTGCCGTTTTGGCTGCCCGTCGCCGCCTCGTCGACGGCGCTGATCATGATGCCCATCGCCTACGTCGCCTTCTTCCTCCTCCAGAACAAGCGCTCCTACCTCGGCGCCGACATGCCGACCGGCCCGAAGCGCGCCGTCTGGAACACGTTCCTCGTCCTGGCCATCCTCGTCGTCGTCGCCGCCGCGATCGTCAAGATCCTGTCCCTTTTCTAACGGGGGACACGTACCAAGGGGACATGTCTCCTCACGGATCTTCGAACCTCTCGTGAATACTCCGGTCGTGCTATAAGCGGTGAAGCCCGCGGGGCAAAGGGTTGAGGGGCATCGTCGAAGGGAGCATAAAGCGGTGATCTAGCCGGCATCGGGCCGGAAACGGACACGTCGGTTCCGGACCGTGACGGCGTGAAGGATCACCGCAACGAACGGAGATGATCCCCGAAACCCCTCCGCGGGCGGGCAAGGCTTCCCGACCCGGGTTGTTCATTGACAGGGCCGGACGCGCGTGGTAGTTTCGGCTCCAGGGAGGCGCCCATGAACCGCAGGAACTTCCTCAAGGCCGCGGCCGTGACGGCGGCGGCGCCGGCCATCGTCCCCGCGTCCGTCTTCGCCCGGCCCGCGCCGAGCGACACCCTCCAGTTCGGCTGCATCGGCGTCGGCCGCCAGGGCCAGGGCGACATGCAGGAGCTGATCTACCGCGGCCTCGAGACCGGGGCCCGGGTCGTGGCCGTCTGCGACGCCGACTCCCACCGCCTGCAGGACGCCCAATGGCTGGCCGAGAAGATCTACGCCCTCGAGAAGGGGAGCGGCGCCCCAAAGACGGTCAAAGCCTACGCCGATTTCCGCGAGCTCCTGGCCCGCAAGGACATCGACGGCGTCCTCATCGTCACCCCGGACTTCTGGCATGCCGCCCACGCCGTGGCCGCGGCCGAGGCCGGCAAGGACATCTATCTCGAAAAGCCGCTGACCTACTCCATCGCCGAGGGCCGCAAGCTCGTTTCCGCCGTCGGCAAGCACAAGCGCGTCCTCCAGGTCGGCTCCCAGCAGCGCTCCTCCATCCATTTCCTGATGGCCTGCGAGCTCGCCCGCAACGGCCGCCTCGGCGCGCTCAAGACGATTCGCGTCTGGCTGCCCGAGGACCAGGGCCAGGGCGACGCCCGCCCCGTGCCCGTGCCGCCCAACCTGAACTACGACGCCTGGATGGGCCCGACGGTCGAGGCCCCGTTCGCCGAGGACCGCGTCCACCCGCAGACGAGCTACGAGCGGCCCGGCTGGCTCCAGATCGAGCGCTATTGCCTGGGCATGGTCACCGGCTGGGGCTCGCACATGATGGACATCGCCCAATGGGGCCACGGCAGCGACCTCTCCGGGCCGGTCAGCATCGAGGCCAAGGCCGAGTTCCCCGATCGCGGCCTGTTCGACGTCCACACCAAGTTCCAGGCCGAAGCGGTCTACGCCGACGGCGTCCGCCTCATCATGGAGACGGGCGACCCGGCCGGCGTCCGCTTCGAGGGCGACGAGGGCTGGGTCTTCGTCCAGCGCGGCGACATCAAGGCCTCCGATCCGGCCATCCTCAAATGGAAGCCGGGCCAGGGCCAGGTCAAGCTCGTCCAGAGCGGCAATCACATGAAGAATTTCCTCGAGGCCGTGCGCTCGCGCCAGGCCCCGGCGGCGCCGGTCGAGGTCGGCCACCGCTCCAACTCGATCTGCGTCATGACCCACATCGCCATGAAGCTCGGCCGCAAGCTCGCCTGGGACCCGGCCGCCGAGAAGTTCGTCGGGGACCAGGAGGCCAATCTCCGGCTCGACTATCCGCACCGCCGGCCATGGGTCGTCTGAACCGCCGGCCCGCCGTCGCGACCGCCCTCTCGCTCGCCCTGGTCCTGGCCGCCGCCGGCCTCGGCCTGCGGGCCTCCAAGCCGCGGGTGGCCCTGGCCCGCGACGACGCTTCCGGCCGTCTGACCGTCCTCGTCGACGGCCGCGAGGCCCTCGTCTTCCGCTACAGCCCGGACCTCGATCTCGTCCACTACGGTCCCCTCCGCGGCCCGAGCGGCCGGAACATGCTGATCGAAAAGACCGAGCCCTACCCGCACCACCGCTCCTTCTGGTTCGCCGACACCGTGCGCGTCGCCGGCGTCGACCGCGATTTGAGCTTCTACAACGCCCTCTACAGCGGCGCCAAGACGAGCTCCGGCGACTACGGCCCGCCCTTCCGGGAACGCGTCCGGCTGGTCTCGTTCCCGAAGCTGGCCGCGTCCCGGGACCGGGCCGAGATCGAGGCCGTTCTGGTCTGGGAGTCGGACGGCCGGCCCGTCCTCGACGAGCGCCGGCGCCTGATCGTCCACGCCCTCGGCCGCGGCGAATACCTTCTCGACCTGGCCTGGACCCTGTCCGCCGTGGCCGGCGACGTCTCTTTCGTCAGCGATGACGTCCACTACGCCTGGCCTTTCCTGCGACTCGACCCCGTCTGGAACGGGGAACACGGCGGGACCATCACCGCCGATTCCGGCGCGACGGGGGAGAAGGCCACGAATATGCAGCCGGCCCGCTGGATCGACTATTCGAACACCGTCGAGGGCCGGACCGAGGGCCTGGCCGTCTTCCAGTTCCCCGACGGCGCGGTCCACCGCTGGCTGACCCGCGAATACGGCACCTTCGGCCCGCGCCGGCCCGACGACCGCAGCGGCCGGCCGTTCAGCGTCCGGAAAGGGGAGTCCCTCACCCAACGCGCCGGCGTCCTGGTCCACGCCGGCGACGCCGCCTCCGGCCGGGTGGCCGAGCGATACGACAAGTACGTCCGGGGCGGGTTCCGGTGACCGCCGCCGCTTCTCCCGGCGAGGGCTTCGACAACGCCGTCTTCCGGGGCGCCGTCATGACGACCGACGAAGGCCCGCTTCCCGCCGATTCCACGGGCCGGCCTTTCCGCTGGGCCGACCTGTCGACCCCCGCCGACGGCGGCGTGGCCATCTTCGTCTCCCCCGGCCACCCCGGATTCCCCCTGCCCTGGCTCATCCGCAACAGCTACGCCGGCATCCTCAACCCCTGCTGGCCCGCCCTGACCGGCGCCACTTTGGCAGCCGATGTCCCCGTTATTCTCCGCTACCGGATCTACGTCCATCGCGGCGACGCCGTCTCCGGCCGGGTGGCCGAGGCCTACGCGGCGTACCTGGCTTCCGAAAAGAAATAGGGGCTGCCAACCCGCGGCCGGACCCGTCCGTCTAACGGAGTGAAAGCCGGAGATGGACCACATGGACGACGACGCGATCATCGACGGGCTCTTCCGGGGCGACCAGAAGGCCTTCCGGGAGCTCGTCGAGCGCTATAAAAAGAAGGTCTTCTACCTGGCCCTGGACATGGCCGGGAACCCGGTCGACGCCGAGGACATCTCGCAGGAGGTCTTTCTCAAGGTCTTCCGCTCGTTCTCGACCTTTCGCAAAGGCGCCCAGCTCGGCTCCTGGCTCTACCGTGTCACCTACAACGCCTCGATCGACCATCTCCGCCGCAGGGGCGCCGCGCCCGAACCGGTGGGGGACGAGGTGCTGGAATCCCTGAACCGGGTCGAGGCCGGCCTGCCGCCCCGCGGCCCCGCCGACCCGGGCGCCGGTCTCGACGCGAGCCAGCTCCAGGAGCGCATCGCCCGGGCCCTGGACAAGATCTCGCCCCAGGAAAAGGCGGTCTTCGTGTTGCGCCACTACGAGGACCTCAAGCTCAAGGACATCGCCGCGACGCTCGACCTGTCCCTCGGCTCGGTCAAGAGCTATCTTTTCCGGGCCGTCCGCAAGCTCCAGAAGGAGCTCGGGCCGTCGGCCCTCATCTCGGGCGCGGAGAGTTCCCATGAATGAATGCCGCAAATGCCTTGATGTCCTGGCCGAGGCCGTGTACGGCGAGCTCGGCCCGGCCGAACAGGCGGCCTTCGACCGCCATCTCGAAGCCTGTCCCGCCTGCGCCGCCGAGCGCGAGGCTCTGGCGGCGACCCTGCGGCTGATGGATCGGCGCGAGCGGCCCGACCCCGGGCCGGAGTTCTGGGAGGGCTATTGGGGCCGGCTGTCGCGCCGCATGATCTGGGAGGCCACGGAGCCCGTCCGCCCGCCGTCTCTCGCTTCGCGGCTGCGCGGCGTCTTCGCCGGCTGGCCCCGCTGGTCCTTCCAGGCCGCCGGCGCGGCGGCCCTGCTCCTCGTCGGCGTCCTCATCGGCCGGCTCGTCCTCGCTCCTCCGGATGGAACGAAAGAAACGATCGCCGCGGGCGGCCCCGCCGCCGTCGTTGCCGCGTCCTCTCCGGCCGTCGTCCAGGCGGCCGATTTCGTCGACCGGTCCAAAGTGCTTCTTCTCGGGCTGGTCAATTACGATCCGGCGACCGAGGACGCCTACGCCCTCGACCTCGACGGCAAGAAGGCCGCCTCCCGCGCCCTCCTGAACCAGGCCCCGGCCATCCGCAAGGGCCTGGACGGGCCGGGCCAGCGGCGCCTTCGCGACCTGGTGGCCGACCTCGAAGTCATCATGATGCAGATCGCCAACCTCGAGTCCGGCCAGGACCTCGAAGGCGTCGAGCTGGTCAAGCAGGGCGTCGACCGCAAGGGCCTCTTCCTCAAGATCGACCTGGCCCGGATGGGCCGCGCCTCCACCGCCGCGCCGGCCCCCGCTCCCAAGAAAAGCCGAGTTTAAGAAGGAGATAGAACATGAGAATCAAGAACAGACCCTTCGCCGCCGCGATCCTTGGGCTGGCCCTCGCGGCCGGCCTGGCCCGCGCCGCCGCCCCCGTTCTCGAGGACCCGGCCGCGCAGGACAAGGACGCCGTCGCCTATAAGCAGGCCTACGCCCTCGTCCTCGAGGAGAAGTGGACGGACGCCCTGAAGGCCATGGACGAGCTGGTCCGCCAGTTCCCCAAAAGCGCCTGGATCGACGACGCGCGCTTCTGGTCCTGCTACAGCCAGGAGAAGCTGGGTCAGGGCGTCGAGGCCGCGTTCAAGTGCTACGAGAAGTTCGTCCGCGAATATCCCGAAAGCGACTGGGCCGACGACGCCAAATCCAACATGATCCGCCTGGCCCAGGCCCTGGCCAAATCCGGCAAGCCCGAATACGAGACCGCCATCAAGGCTTTCCAGACCGAGGACGAGGACGAGATCCGCATGACGGCCCTCTTTGCCCTCCAGGACATCGGCGACGACGACGCCTTGAAGACCATCGTCGGCATCTACGACAAGGCCGCCAGCCCCAAGCTCAAGAACCAGATCGTCTTCATGCTCGGCGACATGGAGTCGCCGGAAGCGCTGGCCAAGCTGCGCGAGATCGCCCTGCGCGAGCCCGACGAGGAGGTCCGCCGCTCGGCCCTCTTCGCCATCGGCGGCCGCGGCGGGGCCGAGTCGATCAAGACCCTCAAGGACATCCTGGCCTCCGACGCCCCGGTCGAGCTGCGGCGGCACGCCCTGTTCGCCCTGGCCGACACCGACGACCCCGGCCTGGTCGCGCTCTATTCCAAGGTCGCCCTGAACGACCCGGACAAGGAGATGGCCCGGACGGCGGCTTTCGCCCTAGCCGACGTCGATGCCCCGGAGGCGGCCGAAGCCCTGCGGCAGGTCCTCAAGGGGGCCAAGGACCGGGAAGTCCGCCAGGCCGCCCTGTTCGCCCTGGCCGATCGCGAGGATGCCCGGTCGCTGCCGCTGCTCAAGGACATCGTGCTCAACGAGACCGACAAAGAGCTGGCCCGGGCGGCCCTTTTCCAGGTGGCCGAGATCGACAGCCCCGAGGCCCTGGCCGTCCTGAAGCAGGTGCTGGCCACGACCAAGGACGACGAGCTCAAGCGCGCCGCGCTGATGGCCGTCGCCGAACACCACGATCCGGCGGTCAAGGACATGCTCCTCGAGACCGCTCTGACGAGCGCCGACGACGAGATGGCCCAGATGGCCGTCTTCGCCCTGGCCGAGACCGAGGGCGGGGCCGGCGAGGCGGCCCTGCTCAAGATCATGAAAAGCGCCAAGTCTCCCAAGGCCCGGCGGGCCGCCCTGATGGCCGGGGCCGACATGAAGGGGACCGCGTCGGTGGCCATGCTCGTCGAGGCGCTCAAGAACGAGACCGATCCCGATCTGCGTCAGCAGGCCCTGATCGCGCTGGGCGAGACCAAGAGCGACGAGGCCGTGCCGGCCCTGCTCGAAGCGGCCAAGGGCAAGGACGCCCGGATCGCCCGGGCCGCCGTCATGGCCCTGGGCGAGATCGGCACCCCCAAGGCCAAGGCCGCCTTGCTCGAGATCCTCGAGAGGAAGGCGGACGCCCCGGCCCTCTGAGCGGACGACGACCATGCGAAAGCCTGCCCTTTACGCAGCCATGGGAGCGGTCCTGGCCGCGGCCGCGTCCATCGCGGTCGCGGCCGCCGGGCCGGCGATAGACCGGCGGTTCGACCGCCAGCGGCCGCCCGAGAAGGTTTTCGATCGCTCGGCCGAAACGGGGGCCCTGGCGGCCCGCATCGACCGGGCCCTGGCCGAGGCGGCCAAGGCCTCGGCCGGGAAGTCCGTCTGGGTCGGTTACGCCGTCGATCGGCTGACCGGCGAGAACTCCCATGTCGGCACCTTCTCCGACGGGCCCTGGTCGCGCGACCAGGCCACGATCGCCGACATCCTGGCCGGCCGGGCCGCCACCCCTCGGCCCGTGGGAGGCGAAGCGGTCCGCGAAGCGGCTTCGGCCGCCCTGGAGCGGATCGATCGTCCGGGCCGGCCGGAGAAGAAGATCGTCAAACCGCTCGGCATCCTCCTCAAGTACAAAGAAGGCCGGGCCCTGGCCGAGGCCCGCATGAGCGACCTCGACCTGTCGTTCGACTTCGAGGGCCTGCCGTTCTATTGGCTGGGCCGGGCCACGGCCGGGGAGAGCGTGGCCTTGATCGCCGGGCTCTATGGCCGGGACCGCGACGCGGACGTCCGGGAAGACCTCCTGGCGGCCGCCGGGTGCCACAACGCGCCGGCGCTCGTCCTGCCCTTTTTCGAAAAGGTCCTGACCGGCGCCGATCCCGACGAGCTGCGCAAGGACGCCGCCTTCTGGATCGGCCAGCAGGAGGACGCCGCCGGGCTGGCCCTGCTGTCGAAAGCCGCCCGGACGGACCGGTCGGCGGAGGTCCGCGAGGGCGCCGTGTTCGCCATCAGCGAGCTCGGCCTGCCGGCGGCCGTCGACGAGATCGTCGCCCTGGCCCGCGGCGCGGACAAGCGCGACGTGCGCAAGCAGGCCGTGTTCTGGCTGGGCCAGATGGCCGCCAAGAAAGCCGGCGGCACTCTCGAGGAGATCGCGGTCGGCGACACCGATCTCGAGATCCAGGAGCAGGCCGTCTTCGCCCTGTCGGAGCTCCCCGACGGCCAAGGCGTCGAAGCCCTCATCCGGCTGGCCAAGACCCATCGCGACGCCCGGATCCGCAAGAAGGCGGTCTTCTGGCTCGGGGAGACCGACGATCCCCGGGCCCTCGAGGCCCTGGTGGCCATCGTCCGGGGCAAGTAGGCGCCGCGGGCCGCGCGCCGCGGGCCGTTTGGCTAATCGCGGACCTTCCGTTATAATGATCGGGTTAGAAGGAGGTCCGCAATGAAGAACCAATTCCGTCCGATCGTGATCCTGGCCGCGTTGGCCGTCGTCCTCGTTCTCGGCGTTTTCGCCCAGCAGCAGGCCGCCGACAAGGCCGTCGACCCCGTCTGCGGCATGACCGTCGTCAAGGCGAACGCCAAGGCCACCTTCGACTATAAGGGCGCGACCTACTACTTCTGCAGCCTGGGCTGCAAAGAGGCCTTCGCCAAGGAGCCCGAGAAGTACCTGAAGGCCCAACAGGCCAAGGCCGGCGAGCCGGCGCCCGGAATGATGAGCCACATGGCCCAAGGCATGCCGATGGCCGGGAAGATGGACGCCCCGAAGCCCGACGGCATGGGCGCTTGCCCGATGTGCGGCCAGATGGGCCAGGGGATGCCCATGGCCGGCCGGATGGGCAAGGGCGGGCGGATGGGCATGATGCACCGCGGGCAGGGTCAAATGATGGCCCCCGGCATGGGCCGTTTGTTCATGCTCTACGGCGACAAGATCGAGAGGACGGTCGAGAACACCAAGGACGGCGCGGTCCTCAAGATCACGTCCAAGGACCCCGAGGTCGTCAAGGCCATCCAGGTCCACATGGCCGAGCACATGGCCATGATGAAGAAGATGATGGACGCCAAGGCCAAAGCCGCCGCGGCCGCCCCGGCCAAGGAGTGCGCGGGGAACTGCGGCGAAGACTGCCCGATGAAGAAGAAATAGCGGCGCGCCCCGCTTTATGTTGACAAGCCCCGGCCCCCGTGCTAATTTCTGAAATGGGGAGGGGTCATCGTGTTGGATTCGGGCGAAGAGCTCTTTTTCGAGACCGCCGCGTCCCGCAAGCTGGTCGACCTGATCGAGCGCAACGCGGACGAGCTGACCCGGAGCTACGTCGAGGACATCCGGCGCGATCCGCGCATGCCCAACTATCAGGGCTTCGACCAGAAGGAGATCTACAAGAGGGCCTTCCGGGTCTACAGCCAGCTGGGCAAATGGGTCTCCCACGAAGCGACAAAGGAAGAGGTCAAGAGCTATTGGACGGCCTTGGGCCGGCAGCGCCGGCGCGAGGGGTTCCCCATTTCCGAGATCGTCCTGTCGCTCTGCCACATCCGGCGTCTTCTGTGGGCCAAGATCCAGGCGGCCGGTCTGCTCGACACCGCGCTCGATCTTTACCAGGCCATGGATCTCCAGCACCGGGTCCTGGTGTTCTTCGACCGGGCCATCTACTACGCGGCCGTCGGGTTCGAAGATCACGGCTGAAGGACCGGCGAGGCCCGGAGCTCCAGGCGGGAGGGGAGAGGTGAGCGCGGGCCTGTATATCCATTTCCCGTTCTGCGCGGCCAAGTGCCCCTATTGCCACTTCTATAGCGTGCCCTGGACCGCGGCCGGGCGCCGGACCTGGCGGGACGGCCTGGCCCGGGAAGCCGGATCGGCCGCCGCGACGACCGCGGCGGGCGTGCGCTTCGACACCCTGTATATCGGCGGCGGAACGCCGTCGCTCCTGAGCGAGGACCAACTGGCCGCCGTCCGCGACCTGGCCCTGACCCGCTTCTCCCTGGAACCGGTCGAGTTCACCCTGGAGGCCAATCCCGTGGCCGGAGGCCCGGATATCGTCCGAGGCTGGCGGTTCGCCGGAGTGACCCGGTTGAGCGTCGGGGTCCAATCGTTCGACGACGGCGTGTTGCGGACGCTCGGCCGGCCTTACACGTCCGCCGACGCGCTCCGTTTTTGCGGCGCCGCCCGGCTGGCCGGCTTCGATTCGCTGTCCGTCGACCTCATGATCGGCATCCCCGGGGAGACCCGCGAGGCCATCGGGCGCACGCTCGACGCGGTCCTCGGGCTCGCTCCGGACCATGTCTCCGTTTATTTTCTCGAGAACGTGGAAGGCCTGCCGTTCGCCGAGGTCCTGGCCCGGCATCCGGTCGACGAGGACGCCGCCGTCGACGCCTATGAACGGGTCCGGGAGGCCCTGGAAGCGGCCGGTCTGGCCCGCTACGAGATCTCGAATTTCGCCCGGCCGGGCCACGAATGCCGGCACAACCTCAAGTACTGGCGCTATGATCCGTTCCTCGGCCTGGGGCCCGCCGCTTCGTCCCACCTGCGGGGCCGGCGCTGGACCAACCGGGCTTCCCTCGACGGCTGGGCCGAGGCCCTGGCCGGCGAAAACCCCGCCTGGGACGAAGTCGTCGAGCTGGATGCGGCCGCGGCGGCGCGGGAAGCGCTGGTGTTCGGACTGCGGCTCGTCCACGGGGTGGACGCGGCGGAGCTTCGGGAGCGGACCGGCGCCGACGTCTTTTCCCTCTACGCCCGGGAGATCGACGAGCTGGCCTCGGACGGGCTCCTCGTCCAGGCCGGGGCGCGCCTCTGGATCCCGGCCGACAAGCTGCTCGTCTCCAACGCCATCCTGTCCCGGTTCATTTAAGAAGGGGGAGAATGGGGGACATGACCCATTTCTCCCGAAATGGGATCGTGTCCCCCATCTTGGGCTTCGATAAACTTATAACATATGGATTTGACCCCGGCCGCGGGGCGGCATAAAATCGATAAGCCATGCCACGGAGAGGGGTAACCACCACGAGCCACCGGCGCCCAGAGCCGGCCGCGATCGCGCGCGACGTCCTGAAGGCCCTGGCCGCCAAGGCGGACCCGGCCCGGGCCCGCGACGTCCAACGGTATTTCAAAGAAGAGGTCAAGTCCTACGGCGTCGGCGCCCCCGACGTTCACGCCCTGGCCGGGGCGACCTACGACCGGGTCAAGTCCGATTGGACCGCCGAGGACGCCATGGCCCTCTGCGACATCCTGTTCGAGGAGCCCCAGCTCGAGCCCAAGTCCGTCGGGTCCCTGGTCCTGTTCCGCTTCCGGGCCTCGTTCCCGCCGGCCCTCTTCACCCGGGCCAAGGGCTGGCTCGCGGCCGACAAGCTGCCCGGCTGGGCCTCGGTCGACGTCTTCGCCCCCGGCTGCCTGGGGGCCTTCCTCGAGCTCTATCCGGCCTACGTCGAGAGGATCAAGGCCTGGGCGGGCCATCCCAACCGCTGGGTCAAGCGGGCCTCTCTGGTGTCGTTCATCAAGCTGGCCCGCAAACCGGCCTACCAGGCGCCCATTTACGAGATCTCGGCCTCGATCCTGGGCGTCGACGACGATCTCATCCACAAGGCCAACGGCTGGCTCCTACGCGAGGCCGGCAAAGCCGACCCGGTCCGCCTGGAGGCCTTTCTCCGCCGCCATGGGCGGGCTATGCCGCGAACGACGCTGCGTTACGCCATCGAGCGCTTCCCGCCCGAAAAGCGGCAGGCGCTCCTTCGGGAGACCAAAGAACGGTGACCGCGGGCCGGTCGCGCCCGCTCGAGGAGGTTTCGATGACGAAGCTCCGGGCCCTCATTCTCGTCGCCCTGGTCCTGACCCTGACGACCCTGTCCTACGCGCCGCAGGAGGCGCGCGTCCTGCGCTTCCCGACGGTCTCGAGCGACGCCATCGTCTTCAGCTGCGCCGGGGACCTCTACACCGTGCCCCTGGCCGGCGGCGTGGCCCGCAAGCTGACCGCCTACGCCGAGGGCTACGAGGCCTTCGCCCGGTTCTCGCCCGACGGCGCCTCGATCGCCTTCACCGGCGAGTACGACGGCAACCGCGAGGTCTTCCTCATCCCGGCCGCCGGCGGCGTCCCCAAGCGCCTGACCTATACGCCCTCGCTCGGCCGCGACGACATCTCCGACCGCATGGGTCCCAACAACCTGGTCATGGGGTGGACCCCGGACGGTGCGAACGTGGTCTTCCGCTCGCGCATGGCCGAGTGGAACGACTTCAACGGCCAGCTCTACCTCGTCCCCAAAGACGGCGGCCGGCCAGGCCAGCTGCCCCTGCCCCGGGGCGGCTTCTGCTCCTACTCGCCCGACGGCGCCAAGCTGGCCTACAACCGCATCTTCCGCGAGTTCCGGACCTGGAAGCGCTACCGGGGCGGCATGGCCGACGACGTCTGGATCTACGACTTCGCCGCCAAGACGGTCGAGAACATCACCGCCAACCCGGCCCTCGACATCATCCCCATGTGGAGCGGCAACAGGGTCTATTTCGTCTCCGACCGCGACGAAGCCAAGCGCATGAACCTGTATGTCTGCGACCTGGCCACCAGGCAGACCCGCAAGCTCACGGACTTCACCGAGTTCGACATCAAGTTCCCCTCGCTCGGCCCGAAGTCCATCGTCTTCGAGAACGGCGGCTACATCTACAACTTCGACCTGGCCTCCGAGAAGGCCGTCCGCGTGCCCGTCATCATCGCCGACGACCAGGTCTCGGCGCGCGGCGGCGTCCTCAAGGTCGGCGGCCAGGTCACGAACTACGAGATCGGCCCCGACGGCCAGCGGGCCCTCTTCGGCGCCCACGGCGACGTCTTCACCGTCCCGGCCAAGAACGGCAACACCCGCAACCTGACCGCCACCCCCGGCATCCACGAGCGCAACTCGAAATGGTCGCCCGACGGCCGGACCATCGCCTTCTTCTCCGACCGCGGCGACCAGGACGAGATCTGGCTCATGAACGCCGACGGCACGGGCGAGCCGCGTCCGCTGACGACCGGCGGCGACACCTACAAGTACAACCTTTTCTGGTCGCCCGACGGCTCGAAGATCCTCTGGGACGACAAAATGTTGCGCCTGTCGTGCGTCGATGTCGCTACCAAGGCCGTCACCGTCGTCGTCACGGCCAAGGCCGGCGAGATCGGCCGGCTCTCCTGGTCGCCCGACAGCCGCTGGATCGCCTATGACCGCCCCGACGTCGACACCCCGAACAGGGTCTACCTGTATTCCCTGGACTCCGGCAAGACCTTCCCGGTGACCGACGCCTGGTACAACTCCTACGGCCCGTCCTTCAGCCGGGACGGCAAGTACCTCTTCTTCGTCTCCGACCGGGATTTCAATCCCGTCTTCAGCCAGACCGAGTACGACCACGCCTACCTGGCCATGTCGCGGGTCTATTTCGTCACCCTGGCCAAGGACACCAAGTCGCCCTTCGCGCCGAAGAGCGACGAGGTGGCCGTCAAGCCCGCGGCCCCGGCCGCCCCGGCCAAGCCCGCCCCCAAGCCGGCCGGGAAGACGGCCGCCAAACCGGAGGCCGAGGCCGTTCCCCCCGTCAAGGTGGACACCGACGGTCTCATGGACCGCGTCGTCGCCCTGCCCGTCGAGACGGCCAATTACGGCGAGGTCAACGCCGTCGGCGACAGCGTCTATTATGGGAAATTCAAGCCCGGCGCCGACGGCCCCAGCCTGATGCTCTACGACCTGGCCGAGCTCAAGGAGAAGGACCTGGGCGCGTTCCAGGGCTACGAGATCTCGGCCGACGGCAAGAAAATGCTCATCGGCAAGGACGGCGGTTACGCCATCATCGACCTGCCCAAGGCCCCGATCACGCTCGAATCCAAGCTCGACCTGTCCGGGATGGACGTCCTCCGGGACCGCCGCCAGGAGTGGGACCAGATCTACGAGGAGTGCTGGCGGCAGATGAAGGAGTTCTTCTACGCCCCGAACATGCACGGCGTCGATTGGGAGGCCCAGCGCCTGAAATACAAGCCCTTGGCCGCGGCCGTCAATCACCGGGCCGACCTGACCTACGTCATCGGCGAGCTGATCGGCGAGCTCAGCTCCGGCCACACCTACGTCGGCGGCGGCGACATGCCGGCCGCGCCGAAGGTCAAGGTCGGGATGCTCGGGGCCAAGCTCGAGCGCGACGCCAAGACCGGCTTCTACCGCATCGCCCACATCCTCAAGGGCCTGAATTGGGACAAGGCGGCGCGCTCGCCGCTGACCGAGCTCGGCGTCAACGTCAAGGAAGGGGAGTACATCGTGGCCGCGAACGGTCGCTCCCTCGACAAGGTCGCTGACATCTCCGAGGCCCTCTACAACACCGTCGGCCGCCAGGTCACCCTCAAGGTCGCCCCGACGGCTGACGGCAAGGCGGGCCGGGACGTGGTCGTCCTCCCGGTCGAGACGGAGAACGCCCTCTATTACAACGATTGGGTCGAGGCCAATATCGCCAAGGTCGACAAGGCCACCGGCGGCCGGGTGGGCTACCTCCACATCCCCAACATGGGCGTCGACGGCCTGAACGAGTTCGTCCGGCGCTTCTACCCGCAGCTGCGCAAGAAGGCCCTCATCGTCGATGTCCGCGGCAACGGCGGCGGCAGCGTCTCGCCGATGATCATCGACCGCCTGGTCCGGGAGATGGTCATGGTCGAGGTCGGCCGCAACCAAACCCCGGGGCCGGACCCCGGCGCCGCCTTCCTGGGACCCAAGGTCTGCCTCTGCGACGAATTCTCGGCCTCCGACGGCGACATCTTCCCGTACCGGTTCAAGACCCTCAAGCTGGGCCCCGTCATCGGCAAGCGGACCTGGGGCGGCGTCGTCGGCATCCGCGGCACCCTGCCGCTCCTCGACGGCGGCTCGATCAACAAGCCCGAGTTCGCCCCCTACAGTCCGGACGGCCGGGGCTGGGTCATCGAGGGCGTGGGCGTCGAGCCCGACATCGTCGTCGACAACGACCCGGCCCGGGAGTACGCCGGCGTGGACGACCAGCTGAACAAGGGGATCGAGGTCATCCTCGAGGCACTGAAGACCAAGGCCCGCGAAATCCCCCCCGTCCCGCCGTACCCGATCAAGAAATAGGCGCCAGGAGGGCCCGATGACGGACGAAAAAGTGCAGGTCAGCTGTCCGGTCTGCGGCACGACCAACAACTTCCCGCTGGCGGCCCGGGGCAAGACCGTCCGCTGCGGCCGCTGCAAGTCGCCCCTGCCGGAGCCGGGCGCGGTCCTCGAACCCGGCCTCGACGGCATCCTGAACCTGTTCCAGCACTCGACCCTGCCGGTGCTGGTCGATTTCTATTCCACGACCTGCGGCCCCTGCCACATGATGCACCCCATCCTGGAGCGGCTGGCCGCGCGCCGGGCCGGGCAGGTGGCCGTCGTCCGGGTCAACGTGGAGACTTTGCCCGAGCTGGCCCGCGAGTTCCGCGTTCAGGGGGTGCCGACGTTCGTCGTCGTCCACAAGGGCGCGGAGCGGGGGAGGACGGTGGGCGCGGCCGACGAGAGCAGCTTCGCGCTCTGGGCCGCCAGCCTGACGTAACAGGCGCCGGCGCGGCGCTCAGCGCCGGTCCCATTTGTGGAATTTGGCGATCCGCGCGAGCTGCTCGGACCTGTCGCCCGCCGCCAGCCGGCCGAAAATGTCGTCGATCCTGGCGACGGGGTTGCTGAGCCTCCGGCCTTCGATGATAGCGCCCCGGATCTGGGTCAGGATTTCGTCCGCGAAGGCGGGGTCCGTGGCTCTCCAGGTCTCCATGGCCTGTTCGGTCCGGCCCTCGTCCCAATACAGGCGGCCCACAGCGCAGAGCGCCCGGCACCTGATCCGGCCGCCCATCCCCATGAGCAGATCGTAGATCCCGAGCTGTTCGTCCCGGTATTTCTGGATCACCGTTTCCAGGTCGGGATAGCCGAGGTCCCGGAGCTCGGCGACGAGGTCGCGATAGACCTCCCGGACGACATAGGCTTTGACGTTCTTGTTATGGACATGGAAGCCTTCGCTGGCGGGTTCGGTCAGCACGAACTGGGCGGCGTCGAGCGCTCCGTCCAAGGCGACGATAGCCCGCCTTTCGAACTCATAGGTCGCGGCCAGGCTGAAGAGGATCTCGGCTCCCGTCCCGGACCGCGGCTGGCGCAACGCGTATGGGACCAGCGCGTTGAAGGAGAGGTCGTCATAGAAGACCTCTTCTAAGAGATCGAAGCCCCGGGACAGAGGGTCGCCCGTCCGAACGAAGACCATGCCCAGGTTCCGATAGAGGAACTCCCGGGCGAGGCGGGCCAGATCGGGGCTCTCGGGGTCATAGGCCTCGAGGTAATCGCGGTGGAATGCCCGGACTTGTTCGACGGCGGGCAGCGCCATGAGGTCGTCCAAGACGAGCTCGGCTTCTGTCTCCGGCAGGGCCAGGGCCGGTTTCAACGGAGACGGCGCGAACTTCCGGTCGCGGGGCGCGCCTCCGGACACGAGGAACACCTTGAAAGCGGGGGAGGACGGCTCAGGAAGGATCTCGGTCGCGTGATCTTCCCGGGCGCTCTCCGGGGCCCCTGAGTCCCGGTCTTTCCCCGCCCGCCCGGCCGGAAGTTCCGGGAATCCTTTGATGACATAGAACGGGCTCGAGCCCGCCGCGGCGATCTCGAGATAAGGGGAGTCGCGATAGAAATATTCTCCCGGCACGGTCAAGAGGCGGCCGTCGACATCCGCGAGGTTGACCTCCGCGGAGCGGCTCCCCGTTCCGCCGCCCGGAGGGGTGAGCGCCTCGATGGCGTCGGCCTTGTCCTCGGAGAGCCTGAGGAGCCGCGTGCTTTCATCGAGGGCGTTGTCGACACGGACGAGCCTAAACTCCTTGCCGGGATCGCTGACGGGTAGTTCGCGGAGACGGCCGAAAGAGCGGCTCAGCGGCAGCTCCCGGCCCGAAGCGCCTTCTCCGGCGCCTTCCATGAATTCGGCCATGGCCTGCCCGAGCATCATCTTGTACAGCCCGGCTTTCTGTCGATCGGTCAGACGATTGTCCAATACGGGGGCTTGGCGGAAGGCGTCCTCGATGTCGCTCTCGGAAAGCGCGACAAGGGCCTCGGCCAGCCGCTCGGGCGTTGCGCCGTCCGAGGCATACTCCTCGAGCGATTCCTTGAACGCCTGGAGATCCCTGGCCCGAGCGGACGGAGCCGGAACGGGAGCCTCTGTCCGGGGACCGAGAAGGATGGCCATGCCGAACAGGGCCAGATGGGCAAGGAGCGAAAGAGAGACGAAGGAAGAGAAGTGCCGCCTTCTTTGAGCCAGCCAACGGAGGCAGGCCCAGCCTCTGCGCTTGCGGAACGGGGGAGCGGCAATGAAACCGAACAGGATCGGCGGTTCCACCGACATGCGGCCTTCCCCGAACGAATAACGTATCATCCTGCCGCCTCGCGGGCGGCCAGGCGACTTGCGGTCCCTATACCAACTCTAGCGGGAGATAGGATGGATGTCAACGGATCGGGCCCTTGGAGCCTGTGCCGGGTTGTGGACCCCTGTCCATACGCCTTAGGGAAATTCGACCCCCCATCGGCCGTCTAGAATTATTATAAATACAATTAATTAGAAAACACCGCCGAGTCGATTGTAGTAAAGATTGCAGCGCCGTCACGTCCATTTGACCAAGAATATGCCATCGGATTCGGTGACGTTCCGAGCCGAATCTGCTCAACCTCAAAAAGCCCTTGAAATGCCGACCCGGATAACCATAATCTCTAATCCAGGGAGAATGTTTGATGAAACCAAGACTGTCGATACTCGTGACGTTCTCTCTCGCACTTCTTTTGATCGTCCTGGCGCTCTCGGACGGCTTATCCTATTCGGCCAGCTCTGATGATTCCTCAAAGGCCTTTATCATTTCGCGGGCAGGGTATATCCCGAATGATGAGCAGATCGCCCAAGGTTGCTTACTGAAACGTGTCGGGCCGCTTTGCTCCGATGGTCAGGGCAATATCTATGTGGCGGATTGGAGCTATTGCGTTGTTTACAGGTTCAGTTCTGGCGGGGATCTCTTGGGCTCGTTTGGCAGAAGAGGCCAAGGTCCGGACGAATATGGATCCATCAATGACATGGCCGCTTTTAATGGAGGGGTAGCGATTCACGACGCCGGCAACATGAGATGTGTATTGGTCGCTCCCGTTGGCAGGATCATATCCTTTTTCAAAATGAGCAAGCAGTATAGTGGAATTGCTGTTTCAAAAGATGCGACGCGGATCTACATGGAACCCGACTCGGGCGATACACTTGTCGACGTGCTGGACGCGAAAGGGAACTTGCTGAGCAGCATTGGCAAGAAGATCGAATTTAAGAATGCGCATACCGCTTTGAACATAATATTTCTTGTCGTGAACGAGGCTGGAGAAATATGGGTGGCGTGGAAATATTTTCCAATCATCAGAGGATACAGCGCAGATGGGCGACTTATTACGGAGATCAGAATCAAGGACGCTGCTCTCGACCTTCATATTGCCAAGAACGAAAAAGCCGCGGCCTCGTCCGTCGTCAGCAACTCAGTGCACCTAATGGGTATTAACAACGGCTTTTATGTCGACGAAGAGAGCTGCTATACGTTCCTTTACGGCGAAAACAGGAAGCCCAGGATCGTCAAGTATGATCGAGGCGGAAATCAGAGCGCGGTCTATGAGATCGCGGATAATGTCGATAAAGAGATCTATGTCAACTTCTTGGTCCGCGGCAAAGGACAAGATATGACCTTTTCGATTCTGCAGGGATTTCCCGAAGCGCGAGTCGATATCTATAGGATCGCCGGGCCAGGTCACTAAAATCCGCCCGTTCTGTCCGCAATAGGCCGATCCATGGAGACACACCTAACTGCGGCGAATTAAGGGTTCCATCCTGAAAGCCATTTGGGCTTGCCCTCACTGGGGATGCTCTAGTCTGTCTGCAACTCGCGGTGGGCCGGCGAGGTTATTCAAATATCAGGATTGAAAGCCCGGGGTCCCGGCACGCCGGATCCTCAGCTCCCTTTCGGAGGGTAAAACGGCATGATCAGACATCCTGGGTTGCTCATGTCTTCCGCTGTCTTGGCCCTTTTGGCCGCCGTGAACTCCTGTTCCAAGACGCCGGGTGCATGGACGGGTCGGATCGAGGTCGAGGACGGGGTCCGGGTCGTGCATAATACGAAGCAGCCACTCACGTCGGCCGATCCGATCGCCTTGCTCAGCGAGTTGGTCATCGGTCAAGAATCCGATCGACAGGGCGAGGGGATCTTCCGGAATATCCTGCCCTACGGTTGCGTCGACACAGATGGTTCAGGGGCCATATACGTTCTCGATTCAGGGGCCGACGCCGTCCTCAAGTTCGATCCACGGGGAAAATTCGTCATGAAGTTCGGGCGGCACGGCCAGGGCCCGGGGGAGTTCCAATCTCCGGGCTGCCTCAGGGTCCTGCCAAGCGGCGAAATCGCCGTCGTCGACGACATGGGCCATAAGCTCGTTCGCTTCGACGGAGATGGCCAGTTTCTTCGCGAGGACCGTTTCGCCGATCCCCCGGAGATCGCCGTGGCGGCCATCGATTCCCAGGGAGGCATCATCGCCACGTCGACCGAAGAAGGGCAGCGCTGGACTTGGCGGGTGGTCCGGGCGTTGCCGGGCCTGAAGGAAACGCTTATTCTCGCCGAAGCCGAAACACGGCGGTTATTCGACGGATCGACCATCGATCTCTATACTCCCCAATTCCGGTTTGCGGTGACAGCGGGCGATCTGATCGTCTGGGGCTTACAGAGAGATTATGTGCTCAGCGTCGCCCGTCTCGACGGCAAGATACTGCGCAAGATCCGGAAGGATTTCGATCCCGTGCCAATCACAGAGCCCGATTTCCAGACTCGAGTGAAAGATACATTTGGCCAGCGCGGCGCGCCCCAAAACGTGGCCCTGGTCCACCCGCCATCCTATTGGCCCTTCTCGTTGCTCATCGGCGACGAGGAAGGCCGTATCATGGTCCGGACCCCGGAGAAGTCGCCAAGTGGCGAGATGCGCTACGACCTCTTCGACGAGCAGGGACGGTTCCTGGCCAACATCGGCATCGACGGATTCCCGGTCCTCTGGAAGGGCGGCCGGCTTTTCGTGCTTGAAGAAGATCCCGCGACCGGACAGGCCCTCCGACGGATGAGGGTCCAGTTGAATGGGAACTGAGGCGACGGCTAAGGAAGCCGTCAACAGGCGTGAGTTCTCGAGGAACGGAATGCCGAAGGGGGGACCGGCGGGGAGCGGAGTCCTCGAAGCGACCATCAGCACCGCTCCGGAGCGACCCGGAGGAGCGGGGCTGGGAAATATCTTAATGAGAGGTTTTACAGAAATGGGGGCTATCGAACCTCGATAAGGAATGAAACGGAATGCCGAAGGGGGGACTCGAACCCCCATACCCTTGCGGGCACTAACCCCTCAAGCTAGCGTGTCTGCCAATTCCACCACTTCGGCATGAAAACGAGGTCTACTTCTTCTCGGCCGGGGCCGGGGAGGCCGGGGTCGCGGGCTTCTGCTCGGGCTGGGCGGCCGGCGTCGCGGTCTGGCCGCTCGCGGCCGACTTGTCCTCGGGCTTGGCCGCCGGGGCCGAGGTCGCCGCCGGGGCCTTCTCGCCGCCGACGACGGACGAGGTGTCGCGCCCGGAGACGACCCAGAGGCCGAGCGACGTCAGCATGAAGATGACCGCCGAGGCCGTCGTGATCTTGGACAGCAGGTTGGCGCTGCCCCGGGAGCCGAAGGCGGTCTGGCTGCCGCCGCCGCCGAACGCGCCCGCCAGATCGGCGGCCTTGCCCGATTGGAGCATAACCGCGAGGATCAGGATCAGGCAAACGACGATGTGCAGAATGATGATTAACGTGCTCACTTTTCTTCCCTGTAGGCCCGAAGGGCCTCTCCCGCGATGCCGATGAAGCCGCCGGCGTCGAGCGAGGCGCCTCCGACCAAAAATCCGTCGATATCCTTCTCCCGGAACAACGGATAAGAATTGGCCGGCTTGACGGAGCCACCGTAGAGGATTATAGCACAAGCCGCGGCTTCATTTCCATAGGATTCCGCGATCCGGCGCCGGATATGGGCGTGGACCTCTTCCGCCTGGGCCGGCGTGGCCGTCCGTCCCGTGCCGATGGCCCAGACGGGCTCGTAGGCGACGACCACCCGCTCGAGGTCTCCCTTGGACAGCCCGCCCAGACCCTTGGCCAGCTGCTCGTCGATCCGCTCGAGGGTCCGGCCGCCGTCGCGCTCTTCGAGGACCTCCCCGACGCAGATGATGGGGGTCAGGCCGGCTTCCAGGGCGGCCCGGGCCTTGCGGCTGACGGCCTCGTCCGTCTCGCCGAAGAGCTGGCGCCGTTCCGAGTGGCCGACCAGGACGTAGCCGCAGCCGGCGTCCCGGAGCATGGGGCCCGAGACCTCGCCGGTGAAGGCGCCCTTCTTCTCCCAATAGAGGTCCTGGGCGCCCAGCCCGACGTCCGCGCCGGCGATCGCCCCGGCCACCGCCGTTAGAGCGGTGTAGGGCGGGAACAGGACCAGCGTGGCTTCGGGCAGGCCGGAACGGGCCTCGGCGATCTTGCGGGCCAGCTCCGAGGCCTCCCGGAGGCCCAGGTTCATCTTCCAGTTGCCCGCGACGAACGGGGCGGGACGGCGGCGGTCCATGCTATTTTTCCAGGGCGGTGATGCCCGGCAGGGTCTCGTAGGCGACGTACTCAAGCGACGCCCCGCCGCCCGTCGAGATGTGGCTGATCTTGTCCCGCACCCCGGCCTTCTTGACCGCGGCCACCGAATCCCCGCCGCCGACGATGGAGATGGCCCCGGAGGCCGCCACCGCCTTGGCCACGCCGATCGTGCCCTTGGCGAACTCGTCGATCTCGAAGATGCCCATCGGGCCGTTCCAGAAGATGGTCTTGGCCGTGGCGATGACCGCCGCGTAGGCGTTCACGGTCTTGGGGCCGATGTCGACGCCCATCATGTCCTCGGGGAAGGGCAGGGACTCGACGATCCTGGTCTCGGCCCCGGCCTGGGGCGCCTTGGCCAGGACGTGGTCCTGCGGCAGATGGAAGCTGACGTCGTTCGTCCGGGCCTTGTCCAGGATGACCAGGGCGATCTCGATCTGGTCGTCTTCGACGAGCGATCTGCCGACGCCGAGGCCCTGGGCTTTCAGGAAGGTGTAGGCCATGGCGCCGCCGATCAGGATGTGGTCGGCCTTGCCGAGCAGGCTCTCGATGATCTCGATCTTGTCCGAGACCTTGGCTCCGCCCAGGATGGCCACGTAGGGTTTGACCGGCGTGTGGATGGCCTTCTTGAGGTACTCGACTTCCTTCTTCATCAGGAAGCCGGCGGCCTTGACCGGAACGAAATCGGCGATGCCGACGACCGAGGCGTGGGCCCGGTGGCTGGAGCCGAAAGCGTCGTTGACGAAGATGTCGATGCCCTCGGCCAGCTTGCGCGCGAACCCCGGATCGTTCTTTTCTTCTTCTTTATAGAACCGAACGTTCTCGAGCAGCAGGACCTCGCCCTCGCCCAGGCCCTTTTTCAGCCGGTCGACCTCGTCGCCGACGACGTCGGGGGCCATGATGATCTTGTTCGGGATGATCTCGGCCAGCCGGTTGGCGGCCGGCCGCAGGCTCATCGACGGCTCGGCCTTGCCCTTGGGACGCCCCAGGTGCGAGGCGATGACCAGCCGGGCCCCGTGCCCGAGCAGCCAGACGATGGTCGGCAGAGAGGCCCGGATGCGGTTGTCGTCGCGGATCCGTCCCTTGTCGTCGAGCGGGACGTTGAAATCGACGCGCAGGAAGACGAGCTTGCCTTTGACGTCCAGGTCGGTGACGAAGTTCATGCGCGGCTCACTTGGCGACGTACTTGATCAGGTCGACCAGCCGGCAGGAATAGCCCCACTCGTTGTCGTACCAGGCGATGACCTTGGCCAAGGCGCCGTCGATGACCTTGGTGCAGGGGAGGTCGACGATGCCCGACCGGGGGTCGCCGAGGAAGTCGACGGAGACGAGGGGCTCCTCGGTGACGCCCAGGATGCCCTTGAGCGGCCCGGCGGCGGCGGCCGTGAAAGCGGCGTTGATCTCCTCGGCGGTGGCCGTCTTCTTGAGGACGGCGACGAAGTCGACCAGCGAGACGTCGGGGGTCGGGACGCGGACCGAGAGGCCGTCGATCCTGCCCTTGAGCTCGGGCATGACGATGCCGACGGCCTTGGCCGCCCCCGTCGTGGTCGGGATCTGGGCCACGGCGGCGGCCCGGGCCCGGCGCAGGTCCTTGTGCGGCGCGTCCAGGATCTTCTGGTCGTTGGTGTAGGAATGGACCGTGGTCATGAAGCCCCGCTCCAGGCCGAAGGACTCGTGGAGGACCTTGACCACGGGGGCCAGGCAGTTGGTCGTGCAGGAGGCGTTGGAGATGACATGGTGCTTGGCCGGGTCGTAGACCTTCTCGTTGACGCCCAGGACCACGGTGATGTCCGGGTCGGTGGCCGGCGCGGAGACGATGACCTTGGCGGCGCCGCCCTTCTCGATGTGCTGGATGACGTCGGGGCGCTTGGTGAACTTGCCGGTCGACTCGACGACCACGGACACGCCCAGCTCCTTCCAGGGCAGCTTGCCGACCTCTTTTTCGGCCAGGACCTTGATGGGCTTGCCGTTGACCACGATCGCGTTTGCCGCGGCCTTGACCTCCCCCTCGAACGTGCCCAGGACGGAGTCGTGCTTGAGCAGGTGGGCCAGGGTCTTGGCGTCGGTGATGTCGTTGACGGCCACGTATTCGATGGCCGGGTCGTTCCAGGA
>CAZNPB010000041.1:0-27448 GCA_964574895.1 uncultured Eubacteriales bacterium
GCCGCAGCCGCATCCACATCCACGGCATGTTCGTCCTCGGCTTCGACCAGGACGACTGGCGGACGGTGCGCAAAACGGTCCGCTGGGCCAAGCGGGCCCGGCTGACCTCGACCCAGTTCCTCATCCTGACGCCGCTGCCGGGCTCGGCCTTCTACGACCGCATCGCCGCCGAGCACCGCATCACCTTCCACGACTGGGCCCTCTACGACGCCCATCACGCCGTCTTCCAGCCGGCCCGCATCTCGCTGCCCGACCTCCAGAAGGCCCAGAGCTTCGCCCACCGCAAGTTCTATTCGCTCAAGGGCTCGGTCCGCAAGGTCCTGGCCGGCCAGTGGCTGGCCCTGGCCATCGCCCACTACGCCCGGCGCCTCGACCGGACCTGGAAAAAGAAGAACCGGACCTTCCTCAAGGTCGCCGCCCTGCTCAAGCCCCGGCCGGGCTCGCGGGCCCGGGTGTCGGTGGATTACCGGGAGGACGTCAGCCTCGAGTAGCCGATCGGGGGAGCGTGCCGCAAGGGGCAGGCCCCCTGTCCGCGCCGCTTGGCTGCCACAGCCCTCCCGAGAACCGTTTACATCCCCGCCCGTATCCACTAGAATAAGTCCCGAATTTTGCCCCGCAATGGAGTCGCCCATGCCCAATGTCCTGACCGTCCGGGGACTGAAAAAGTCCTACGGCGCCCAGCACGCCCTGGCCGGCATCGATTTCGATGTCCAGGCGGGCGAGGTCTTCGCCCTGATCGGCCCGAACGGCGCCGGCAAGACCACCACCCTGCGGATCGTGGCCACGCTCCTGACGGCCACGGCCGGCCAGGTCCAGTTCCTCGACCAAGACCTGTGCAAGGACCCCGATTTCGTCCGCGAGAAGATCAGCTACCTGCCTGAGGAGGCCGGCGCTTACAAGGACATGAAGGGCCTCGATTACCTCCACTTCATGGCCGCCTTCTACGCCAAGGACGAGGCCCAGGAGAAGGAGTTCGTCGACCGGGCCGTGGCCATCACCGAGCTCGGCGACCGCCTGGCGACCAAGGTCGGCACCTACAGCAAGGGCATGACCCGCAAGCTCCTGCTGGCCCGGGCCCTGATGACCAAGCCCACCCTGGCCATCCTCGACGAGCCGACCTCCGGCCTGGACGTCCTCAACGCCCTGGAGGTCCGGGAGATCGTCCGCCGCTACGTCAAGGAAGGGACGTCGGTCCTGCTCTCGTCCCATAACATGCTGGAGATCGAGTTCCTGTCCGACCGGGTCGGGCTCATCAACAAGGGCCTGATCCTCGACACCGGCACGCCGGCCGAGCTCAAGGACAAGCACGCGGCCAAGAACCTCGAAGAGGTCTTCAGGAGTTCCCTCCGATGAAGAGATTCGCCAATCTTCTCAAAAAAGAGATCAAGGAGCTGGTGACCAAGCAGCTGGTCATCTCGCTCGTCTTCACCGTCGTCCTGTTCAACTTCATCGGCCAGGTCAGCAGGAAGGAGGTCCAGAAGGCCGTCGGCGTCCAGACCATCTCGGCCCTCGACGAGGACGCCACTCCCGCCTCCCAGGCCCTCATCAAGGGCCTCGAGTCGGCCCGCTTCAAGATCCTCGACCAATCGGGCAAGACCAAGGACGAGGCCCTGGCGACGGCCAAGGCCGGCGAGTCCAAGCTGCTGCTCGTCATCCCCAAGGGCTTCGGCGACTCCCTGTCCGCGCTCAAGCCCAGCGAGATCGAGACCTACTCCTTCATGCGCAGCTTCTCGCTCATCGGGGCGCGGGGCCAGGTCGTCGTGCAGAGCGTCATCGCCGCCCTCAACGAGGCCGTGTCCAACGAGTTCCTGGCCCGGCAGCTGCCCGGGCTCGACCCGGCCAGCCTGAAGAAGCCCATCAAGAGCAAGGACTTCGTCGTCGTCAAGGACCACGTCGCCGAGGGATCGGCCAACATGGTCGCCGGGCTGATCTCCCAGCAGTCCATGCTCATCCCCATCGTCCTGATGATGATCGTCATCTATTCGTCGCAGATGGTCATCTCGGCCGTGGCCCTGGAGAAACAGAACAAGACCCTGGAGACGCTCCTGACCGTGCCCATCAAGCGGACCTCCATCATCACCGCCAAGATGCTGGCCGCGGGCCTGGTCGGTCTGATCTCGGCCGGCGTCTACATGTTCGGCTTCCAGGGCTTCATCGGCGGCATCGGCGAGGAAGCGGCCCGCATGGGCGCCCAGGACGGCGGGGCGGCCCTGATGCAGAAGCTCGGCCTGACCTTCAACACGACCGGCTACGCCATCCTCGGCCTGTCCATCTTCCTGGCCATCCTGGTGGCCCTGGCCGTGGCCATGATCCTCGGCGTCCTGGCCGAGGACTTCCGCAGCGCCCAGAACATGATCATGCCGCTCATGTTCATGGTCATGATCCCCTACTTCGTCTCGCTCTTCGCCGACATGAACACGATGTCGCTGCCGCTCAAGGTCTTCATCCTGGCCATCCCCTTCACCCACCCGTTCCTGGTCTCGCAGAACCTCTATCTCGGCAACTACGGCATGATCGCCGCCGGCCTCGGCTACATGCTGCTCGTGTTCGTCGTCCTGGTCGTCTACGCGGCCCGGATCTTCTCGACCGACAAGATCCTGACCATGAAGCTGCGCTTCGGCAAGAAAAAAGCGGCCGCCGCTTGAGGCCGTGACGCTCGATCCGGCCCGGCAGGCCCGGTCCTCGATCGCCTTCGCGGTCGGGGCCCGGACCCTGTCCAACACCGCCTACCGGTTGGTCTATCCCTTCCTGCCCGTTTTCGCGCGGGCGCTCGGGGTCGACCTCAACACCCTGTCGGTCGCCCTGGCGGCCCGCTCCGCCTCGGGCGCGCTGGGTCCGCTGCTGGCCCCGTTCACGGACCGTCATGGCCGCCGCTTCGGCCTGACCCTGGGATTGGGCCTGTTCGCAGCCGGCGCCTTCTTGGGCGCCGTCGGGCCCGGCCTGGCGGTTTTCGCCGCCGCGCTGGTCCTGATGACGGTCGGCAAGTACGTCATCGATCCGGCCATCCTGGCCCATTTGAGCGACATCGTGCCCTACGCCAGACGCGGCCGGGCCCTGGCCCTGACCGAATTGAGCTGGTCCCTGGCCTTCATCGCCGGCGTGCCGGCCGCGGGTTTCCTCATCGGCCGCTTCGGCTGGCGGTCGCCCTTCGTCGTCCTGGCCGCCCTCGGCGCCGCCGGGCTCGTCGCGGTCCGGGCGCTCGGCGCCGGGACGTCCGCGGCGGCTTCGGCCCCGGCCGCGGCCCCCGCCGGGGCCCGCGGCGCGGGGCACGGCGAAAGCTACAAGGCCGTCTTCCGGTCGGGCGCGGCGCTGGCCGGCCTGGCCGCCATGCTGACCGTCAGCGTTTCCAACGAGCTGGTCAATTTCGTCTTCGGCGTCTGGCTCGAGGATTCCTTCGGGCTCAAGCTGGCCGGGCTCGGGGCCGCGGCGGCCGCCATCGGCTTGGCCGAGTTCGGCGGCGAGGGCCTGGTCGCGGCCACCATCGACCGCATCGGCAAGATGAAAGCCCTGATGATCGGGCTGGCCGCCAACGCCGTCGCGGCGGCCGTCCTGCCCTGGGCCGGGCGCTCGGTCGCCACGGCCCTCCTCGGCCTGGGATTGTTCTATCTGACCTTCGAGTACACGGTGGTCGGCATGCTCCCGGTCATGAGCGAGCTGTTGCCCCAGGCCCGGGCCACGCTTCTGGCCTTTTACGCCGCGTCGTTCTCCGTCGGCCGGGCCGTCGGCTCGCTCGCCTCCCCCCGTCTCTACCACATCGGCTTCCCGGCCGTCGCCCTGGCCGCCGCCGGCCTCGACGCCGTCGCCTTCCTGTTCCTCCTCCGCCTCCGCCGCCGGATGGCCGGCCGCGGCTGATCGGCGTCTCCTCCGGGACGGGGGCTTGGCCCGAGGGATTGACAGCGCCGCCCCGTTCTGGGCAAGATAGGCCCGAAACGGAGGGTTCCCATGAGCATCATCTGGACCATTCTTCTCGGCCTGGCCGCCGGCATCATCGCCAAGTTCATCTACCCCGGCAAAGAGAACATGGGTTGGATCTGGACCATCGTTCTGGGCATCGCCGGGTCCTTCGTCGCCACCTATCTCGGCAAGATGGTCGGGATCTACCAACCCGGCCAGGCCGCGGGCTTCATCGGGGCCATCGTCGGCGCGCTGATCCTGCTCTTCGTCTACAACCTGATCAAGAAGAAAGCCAAGTAAGGCCGGACCGGGCCCGGACCCAGGGGGACGACAGGCCGCTTCCCGGCCAAGGGGGCGGTCTGCGAAGGGACGGGCGCCGCTTCAGCGCCGGGCCTGCCGCCGGTGGTACCAGCGGATGAACAGCCATACCGCCGCCAACAGCAGGAGCATCAGCAGGACCGGGGCCACGACGGCCACCACCGTGGTCACCCCGGAAACGGCGTCCTCGGCCAGACTGACGACCGGATTTCCCAGGCCCGCGGTCCCGGCCGTGACGGCCGGGCGGGCCGCCGCCTTGGCCGTGTGGACGCCGCCGGCGATGAGCAGGCCGCAGATCATGGCCAGGACGGGGCTGACGTTGCTGATGATGTTGCCGCTGGCCGCGAAGAGGATGGCCCCGGCGGCCGGCCGGAAGACGGTCTGGATGACATCATTGACCGTGTCCACGGCCGGGATCTTGTCGACCGTGAACTCGATGACGAGCAAAACCCCGACCACCGCCAGCACGACCGGGCTCGTCAAGGCGCTCCACGGCGCCTCGAGGGTGATCAGGGAGGTATAGCGGGCCAGCAGGCCGACGATGAGCAGCGGCAGGTAGGCGTTCAGGCCGGTCGCCGCGGCCAGCCCGAACGCCCCGAGGAGGCCGAGCATCAGAGCTTGGGGATCTTCAGCTTCTGGCCGGCCTTGATCAGGTCGGGGTTCGTCAGGATGTCCTTGTTGGCCTCGAAGACCTTCATGTAGAGGCTGGCTTTGCCGTAGAAGCGCTGGGCGATGTGGCCGAGCGTGTCCCCGGGCTTGACCTCGTAGATCTGGACCTCCGCGGCGGGCGCTCCGCCCGGGCCCGGCAGGGGGCCCGGCGCC
The DNA here is from genome assembly GCA_964574895.1 of uncultured Eubacteriales bacterium. GTDB lineage: Bacteria > Acidobacteriota > Aminicenantia > Aminicenantales > Saccharicenantaceae > RBG-16-66-30. The sequence goes on from CAZNPB010000041.1 coordinate 5,035, forward strand.
GCGGCGCCCTGGACCTGGATCTTGTTGATGGTGTTCTCGGTCGAGACCATCTTGTTGAACTCGAGCATGGCCCGGCCCTTGGCCTCCAGGCTGGCCGCCTGGCCCTCGAGGGTGACGACCTTGCCGGCGATCGAGGCCCGCAGGCCGGTGACGCCGAGATCGGACTTGTTGATGACGGCGACCGCGTCGTTGACCTTCTCGTCGAAGGACTTGCCGAACAGACCCATGTGATCCCTCCTTGCGCACATTTTCGCTATCGGGGCGGCCGGACCGCCCCGGTCCCTTCGGGCTCCCGTTCTGAACCGATTCTATGCCCGCCGGACGGGCGAAGTCAACGCGAGTCGGCCGGCCGTCTCACTGGTCCCGGAACGCCCGAGGGCAGGGGCCGCGAGTCCCTCGTGTCATGCTTCCAGGACGAGGACGCCCGGCGGCCGGAGGACGGGCGCGACCTAGAAGATATAGCCGACCATCAGGGAAAAGCCCGACAGCGTCGGCCAGTTGCCGGGGTTGAGGTTGTCGACATAGGCGGCGGCCGCAAGGAAATGGGGTCCCTTGAGGCCGGCTTGGACTTTCAAGAGCCCGATAACGCCCCATTCGTGGGGGTCATCATAGAGCTTGCCGCCCTCGCCGCCGGCCCCGATGAAGATCTGGCCGAGCCTGACGTTAAGCGTGAGGCCGGTGAAGAAGCCGGTGGAACCGACGCGGGCCTCGGGCATGATCATGATCCGCCGGCCGAGGTTGAAGATGACCAAGCCGTCCAGTCCGGCGATGACCTTCGACTCATCTCCCCGGTTGGCGAGGTCCATTACGCTGAGGGCCAAAGCCAATTGGGTCTTCTTCTCCTGGGCCGCCTGCCCGCCCCCGGCGGCAGCGACGGACAGGCCAGCCAACAGGATCCAAACCGCCGTTTTTTTCATCGTCCCTCCTCTGCCGAGAGTCGAACCCCTCACGGCCAGGATAGCCCGGTGGCGAGGCCGGATCTTCCGAACGTCGTCATCTCTTTTAGACCCAGTACCTTCACCGGGCCGAGCAGGCCGGACGGCAGGAGCGGCGAGTCCGCCGTGAAATGTTTCCAGGTGGTGAAGGTGCGGCGGCCGGGCGACGGCCGCCGGGCGCCGGCGAGGACCCAATCCGGCCAGCGGGAGAGGCTGCCGCCGGGCCCGTAAACGGCGTCGGGGGGCTCCTGCTCGTCGCCGATGAGCCGGTTGGGCCAGAGATTGGCGACGCGGATCTCCAGGCGGTTGCCCCTCGGCCTGACCGCGGCCGTGATCTCGATCCGCCAGGGATGGCACCAGACGACGCCCAGGTCGCTGCCGTTGAGCCGGACGGACGCGATGTTCCGGACCTGCCCGAGATCGAGCCATAGACGGCCCTTCTCCCCGGAGGCCGGAGCGACGCCTGGCGGGAGATCGAAGGTCTTGGCATAGACCGCGGTCCCCGAGTAGTACCGGATCCCGTCCTCCGGCCTGGTCGTCCAATCGTCGAGTCCGCCGAAAACGATCTTGGCGGGTCCGCCTCGGGCCGGATCGAAGGCGACCTTCCAGGGCCCCTCGAGGCGGGAGATCTCTTCGGTCCTCGGGAAGTTCCGCCGCCCGTCCGCGCCCGTCACGGCGCCGGCGTCCGGCGCGGCCGGATCGCGGAAGACGACGAAGTAGGATTGGTGCGGCTCGAAGCGCAGCGCGACCGATGTTCGCCCGCCCCTGGTGGCGAAGCCGCCCAGGTCGCGGCGGGTGCCGTCGACGGCGTCCCAGAGCTCGGGTCGCTTGCCGCTCACCCGGAAGGCGGCTCGGGTCTCGACCGCCGCGGCGGCCGGATTGGCCAGGAAATAGATCTCGGCCGCCCCGTCGCGCCGGTGGGTCCAGCGGAGCGGGACATCGGCGGCGAAGTCGGGCTCGACCGCCATCTTCTCGAGGACCGCCGTGACCACCGAGAAATCGCCGTATTGAGAGGGCTCGTCGAGAGGCGGCGCGCCCACGTCCCAGGTGGCGGCGGCCGAGTCCAGGGGCGCGGCCGGAACGGGCGGCGCCTCCGTCCCGGCCGGCCGGACGCCGTCCGCCCGCCCCGCGGCCGTGACGGGCTTGACCCAAACGACACGGCCCAGCCCGAACGCGTGGTCCGTGACCGTCGCGCCGTCGATGGGGCCCCAGACCACGGCGGCCAGGCCCGCCACGCCGGCGTCCCCGCCGGGATGATCCGCGAGAGACGGCGACCGGCGCGGCCGCGGCCCGACGACCGTGGCCCCGGCGGCGACGAGCATGCAGACCTTCCGGAGCAGCGCCGGCGTCATCGTCTCGCGCTCCGGCAGGACCAGGACGCGGTAGCTCATGCCGTCCGGGAACGCGACGCGCCCGTCCCGAACCGTCGCGTCGGCCAGGAGCGTCTCCGGCGGGCAGCCGTCGAAGGCCGCCGCGGCCGGCCCGGGCAGATCGCCGCGCAGGGCCGAGGCCGGCGGCCGGAAGGCCTGCGGCGCGCCCTCGGCGACGAGGAAGCAGACGTCGGCCACCGGCAGCCCCCGGCGGAGCAGGAACTGGCAGCGGGCCAGGTACTCGTGGTAGGCCGGAGCCATGTCCCACCAGGTCTGGGTCCGCTCCCAGTGGACGCCGTACGGCCCCATGGTCAGGCCCGGCTTCGCCGTGAGCCCGGCCTGGTGCTGGGAGCGGTGGAAGACGATGCGGTTGACGCCGGCCGTGAGGGCCCAATCGCCCAGGGCTTTCATCGAGGCCGGGTGGGCCCGCCAGGCCTCGCGGTCGTCCGAGGTGAAGGACTCGGCGGCCACGATCGTCTTGCCGTTGGTGTGGGCGATCCCGGCGGCTTCGAAGACGCTATGGGCCGTGTGGAAGCCGGACAGCCAGAACTCGCCCATCGGCACATCCGCCACCGCCCCCAGGGACATGTCGGCGCACGGCGTCATGTCGTAGGGCTCGATGGACAGGCTGAAGCCGTCGCGGCGGCCGCGCTCTTTGAGACGGCGGGCGTGGTTCTCCAGGACGAGCTCGTTGGCCGTCTGGCGTAGGTCCCAGAGAAAGCGCTCGGAGGTCTCCAGGTCCCTGACCGGGCGGCCGGTGATCGCGGGCAGGAACGGCAGCGGATCGTAGCCGCGGCGCGCCCGGAACTCCTCTCGGAAAGCTCCTGTCCAATTCTGGGCCCCCATCTCCCAGCTGTCGATGTGGAGCGTGGTCCAACCCGCCCGGGCGTCCGTCCGGCGCGGGCCGACCTCGCGCAGGAGCGCCCCGACGAAGGCGTCGTAGTGGGCGTCGAAGGCGGCCGCGTCGAGCTTGTCGCACTCGAGGCCCAGACCGGGGACGGGGGCCGGCCGCGTGTTGGCGCCGGTCGTCACCCGGCCGAACCGCAGGACCGTCCAGCGGCCGGCCGGGACGTCCCACGACAAACGGCCGTCGGCCGCGAGCCTGCCCGTGAGGTCCTGGACGCGGGCCGGATCGACGGCCGCGCCGGCCGGCAGGGCCGGGAACGCGGCAGGTTGGGGCAGGAAAGGCTTGACCCCGGGCTTCGAGGAATAGGGCTCCCGGACGTAGAGGGCTTTCTCGTCGATGTCGGCGATGGCCGGGCCGGCCGCCGGCGTCGGGAAGGCCAGGACGGCGACGTCGGCGTAGAAGCCGTCCATAGCCGCCTTGAGCGCCGGAGGCAGCCCCCCTTCGCCGAAATAGGCCGGCCGCCGGACCGGCCGCGGCAGGACGGCGTCGAACCGGGCCGGCCCCGCGGCCTCGACCGCCGCGGCGACGAGGTGCTGCATCGACTGCTCCGGCTTGACCCACGGCCCGCCCGAGCCCGTCCAGCCGGGCCCGGCGTTGAGGGTCACCTCGAGGCCGAGCCGCTCGGCCTCCCGGACGACGTGCTTGAACAGGCCGCGCCATTCCGGGCTCATGAAGGCCACCGGGCCGCGGGGCACGCCGACGTTGACCTCGCAGATGACGACGCCGCCGATCCCGGCCGCGCGCATCGATTCGAGGTCGGCCGTGATGCCGGCCCGGTCCAGATCGCCGTCCATCCACATCCAATAGACCCAGGGCCGGGCGGCGTCGGGCGGATGGGCGAAGCCGGCGGCGAGCGGATCCGCCGGAGCGGAGACGGCCGGGCCGCGCCCGCAGGCGACGGCGGCCAGGGCCAGGAGAACGGGGACGGCGATAGCGGTCGAGGGCCGGCGCGGCATGGGGCCTCCTTGAAACGTTATCTTAGCACGCGGCGCACCGAACGCGGAAGACGGTCCCCCCCGGACCGATCAGCCGGTGCTATAACGCCCGCAGCCGCCGCGGCCTGATCCGTCCCGCGCGCCGGGCCCCTGTTCGTTCCGGGGCTTGACATCGTCGCTCTTTCTCCTGAATATAGGGGCAACTCTGAAGGAGGACATCATGGGTAAGCATCCGGGTGTCGTTCTGTTCGTCCCTCCGTCCCGGAGGGCGTCATGAAACCCTCGATCCTGAAGATCGCCGGCGGCGTTCTGGTCGCCCTGGGCGTGGGGCTGGGCGTCCTATCCTTTTTACTGGGGCCCGGCTCCGCCAAGGGCGAGCTGGCCCTGGACCTCAAGTTCAAGGACCGGGTCGTCTCCGGCGCCTACAAGGCCTACGGTTCGCGCGAGTGCCCGGTGCCGATGTGGCTGGCCAAATCGGTCTTTCGCAACGAGACCGGCCAGCGCCTGACCGATCTGCGCGTCCGCTACCGCGTCTCCGAGTACGCCGAGTCGGACTGGAACACCTGGCACAAGTACGCGGCGGTGGAGGCCGGCCAGACCGTGGTCGATCTGTACTACCCCATCTTCACCTCCCAGACGGCCCGCCTGACCAGCCGGGCCCCGGCCGACATGTCCGTCGAGTACCAGTACACGGACGCCGGTGGGAACAAGCGCGAGTTCTCCGAATCGCGACGCCTGTCGGTCATGAGCCGTTACGAGTTCTTCTTCTCGGACATGACGGCCGAGGAGCGGACGGGCGCTTTCCAGGACTCCGACACCAACTATCCCCTGATGGCCGCCTGGGTCTCCCGCAGCGACGACGCCGTCGTCGGCCGCCTGGCCTCCCTGGCCAACAAGAAGGCCGGCGGGCTGGGCGCCTCCGAGAGCGACGAATCCTGCGTCGAGGTCCTGGGCCAGCTCTACGAGATGATGCGCACGCTCCACATCAGCTACCAGCACCCGCCCAATCTCCAGGACCCGAACATGTCCTACGACATCAAGTCGGTGCAGAGCCTCCAGTTCCCGCGCGACACGATCGAGAAGCGCAGCGGCACCTGCATCGACCTGGCCATCCTGATGGCGGCCATGATGAACTCGGTCAATATCGAGCCCGTCCTGGTCAGCATGGACGGCCACTGCTTCCCCATGGCCCGCCTGCCGCAGAGCCGCAAGTTCCTGCCGGTCGAGGCCACGGGGGTGGGCGACGGCTACGCCAAGAGCATGAGCTTCGCCGAAGCCAACAAAAGCGCCCTGGAGACCTGGAACAAGATCAACCGGACCGGCCGCTACAACCTCGTCGAGGTCCGGTCCCTGTGGACCCAGGGCATCGGCAACCCGGAGCTCGACCCGCTGCCGCCGGACATCCTGGAGAAGTGGGGCGTCATGGACCTGGCCGAGCGGGGCGGCGGAGGGGGCGGCGGCGGACGCCGGCCCGCCCAAGGCGGGACCCAGGCCCCCCAGCCGGGCCGCGGTTCCCTGTCCGGGAACTGGGCCTGCCAGATCACCATGCCGGCCGGGCAGACCCAGACGGGCGCCTGCCAGATCGTCCAGCAGGGCAATCAGGTCCAGCTCGTCTTCCGCTTCGCCTACCAGCAGATGGGCCAGGACGGGCAGACGCACCAGGTCCAGGAGCAGAACCCGTTCCAAGGCACGTTCGACGGAGCGGCCCTCCAGGCCGTCTGCCAGCAGGCCCAGGTCTCGATCGACGGGGTGGTCATGCCCGCCCAAGGGCTGCCCTACCGCCTGGCCCTCCAGGTCGTCTCGGGAGGCCTCCAGGGCCAATTCGCCAACGCCACGGGGATCACCGCGGGCATCGCCCTGGTGCGCCAATGACCGGCGCGAGGAGACACGCCATGAAGAACAACCGGAATGTCCGGAGCGCGGCGGTCGGCGCCGCCGTCCTGCTCCTGGCGCTGGCCGGCCTCGGGGTCCGGGCCGCGGCCCAGGACGTCGGCTACGACGGCCAGTTCACGCTGTCGCCGGTCGGCGACCTCGACATGGTCCTCAAGATGACCCTGCCCATGGAGCGCTACCAGGGCCTGCGCGACAGCGTCAGCAATCTCTACCTGTTCATGCGCGACCTGGCCTCCAACCGGGCCGACGCGGAAGTGACCCAGAAGAAGGCCGAGTGGGACGACGCCACGCGCACCGTGACCTTCACCGTCCACATGCTGGGGGCGGCCCGGAACATGGGCAACCATTGGGAATTCGACGTCGGGCCGGGCGCGGTCTTCAGCAACCTCGACGAGGACAAGAAGACCCTCTACTTCAACGAGACGGTCGGCGGCGAGGGCGGCTCCGTCCGCGGCAACAGCCGCCTGCTGCTGCCGGGCGCGGCCCGTCAGGCCAAGTACGACGCCTCGCGGAAGATGGTCACCTACGTCCTGCCGGCGGCGAGCGGAGGGGGACGCCAGGGCCTGCTCATCCCGGCCGGCCTGCTGATCGTGCTCGGCCTGGGCGCGTTCGGGGCGTCGTTCGCCGCGGGGAAGAAGCGGCCGGGCGTCAGCTCTTCTTGACCCAGGCGCCGTCCTCCTGCTGGATCCACCAGCCCGCGGCGGCGCTCTTGGCCCATTCCGCGGCGAAGATCTTCTGGATCTTCTCGATCTGGCTGGCTTCGATGTTCAGGGCCTTGGCCACCTCGGCGTAGAGCTTGTCCCGGTCCCCGTTCTCGTCCTTGACCAGGTTCCGCAGGGCGGCCTTGGCCTGGAGGTTGAGGCCGGTCTCGTCGCGGACCTCGACCCGACCCTTGTTCGTCTCGCCGATGTTGCCGGCGGCGAAGTAGGGCTGGAGCGAGGCGAAGCGGGCCTTCATGGACTCCTTGAGGGCCCGGATGGCCGGGGTCGAGACGCTGGTGGCCTCCTGGGCGTAGGCGGCGGGGATGAGCGAGAAGCCCGCGGGGCCGGACAGATCGGCCACCGGCTCGGGCGCCTTCTTCTCGGCGTCCGTCTTGCGGATCTCGTCGACGATCTCGGCCGCGGCCTGCTTGACCGTGGCCTCGGGGAAGTAGATGTTGACCGTGATGCAGGCCAGGACGAGAACGAGGCCGGCGGTCGCGGCCGTGGCCAGGGCGTATCGTTTCTTCATGGGGTCATCCTCCTCGCGCGACGTCGTTAATTCCCGGACTGGCCGATCCGCTTGAGCCGGCCGGTCATGTCCTTGAAGCTGATCTTCTTGTCGGGCTCGCGGTTCACCACATTTATACCAAAAAGGGGCGGTTTCTTCACCAGGTACTCGACGCCGCCCTCGTGGATGGTGCCGTTGAGGGTGAAGGTGTCGTTGCGCAGCGTGCTGACGATGCCGAGCTTCTGGTAACGGAAGCCGCGGATGAATTTCATCCAGAAACCGCCCGTCCCGGCCGAGGCCTGCTGGCCCGAGCTCAAGACGGTCAGGTTGTCGACGGCCTTGAGGCTGAAGGTCTGGGGCACGCCCCGGCGTGGCACGGACTCGAGCCGGAGCGCGAACCGCTCGGGCTGCCCGTAGCTCAAGACAAGGTCGCGGACCTCGCCCCGGACGATGCCCGTCACCTCGCCGAAGGGGACCTCGTCGGTCAGCTTCTTGAGATCGAGATCGACGAGGTCGACGTTGAGGGAGATGGCCCGGCCGGCCGCGAAGGGATCGGTCACGGCGAAGTCGCGCAGCACGACCGAGCCGCCGAACACGCGGGCCTCGCCCCGGCCGGAGACGGCGATGCGGTCGAGGGCGATATCGAGCTCGGGGAACTCGGCCTGGACCGAGCCTGTCAGCTTGAACTGGGGCGAGGCGACGGGCAGGAGCGAGATGTCGAGACCGCGCAGGGCCAGCGACCCGAGACCCCGGAACGTGCCCGCGACGGGGTCGAAGCGGAAGGTCGTCCGGCCGAGCTCGAGGCGGCCGCCGTAGACGTCGAGGCCGAGCGGCTCGAGGCCCAGGGCGTTCACGCCGGCGCGCAGGCCGAGGTCGACGTTCCCGAGGGACAGATAGGGATTCCGCAGCTCGGCGACGCGGACGCGGCCCGACTCGGTCAGCGGCGCGTCCGGCGCGGGGCGGGAGTCGTAGAGGACCGGGATGTCGGCTTCGAGGCCGACGAGGCTGGTCTGGCCGGCCGGGCGGTCGATGTTCGCGTTGGCGAGCTTGACCCGCCCGCCGACCGACAGGGCCTCCCCTGTCAGGCGGACGTCGAGGGCGGCCGAAAGCGCGCCCGCGAGCTTCAGGCGCGACGCTTCGGCGACGCCGGCCTGGGAATACAGGGAATAGAGCGGGCCGAGGCTCATGGCGGCGCTGGTCTTCAGGTCGAGCGAGAGGGCGGGGCCCAGCCGGACGGCGCCGGCGACGTCGATCGAGCCGACCTCGGGCAGCAGGGCCCGGGCCGTCAGGCCGTCCAGGGCGCCGGACGCGGGATCGTAGCGGCCGGCGGCCGTCAGCCGGAGCGGGTGCTTGTCCCAAGCGACGTAGACCGCCTTCCACAGGGACTCGCCCCGGCCGATGTCCAGGCCGCCGCTGATGGAAAAGCCCTTGGCGGGCGAACCCGCGCCTTCGAACTTGAAGACCGGATCGAGGCCTTCGCTGGCGACGGTGAACGACGGGTCGTTGAATTTGACCCCGGTCAGGGCCAACGTGCCGGACAGGTCCCAGTCGCCGCGCGACGCGTCCGGCCGGCGGACGGCCAGAGAAAGGTCGAGCGTGCCGCCCAGGTCCCAGCCGGCGAGACCGGGAGGCCAGAACGGCGCCGCGAGGGACCGCAGAGCCGGAAGATCGAGGCCCCGGCTCTCGAGCCGGAGCTCGACGGCGGCCCGCGGCGACGCGCCGGCGCGCCCGGAGAGCCGGAGGGGCGCGAGGCCGGGCAGGCGGGCTTCGAGGGACGACAGGACGCCCGCCCGGCGGGCGATGTCGATCGTCCCTTTGGCGGTCAAACCGGCCCCGGAGAAAGCGATCCGCTTTCCGCCGGCGGCCCGGTAGTCGAGCCCGGCCAGGCGGGCGTCGAGGAGCGAGATCTCCGCGCCCGACATCGAGCCGGTCCCGACGAGGCGGAGTTCGGTCCCCGCCACCGCCAGTCCGGAAACGACCAGCCGGCCCAGGGAGGAGCGGAGGTCGACGGTGAACCGGGGATCGGCGGACGGACCCGCGGCGTCGATCCGGCCGGAGGCCTTGACGCGGAGCGGGCGACCCTCGACGGCGGTTGTAAGCTCGACGTCTTCGAGCGACAGGGCGGCCGCCAGGTTGTCCTTGCGCCCCAGATCGGAGCTCTGGAGCGCGTAGCGGCCGGAGATCCCGAGCCGGCCCCGCGGCACCGAGTCCCGCAGCCCGGCCGGGAGCCGCGGCCCGAGGAGCTTGGCCGCCGCCGCCAGGTCGTCGAACCGGGCCTCCCCTTCGGCTTCGAGGAAGATGCCGTAGACCGATTTGCCCACCAGCCGGCCGCGCAGGTCCATGAGCCCGGGCGCGACGACCTTTAGGTCGGAGACGCTCAGCTCCTGGTTCGGCCGGTCGAGGCGGGCGGTCAGGGTCAAGACCAGACCTTCGATCGGCTCATCGAGCCCGGCCAGCGGCAGGCGCAGGGCGTTCGCGGTCAGGGCGGCGTCGAGGAGATAGGGCGAGACGAAGCCGAGCCGGCCGGACGAGGCCAGGTCGGCCGAGAGCTTCGGAGCGCCGGACGGTTCGAACACGCGGAGGCGGGCCCGGCCGATCGCGTAACCGGCCTGGTCGCGCTCGGGGCCGGGGGTCAGGACCAGATCGAGGCCTTCGATCTCGGTCCGGCCGCCGAGGAGGCCCAACGACAGCCGGGCCCCCGAGACGGAGATCCGCTTGGCCCAGGCCAGCGTGTCGGAAACCTGGATCAGGACCTTGGGGAGGTCCAGCGGCGCTTCGGAAACGGCCCGTTCATCCAGCCGGACGGTCAGCCCCTCGGCTTCGATCGCGTCCAGGGCCGGCTTGAGGCCGCGAACGAGCTTCCAGAACGCTCCCCGGGCCTCCAGGCGGTCCAGCCCGATGGTCAGCTTCTGAAAACGGTCCTCGCGCCCGATCTCGACGGCCGCGGCGCTGACGCGAAAGGGAAAGAGCGTATAGTCGAGCCGCCCGATGCGGGCCGAGGACCCGGCGCCCTTGGAGATCTGCTTGACGACGAGCTTCCTGACGAGTGGTTTGTCGAAGAGGACGAGAAGCACGGCGGCGGCGAGCAGCGCGACAAGGGCCCCGGCCGCGACGGCCGAGATCTTGAGCGCCTTCCGCAGAGCTTTCTTCATGATCCCGCTGAATTATAGTTCAAGAAGGGGTCAAACCTAAATTTCTTAACTCTCCGGCCCGGGCCCTTTGTCGGCCTTCTTATTTCTCGGAAGAGACCAGGACGACGCGGCCGTCGAGATCGGTGACGATCACGTCGCGGGCGCTGAGCGGCGTGACCGTGTTGAGCAGCGCCACGCCGACCCGATGCTTCCACTTGATGGCCCCGGTCGCGCCGTCCAGGGCCAGCAGCAGGCCGTTCTTCGTCCCGTAGAAGACGACGCCGTCCTTCTCGACCAGCATGGCCGAGTTGATGTCCTCGCCGAACCCGGCGTCGGTCTCCCAGACCGCTTCGGCGTCGTCCGCGGACGTGGAGACGGCGGCGATGACGTCCTTGGTCGTCCGGACGTAGATCCGCGATCCGTCGGCCGAGAGGCCGATGGACTCGCGGACCGCCCAGTTGTCGGTGCCCCAGAGCTCGCGGCCGGTGCCCAGCTCGATGGCCGTCATCCAGGGATCGGGCGCCACGACGAAGACGCGGCCGCGGGCCGCCGCGGGCCAGCAGGCCGCCGGGGAATAGAACAGGCTGGGCTTCTCCCCCATCCACTCCCAGAGCGGCCAGCCCGTCGCGGCGTCGAGACCGCGCAGGCGGCCGTCCCAGGCCCCGAACACGACCAGACCGTCGGCGACGGCCGGCTTGGCCTCGACGAAGCCGTCGATGCCCTCGGCCCGCCAGACCAGCTTCCCCGTGCGCAGGTCGATGGCCCGGAAGACGTGATCGGCGGCGCCGATATAGACCACGTCGCCGACGACGCGCGGGCAGGCCACGACCGGGCCGCCGGTCATCAGCTTCCAGACCGGCTTGCCGAGCCGGGCGTCCAGGGCGTAGACGCCGCCGTCGGTCGAGCCGAAGACGACCCGGCCGCCGCCGGCGTCGGGCGTCGAGTAGATGGGCTCGTCGGTCTTGAACTCCCAGGCGACGCTGCCGTCGGACAGCCTCAGGGCCCGGACCGTGCCCGACGCGTCGGCCACGACGGCCGTGTCGCCGGAGAGCGCGGCCGACGAGGCGATGGTCCAGCCGGTCTCGAACCGCCAGCGCTCCCGGACCTGCGGGTATCGGGCGTTGACGTCGAAATCCGGCCGGGCCGGCGCTCCCGGCCCGGCGCCCGCCGCCCCGGCCGCGGGCCGCCCGGCCGAAACGACCGGCAGGCCGCCCTTTTCGAGCTCGATCCGGTGCCAGGGCGGCAGGGTCTTGCAGCCGGTCCGCTCGGCGAAGGTCATGGCCTTGGGACCGATCTCGACGATGTTGTAGCCCGGGGCGCTGTCCTTCGTGCCGATATTGGCCCGGCCCATGACCCCGCGCAGGCCCTCGAAATCGAGCGGCTTGTTCCTGTGGCCGTGGCCGACCAGCACGGCGGCCGTCGGGGCGGCCTTGAGCTTGTCCAGGACGACATACCAGTTGGCGATGCTCGGATCGAGAGGATAGTGGCTGACGAAGATGATCGGCTTGGACGCGGCGGCCTTGTCGGCCAACAGCCCATCCAGCCAGCGCACGTCCTGCGGGGCCCAATGCCCGTCGCCCATCCGCAGGACCGGGCCCTGCGACAGCCCGACAAAACGGAAGCCGCCGCTCTCGAACGCGAAATGGTCGGACCCCCAGAGGCGGGCGAAATCCGAGCCCCCCGACTCCGACCATTTCGTGTCATGGTTGCCGGGGATGATGGAGTACGGGACGCGGAGGCCGTCGAGGATGTCCTTGGCCAGGCGGAGGTTGGCGAGCGACCCCATCTCGGCGATGTCGCCGCTGACCAGGACGAAGGACAATCCCGGGAGCGTGTTGATGTCCCCGACCGAGATGCGCAGGTCATCGGCGCCCCGGTCCGAGCCGACATGGGTGTCGGACAGCCAGGCGAAGCGCAGGGCCGTCCGGGCCGCTCCCGCCGGCTCGGCCCCGGCCGGGCCGCCGCCCTGGCCCGAGGCGGCGGCGGCCAGAAGCCCGGCCGCGAGCAGACCGCTGGCCAGCCAGGGGACGGGCCGAAGGGTGCACTTCTTCATCCGTATGTTCCGACCGCGGACGGGCTATTGCGTATCCGCCTCAATCGTAAGGGGATGGCGCCTTCTTGTCAACCGCGCGCGCCGGCCCGGGCCCCGCCGTTTCATCCCCTTTCGCCCCGGCCCGCCCAGGCTCGTTGACTCCCCCCCGGCCCGGGGCGTAGACTCGTTAAAGAACGTCCACGGGGAAGGGAGGTCCGCCATGTCGCCGAACGCCTGGGAAAGGCGGGATTTCCTGAAGAGCCTGTTGGCCGGGCTGCCCCTGGCCGCTTGGGACTGGAGCGCCTTCCCGCGCGGCGACCGGGGCCAGGCCCCGACGCCGCCCGGGACCTACGACGTCCTCGTCGTCGGGGCCGGTCTCGGCGGCTTGAGCGCCGCCGCCGCTTTCGCCCGGCAGGGCTACAAGGTCCTCGTCCTCGAGCAACACAGCGCGCCCGGCGGCTACGCCTCGGCCTTCACCCGGCCCGGCGGCTTCACCTTCGACGTCTCGCTCCATTCGACCACGGTCGGCCTCCGCGGCGGAGTGGCCAACCTCATCGCCGGCTTCCCCGAGATCGAGGACGTCGTCTTCTCGCCTCACAGGCCGCTCTACCGGGTGGTCTACCCGGACCTCGACCTGCGCGTGCCGGACCGGGACCCGGCCGGCTACATCGCCCTGCTCAAGAAGTGCTTCCCCGAAGAGGGGGCGGCCATCGACGGCATCTTCGCCGACATGAAGGGCCTGGCCGACGACGTCGGCCGCCTGTCCGGCCCCTCGGCCGCGGCGGACATGGCCAACTTCCCGGCCAAGTTCCCCTTCCTCTTCAAGAACATGAACCGGACCTGGGCGGCCATGCTCGGCGAGCGGGTCGGGAACCCCAGGCTCAAGGCCGTCATCTCCGGCCTGTGGGGCTATTTCGGCCTGCCGCCGTCCCGGCTCTCGCCGTTCTACTACGCCATGCCGCTCATGGGATATCTCGAAGGCGGCGGCTTCTATCCGGCCGGCACCTCGCAGGCCATCAGCAACGCCTTCGTCGGGATCGTCGAGAAGAACGGCGGCCGGGTCCGGCTGAACGCCCGCGTCGAAAGGATCCTGACCCGCGACCACGCCGCCGTCGGCGTCCGGACCGCCGACGGGACCGAGTATCGCGGCCGGGCCGTGGTCTCCAACGCCAACGCCGTCGACACCCTGACCCGGATGCTCGACGGGGAGCAGGAGGTCCTCAAGACGACACTGGCCCGCATGGACAAGCTCCCGGTCAGCTTTTCGTCGCTCCTCGTCTGGCTGGGTCTCAAGACCGACCTCGTCCGCAAGGCCGGGATCAAGGACAGCGAGATTTTCTACAATACCGGCTACGACGTCGAGGCCGACTACGCCGCGAGCTTGGCCGGCGGCCTCCCCGCCGATCCCGGCTTCGGGCTGACCCTCTACGACAACGTCTGCCCGGGCTGTTCCCCCAAAGGCAAGAACACCATCAACATCCTGGCCCCGCAGGGCTACGACTATTGGAAGAAGTACGAGACCGACTATTTCTACGGCAACAAGGACGAATACAACAAGGAGAAGATGCGGCTGGCCGGCCTGCTCATCGACGCGGTCGAGAAGAGGTTCCTGCCCGGGCTGCGGCGGGCCATCGAGGTCGTCGAGGTCGGGACGCCGCTGACCAACCTGCGCTTCACCTCGAACCCGCGCGGGGCGATCTACGGCTGGGACCAGACGGTCGACAACTCCGGCCAGCGGCGCTTCCCGCAGCGGACGCCGATCAAGAACCTGTACCTGGCCGGGGCCTGGACCTTCCCCGGCCACGGCTACGGCGCCTGCATCCCCAGCGGCCTGGCCTGCTTCGCCGAGGTCATGAAGGATTGGAAAGCGGCGATGCCGCCGTCATGACGGTCCGGCGCCGTATGGATTGACAGGCCCGCCTCCATCCCCTATGGTGGAGACGTCACGGGACGTCCGGAACGCGCCTGAGGGGGTGGCGGGATGTCTTCCGAAGCCGTCGAGAGAGGCTGGCGATCGCTTCTCCGCCTCCGCGAGGCCGTCGACCGCTTCGACGGAGCGGCCGCCGTCTGCTATATCCGGCTGGAGCCGGACATGCCGGGACCGGCGGTTTCGATCAACCGGCCGTTCCGGTCGCCCTCACGCTCGTCGCCGGTCGCGGCCATCCTGCTCGAGCGGACGGCGCCGGTGCCCGGGACCGCCCGCGCGGACGCCGTTTTTTCTATCGAGGACGGCATTCGGGTTCGGACCCTCCGAGGCGGCGGCCTGGCCGGGCCGGCCCTCGATCTTCTCCGAACCTACCTGCCCTACGCGTTCTCGTCCCTGCGCGCCCGCCGTCTCGGACGGAGCTTCGCCATCAGCCACTTCGCCCAGTCCCTGGACGGCCGCATCGCCACGGTCGCGGGCGATTCCCGGCGGATCGGGAGCCCGGCCAATCTCGTCCACGCCCACCGCATGCGGGCCTTGTCGGACGGCGTGATCGTAGGGGCGCGGACCCTGCGCCGGGACCACCCCCGCCTGACGGTCCGGCACGTGCCGGGGCCCCAGCCGGCCCGGATCGTCGTGGCCTCTTCCGCCGAAGGCCTCGGGGCCCTGGCCGCGGTCGAGGGGGGCGGCGTTTTTCTCGTGGGCGGCGACGGCCGGCCCGCGCCGCCGGGAGTGGGGCTCATTCCCTTTCCCGGCGCCAACGGCTCCATCCCCACCGCCGATATCCTGCGCGAGCTCTGGAAGCGCGGCATCCGCTCGGTCTACATCGAGGGCGGGGCGGCGACCGCGTCCAGGTTCCTCGCCGAAGGCAACATCGACGTCATCCAGGTCCACATCTCGCCGCTGATCCTCGGATCCGGGCTGAGCGCCTTCCGGCTTCCGCCCATCCCCGACATCGGCTCGTCCCTGCGTCTGGCGTCACCCCTGTTCACTCCCGTCGACGACGGGATGATGATCGTCGGTTCCATCGCCCGCGCCGGCGCCGCGGAGATCACATGATCCAGTCCCGGGCCTTCTGGCTGACGGGCCGGGGCCGCGGCTCGCTCAAGACGGAATCCGTGTCCTATCCCGGCGACGACTGGTGCGTTGTCCGGTCGGTGTTCTCGGCCGTCAGCCCCGGGACAGAGCGCCTGGTGGCGGCCGGCCGGGTTCCGGCGCCGCTCCGGGAGGAGATGCGCTGCCCGCACATGGGCGGGCGCTTTCCCTTTCCCGTCAAGTACGGCTATTCGCTCGTGGGCGAGGTCCTCCGGGGGCCGGCCGCTCTGCGGGGCCGGATGGTCCACGTCCTCCATCCTCATCAGGACCTCTGCGTCGTCCGCCGCGAAGAGGTCCGTCCCCTGCCGGCCGGACTGCCGCCCGCCCGGGCCACCCTGGCCAGCAACCTGGAAACGGCGGTCACCGCAGCCTGGGACTCCGGGGCGACCCTCGGCGAACGGGCCCTCGTGGTCGGCTTCGGCGTCGTCGGCTCCCTCATCGCCAGGGTCCTGGGCCTGGGACCCGCCGTCGACCTCGAGATTTCCGAGCGGCGGCCGGAGCGCCGCCGGCTGGCCGAGTCGATGGGCTTCCGCGCGGCCGCCGGGGCCGCCGACGGCTCCTACGATCTGGCGTTCGACGCGAGCGGGACGGCGGCCGGCCTCCAGGCCGCCATCGACGCGGTCGGGGTCGAAGGACGGGTCGTCGCCGTGAGCTGGCTCGGCGCCGGGCCGGTCCGGCTCGACCTCGGCGGGACCTTCCACAGCCGCCGCAAGAGGATCGTCTCGTCGCAGGTCTCGCACATCCCCGGGCCGCTCCGGCCGCGATGGGACGCGGCGCGCCGGACGGCCTTCGTCTTCCGTCTGCTCGCCCGGCCCGAATTCGATCTCCATGTCGGGCCGGCGGTCCGCTTCGCCGAGCTGCCCCGGGCTTTCGCCGCCCTCGTCGGAGACACGCCGGGGGGGTTGAGCCCGCTCGTCATCTATTAAGGAGGAGCCATGTACAGCCTGACCGTCCGCCGCCACGCCTTCGTGGCCCATTCGCTGAAGGGCGACTCTTTTGGACCGGCCCGCAACCTCCACGGCGTCACGCTCATTGTCGGCGCCGAGTTTCGGGCCCCGGCCCTCGACGCCAACAACACGGTCATGGACGTCGTCCGGGCCTCCAGGATCCTGAAGGATGTGCTGGCCGAGTACCACTACAAGAACCTCGACGAGAATCCCGGTCTGGCCGGCGTCCCGACGACCATGGAGTTCCTGGCCCGCCGCATCCATGACGGGGTCGCGGCCCGGGCGGCCGGGCGCTTCCGCGGCGGCCTGAAGATCACCGTCCGCGAATCGCCCGAGGCCTGGGCGTCCTATGAAGGCGAGGTCGCGCACCGGGTCAAGGCCGGGACCAAGCGTGCCTGAGGACGGGGGGCGCGCCGGGGAGGCCGTCGTCTTCGTCGTCCCGGAGGGCCGGCCGCCCTCGGGCGGCGACCTCTACAACAGGTTCCTGCTCCAAGGCCTGAGGAAGCTGGGATGCCGTTTTGAGAGGACGACCCTGGCCGCGTTCCGGGCCCGGACCTGGCCCCCGGGGACGGAGGCCTGGGTGGACAGCCTCTACATTCCCGATCTTGCGGCGGCCGGACCCGTCCTCCTCGACGCCCGGCCGTACTTCATCATCCACAGTCTGCCCAGCGCCGATCCGGGCCTCGCGCCGGAAGAGGCGGGCCGGCTGAGGGAGGCCGAGGATCTCCTCCTTCCCCGGGCGGCCGGGTTCCTCGTGACCGGCGCCGCTGCCGCCGGCGCCCTCCGCGACAGGGGGCTCGCGGCGCCCATCCTCCGCGTCCCTCCCGCGCCCTGCGTCCTTCCGTCGGGACCCCTCCGGCCTCCGCCGGTCTTCAGCGGGCTCATCGTCTCGAGCCTTATCCGCGGCAAGGGCGTCCCCGACTTCCTGGCGGAGTTCGGGCGCGAGGTCCGGGCCGGCGACGCCTTCCGCATCCGCATCGCCGGCCGGACCGATATCGAGCCCCGAACGGCGGCGGCCGCTCTCGAGGCCGTCTCGGCCCATCCGCTGCTGCGGGACAGGATCGTCCATCTGGGATTCGTCCCCAACGAGGATCTCGGCCGGGAATACGAACGGAGTTCGGCGCTGATCTCGCCGTCCTCGATCGAGACTTTCGGTATGGCGTTTCACGACGCCCGGGCGTTTGGTCTGCCGCTCCTGGCGGTCCGGGCCGCCTATTCGGAGCCGCTCGTCGAGCCGGGGTGGACCGGCCTCCTATTCGGCTCGGCGGCCGAGCTGGCCGAAGGCGTGCTGGGCCTCGTCCGCGACCCCGAACGGGCCCGCCGGCTGGCCGCTTCGGCCGCGTCCGCCCGGCCGGCCGCGACCTCGACATGGACCGGCGCGGCCCGTTCCTTTTTGAGCCAGCGCGCCGGCTATGGTATAGTTTCCTCCCGATCGTGATCTTCCGGCCCATTGGCCGGGCATTCCGAAGCTTGAAGGAAGCAGATCCATGAAAGAACGGCGCTATGGCGTGATCGCGGTCATCGCGGCGGCGGCGGTGTCGCTTTGGGCCCGGGACCTCGGCGAGCTGAAGGCCCTGCTCGACAATCGGACCGGAGAAGGACGTAAGGCCGTGGGCATCGTCGTCGGCCTGGTCGACGGGAGCGGCGAACGGTTCGTCGTCTCGGGCGCGACCGCGCCGGGCGGGACGACCGCGCCCGACGCCGATTCGGTCTTCGAGATCGGTTCGATCACCAAGGTCTTCACCTCGCTCGTCCTGGCCGACATGGTCGTGCGCGGCGAAGTCGGGCTCGACGACCCGGTGGCCAAGCTCCTGCCGGCGGAGGCCCGGGTGCCGGAGCGGGACGGCCGGGTCATCACCCTGCGCGACCTCTCGAACCAGGTCTCGGGCCTGCCCCGGCTGCCCAACAACCTCAAGCCGGCCGACGGGGGCGATCCGTATGCCGATTACGGCCCGGCCCAGATCTACGAGTTCCTGGCCGGATACAAGCTGCCGCGGGCCGTCGGCGAGAAGTACGAGTACTCGAACCTCGGCGTCGGGCTGCTCGGGCACGCCTTGGCGCTGAAGGCCGGCTTGAGCTACGAGGAGCTGGTCCGCCGGCGCGTGCTCGAGCCCCTGGGCATGAACGATACCGCCATCGTTCTGCCCGACCGGCTGGCGGCCCGCCTGGCGCCCGGCTTCGACTTTCTCCTCAAGCCCGTCAAGAACTGGCGGTTCGACGCCTTGGCCGGGGCCGGGGCCCTGCGGTCGACGGCCCGCGACATGCTCAAGTTCCTGACGGCGGCCATGGGCCGGCGCGAGACGCCCCTGCGCCGGGCCTTCGACCTGATGCTCGAGGACCGGCGCCCGACCGGGGCGCCCGACCTCGAGATCGGCCTGGGCTGGCACGTCTGGAAAATGTTCGGGACGGAGATCGTCTGGCACAACGGCGGCACCGGCGGCTACCGGTCCTTCGCCGGCTTCGATCCGGCGAAGAAGACCGGCGTCGTGGTCCTGTGCGACACCGCCTTCGGCGTCGACGACCTCGGCCTCCACGCCCTCGAACCGCGCTGTCCGGCGGGCCGGTTCAAGCCGCCGGTCGAGCGCAAAGCCGTGGCCGTCGACGAGGCGGTGCTGCGGTCTTATGAGGGAGATTACGAGCTGGCGCCGGGCGTCACGCTGACGGTCGCGGTCAACGCGGGCCGGCTCAAGATCAAGGCCACGGGCCAGGCGGCGTTCGAATACCTGCCTTTGAGCCCGACGGAGTTCATCCACCGGGTGGCCGACGTCCGGGTGACATTCGTCAAGGACGCGGCCGGGGCCGTGACCGGCCTGACGCTCTACCAGGACGGCTTCGACCGGGAAGCCCGGAAGATCAAATAGCGTCCCCTATCGCCCGGGATCGAGCGAGGCCGGCGGCGGGCCGACGACCTCGACCTCGTCGGCGCGGCCGGGGTGCGGGAAACGGATCTTCCAGGAGTGGAGAAGATAGCCGGTCGCGCCGGGCGTCGTCGCCCATTCATCATCCAGGCCGTCGGCGCGCGGCAAGCCTCCGGGCCGGTACAGCGGGTCGCCGACGAGGGGGTGGCCGGCAGAGGCCAGATGGATGCGGATCTGGTGGGGCCGGCCGGTCGGGATGGTGACTTCGACCAACGAGGCGTCCTTCTCGGAGAACCGGCGCAGGACCCGGACATGGCTTATCGACGGCCGGCCGTCGGGCCGATAAGCGTTGACGGTCGCCGGCAGGCGGTGCGGCACGGGGCCGATGGGGGCCTCCACGGTGAAGGCGTCCGGCATCTCCGTCCCCGAAGCCAGGGCCAGATAGACCTTGAGGATGCGCCGGTCGAACATGGCCTTGGCCAGCAGGCGGCCGGCCCGGTGATTCCGGGTGAAGAGGATGGCCCCCGACGTGCCGCGGCCGAGACGGTGGAGCGGCGATACGGACGGTCCGAAGCGGCGCCGGGCCAGGCGGAGCAGGGTCGTCTCGAGGAAAAAGCCGCCCGGGAGGACCGGCAGGCCGGACGGCTTGGCCAGGGCCAAAACGTCGTCATCCTCGAACAGGACGCCGAAGTCCGTCGGGGCCTCGGGCTCGTCCCACGGCGGACGGTGATAGACGAGGAGATCGCCGGCGACGAGCGCGTCGTCCGGGCCCGCCGGCCGGCCGTCTTTGGTGACCTCGCCGCGCCCGATCTTCTCCCGCCACTGGGCCTCGGAGGAATGCCGGTAGTTCCGGGCGTAATAGGAAAGGACCGTCAGACCCGCGTCGGCCCGGACGACCCGGTCGGGGTAATCGTAGCCGTCGTTTCTCACCCGTCCTACGCCTTGGAGGCGTACTCGCCGGTGCGGGTATCGACGCGTATGATCTCGCCGACGGCCATGTATTCCGGGACCTGGACGACCAGTCCGGTCGAAAGCGTCGCCGGCTTGGTCCGGGCCGTCACCGAGCCGCCCTTGACGGACGGAATGGTCTCGACGATCTCGAGGTTGATGAAGGTCGGGATCTGGAGCCCCAGGACCCGGCCCTCGGAGGAGATGGAGATGAGCCCCTCGACGCCTTCGTTCAGATAGGGCCACTCCTCCTCGATCTCTTCCTTCGCCAGCGAGAACTGGCTGTAATCCTGGAGGTCCATGAAGGTGATGCTGGCCTCGTCGCCGAACAGGTATTGGACCGGCCGGCGCTCGAAGTCGGCTTCTTCGAACATGTCGTCCCCGTGGAGCGACTGGTCGATCTTGCGCTTGGACTGCAGATTGCGGAAGCGGATCTTATAGATGGTCACGGCGCCGCGGGCGGACGGCTTCTGGACCTTGATCGTCTCGACGATGTGCGGGTCGGCGTCGATCTTGACGACGTCGCCCTTCTTCAGATCGGATGTCGCTAACACGGGTGCTCCTCAAACGTTCCTCATCCCCCCGGGCCGGAGGTCAACTATAGTCCTCCGGCCCGGTCCCGTCAAGGACGGGGGCCGGTTCACTTGGCCTTGGCGTCCAGGTTCTTCCAGTTCAGCAAAGCGTTGAAAATGAAGAAATAGGAGCCATGGGTCTGGCTCCGCCAGGCCGGGTTGAAGCCGAACAGGACGACGTGGCCCTTGCCCAGCGCGACATCGGCCAGCGCCGGCGTGCCGGCCAGCTCTTCGCCCCCGGCCAGGCCGCCGCTGATGAGCAGGTCGGCCGCGTTGCCCGTGAAGCTCAGGACGACGCGCGGCCGGACCGTCGGGGCCGGCGTCCGCGGCCCGTCCTCGGCCTCTTGCTTGGCCGCGGCCTTCTCGGCCTTGCGGAACTCCTCGATGGCTTTCTGGCCCAGGTCGCGGGGCCGCCCCTGCACGATGTCGGGGTCGGCGACGCCGCCCCGGCCGGACACCCGGCCGGCCGCGCCGGCCGCCGGCGGCGTCAAGGTCCGGCTCCGGCCGCTCATGCCGCCCAAAGCGAGGACGGGCGACTGGCTGAAGTAGATGCCGAGGGCGTCGTCGTAGCCGTAGGCCAGCGGGCTTGTCCGGTCGCCGATCGTCGCCTGGTACACGCCGCCGCGGGCCCACAGCTTGGCCGTGTCGCGGACGGCCAGCCCCTGGGCCAGGCCGAAATGGATGGGCAGGACCGAGCTGTTGCCGATGGTGACGAAGACGCCGCCGTCCTTGACAAAATCGCGCAGGTGCATGACGCCGTCGAGCTCCAGGCCGCCGCGCATGTCGTCGGTCGAGTCCTCGACGCCGATGTTGGGGGTCAGCTCGGTCTTCTTCCAGGGCAGGGCCTTGTCGCCGCCGAGGCCGTTGACGATGCTGAAGGGATCGGGCGACGAAGGCCCGAAGAGGATGACGTCGTACTTGTCGCGGAGCTTGGCGTTGTCGCGGACGGCGTGGACGGAGATGTAGTCGTAGGGGATGCCCGACTCGTCGAGGGCGATCCGCAGCCAGCCCTCGTTCTGGGTGTTCTGCCAGGTGTGCATGACGGCGACACGCGGGGCGCCGACCTCGTGGACGGGCACGTCGGGCACGGCCGGCACGGCGGCGACGGCGAAGCCCATCGTCTTCCCCGCCTCGTCGAGGACGGCCTCGAGGTCCTTGGGATTGTCGCCGGGCTTGAGGACTAACGAGCCGGCCCGGAACTTCCGGCCCTGGGCCTCGAAGTCCTTTTCGGCGGCCTGGATCTTCAGGTCCTTGCGGGCGTAGCGGAACGTGGCCAGGGCGTTGTCGGCGTGGTGATCGACGAGGTAGGCCTGGACGGCGCCCTTGCCGAGCCGGGCCACCCCGCCGGGGGCCTTCACCTCGCCCTTGACCAGGGTCATCGGCGCGTCCAGGACCGCGGTCTCCTCGACCCGGACGGTCTTGACGTTGCAGAGCGGGCCGAGCGTCCAGCCGACATCGTCGTACGGGGAGGGATCGCTGACGTTGAAGTACTGGCGGTCGAGCATCATGTCGGCCATTCGCGAGTAGGGCTGGTCCATGCGGACGACATACGTCCCGGCCGGGTAGCCGGCGTCCTTGACCTTGAAGGGCTTGTCGGCCCGGTGGACCTCGACGCCCTGGGCCTGGAGCTGGCGGAGCAGCCGGGCCTGCTGGCCGGG
>CAZNPB010000042.1:0-27248 GCA_964574895.1 uncultured Eubacteriales bacterium
TCGAGGATGCGCGAGAACGAGGCCAGCGGGTCGACGGCCGGGTAGATGCCGATGTCCGTCAGGGCCCGGGACAGGTTGGTCGTGGCGTCGAGGTGGGAGAAGGTCGTGGCCGGGGCCGGATCGGTGAAGTCGTCGGCCGGCACGTAGATGGCCTGGACCGAGGTGATCGAGCCCTTCTTGGTCGAGGTGATGCGCTCCTCGAGCTCGCCCAGCTCGGTGGCCAGGTTGGGCTGGTAGCCGACGGCCGAGGGCATCCGGCCGAGCAGGGCCGAGACCTCGGAGCCGGCCTGGGTGAAGCGGAAGATGTTGTCGATGAACAGCAGGATGTCCTGGCCCATCTCGTCGCGGAAGTACTCGGCCACCGACAGGGCCGTCAGGCCGACCCGCAGGCGGGCCCCCGGCGGCTCGGTCATCTGGCCGTAGATGAGGGCGGTCTTGCCGATGACCCCCGAGCCCTTCATCTCCAGCCACAGGTCGTTGCCCTCGCGGGTCCGCTCGCCGACCCCGGCGAAGACCGAGTAGCCGCCGTGCTTGAGGGCGACGTTGTGGATGAGCTCCTGGATGATGACCGTCTTGCCGACGCCGGCGCCGCCGAACAGGCCGATCTTGCCGCCCTTGAGGAAGGGCTGGATGAGGTCGATGACCTTGATGCCGGTCTCGAACATCTCCCGCTTGGTGCTTTGGTCCTCGAGCGCGGGCGGCAGCCGGTGGATGGGGTAGCGCGTGGCGGTGACGATCGGGCCCATCTTGTCGACGGGCTCGCCGATGACGTTCATGACCCGGCCGAGCGTGCCTTCGCCGACCGGGACCTCGATCGGCCCGCCCAGGCTCTCGGCCTTCATGCCCCGCGACAGGCCCTCGGTCGGGTGCATGGAGACGCAGCGGACCCGGTCCTCGCCGATGTGCTGCTCGACCTCGACGATGATGGCGATGGGCTCCTCGACCTCGAAGCCTTCGCTCGTCACCTTGAGGGCGGTGTAGATCTCGGGCAGGGCGCCGCCCTCGAACTTGACGTCGACGACGGGCCCGATGACCTGGACGACGGTCCCGGTCTTGGCGTCCTTGGTGTGATCCATGGCTGGTCTCCCTAATCTTTCTGCTTGAGCGCTTCGACGGCGGTCATGATCTCCAGCAGCTCCGTGGTGATGCCGGCCTGGCGGATCTTGTTGAGCTGGAGGACGAGGGCGTCGATGAGGTCCTCGGCGTTCTTGGTGGCGTTGTCCATGGCCATCATCCGGGCGGCCTGCTCGGCGGCCTGGGACTCGTAGAAGGCGTGGTGGATCTGGCTCTCGACGTAGAGCGGCAGGACGAAGGCGGCCAGGCGCTCCGAGCCCGGCTCCCAGTCCGGCGGCCAGGTCGCCGAGGCCTCCGGCCCCGGCTCGGGCGCGATCGGCAGGACCCGGTGGGTCATGATCCGCGGCGCGACGATGGACTTGAACTCGTTGGTGACGATGTAGACGGCGTCGATCTCCTGGAAGGTGTAGGCCCGGACGAGCTCCTCGGCCAGGCCGCGGAGGTCGTCGCGGGTCAGCCGGTCGGTGTGGTCGCCGAAGACGCGGTCGACGGGAAAGGCCGGCTTCTTGTAGTGGACGGCCGCCTTCTTGCCGACGAGCACCAGCCGGACGGCCGCCGCGGCGCTCTTGGCGGCCAGGAAGGCGTCGGCCGCGGCCAGGAGGTTGGAGTTGTAGGACCCGGCCAGGCCCTTGTCGGAGGTGATGACGACGACCTCGATCTTCTTCTCGTCCCGCCGCAGGAGCAGCGGATGGGCCGCGGCCGAGGCCCAGTAGGCCAGCCGGTCCATGAGCTCGGGGAAGGTGTGCCAGAACGGCCGGCCCTCCTGGACCGTCCGCTGGGCCTTGCGCAGCTTGGCCGTCGAGACGGTCTTCATCGCCTGCGTGATCTGTTCCGAGTTCCGGACGCTCTGGATCCGCCGGCGGAGATCGATCAGGGTCGGCATGCTACTTCAGGCCCTCCTTGAACACGGCGTTGAAGGCCTTGAGGGCGGCGGCGATGTCGCCGTCGAGGGCGTTGTCGAGGGCCTTCTTCTCGCGGATGCGGGTCAGGATGTCGGGGTGCTCGCGCTCGAAGTGCTCGTAGAGCTTCTTCTCGTAGTCCCGGATCCGGTCGACCGGGATCTCGTCGATGTAGCCGCGGTTGCCGGCGTAGATGATCAGGACCTGCTTCTCGACCGGCAGGGGCATGTGCTGGCCCTGCTTGAGGATCTCGGTCAGCCGCACGCCCCGGTCGAGCTGGGCCTGGCTGGTCTTGTCGAGCTCGGTGCCGAACTGGGCGAAGGTGACCAATTCGCGGTACTGGGCCAGGTCGAGCTTGAGCTTGCCGGCCACCTGCTTCATGGCCTTGATCTGGGCGTGGCCGCCGACGCGCGAGACCGAGATGCCGACGTTGATGGCCGGCCGGACGCCGGCGTTGAACAGGTCGGCCTGGAGATAGATCTGGCCGTCGGTGATGGAGATGACGTTGGTCGGGATGTAGCCGGAGACGTCGCCGGCCTGGGTCTCGATGAGGGGCAGGGCCGTCAGCGAGCCGCCGCCGAGCTCGTCGTTGAGCTTGGCCGCCCGCTCCAGGAGCCGGGAATGGAGGTAGAAGACGTCGCCGGGATAGGCCTCGCGGCCCGGCGGCCGGCGCAGCAGCAGCGAGATCTCGCGGTAGGCCGCGGCGTGCTTGGACAGGTCGTCGTAGATGACCAGGGCGTGGCGCTTGTTGTCGCGGAAGTACTCGCCGATGGCGCAGCCGCTGTAGGGGGCCAGGTACTGGAGCGGCGACGGGTCGCTGGCCGAGGCGGACACGACGATGGTGTAGTCCATGGCCCCGAAGTCCTCGAGCGTCTTGATGGTCTGGGCGACGGTCGAGTTCTTCTGGCCGATGGCGACGTAGATGCAGACGACGTCGGCGTTCTTGAGGTTGAGGATGGTGTCGATGACGATGACGGTCTTGCCGGTCTGGCGGTCGCCGATGATCAGCTCGCGCTGGCCGCGGCCGATCGGGATCATGGCGTCGATAGCCTTGATGCCGGTCTGGAGGGGCTCGCGGACGGGCTGGCGGTCGACGACGCCGGGGGCCAGGCGCTCGACGAACATGCGGGTGTCGGTGACGATAGGGCCCTTGCCGTCCAGGGGCTGGCCCAGGGGATCGACGACCCGCCCGATCAGGGCCGGCCCGGCCGGGACCTGCATGATCCGCCGGGTCCGCTTGACGACGTCGCCCTCGCGGATGAGGTGGCTCTGGCCGAGCAGGACCGCGCCGACGTTGTCCTCCTCGAGGTTCAGGGCCAGGCCGTAGACGCCGTTGGGGAACTCCAGCAGCTCGTTGGACATGACCCGGTCGAGCCCGTAGACGCGGGCGATGCCGTCGCCGACCGAGGTCACCGTGCCGACCTCGCGGATGTCGACCTCCCGGGTGAAGCCCTCGATCTGCTGCTGGATGATCTTGGTGATCTCGTCGGCCTTGATGCTCATGACAACCTCTATGATGCGGTCCCGAGTCGTTCGATGAGGGAGGCGATCTCGCCCTCGACGGAGGCGTCGTAGACGATGTGGCCCTTGCGCACGGCCAGCCCGCCGAGGAGGCCCGGATCGGCCTTGAGGACCAGGCGGACGGGCCGGCCTTCGGAGGCCTCGAGGGTCCGGGTCAGACGGTCGGCCTGGGCGGGGGCCAGCGGCACGGCCGAGGCGACCTCGTAGGTGACGATGCCCTGCTTGTCGGCCCAGGCGTCCGGAAGCGCCCCGACGATCTCCGGCAGGTATTGCAGACGCTTGTGGGTCTGGAGGAGCTTGAGGAAGCGGGAGGCCTTCGGGCCGGTGCCCAGGCGGGCCAGGATCTCGTCGAGGAGGGCCAGGCGCTTGCGGGCGTTGACGAACGGGCTGACCAGGGCCAGCCGCAGGTCTTCGCGGGCGTTGAAGAGCTCGAGAAAGGCCCGCACCTCTCCCCCGACGGCGTCGTACTCCGGGTCGCCTTCGAGGGCCCGGGCCAGGCCGTCGGCGTACTTATGGACGAGGGTCAGGTTTCTCATGGATCCTGGACAGCTTGTCGATGGATTTGTCGATCAGGGCGGCGTGGGCCTCGGGGGTCAGCCGGCGGCGGATGCGCTCGCGGGCGATCTCGGCGGCCCGGGAGGCGGCGTAGGCCTTGAGCTCGCCGACGCCCCGGCGGGCCTGTTCGTCGAGCTCCTGGCGGGTGATCTTCTTGAGGCGCTCGGCCTCGTCGGCGGCGGCCTTGGCGATGCGCCCGGTCTCGCGCCGGCCTTCGGCTTCGGCCGCGGCTTTCAAAGCCTGGACCTCGCCCTCGAGCCCGGCCAGCTTGGCCCGGGAGTCTTCTTCCCCGGCCTCGGCCTCGGTCCGGCCGGTCACGGCGGCCCGGATGGTCTCGCCCACGTCCGTGGTCCTTTTGGCCAGCATGGCCTTGACCGGCTTGCGCAGGAGATAGCCCAGTCCGCCGAAGAGGAGGGCGAAGTTGAAGACCTTGCCCAGGAAATCCGCGGTCGCGGAGACGTGAGCCCCCTCTTCCGCGGACATGGCCAGGAACAGCGGCAGGGCCAGCAAAAGGACGAGGGCGGCGCGGCGGGCGGTCATTCGCCGAGGATCCTATTTTCGATGGACTTGGCGATCTCCTCGGTCCGCTGGTCGAGCTCCTTCTTGAGCTGGTCCATCTCGCGGCGGATCTCGGCCTTGGCCTTCTCGACCTCGGCCCGGCCCTCGGTCTGGACCTCGCGGACGAGACGGCTCTTGTCCTTGAGGGCCTCGGTCTCGGCGGTCGTGCGGATGGACTCGGCGGCGGCCCGGGCCTCCTTGAGGCCGTCCTCGAGCCGCTTCAGGCCGGCTTCGGCGGCCTGGCGGGCGCCTTCGGCGGCAGCCTTGTCCTTGGCGATCTTGTCGGCCCGCTCGTCGAGGACGCGCAGGATGGGCTTGAAGAAGATCTTGCTCAGAATAAGGACGACGACCCAAACGATGGCGAAGACCACCAAGGCCGTTGCGTCGAGTTCTAGCATCAGGCGACTATCCGAAGGCGGAATAGAAAGGAAATTCTAACATGAATCCCGGTCGGATTCAAACAAATCGGTCCCCGATCCAGGGCCTCCGGCGGGATCGCCAGGTTCCGGGCGTCACGCGAACAAACGCAGGCGCTTGACCTCGCCGATGAGGAAGAGCGAGCCGGCGATAACCACAGGGATACGGCCGCCGGAGAGCGCTAAGGCCAGCTCGGCGGCCTTGCGGGTGTCGGGCTCGAGGAAGACCGGAACCTTCAAGGGCGGGGCGGCGGCCAGCAGGTCCTCGGGGTCGGCCGAGCGCTTGTAGGGGACGCGGGTCAGGACGATGGCCGAGGCGGCCGGGAAGAGGATGCGGGTCATGGCCTGCAGGTCCTTGTCCTTCATGGCCCCGAAGACGAGGACGACGCGGCGGCCGACGGCCTCCCGGAGGTGGCGTGCGAGCGCGGTCACGCCTTCGACGTTGTGGGCGCCATCGAGCAGGACGAGCGGCCTCTCGCGGACCGTTTCCAGGCGGCCCTCCCAACGGGCCTCGCGGATGGCCGCCAGGACCTCGGCCTTGTCGAAAGGCCGCCAGGTCCGGGACAGGACTTCGGTCGCGGCGATGGCCACGGCGGCGTTGGCGCCCTGGTGCCGGCCGGCCAGCCCCGGCGTGAAGGTATAGCGGCCGGCGCTCCCGGCATAAACGAAGCGGTAACCGCCGTCCGTCTTCCGCGTTTCGAGCCTCCGGCCGGGGCCGAAGGCCTCGACGAGCGGCGCGTTCCTCTCGCGGGCCACTCGCCGGATCTCCCGCCGGGCCTCCCCGCCCTCGACGCCGCTCACGATCGGCACGCCGGGCTTGATGATCCCGGCCTTCTCGAAAGCGATCCGCCGCAGGGTCGTGCCGAGGTGCTGCTGGTGGTCCTTGGCGATCGTGGTGATGACCGAGACGAGCGGCCGGACGACGTTGGTGGCGTCGAACCGCCCGCCCATGCCGACCTCGAGGACGGCCACGTCGACCTGGCGCTCGGCGAACTCCAGGAAGGCCAGGGCGGTCACGACCTCGAAGTAGGTCGGGTGATAGACGAGCTTCCCCTCGGCCATCAGGCGGTCGATGACCGCCTTGAGGCCGGCCAGCCGCTCCCGGAAGCCCTTCGGGGCGATCATCCGGCCGTCGACCCGGATGCGCTCCTCGACCCGGACCAGGTGCGGCGAGGTGTAGAGCCCCGTCTTCAGACCGTGCCGGCGCATGATCGCGTCCAGCATGGCCGAGACCGAGCCCTTGCCGTTCGTCCCGGCGACGTGGAGGGACAGGAACTGGTTCTGGGGGTTGCCCAGGGCGGCGCAGAGCGCGGCGATGTTCTCGAGGCCGAGCTTGATGCCGAAGTGCTGCAGCTGGCCGAGATAGTCCCGGCTCTCGGCGGGGGTCATTGAGGCTTGTTGAGGAACAGGCGCAGGGCCCGGACGAGGTAGGGCTTGAGGGCCTTGCGCTCGACGACGTCGTCGAGCATGCCGTGGCTCAACAGGAACTCGGCGCGCTGGAAGCCCTTGGGCAGCTTCTCCTTGATGGTCTGCTCGATGACCCGCGGCCCGGCGAAGCCGATCAGGGCCTGGGGCTCGCCGACGTTGATGTCGCCGAGCATGGCGAAGCTGGCCGTCGTGCCGCCCGTGGTCGGGTCGGCCAGGACGGAGATGAACGGGATGCGGGCCTCGCCCATCCGGGCGATGGCCGCGCTCGTCTTGGCCATCTGCATGAGCGACAGCATGCCTTCCTGCATGCGCATGCCGCCGGAGCAGGAGACGACGATGACCGGCCGGCGGTCCTCCAGGGCCCGCTCGCAGGCCCGGACGATCTTCTCGCCGACGACCGAGGCCACGCTGCCGCCCAGGAAGCCGAACTCCAAGGCCAGGATGTAGACCGGGATGCCGCCGATCGTGCCGCGGCCGGTGACGATGGCCTCGGCCAGGCCGGTCTTGCGCTCGTTCTCGACGATCCGGTTGGCGTAGGCCTTGACGTCGACGAAATGGAGGGCGTCGACCGAGTGGAGGTTGGCGTCGAGGACCTCGTAGGCGGCCTCGTCGAAGAGCATCTGCAGGCGCTCCTCGGCCGAGAGCCGGAAATGGAAGCTGCAGGACGGGCAGACGGCCAAGTTGTCGAGGATGTCCTGCTTGTAGAGGATCCGCTGGCAGTTGTTGCAACGGGTCCAGAGGCTTGTCATGGGCGTAGTCCTTTGGCGGCAGGCTTGGCGGCCCCGCGGCCGCGGCGGCTCAAGGCCTCGATGACGGCGTTCGAGTCGGGCAGCTCCTCGTCGATGTCGTCCTCGTCGCGGGTCAGGCGCCTGATCGCGGCGACAAAAGCGGCCATGTCGAGCGGCTTTTCGAAATACTCGGCGGCGCCCATGCCGTTGGTCGCCTCCCGGCGGTACTTCGGCCCCCTGTAAAGGCCGGTGATGATGACCACGGGCACCCGGCCCTGGGTCTCGCGGGAGATCTTCTGGCAAAGGTCGAAGCCGTGGAGCTTGGGCAGCATGGCCTCCAGGACGACCAGATCGGGCTTTTCGGCCACGAAGGCGTCGTACCCGGCCTTGCCGTCGGCCGCCGTGACGACCTGGAACCTTTTTTCTATCAGCAGCTTGGAGATAGCGGCCAGGCTCGGGGCGTCGTAATCGACGACCAGGACCTTCTTATCGGACTGGGGACCCATAACCTAGATACTTTAGGCAATCGGGGGGGGCTTGTCAAACACCCTCCCGGGAGGCCCGGGCCGCCCCCGGGCCGGAACGGTCCCCTTTTTCGGCGAAAAGGGCTAGAATGGGCCCGCCCCATGTACAAATCCCGCCGCCAGGCCCTGGGCCAGCATTTCCTGGCCAACGAGGGGGTCCTGCGCAAGATCGTGGCCGCCATCGACCCGCGCCCGGAGGAGGTCATCGTCGAGATCGGCCCGGGCCGGGGGGCCCTGACCCGCCTCCTGGCGGCCCGGGCGGGACGGGTCGTCGCCGTCGAGAAGGACGCCCGGCTCGTCCCCGACCTCGAAAAGGCCATGCCGGCCAACGTCGAGATCGTCCACGGAGACATCCTGAAGACCGATCTCGGGGCGATCGGGGCCGCGGCCGGGGCGGGCGGCGGCGCTCCGCCGGTCCGCCTGGTCGGGAACGTCCCCTATTCGATCTCCTCGCCGCTGCTATTCCTGGTCCTCGACGAACGCGCCCACCTTTCGGATGGCGTCTTTCTGCTCCAGAAGGAGGTGGCCGAGCGCGTCATCGCCGGGCCCGGCACGAAGAGCTACGCCCCGCTCGGCATCCTGCTCCAGAACGAGTTCGAGGCCCGGATCGCGTTTGCCGTGGCGCCGGGATCGTTCTCGCCTCCGCCCAAGGTCCAATCCGCGCTTCTCGTTCTCAAACGGCGGCCGGCGCCCCTCCGCCCCGGCGCGGCCGACGAGCCCTTCCGGGCCTTCCTCCGGGCGGCCTTCGCCGAGCGCCGCAAGA
This sequence comes from uncultured Eubacteriales bacterium, assembly GCA_964574895.1. Lineage (GTDB taxonomy): Bacteria > Acidobacteriota > Aminicenantia > Aminicenantales > Saccharicenantaceae > RBG-16-66-30. Next base: position 8,467 of record CAZNPB010000042.1, read on the forward strand.
TGCTCTGGAAGAACCTGTCCCGGCGGGCCACCCCGGCGGCCCTCGAAAAGGCCTACGCCGCGCTGGCCGTCCCCCGGACGGCCCGGGCGGAAGAGCTGGCGCCGGACACGCTCTGGGCGCTCTTCACGGCCCTTCGGGCTTGAGTCTATTTCGCCGGCCCGAACAGGGGGAATACGCGTTGGAGCAAATAGTCGCGGATAGCCCGGTCCAGGGCTCCCGTCGTGCCTTTGGGATCGGAGCTCGTCGTCCCACCGGCCGGTTCGGCATAGGTATTGAAAGCCACGGCATAAGCCGTTCGGCTCTCGGGGAGGTAATAGAAGTGGGTGGCAAAAGCGTTCTGCCCGCCGCTATGGCAGACGTATCTCGCCCCAAAATGGTCCTCGAGAAAGAACAGGAGGCCCTGACGTTCGTCGCCGGGAGCGTCCGGCGATGTCGACTCCCCCGCCGGGGCGATGCGCAAGACCGGCTGGAACATCTCCTCGAGCGATGAGCGTTTGAGGATGACGTCATAGAGGGCCTGCTTCTTCGGATCTCCCATCAGGAAATTCAGATACTTGGCGAAATCGACGATCGGCGCGTTCAGACCGCCATTGGAGACGGTGACCCCGGTGTCGACGTCGAACGGCGCGGCCGTGACCTCTCCTCCCTTTACGTAGTAGCTATGGGCCCGGTCCTTGAGAAGGTGGGCGGGCGTCGTATCGAAATAGCTCTCGTGCATCTCCAGGGGCTTGAGGATATTCTTGTCGACGTAGACCTCGAAGTCGTCGCCCGTCAGGAGCTCGATGATGCGGCCGAGGAAGACGATGCCCGGGTTGGAATAGCTCCAGCGGCTGCCGGGCACGAACTCGATCTCGGTGTAGGGCAGCATGGCCGCCAGATGTTCCCAGCGCGGCGGTTCCCAGGGCTGCCAGGGCTTGTCTTTCCAGGGCCACGTCGCGCCGCGGAACCCGGAGCTATGCGTCATAAGGTGTTTCAGCGTGATGGCCTCCATAGGGCCGAATGGATCGTGGACCTGATGAAGCTCGGGGATATACCTGGTCACGGGATCGTCGAGCTTCAGCAGGCCCCGGTCCCGCAGCTGCATGATCGCGATGCCGGTCAGGGTCTTGGTGATCGAGGCCCAATGATAAATGGTGCGATCGCCCGCCGGGCGCCCCCCCTCCTTATCAGCCAGGCCGAAATGGCCGGAAAACGCGGTTTGGCCGTCATGGATCAGCACGATCGAGCTGCCGACGATCCCTGTTTCGGCCAGGCCCTTGTTATAGAAGTCCCGGAATTCCCGGAGGGCCCGGACGATAGTCTTGTCGGGCGCCGCTGTTCTGGGCGCCTTGGTCTGAGCCAGCCCGGAAAAGCCGGCCAGGCTGCCAACGAGGACGATAACCGGAATGCGCTTGGCGATCATGGGCCCTCCAGCTGAGATTGAGTTCTTAGATACTATAGTATATAGTTATAGGTCTTGTAAACAAAATTAGATATCCACCCGGGAGGGGACATGCAGAACGCCATTGCCATCGCCGCCATCTCGATCGCGTTGTCCCTTTCGGCCGCTTCCTGTGAAAAGCGGGCGGCAGGGCCGTCCGCCCGCCCGTTCGATATCGTCATCACCGGCGCGCGGATCATCGACGGCACGGGGAACCCATGGCGGGCCGGCGACGTGGGTATCGTGGGGAACGAGATCGCCGAAGTCGGCGATTTGGCCGGCCGCCCCGCCGCGCGGACCCTCCGGGCGGAGGGGCTCGCCGTGGCGCCGGGCTTCATCGACATGCACACGCACTGCGATTCCGGATTCGGCCGGGCCGAGACCAAGGCCAACATCAATTACCTGACCCAGGGCGTTACCACGGTGGTCACGGGGAACTGCGGCTATGGGCCCGCCGATATCGCCGCCACGGCGGCCCGTTGGGACGCGGCCGGGATGGGCACCAACGCCTGTATCCTCCTCGGCTTGGGGACGGTCCGGGAGGCGGTCATGGGCGATGCGGACCGGGCCCCGACCGGGGCTGAGATGGAGCGCATGAAGGCGGCGGTGGCGCGGGCCATGCGGGAAGGCGCGTTCGGGATCAGCACGGGCCTCCAATACGTCCCGGGTCGCTACGCTACAACAGGGGAGATCGCCGAATTGGCCAAGGTCGCGGCCGCGGCCGGCGGACTGTACAGCTCCCATCTCCGCAGCGAGGAGGAGGATCTCGTCCCCGCCGTCGAGGAGGCGATACGCATCGGCCAGATGGCCGGTCTCCGCGTCAACATCTCCCACCTGAAGTCATCGGGAAGGCCGAATTGGGGTCGGCTGGCCGAAGCTGTCGGGCGGGTCGGAGAAGCCCGGAATCGCGGCCTCGAGGTCAGCGCCGATATTTATCCCTATAACAAATCGGCCACCACGACGCTGGAGACCATATTCAACGTGCCCGCCGATCTCGAGCCCCTGGCCGGCCTCGAGAAACGGCTGTCCGCGCCGGGACTGGCCGCGGCCGAACGCGCCGAGATCGACGCGCGCTATGCCTCGGAACTCTCGAGAGCCCTGGCCGATCCCGAAGGCCGGGCCAGGATCCGGAAGCTGACGAGCGAGGGGGACCCGAACAAAACCAATTGGGTGGCCAAAGGCGGCTGGGACAATTTCACGATCATGTCCAGCCGCACCGAACCGGGGTTCATCGGACGCATGTTCCGCGATCTGGCCGCGGAACTGAAGCGCTCGGAATTCGACATCGCCGCCGACCTCTATATCCGCGAGGGGCGAGACCTTCTGATCTCCCTTAGCGCCATGGCCGAGGAGGACGTCCGCCTGGGGATCCTCCAGCCTTGGTCGATGATCTCATCGGACGGCGAGTCCATCCCGCCGGGGACTTCCGAGAGCGTCCACCCTCGGAATTACGGGTCCTCCGCCCGGGTTTTGGCCGCCTACTCCCGCGAACAGCGGCTGATCGGCCTCGAAGAAGCCGTGAGAAAAATGACCTCTTTACCGGCCCAAGCGCTGCGATTGGCGGACCGCGGGATGATCCGCCCCGGGGCCAAAGCGGACCTCGTGATCTTCGATCCGGCGACCGTGCAGGACCGGGCGACGTATCTCCAACCGCACCAGCTGGCCTCGGGGGTATCCTATGTCATCATCAACGGCCGGATCAGCCTTGATTCCGGCGAATACGCGGGCGCTCTCAATGGGCGGACCCTTCTCGCGAAAGAGCCGGGAAAAAAATAATTGACATATATTAATAGAAATATAATAATATAACTATATATTAATAATTGAAAATGGAGCCCGCCGTGCTCAATCCCAGTTCGCCCGTCGTACGATTCCAGAACCTCCCCCGACTCGGCCTTCTCGGCGCCCGGACGGCCGTTGAACCGATGACCCGGCTGGCCGCCGAACTGCCTGGAGCGCCGCGGCTCTTCATCAAGCGAGACGATTTCACCACCTATCTTGCCGGCGGGAACAAGATCCGCAAACTCGAATTCACCATGGCCGAAGTCCTCAGGCAAGGAGCGACCGCGGTCGTCACCGTCGGGTCGATCCAATCCAATCATGCCCGCATCACCGCCATGGTGTGCCGCCGGTTCGGGCTGAAATGCTATCTGGTCCTCAACGGCAACACCTCCGCCGCGCCGTCCGGGAATCACTTGATCATCGATAGGCTCGGCGTCGAAATCGTCCCCGTCGCTTCCCGAGCGGAACGCGCGCCCGCCATGGATGCGCTGGCCCGGGACCTCGAGCGCCAGGGCGAGACGGTCGCCCGTATCCCCCTGGGAGCGTCGGACGAAACCGGGTCCTTCGGCTTGACGGCCGGACTCGCCGAGCTCCTCGGCCAGGAACGGGACCTGGGGGTCCGATTCGACGCCATCCTGATCGGCTCGTCGTCGGGCGGCACCCAGGCCGGCCTCGAAGTCGGCAAACGCCTTTTCGGACGGACGGACCTGCGGATCGTCGGCGTCAGCCCCGACGATCCCTCCGCCGCTATCCGGTCGGTCGTCACGGCCGTCGCCGACCGGATGCTGGCGAAGATCGGGATCGCCGATAGAATGCGCCCGGAGAGCATCGAGATCGATGACGCTCAGGTCGGCGGCGGCTACGGGATCCCGACGGCCGCGGCCGAGGAGGCCGCCCGGCTGTTCGCGCGGGCGGAGGGGCTCCTCCTGGACCCCGTCTACACGAGCAAGGTCGGCGCGGCGTTGCTCGACGCCTGTCGCCGGGGCGTTTTCGAGGCCGGTCAAAACGTGTTGTTCTGGCATACGGGAGGCCTCATCGGCCTTTTCTGTTAAACTCGATCCGGGAGGGATCATGGGGATCTCGTTCGGCGTCCTGTCGCTCCTGCCCCCGATCATCGCCATCGCCCTGGCCTTCTGGAAGAAGCAGCTCCTGCCCGCGCTGTTCCTGGGTCTCTGGCTGGGAGAGACGGTCATCGCCCGCGGCCAGCCCCTAACCGGTTTCGTGGCCACCCTGGATCGGGCTCTCCGGGTCATTCGCGCTCCCGGCAACCTGGAGATCATCGTCTTCAGTCTCCTCATCGGCGGCCTGCTGGCGCTCATTCGGGAGAGCCGCGGCTTTGAAGGCTTCATCAGATGGGCCGAACGGCGCCGCTTGTCGGGCCGCGGGCCGGTCTTCGGCCTGACCTACCTTCTCGGCACGAGCATCATGATCGAGAATTATTCGAACATCCTGGTCAACGGATCGACCATGCGCCCCCTTTTCGACCGCCTCGGCGTGTCGCGCGAACGCCTCGGCTATTTCATCCATACGATCAGCATCAATACGGTCGCCCTCGTCGTCATCAACAGCTGGGGCGCTTTTTACATGAGCCTCCTCCAGACCCAGGGCGTCGAGCGGCCTTTGAAGGTCATCGTCTCCAGCATCCCCGTCAATTTCTACTGCCTGGCGAGCCTCGTTCTGGTCGGCATCGTCATGATCACGGGGCTGACCATCGGGCCGATGAAGTCGGCCGAGCGCCGCGCCGCCGGAGGGGCCGGTTCGAGCGGAGACGCGGCCGGCATCGACCCGGGCCCGGCTTCACCCGGAACGGAAAAAGGGGGGCGGGCTTTCTTCCTCGTCTTCCCGATCGCCGTCCTGCTGGGGACCGTGATCTTGAGCCTGTATCTCACGGGCCGGGGGGACATCAGCAGCGGGTCCGGATCCGCCTCGGTCTTCTACGGCGTGGTCGTCGCCATCCTGGCGATGGCCGGCCTGCTCCTGGCCCACCGGACTCTCCGGCCCCAGGCGCTGCTCGATACCGTCTTCCGGGGCGTGGCCGAGCTCCTCCCCGTCGGATTGTTGCTGGTCCTGGCCCTGTCGCTCGGCGATCTCTGCAAAACGCTGGGAACCGGCGCCTTCCTGGCCTCGCTGGCCCGGGAACATCTCCCCGCCGCGGTCCTCCCGGCCATCGTTTTCGGCCTCAGCTGCGTCATCTCGTTCGCCACCGGCACGTCCTATGGGACTTTCGCCATCATGATCCCCATCGTCGTCCCGATGGCCCAGGCAGCGGGCCTGCCGCTGCCTCTGATGTTCGCCGCCTGCATCAGCGGCGGGGTTTTCGGGGACAACTGTTCGCCCATCTCGGACACCAGCATCGTCACGGGCATGTCCGCCCGGATCAGCGTCATCGACCATGCGAGGACCCAGATCCCTTATGCGCTGATCGCCGCCGCGGTCGCCCTGGCCCTCTTCCTCGTGGCGGGTCTGGCCGTCTAGGCCGGCGGCAGGAAAAAGGAACCGGCTTGGGCCGGGCGCCGGGAACCCCGATCATTACGCGCGAAGCGCTCGAACCGCTCCCGGATCCGGCCCCTCAAATCCTGGGCAAGGCCAAGGTCGTCGTGGACATCGCCGGGCAATGCGCGGCCGCCGGCGAACTCCATCATGCCCTCGCGGCCGGGACCAGGGATCGAGACGCCGTCCAGGCCGAGATCGGCGACATCATCGCCGGACGGAAGCCCGGCCGCGAGAACGACGGGGAGACGACGCCGGCCCGACCGGAGGCGCGCTTGGCCTTCGGCCTAGCGATCGGCACGGAGATACGCCGTCCGGAAGGCCACGCGGGCGATATCGGCCATAATATCGGGATTGACCCGATAAAAGGTGTCTTCGGGGACGTGGAACTGGCCTTCGAAGTTATTGGAAAAGAAGGACAGGAAGGGGACCTTCTTCAGTCCGAAGGCGGCGTAGTCGCTGCCGCTGGGGGTCGTGACGCGGGCCTCGTCGAGCTCCCCGAGAAGACGGCTGGTCTCATCGGCCCTCTTGAGGGTGGCGACGAGCTCGGCCCCGTCGGGGCTGTGATAACAGGTCAGGCCGGCCCCGACCCCGTTCATGTCGAAATTGAGCATAGCATCGAACGTCGTTAAAGCGGCGGGAGGGTGGTCGACGAAGTGCCGTGAGCCGGCCAGGGTCATCTCTTCCCCCCCGAAAAGGACGAAGATCACCGAGCGTTTGGGCCTTTTCGACAGGTGGCTGAAGGCTTTGGCCAATCCCAGGACCACGGCGCTGCCGCTGGCGTTGTCGTTCGCCCCGTAATAAGTCTCTCCGAGATGCCGGCCGAGATGATCGAGGTGTCCGCCGATGACGAGGAACTCGCCCCGGTGGGCCGGGTCGGAGCCGGGAAGCCAGCCGACGACATTGTAGCCCGTGGACGGGTCGAAATGACGGGACCGCACCGCGTAGCGGACCCGGGCCTTCAGAGGAAAGGACAACGGCCGTCGAAAGGTCTTCATCGCATCCAGGGTCTTCGCCCACGTCAGGCCCTTCTCGCCCATAAGAGAATCGGCGACGGCGGTGGACACTACACCCGGCAGAAAGCCGGCCTGCCACTCCCCGTTAGGGCTGCCGACGATCGCCGTTTGGATGTAGAACAGCCCGGCGGCGCCTTTGTCCCGGGCCGTCTTCTGGCGCACGAGATGCCGGTTATAGGGGATATAGGACGGATCGGCCGGATCGGGGGAACCCTGAACGCAAAAGACGAACTTGTCGCGGACATCGAGGCCCGCATAGTCGTCGTAGCCGATCTCCGGAGCGCTGATCCCCCAGCCGGCGAAAACCACGCCGGTTTCCCTTGCGCCGCTGCCGGAAAAGAAATAGGGCAGGAAATCCAGGCGCGGCCGCAGGGGCTTTTCGACGAGTTTGGCCGCGGCGCCTTCCGCCGCCGGGCCGGGCAGCAAGAGGGTCATCTCCGCCTCATCGACCAAGGTATAAGAAACGGGGAAAGGCTGGAGGTGCCCGGAATCGGGATCGAGCGGCCGCAGGCCCCACTCCTCGAATTTCTTCCCCGCCCAGCGGGCGGCTTCGACGAACCCCGGGTGACCGGTCAGCCGCCCCTCGAAGCGAGGCTGCGAAAGGTATTTGCACCAATCATAGAGCTCGCGGGCGTCGATCCTGGGAGGAACCGGCGGAGCCGCGGAGAGCTCAAGAATGATCGAGATCAAAAGAAGAGCCGGGAGGCTCGGGACGACGGCTTGTCTTTTCATCCCAAACTCCTTGACAATTCGTTATAGTTATATATCATTATAACTAAATACCGATATACTGCAAACGGATTTTCAAGATCCCAGGGAGGAGCCAGATGACCTTCATCCGAACACGACGCCCGATCCAGAGGGCCCTCACTTTCCTGGTCGCTTTGGCGATCGCCGCCGCCTGCGCCAAGCCCGCCAAGACCCCGGACGATCCCGCCCTGTCCTCTTTCGATTCGCCTTATCTGCCTCTGTTGGAGGGCGCGGCGCGGACCATCGGCGACGCCCCTATCGCCGCTTTTGGCGAATGCTCTCATTTCACCCAAGCCCTGCATGACTTCGCCAACGATCTATTCCGATATCTGGCGGAAAAGAAGGGCTTCCGGGTTTTCATGCTCGAATCGGCCTGGGCCGCCAACGATTATCTTACGGAGTTCATCGCTTCGGACCGTCCGGCCATCGATGGTTGGATGGGTTTCTATCTCAACGCGTTCGGTTCGTCCCGGACGGAACAAACCCTCTTGTATATCCGCGATTTCAATAAAAAGCACCCCGACGATCCTATCCTAATCGCCGGCATGCAGCCGGAACAACCCTGGACGGATTACCGGGAATTGAAGGCTTCGCTGGCCAAGGCGGGCCTTGAATTGCCCGCCGATATCCGGGCCTTGATCGAACGGACCGTCTTCGGCAACAGGACTTTCGAGAACGACATCGAGGTCATCGGATTCCACGGCGGGATGTCCAGGAAGAAAGAGAGGATCCTTTCCGGGCCCGAACTGGCGGGGCTCACCGCCGCCCTGGACAGGATCGATGCCTTCCTCGAGGAACACGGATCGGCCGTCTCGGCCAAGGTCTCCGCCGCGGCCCTCAGGGAAGCCAAACTCCGCGTTCTGGGGCTGCGCTTCTACGGGTTGAACGTCCTGCCCATGCGCGATTTCGGCGCTTTCGCCCAAACGCCCGACCCCGCCCAAGTCGAGAAATTAACGCACGACGGCTATCAATCCGGGGACCTGTATCGGTTCGAGATCATCCGGACCCAGCGCGAGACGCGCTTCCCCGGGAAAAAGGTCTTCATCTGGATGCACAGCTGGCACGCGGCCAAGGCCTCGGAATCCATCGTCTGCACGATCGCCGGGCAGCCTCCGCTGGGTACGACGTCGCTGGGAACGCGCCTTTTCCGCGAGTACGGGGACGATTACAGGGTCGTTTCGAGCGTCGTCGCCGCTCCGGCCTCCTTCATCTACCCGGCCGGGATCGAGACGATCGACATGGCTTTCCAGAGGGTGTTCGGCCCGAATGCCGGTTACGTCGATATCCACCGCCTGACGCCGGGCCAGGAGCGGTTGCCCTTGGACCGGATGCTTCCGCAATACAGCTCTATCGACAACGAATACGGCGGCGGCATGGTCCTGAAAGACCAGTTCGACGGGATCGCATATTTTCCCGGCTCCGACCTCACGGTCAAAAAATAGGCGGGAGGCCGACGGATGAAGACCTTCATGGCGAATCGCCCCCAGCGCATCTGCGGCCTTCTCGCGGCTTGCTTCGTCATCGCGACCGGACTGGCCGCAGGCCCCTTCCCGGCCCGCGCCGAGCACGGGTTCAAGGACGGGGTCTATTATGTCTCCCTCGATGTCATCCGTCAGGAGCTGGCCGAGACCAAGAGGTTCCCGGCCGCCTCCGAAACGCCGAACCCTTACCTCACGGATTTCTTCGGGCTCCAGCGCATCCGGGATGTATCGATCGAGACGGTCCTCGCGGACCTGGTCCCCGCTCGGGCCCGGGTCCTGTCCCGCTCGCCGGTCTTGAAGCTCCGCGTCCCTGCCGGGTTCACCGTCGCGTTCTATGTCCGGTGCCCGTTGGCCCTCGACGGCAATTTCAGCCCCGATTTCAAGCCCAGCTTCATCGAGGCCATCGATTTTTCCCCCGCTTTCAAAGACCGGCATGAGGCCCTGGCGGCCTTCCTCGCCCTTCTCGAGCAAGCCGGCCTCACGGCGGCCTACCTGGAGCCGAATCCCTACGCGGCCTTCGAGCGGACCGCCGCGGCCGACCTCAAGGCCGACGACCGGCCCCGGCCAACAGGTTGGCCCCAGTACAAGCCCGGCGAACGCGAGGATAAGAAGGCGGCAGCCATCGCCGGATTCGAACGCGCCCCCCGGGGCATCCTGATGTTCGGCGATACGCACGGATCGGAAGAGGATTACGCCGCCGTTTGGGGTTTCCTGAACCGGGCCCCCGCGCCGGCCATCGACTGGCTCGGCCTCGAGATGCTGACCCGGGACCTGCAGCCCGTTGTCGATGATTACCTGCTCCGGGCCGACGGCACGGCGGCGTTCAAGGCGGCCGAAAAGAAACTGACGGCGCTTTTCAGCACAGGATGGGACAAGCGATTCGAGAACCCCGGCGCGCCCGACGAAGGCCATTACTTTCGCCTGGTCAAATGGGCCCGCGCCCACCGGGTCAAGGTCTACGCTCTCGACGCGGTCCCCGAATACACGCTCTTCCGCTATGGCGAGTTCCCCCTCGGCGCGACGACGCGGAATATCGTCTGGGCGGAGACGGTCCCGCTCCTTGGCCGGGGCGTCGTCTACGGCGGCAGCGCCCATTTCGTGCCTCTGCCCGCGACGCCCTGGACCTTCCAGGACTATATGAGGCGGCGGGACCCGGCCCTCGAATTATTCTATTGACGGACCCGGCCCGCTTTCCGGATGGCCGGGGGCCGGCGACCGAGGAGGTGTGAAATGTCTCGTGCGCGGTTCGCCAGATTCATCCTGACCGCAACCATCGCGGCTGTGATCGCGGCCCGCCCCGCGACCGGCCAGACCGCCAGGGTCCGGCCGGCGACGGAGCATCTCGTCCTCAAATGCGGCACGGTCATCGACCCGGGCTCGGGCGCGGTCCTGAAGGACGCCTTCATCGAGATCGCCGCGGGCAAGATCCTGCGCGTCGGCCGCTGGGCCGACCTCGATCGTGCCGAAGGGGCCCGGATCCTCGATTTCGGCGGCAAGTTCGTCATCCCGGGCCTCATCGACACCCACGCCCATCTCTACGGCGGCGTCGCGGCCCGGCACGCGACCAACGATGTCCATGCCCCGATGTACCTGGCCTGCGGAGTGACGACCGTTCGGGCCCCCGGCTCCAGCAATCCCGAGGGCGACCTGGCCTTGAAACACCGCATCGATGCGGGGGCTTACGATGGACCGCGCATATTCTTATCCGGGGCCTATATCGAGATGAAGCCTCCGACGGTCGAGTGGATGAACGCCTTGAGCACTCCCGAAGAAGTCCGCCTGACCATCGATCGCTGGGCCGAAACGGGGGCGACGTCCATCAAGCTGTACGCCTCGATGCGGGGCGACCTGCTGAAGGCCGCCATCGAGCACGCCCACGCCCACGGTCTCAAAGCCATCGCCCATATCGGCGCCGCGGGTTACGAGGAGTCCATCCGGGCCGGCATCGACGAGATCTTCCACGGCATCGGGGTCATGTCCGATCTTCTCCCCGCCGGCATCGACCAGCGCCAGTACTTCGACTGGTTCAAAGCCGTGTTGGCCATGGATCTCGACAGGCCGGAATATGGCCGCATCTTGAAATTGGCCGCGGAGACAAGGACCGTCCTGACGCCGACCGCGGCCGCGTTCGAGGAATTCGCTCCCTCATCCGAAGCCATGGCCCGGCAGAAACCCTATTACACCGCCGCGGCCTGGGAAATGCTCCAGAAGAAAGCGGCGCAGAAGCCGCTCCTCGATGGGGCCGACCGGCTCACGGCTCTCAACCTCCGTTTCGTCGGCGACGCCTATCGGGCCGGCTGCATCTTGACGACCGGGACAGACAAGACCAATATCGTTCCTTTGCCCGGATTCAGCCTGTGGGAAGAGATGAACGCGTTCACCCGGGCCGGCGTGCCGGCCATGGCCGTCCTGAAGGCGGCCACATGGAACGGGGCCTGCGCCCTGGCCGCGGGCGACCTCATCGGATCGATCCTCCCGGGCCGGTTAGCCGACCTGGTCGTCCTCGACAAGGACCCCCTGGCGGCGATCGCCAACGTCGCGGCCGTCCATCGTGTCGTCAAGTGCGGCGTGGTGTATGAGCCCGAGGTCCTTCTCAAAAAGCTCTTGGGTCGGATCGAGTAAGACTGAACGCCCGGCGCCCTGGAGGATGTCATGTCCTTGAAATGCGACCGACGCGCCTTCCTGAAAGAAGCCGGGATAGCCATGATCGCCGGCGGACTGACCGCCGGCAAGCCGGCCCAGGCCATGACCGGGACGCCCGCTCCGGCCGCCGGGGCGGATGGGAGCGGAGCCGATCCCCGGATCGAGGTCGACCGCCGGGCCATCGACTTCAATATTCGCCGGATCAAAGCCAGAGTGGCAGGACGCGCCATACTGGCCGTGCTCAAGTGCAACGCTTACGGCCACGGGCTTGTCGGCGTCGCCCAGGGCCTTGAGCGCTCTCCCGTGCAGGGCCTCGTCGTCGGCCGGCTCAGCGAAGCGCTGGCGCTCCGGCGGGCCGGGATCGGGCTCCCCGTCCTGAATCTGGGGCCCTTCGGCCCGGAGGACGCCGAAGCCATCGTCCAGGCCCGTATCGACCAAGCCGTCTGCACGGACGGCGTGCGTGACCTCGACGAGGCGGCCCGGCGCTTGGATCTGCGGGCCGGCGTCCACATCGAGATCGACACCGGGCTGGGCCGGACCGGGGTTCCCCATGGCTCCGCTCTCGCTTATATCCGGCGGGTCGCCGGCCTCCCTCATGTTCGCGTCGAAGGAACGTTCCAATCCTTCAGCGAAGAGCCGGAATTCGACAGGATCCAGTTGCGACGGTTCCTTGAAGTGACGGACGCCGCCCGCGACGAAGGCCTGTCTCTCGGACTTCGACACGCCGCGGCGAGCACGGCGATTTTCGCCTACGGCCCGGATTTCTATCTCGATGCCGTCCGGCCGGGCATCGCCATTTACGGGCATTACCCGACGAAAGCAGAGCAGGCCCTCCGGCGGATGGAATTGCGGCCGGCCCTGTCCTTGAAGACCCGGGTCTCGTTCGTGAAGGTCCTCCCGCCGGGAGGATCGCTGTCCTATTTCCGCAAGTTCATCGCCACATCGCCCGAGCGGATCGCGACCGTGGCCCTGGGCTATTCGGACGGCGTCCCGCCGGGCCTCGCCAACGGGGCGTCCGCTCTGATCCGCGGCCGGCGCTATGCGTTCTTCTGCGATATCTCGGCTAACCACAGCTATCTTCGGCTGACGGGAAACCTCGAGGTCGAGACCGGCGATGAGGTCGTCATAGTCGGCCGGCAGGGCGGGGAGGAAGCGACGCTCTGGGACCTGGCCCAGACCGCCGGAACCTCCGATTATAAGATCCTGATCGGCCTCAATCCCCTGTTGCCCCGGTCTTACATCGACTGATCCCGGCCCGCTTAGGTCCGGCTCGGGCCGCGGGACTCTCCGCGCCCCTCCCGCGGGCGTCACGATCGCGAACATAAAAAAACGGGGCGCCCGCGGTGGCGCCCCGGTCCCGACGTCCGCCGGATGACCCTTAATACGTGAAGCGGAAGCCGAATCTCACGTAAGCAGGGGATTGGATGGCCGTGATCTTGCCGTAATCCGCGGTCTCGAGGATGTTCTGCGTGGACAGGTTGGCCGCGAAATTGAACGGATTGAAGATGTCGGCGAAGACGCGAACGGTCCGCTTGAAGATCGGGAACGCCTTCTCGACCCGGAGGTCCAGGTAGTGGACGAACGGGTAACGCTGCGAGCCGCGTCGCTCGGCCAGGAAACGGTTGATGCCCAAGACGCTCAACGGGTAGTAGAATGTCCGGGTATAGGGGGTCCCGGAGCTGCCGATGTAGTTGCAGCTCAAGGTGAAGCCCAGCGGCAGCATGGCGATCCCCTGGACCTTGATCTGGTGGGTCCGGTCTTCTTCGAGGAGGCCATCCGTGTAGCCGGTGGAGGTCGTATTGGGATCGTTCCACCACATGAAGCCGCCGCTCTGAGCCGAAGCCTGGAGCGGGTCCCCGTCCTGGTTGGCGGTCCCGTGGGCCTTGCTCCAGGTGTAATTGGCCCGGAACATGGAGCCGCCCCGGAACCTCTTCTCGATCCCGAGGATCACGGCGTCATAATCGACATAGGCATAGGGGTTGTTATCGAAATAGCCGCCGATCTGGCTGGGAAAGCCCTCGGCCTGGTCGTAGATCGTCATCGTGCCGCCAAGGGGATTCGCGGCCTCGACGGGGGTGTAGAACGAGAGGTATTCGTCATCCAGCTCTCCGGTGATGAAATCACGAAGACGCTTGGCCACGAACAGCCCCTCGATCTTCCAGTCCGCGCCCAGGTTGCGGCTGATGCCGGCCGTATATTCGTAGGCATGGGGGCGCTTCAGGTCCGGCGCCGCATAGGGCTGAATGGTCGGGGATTCCACGAAGATCGGACCGCTAAATTCGCCGGGCGCCGACTGCATGTAGTATTCGACGGTGGGCATATTGGGGTTGTATTGATCGTACCAGACGTACATCGCCGTGGTGTACTTGTTGAAGCCCAATTTAATGGCCGTCTTGCCGTCGCCGAAGGGATCGACCGCCAGGGCCAGCCGCGGCTCCAGGTCGAACCAGCCGGCGATGGGGATCTTCTGATCGACGTTGGTCTGGGCGGGGATCCAGAGATCCATGGCGCTGGCCCGGAGGCCGACGTTCAGATTGACGTGCCGGCCGAGGCGCCAGCTGTCCTGGAGATAGCCGCTATATTGCGAATAACGGGACAAGCGGCCGGTGCCCTCGAGCGGGGTATATTTGAACGCAAAGACCGAGACGTCCGGCACCATGACGGTGTAGTTCGAGAAGCCGTATTCGTCGACGGGATAGACGCTGCGATTGTTGACCTGGCTCAGCTCGAACTCGAAGCCGGCCTTGAACATGTGGTCGCCGAGGACATTGTCGAGATAGCGGGTCAGGTTCGCCGAGGACAGGTAGCGCTTGACCTGGGATTCGGTCGAGGGAAAGCCGCCGGTGATGGTGTTCTCGGGGATGTTCCAGACCAAAGGCTCGGTCCCGCCGTTGGACAGCTGGTCCATGGGATTGGTGTAGAGGGCGCCGCGGACTTCGAGGGTGGCGTCCTTGGACAACGTCCAGAGCCAGTTGGCCACCCCGGTGAACCGGTTCATAGCCAGGTCAAAGGTGCTCTCGGGGGTCGCGTTGTAGCTGGCTCCCGCGTAGGGATTGGTGATGCGGCCGTAGGTCACGCTCAAGGACAGCCGGTGGGCCTTGCCCGGCTGGGCCGTCAGCCGGAGCGCGGGCGACAGGACCTGCTGCCTGATGCCGGTGATCGAGAAGCCCTCGACATTCGTCGAGGTCGGGGCGTAACTCATGGCCCCGAAGAACCAGAGCTTGTTCTTGACGATCGGTCCGCCCAGCGTCAGGTTGGCCTCGTAAGCGTACTGGACCTCCTCGGGGGGAGCCGCCAGGCCCTTCTTGGTCCAATTATCGGCCTGCAGGCCTTTGCTGGTGTAGTAGAAGGAGGCGTCGCCCGAGAAGACGTTGCCGCCGGACTTGGTGATGGCGTTGAGGACGGCGCCGGAGGCATAACCGTATTCGGCGGAATGGCCCGTCGTTTCGATCTGGATCTCGTCATAGATATCGAGCGAGGCGTTGGCCGCGTTCCCCGAGTTCTTCGGATCGTTGACGTGGACCCCGTCGACGTTGTAGGAGTTCGTCTTCGCGTTGCTGCCGAACGCCGAGCCGGAGGCGGTGACGCCGGGCGCCAGCTGCAGGACCCCGCCGAGGTCGCGGCTCATCGGCAGATGGGCCAGGTCCTCTTTGGTGACCGAGACCGCCGTTTTGGTCGAAGCCAGGGACACAACGGGAGGAGCGGCCGTGACGCTGATCGTCTCCTCGATCACGGCCTGAGACATGATGATCCGCAATTCGGTGACGTCGCCCACCCGGACCCCGATGCGGTCGAGGACGCGGGTGGAAAAGCCCGGCAACGACAAGGACGCCTTATAGGTCCCGGGCGGCAGGAAGTTGAAGCGGAAGAAGCCCTGCTCCGTCGTCACCGTGTTGAGCTGCGGGGTGATCAGTTGCGGGCTGGTGATGGTCACCGCGACACCCGGCAGCGGCTGATTGCCGGCATCGACCACTATGCCGTTCAGGCTGCCGGTCTGAAGGACCTGGCCAAAGCCCGGAGCCAGCCCGGCTACGGCGAGAAGCGCCAACACGAAAGATCGGGTCAGGATGTTTTTCACGTTTCTTTCCCTCCGTCGAAAGAGTCTCTCATGTCTTGCCTTTTTTTCTAATACCAATCTATAATGATATATAGTTATATGTCAAGAGGTTTTTCTAGCCCGATCGACAATGGGCCTGGCGACGTATCGTCCGTATTGATTTATTGTTATGGATTAATATAATGGGCGTATCTTATGACAGACTAAGGATCGGGGGCTTCATGACGAAATGGTACTTGGACAAGGGGAGCAAGGTCCCTCTCTACCTTCAGCTCAAGGACCAGATCAAGTACCACATCTCGACCGGCGGCCTGCAGCAGAACGAGCAGCTGCCGGCCGTCAACAAGCTGGCCAAGGAGCTGGCCATCAACTTCGAAACGGTCCGCAAGGCTTACAAGGAGCTCGAAAAAGAAGGTCTTATCTCCATGCAGCGGGCCAAAGGCACCCTGGTCACGCTCGACAACAGCGCGCCGCCGTTCATTCCCTCCAACGCCCGCAGCCCCGAGCAATCGCCGGAACGATGGGTCTACAACGCCGTCAGCGCGCTCCTCGCCAAAGGCACCCCGCCGGAGGAGATCCGGTCCGCCGTTTCGCGGTCCATGGACGAGGCTTTCGCCGCGCGCAAGGAACGTTTTGTCATTTTCACGGAATGCAATTCGCTTCAAGTTCACGACATCGCTATCCAGCTCAAGACCTTCCTGGACGAGGATGTCCGGCCCGTGCTCCTGGAAGACCTCGAGAAGGAGATCTCCCGACTCGGCCCCGAGGAGAAGCGGCTCCTGGCCATTGTCACCACCGGCTTCCACCTGAACGACGTCCGGGCCGCCCTCGGGGGCCGTCCGATCGACGTCCATATCCTGATCACGAACATGTCCCCCGAATCCCGCCGTAAGATCGAGGAGATCGGAGTGGACCGCCGGTTCGGCTTCATCTGCCGGGACCAGGAGTCCATCCCGCTCTACAATGATCTGCTGCGCGGAGAATTCGGGAAGAAGATCCGGCTCGTATCGACCTACCTCGGCGACACCGCCGGGGTGGAGGCCATTCTTCGCTCCGTTGACATCCTCCTGGTCACTCCGCCGGTCTTCCGGGAGGTCAAGAAACTGAGCCCGGCCAATTTGCCGGTGTTCAACGTTTTTGACCGCGTCGATCCCATGTCCTTCCGGGTCCTCAAGGATAGGATTAGCCGGCGAACTTCATGATATGGCCGGCCGGCCGGCCGCGGCCGGGGACGCATCCGGCAAACATGTCCCCGAGCGATGTGCTATAATTCCGGCCGTGAAAAAGCGCAAGAAGAGCGCCGGAAACGGCCGCAACGGCAAGGCCGGCAAGAACGGCAAGGGCTCGTCCAAGAAGCCGGCCCTGGCCGTCGAGGTCACCGGCGTCCTGCTCATCTTCCTGGCCCTTTTCGCCGTCGTCAGCGTCATCAGCTTCGATCCCAAGGACCCGTCCTTCGCCACCGCCCCGACGGCCGGCCAGGAGGTCCGCAATTTCGCCGGCCGCGTCGGCTCCTACTTCGCCCAGCTCTTCCTCTGGTGCCTGGGCCTGGCCGCCTACTTCCTGCCGTTCATCCTCGGCTACGCCGCCCTGCGGGCCGTCCTGCGCGGCTCGTCGGCCCACCTGCTCAAGCGGCTGGGCACGATCGCCCTCGGTCTGGCCATCGTCTGCCCGCTGCTGGCCCTGGTCTTCGAGTCCTTCCCGGTCCGCGGCAGCACGGTGCCGGCCGGCGGCCTGTTCGGCGAGCTGCTGCTCAACGGCCTGGTCCGCTTCCTCGGCACGGTCGGCTCGTTCATCTTCCTGCTGGCCGCGCTGGCCGCCTTCCTGCTCTTCTCGACGCGCTGGTCGCTGGCCCGGACCCTGCATTTCGCCAAGGGCGCCTTCGACTCCACGGCCAAAGAGGTCCGCATCAAGGTCACCGACCGCCAGGCCGCCAAGGAGAAGGACCGGATGCGGGAGAAGGTCCGCCAGAAGTACTCGCCGCCGGCCGAGCCGGCCGAGCCCGATCCCAAGGCCGATAAGGCCGCCCGCAAGGCCGAGAAAGAGGCCGAGCGGGAAGCCGAGCGGGAGCGCCGGCGCCTGGAGAAAGAGGCGGCCCGCCGCCCGGTCAAGAGCCCGCCGGCCCCGGCCAAGCCGGTCGCCCCGCCGCCGCCCCAGCCCCTGCTCTTCCCCGACCCGGGCAAGAAGGGCGACTATCGCTACCCGCCGTTCACCCTGCTCGAGCCGGGCCTGCCAGCCGAGAAGATCAGCCCGGCCGAGCTGACGGACAAGAAGCGCCGCATCGAGGAGAAGCTCCGCGAGTTCGGCATCGAGGGCGAGGTCCGCGAGTACCACCCCGGCCCGGTCATCACGACCTACGAGTACTTCCCGGCCCCGGGCATCAAGGTGGCCCAGGTGGCCAACCTGACCGAGGACCTGGCCCTGGCCCTGGAGACCGAGTCCGTCCGCATCCAGCGCATCCCGGGCAAGTCGTCGCTGGGCATCGAGATCCCCAACGACAAGCGCGAGATCATCAAGCTGCGCGACATCATCGAGTCGGAGAAGTTCCAGAGCGCGCCGTCCAAGCTGACCTTCGCCCTGGGCAAGGACGTCCACGGCGGCGTCACCGTGACCGACCTGGCCGTCATGCCCCACCTCCTCATCGCCGGCTCGACCGGCACGGGCAAGAGCGTGGCCCTCAACGCCCTGATCGCCAGCATCCTCTACAAAGCCACGCCGGAAGAGGTCAAGATCGTCCTCATCGACCCCAAGCGGCTCGAGTTCACGCTCTACGAGGACATCCCCCATCTGCTCTGCCCGGTCATCAACGACCCGAAAAAGGCCCACATCGTCCTGATGGACATCGTCCGGAAGATGGAGGAGCGCTACAAGAAGCTCCAGGGCGTCAAGGTCCGCAACATCGACCAGTACAACACCCACATGAAGCAGCTGCTGGCCGAGCACAAGGACCCGCTGACGGACGAGGAGAAGGCCGAGATCCAGCCGCTGCCCTACATCGTCATCATCATCGACGAGCTGGCCGAGCTGATGATGGTCGGGGCCCAGGAGGTCGAGTTCTTCATCGGCCGGCTGGCCCAGCTGGCCCGGGCCGTCGGCATCCACCTGGTCATGGCCACCCAGCGGCCGTCGATCGACGTCATCACCGG
>CAZNPB010000043.1:0-27043 GCA_964574895.1 uncultured Eubacteriales bacterium
GGCAGGACCGGATGATGCGGAGGGCGATCTCCCCGCGGTTGGCGACCAGGATCTTGGAGATCATGGGGCCTTAGCTCCCCGGCAGGATGGCGAACAGCTTCTGCCCGAACTCGACGGGCCGGGCGTTCTCGGCGTAAATCTCCACGATCGTGCCGTCGACGTCGGCCTCGATCTCGTTCATGAGCTTCATGGCCTCGATGATGCAGAGCGTCTGTCCCTTTTTGACCGGGTCCCCGACGTCGACGAAGGGGGCCGAGGTCGGATCGGGGGCCCTGTAGAAGGTCCCGACCATGGGGGAGGTGATGAGGTGGTGCCCCTTGGCCGCCTCGGCCGCCAGGATCCGGGCCTCGGCCGCCTCGGCGGCTTCGGGCGTCAACGGGGCGGGCGCGGCTGCAGGGGCCGCCGGCGCGGTCGCCGGCGCCGCCGGGGCCGGGAGGCCGCGGGCGATCTTGACCTTCAGGCCCTCGACCTCGAGCTCGAAGAGCGAGAGGTTCTTCTCCTCGAGCAAGCCGACCAGCCTGCGGACCTCGTCGTAGTCGATCCGGCCGGTCATGGGGCTCTCCGGGGGGACGGACGGCGTGGTGTTCTTTTCGCTCATACCCTGATTTTCCTTCCTTTTCGAACTTACCTTATCGGTCATCCCCCCAAAAGTCAAGCCGGGTTGACCGGTCCGGGGGGTTCGCCTATGATGGCCCGAGGGACGATAACCGATGTTCGACCAGCTCTCCGGGCGCCTCGAAAAGATGGTCAAATACCTCCGGGGCGAGGTCAAGGTCACCGACAGGAACATGGCCGAGGCGCTGAAGATGATGCGCCTGGCCCTCCTCGAGGCCGACGTCAACTATAAGGTGGTCAAGGACTTCGAGGCCCGCATACGCGACAAGGCGGTGGGCGAGGAGGTCCTCGGGGGGCTCAACCCGGCCCAGCAGGTCATCAAGATCGTCCACGACGAGCTGGCCGGGATCCTGGGCGGGGCCCAAAAGCCCCTCCAGTTCGCCTCCAGGCCCCCCTCGGTCCTGATGCTGGTCGGCCTCCAGGGGAGCGGCAAGACCACGACCTGCGGCAAGCTGGCCCGCTGGGTGACCGGGACCGGCAAGCACCCCCTGCTCGTCTCGTTCGACCTGAAGCGGCCGGCCGCCCAGGACCAGCTGCGGACCCTCGCCGCCGGCCTGAGCGTCCCCTTCTACGAAATGACGGCCGCCCGGATGGCCTCTCCGAAGGAGGCCCTCAAGGAGCTTTTGACCTATACCGCCAACCGGGGCTTCGATCCCCTGATCGTCGATACGGCCGGCCGCCTCCACATCGACGACGAGCTCATGGCCGAGCTGCGCCTGGTCAAGGACATCCTGGACCCGGTCGAGACGATCTACGTCGGCGACGCCATGACCGGCCAGGACGCCGTCCGCAGCGCCCAGGCCTTCGAGGAGCGCATCGGCCTGACGGGCGTCATCCTGACCAAGCTCGACGGCGACGCCCGGGGCGGGGCGGCCCTGTCCATCGTCTCGGCCACGGGCCGGCCCATCAAATTCGTCGGCGTCGGCGAAAAGTCCGACAAGCTCGAGGTCTTCCACCCCGAGCGCATGGCTTCCCGCATCCTGGGGCTGGGCGACATCCTGTCGCTCATCGAGAAGGCCCAGGACCAGGCCGACCTGGCCGAGGCCGAAGACCTGGCCCGCAAGCTGCGCAAGCAGGAGTTCACCCTGGACGACTTCCGCAAGCAGCTGTCCCAGATGAAGAAGCTGGGCTCGCTCCAGGACCTGCTCGGCCACCTGCCCCAGGCCGGACCGCTCAAGGCCCTCGGCCAGGCCCAGGTGGACGACGGGCGCCTGGCCCGCTACGCCGCGATCA
This sequence comes from uncultured Eubacteriales bacterium, assembly GCA_964574895.1. GTDB lineage: Bacteria > Acidobacteriota > Aminicenantia > Aminicenantales > Saccharicenantaceae > RBG-16-66-30. The sequence goes on from CAZNPB010000043.1 coordinate 1,849, forward strand.
TCGATTCCATGACCCCGGCGGAACGGGCCGATCCGCGCCTGCTCAACGGCAGCCGCCGGGCCCGCATCGCCCGGGGCAGCGGCCGGCCGGTCCACGAGATCAACCAGCTGGTCAAGCAGTTCCTGGAGATGCGCAAGATGATGAAGGGCGGCGCCGTTCAGAAGCTTCTCGGGAAGCTCAAATAGCGTCCGCGGGTTCCTCTCTTCGATCCGGCTCGGGGTTTGGCATCGATCTTCCCGCTGACAGGTCCGTCTTCTCGGCTGCGCTCGGGATATCGCTCCTTGCCCCCGCGCCCCGGAAACCTTGTAGCTGGTTTCCCCCAGCCTTCGGCCGGGCCCCCCTTCCCTCACGGAGGCCTTCTCGCGACATCCCTCACCGCCTCGCGACGGACCCCACGGATCGAAGATCTCGAGGTCGACCTTGGGGCCAAGAGGATTTTCGAGGCAACGTTCTCCGCCGCCGCGAGAGGGAGCCCCCCCACGATAAGGAGAGCAGGCCCGAGCGCTTCTAACGGCCTTCTAGAAGGTGGTCGACGCACTCGAGCCAAAAGGCGGCGTAGTCCTCCCAGAAGACGAAGTTCAGGCCCCAGTGGGGGGCGGGGTCGGACATGAAGGCCAGGACCTTGCCGCGGCCGCAGCCGCGGACCGCCAGCAGGGGGTCGCCGGTGTCCCGGACCTCGAGCAGGACCCGGCCCTCGGGGAGGGCCACGGTCTTGTTGTAGCCCAGGAGGGGCGGCATGGTCCGCAGGTTGACGTTCTTGAAGAAGCGCTCGCCGGCGGCCGTCAGCTCGGCGTCGAAACCCTCGGTGCTCTCGACGAGGTCCTCGTGGTCCAGGCAGCGGACGGGCAGGACCTCCCGGAGGCGGGTGCGGCCCCAGCCGCCCTTGCCGAGCTCGCCCGTGAAGGAGTACCAGCCGCCCAGGAACATGGCCGCTTTGCCGTCCTTGACGGCCTCGACGGTCAGGCGGATGCGGTCCGGATAGGTCAGAACGGCCGTGCCGAACTTTTCCCGGTCAAAGAAATTGGGGGCCAGCTGGAACAGCTTGGCGTCGACGTCGCTGAAGACGAAGACGTCGTACTCGGCCAGGACGCGCTCGTAATCGCCAGGGCCCAGCTTGTTGTAGAAGTCCCAGGATGGGACGGACTCGACCTGGTGCTTCCCGGTCGACTCCAGGGCTTCCTTGAGCCACTTGCCGTAGTTGAAGATGTCCAGGCCTTTGGGGGAGTGGTAGAACGGCGTCTCGGCGAAGACGGGCCCCGTCAGGACCGCCCAGTCGCCCACATAGTAGATCTTGGCCATGTCCGGGTCTCCTTCCGGCCCGTAGGATACCAGAGAACGGCCGGCGGAGGAAGCGCCGCCGCGGGGGTGTCCTCTCGGGGGGACAGGGGCCCATTTTCTGTTGACTTGCCCCTCGGATTCCGCTATCATTCTCCAGCCAATACCTCTATCACGGAAGTGAAACCACAATGATGACCATGCGCTTGATGAGATTCGGCACCAAAAAGAAGCCGACCTACCGGATCGTGGTGATGGACTCGAAGAGAGCCCGCCAGAGCCAGGCCCTGGACACGCTGGGCACCTACACCCCGCTCGACGACCCCGCCGGACTGAAACTCGATCTCAACAAGGCGAAAACGTGGCTCGCCAAGGGCGTCCGCCCCTCGAGCACGGTCCAGTCGCTGTTGGACAGGGCCTCCAAGTCCGCGAAACCCCGCGCTTGATGATGTGATGGCATAAAGGAGGTCACGTTGAAAGAACTCGTCGAGCTCATTGCCAAGGCGTTGGTGGACCAGCCGGACCGCGTGCAGGTATCCCAGCTCGAGGGCGAACAGACCACCATCCTCGAGCTCAAAGTCGCCCCGGAAGACCTCGGCAAGGTGATCGGCAAACAGGGACGGACGGCCCGGGCCATCCGCATCATCCTCGGCGCGGCCGGGATGAAGCTGAAGAGGCGCTTCAATCTCGAGATCATTGAAAAGGGCTGATCTCGTCGCCCTCGGCCGGATCGTTCGCAGCCAGGGGCGCGGCGGCCGGCTCAAGCTCCGGCTCCACGAAAAAGGCCCGACCGGGTTCACAGGGACGACGATGTATCTCCGGCGGGACGACGGATATGAGGCTTTCGAGGTCGAATCCCTGGCCCTCGATCGCAACGCTCCCATCCTGAAGCTCAAGGGCGTCGACACGCTCGAAGCCGCGGACGCCCTGGCGGGCCTCGAGATCTTCGCCGCCGAGCGGGATTTCCGGGGCCTCGACCCCGGCCGGTATTACGACTTCCAGGTCCTCGGCCGCCGGGTCCGGACCCTGGAGGGGACCGAGGTCGGCGAGGTGACCGGAGTGTTGGAGGCGGGAGGGACGCTCGTGCTGGTCGTCGGCCGGGGCGCGGGCGAGGTCTTCGTGCCCTTCCACGAGGCCATCGTCGTCAAGGTGGACCCGGAGGCGGGGGAGATCGTCATCGATCCGCCCGACGGCCTGTTGGACTTGAATGAGATTTGATATAATCACGATCTTTCCGGAGATGTTCGCCGGCGTCTTCTCGGGAGGGGTCGTCAAGCGGGCCCTGGACCGGGGCGTCGTCCGGATCGCGGTGCACGACCTGCGGGACTTCACCACGGACAAGCACCGCCAGGTGGACGACCGGCCCTTCGGGGGCCTGGAAGGAATGGTCTTGAAGCCCGAGCCGATCTTTCGCGCCGTCGAGGCGGTCCGCGAGGCCGGGGGCAAGGTCTACCTGCTCTCGCCCCAAGGGCGGACGCTGGACGACGGGCTGGCCCGGGAGCTGGCGGCCGAGCCCCAGGTGGTCTTGATCTGCGGGCGCTACGAGGGCGTCGACGAGCGGGTCGCCGAGCACCTGGCCGACGGCGAAATCTCGATCGGCGACTACGTCCTGTCCGGCGGCGAGCTGGCCGCGGCCGTGGTCGTCGACGCCGCCGCCCGCTTCGTCCCCGGCGTCGTCGGCAAGGAGGACTCGGTGCGGAACGATTCCTTCGCCGACGGCCTTCTCGACCACCCGCAGTACACGCGGCCGCGCGACTTCCGCGGCCTGAAGGTCCCGGCCGTGCTCTTCTCGGGCGACCACAAGAGGATCGAGCGCTGGCGGCGGACCAAAGCCCTGGAAAAAACGGCCCGGCTCCGGCCGGACCTGACGGGCCCCGGAGCCCTTTCCCCGGAAGACCGGGATCTACTGGCGGCATCAAAGAACGAAAGGAAGGACGAATGAATATCATCAACGCGCTCGAGGATAAACAGCTCAAAAAGGACCAGGCGCCGTTCAACGTCGGCGACACGGTCAAGGTCCACGTCATCATCCGGGAAGGCGACAAGGAGCGCATCCAGGTCTTCCGCGGCGACGTCATCGGCAAGCGCGGCGGCGGGGCCAAGGCGACCTTCACGGTCCGCAAGGTCTCGTTCGGCGTCGGCGTCGAGCGCATCTTCCCCCTGCACTCGAGGATGATCAAGCAGATCGAGGTCGTCCGCAAGGCCAGCGTCCGCCGGGCCAAGCTCTACTATCTCCGCGACCTCAAGGGCAAGGCCGCCCGCCTCAAGGAAGACCAGGGCCGGCCTTAGCCCGGGTCTTCGTGAGCCTCGGGTCGTGAACTCACCGGGCTAGGGCGCCGTGGCCAGCCTTCGGCTCGAGAAGGAGCTCGCCCGCGACGGCGCCCGGCGCATCGCCGGCGTCGACGAGGTGGGCCGGGGCTCGCTCTTCGGCCCGGTTGTGGCCGCCGCGGTCGTCCTGCCCGCCGAGTGGCTGGCCCGCCGCCCGCCCGCTTGGGCCGGGGCGATCGACGACTCCAAGCTCGTCCCTCCCGCCCGGCGCGCCGAGCTGGCCGCCGCCCTGCTCCGGGAGGCCTGGGGCGTGGGCCTGGGCCTGGCCTCGGCCACGGAGATCGACGCCCTGAACATCCACCGGGCCGCCCAGCTGGCCATGGTCCGGGCCGTCGAGAGCCTGGCCGAACCGCCGGACATCCTCCTGGTTGACGGCTTCGCGATAAAAGGCGTACAGTACCGCCAGATGGGCATCCCGCGGGGCGACCGGTCCAGCCGGTCGATCGCGGCGGCCTCCATCGTGGCCAAGGTCTTCCGGGACGGCCTGATGCGGACCTTCGACGGGCTCTACGAGGGGTACGGGCTGGCCCGGAACAAGGGCTACGGAACGGAGGAGCATCTTCGGGCGCTGAGGCAGAGGGGGCCCACCGGCCAGCACCGGACCTCCTTCAAGCTCGGCTGAGGAAAACGACGTCATGACCGTGCGCACGGACCGGGTCAGGATCATCGAGCAGGCCGAGAAGTTCGTCCGCGCCGGCCGCGTCCGGGAGGCCATCGCCGAGTACGAGAAGCTGGCCCTCGGCGACCCCCAGGATGTCGGCACCCTCAACATCGTCGGCGACCTGTACGTCCGGGCCGGCCAGAACGACCGCGCCATCCGCTCCTTCCAGCGGGTGGCCGAGGAATACGAGCGGCGGGGGCTGTTCTCCCAGGCCCTGGCCATCTGCAAGAAGATCCACAAGCTCGATCCCGAGGCCGCGGACGCGGCCCTGAAACTGGGCGACCTCTATGTCCAGCAGGGCTTCGTCGCCGAAGCCAAGGCCGTCTACCGGACCGTGGCCGGCCGCCTGGCCGGCTCGGGCCGGGCCGACGAGGCCGCGGCCATCTACGAGAAGATCGTCGTCCTCGACCGGGAGGACCACGAAGCCCGCCAGGCTCTGGCCCGCCTGCACCGCGAGGCCGGCCGCCTCGACGCGGCCATCGAGCAGCTCGACGACAGCGCCGACGTCCACCTGGGAAAGGGCGAGTTCGAGGCCGCGGCGGCCGTCCTCCAGGAGGCCCTGCTCCTGCGGCCCGGGGACGGGCGCAGCGTCATCGGCCTGGTCGAGGTCCATAAGCGCCAGGGCCAGCCGGCCAAGGCCGTCGAGCTGCTGGAGAAGGAGCTGGCCGCGGCCCCCGACAGCGTCCAGTTCCTCAATATCCTCGGCAACCTGCATTTCGAGGCCGGCCGGACGCGGGAGGCCGAGGAGATCTTCACCCGCATCGTCACCGGCCACCCCCTCAACGTCAACGCCCGGATCAAGCTGGGGCGCCTCCAGATCCTCAAGGACAAGCTCGACCAGGCCTACGAGCTGTTCGAGCCGCTCATCAACAACCTGGTCAAGAAGCACCGCGACGAGAAGGCCATCGGCCTCCTGGGGCTCATCCTCGAAAGCCAGAAGCCGCACCTGCCGGCCCTGGAACGCCTGGCCTTGATCTACCGGTCGAACAAGGAGGTCAAGAAGCTCGAGGTCGTCGACCGGGCCATCCTGGACGAGCTCCGCCGCCTGGGCGAGCGGGAGCGGATGATCGGCGTCTACACCGAGCTGCTGGGGATGCGCCCCGACGACGCCGACCTGGCCCGCGAGGTCCGGGCCCTGCGCCAGGAGCTGCACCTGCCGGTCGAGGACGTGGCGGAGGAGGTCCCCGAGCTGTCGGAGCGGGACCGCGAGGCCATCCGCGAGGTCATGGGCCAGGCCGACCTCTACCTCCAGCAGGGCCTGGTCCGGATCGCCCGCCGGCTCCTGGAGAACCTCCGCTTCCGCTATCCCGAGGACCCCCAGATCATCCGCAAGATCGCCGTGCTCGACGAAGTGCGGACCCACATGGACGAGGACGAGATCCGCCGGCGGGTCGAGAAAACGACCCTCCTCGAAGCCGAGCTCCGGGAGAAGGCGAGCGGCAGGAAGACCGGGGCCCCCAAGCGGGACCCGTCGGCCGAGGCCGGCCCGGTCCCCGGGCCGGAGGCCGGCGCCGCCGCCGCGCCCGCCGCCCCGGCGCCCGCGCCGCCGAGGACCGAGGAGAAGCCGGCCGCCGAGAAAAAGGCCGCGGGGCGGCCCCGGCCGGCCGGTCCGTTCAGGCCCGAGGTCCTCGAAGGCGAGAAGGTCAGCACGGTCGACCTCTTCGGGGAGACGGACATCATCCCCTTCGTCACCGGCCCGTCGGGCGAGCGGACCTATTACGACCTGCGGGACGCCGCCGCGGCGGAGCTGCGCTGGCTGGCCGCGGCCCGGGCCCGCCAGCTCGGCGACGGCGCCCCGGCGCTCGAGCGGGCGCTGACCGCGATCGTGGCCGAGTTCCGCAAGGACCTCCAGACCAAGGCGGCCCCTGGCCCCGAAACCCATTATCAGTTGGGCCTGGCCTTCATGGGCCAGGGCCTGACCGCCGAGGCCATCGAGGAGCTGGCCGAGTCGGCCAAGGACAAAAGCCTGGCTGTCGACAGCTTGAGCCTCATCGCCCAGTGCTATCGCCAGAAGCGGAGCTTCGAGGAGGCCGCGAAATGGCTGGGCGCCGCCTTGGCCGAAGTCGAGCCCGGCACCGACCCGCATTACGCCCTGCTCTACGAGCTGGCCGAAATCCGGCTCGAAGCCGGCCAGCGGGACGAGGCCGCCGCGCTCTTCCGCCGCATCCGCGACTGGAACCCGGACTTCCGCGGCGTCGCCGAACGGCTGGCGGCGCTCGAGAAGCCGGCCGCGGCCTAGAACCCCAGGATCATTCCCCCGCCCAAGCGGACGTGCGCGGCGTCCAAGCCCTCGAAGACGTACGTCGCTTCGGCCGTCAGCCGGACGTTCCGCCGCAGCAGATAGCCGCAATGGAGCGTCGCCGAGGTGTAGCGCAGCTCGGGCAGGTCGGAGTCCACGAGGTTGAACAGGCCGACGCCGTACCAGCGGCTGTCGTCGCCCTTGGGCAGGAAGATGAGCTCGGCGAAGCCGCCCCGGGTGGCGACCTTCCCGGCGGGGATCTCGGCCGCGAAGAAGGGGTTGTCGTCGCGTCGTTCCACGTACTGGAGGTTGAGCTCGAACGGCTTGGCCGAGACCGTGGCGTCCGCGCCGGCCATCCAGACGGAGTTGACGAGGTCCGCGGGTCTCTCCTTCCCCAGGTAGCCGAAGGCCCCCAGCCGGACGGCCGGGGCGACCTCCTGGGAGATCCGGAGCAGGACGTTCTTGTAGGGGTCCTGGTCGAAATTCTCGAAGACGCTCTCGCCGATGCCGTTGCCGTTGACGACCTCGAGGGTCAGGTCGGTCTTGGTCGGCAGGCCGTAGGTCAGCATGACGCCGCGGTCGTAAGTCAGGTCGATGGCCGAGTCGCCCGGCCGGGCGCCGTAGATGGCGTAGTCCTCGTACGGCAGCCGGATCTCCCGTTTGAAGAGCGGATCGGAGACCTGGAACTGGCCGACGTAGAGGTCGAGGTCGCTCCCGAAGAGGCCGTTGAAGATGACGAAGGCGTCCTCGATGCCGGCGATCCGGCCCTTCTCGCTGAAGAAGAAATAGAAATAGTAGGAGACGTTCCTGAACAGCTCGCCGCCCGAGATGATCTTGAGGATGCGGGGCGCGCCGAAGTCGACCCGCCGGCTGTTGGCCTCGTTGTAGTTGAGGAAGCCCTCGAGCCGGAGGGCCAGGGGCAGCTCGCGCAGGAGCGACAGCCAGGTATCGCCCGTGTCGATGGTGTAGCGCGGCGTCGGCTTGTCCTTGATGACGAAGCCGTTCGCCGCGAACTCGACGCCGTAGGGCTTGAGCTTGGGGAACGGGGCGTGACAGGTCTTGCAGCTCATGCTGTACTTGCGGGCGAAAGAGGGCATGGCCGAAAGGCTGCCCGCCGCGACCGCGAACAGGAGCAGGCCCGCCGGGGCCAGGCGAAGGATCTTCTTCATGGATGCGGCTCCTTTTGCCGTCGGGGTCAGTCGACGATCGTGACCGTGGTCGAGTGCCGGTTGACCTCGACGACCTCCGCCTCGTCCGGGGGCACGCCCAGGAAGTCGGCGGCCGGCTTGACCAGCTTTTGGTAGTTCAGGACGGCCGTGACCGTGAGGTCGCCGAGGGCCACGCCGTCGGGCAGGACGAAGGTGCAGGTCTCGAGCTTGGTCTCCCGCGGCCCGATCCGATAGTCCGTCCCGAGCGATTTGGTGTTCCACTGCTGCAGGGTCATGCGGCCCTGGGGGTCGAAGTAGGCCATGCGGAAGATGCGGTCGCCGACGGGGATGCCGTCCCGTTGAACGCCCTTGAAGGCCGGGTCGCCGAGGGCGATGCCCATGTCCTGGTAGGCCAGCGTGTCGGCCCCGATGGTGTACTCCTCGCCGGGGAAGCCCTTCTTGTCGACGGGCAGGTGGTAGACCGCGCCCTTGGCGTCGACCGCCTCGACGTGCATCCAGACGATGCGGTCCTCGACGGAGCCCGACGGGAACTTGTGCCCGGTCTTCTGGTTGAACAGGGCGATGGTGAACCGGACCGGGTCACCGGGCGCGGCCTCGCGGACGTCGGGGTGGACGCGGAGCTCGATGGTGCCCCGGACCTTGCCGTTGTCGTGGGCGCCGTGGAAGAGGTGCTGGCGGACGTCGGGATAGGCCGCCCCCATGGCCGCCGACCTGCCCGGGGCGTAGGTCATGTGGCAGTCGTGGCACTTGACCCCCTGCTTGGCGTAGGGGCCGTCCTTCCACTCGAGGTGGGTCGACTTGACCCAGACGCCGTAGGGGCTCATCTCGTTGTGACAGGTGCCGCAGAAGTCGGCCGTGCCCAGGAAGTCGGACTTGACCAGGTTGTGCTCGGGCGAGTTCTTGTTCTCCCGCGGGCCGTACTTGGTCTTGCCGGGCGAGGACACCCAGTTGAAGTTGTGCGGCGTGTCGCCCTCGAAGCCGGTGACCGTGTGGCAGACCTCGCAGGACACGGACTCGTTGGCCCGGCTGCCTTTCGCGGGCAGGGGCGGCGGCACGTCGCCGGCCAGGAAGGCGATGGGGGTGTGGCAGCCGTTGCAGCCGGCCTTGACCCCGGCCACGGCGGCGTCCTTCTCGGCCTGGGGCACGGCCAGCTTGAAGTATTCGATCTCGTCCCAGTGGTGGGTGTAGGCCTGGGACATCATGGCCTGCTGCCACTGGCGGAAGATGTCGGTATGGCAGGCCGTGCCGCAGAATTGGGGGGTCTGGTAATCGGCGTACTTGCGCGTGCCGAGCGCGGCGTCGCCGGCCTTGGGCGCCTGGGCGGCGGCCAGGCCCAAGAAGACGACGACGGCGATCGCCAGGACGACGGCCGGGATAGACCTTCTCACGGGGACCTCCTCTTTTGTCGACCTCGGGATGATTTTACCTGAATCGGAGGAGCAAAAAAAGGGGACACGCACCGGGAAGAAGAAGGGGACACGTACCGGGGGTACGTGTCCCCGTTCAGGACGGCTTGTGGGGATTTCCCCTGGTCAAAGAAGAAGGGGACATGTACCAGGGGTACGTGTCCCCGTTCGGACCGCTTGTGGGGACGTCCCCTAGTCGACGATCTTGGCCGAGATGATGAGGATGAGGCCCTTGCCACCGCCGTCGAGCTTGGAGACGCCGACGACCGTCCGGTCCCCGGACTTGACGTTGAGGGTGCTCTCGACGAGCGTCCTCGCGGCCGCCGGAGCGGCCTTCATCGAATCGGTCTCGGACCTTCCCGGCCAGGCGATGTGCCGCAGCCGGACCTGGTTCTTGATGACCGGCGCCCTGGCGTCCCCGATCACCTCGGGCCGCAGGGCCAGCTCGAACTCCGCCTTGGGCCCGAACTGGACCTCCGAGTTCTCCAGGTTGACCGTGCGGACCAGGGTGGAGTCGAGCAGGGTGTAGCCCTTGTAGCGCAGGAGTTTGCCCAGCTCCTTGATGATTGGGTCGTTTTTGAGCTCGGCGTCCGTCGCGGCGTCGTCCTCGGAGCCGAACACGAGCTGGACCGTATAAAGGACGTCGGCCGGCTTGACGTCGATCTCGCGGATGGCGGCCAGGATCTTGTCGACGTTCTCGGGCGTGTCGCCGATCGAGAGGACGTTCGGCGATCGGGGATTGGAGGTGATGAACCCCAGAGGGCCGCTATAGCCGCGGAGCAGGTTCTCGATGTCCTGGGCCCGGACGTATTTCAGCCTGACGATCTCCTTGCGCAGGTTCTGCATGGCGTCGCGCGTTCTCTGCACCTCCGCGGCCCGATCCTGGGCCGCTTTCCCGGCCTCATCCCGGCCCGGCCCGGCCGCCGGGACGGGGTCCTCCGCCAAAGCCGGCCGGACGGCGGCCAGCGTGAACGTCAGGACCAGGAGGGCGATGGCCCCTCTCATCATCTTCGTCGTCATTCCTGTTCTCCTTTGTAATCGAAGTTCTTGTCGAAGAACCAGACGATCTGGAGCCCGGTCTCGGGCGAGACCATGGTCATGGTCAGGACGTCCTGGGACTGGGCCTCGCTCGCCAGGCCCGGCTCGCTCCCGGCCGGCGCGGCCCTCTCCGGGCCGGGACCGCCGACGATCGCGAACAGCAGGGCCAGGCCGGCGACCGCGCCCAGCGCCGACGCCGGAGCCCAGCGCGGCCAGCGCCCGATGGGCCGGCGGCGGGCCGTTTGCGGGCCGGCGCCGGCGGCCTCCGACCGCACCCGGGCCATGAGCGCGCTCCATTCGGGCTCGCGCCAGTCGCCGACGCCGGCCGCCTTGGCCGCGGCCGCGATGGCCGCCAGGTCGGCCCCGAACCTCCCGAGCTCCGCCCGGCAGCCGGGGCAGGCGTCGAGGTGGGCCCGGAACGCCCGGGCCCGCCGTCCCGGCAGGTCGCCGCCGGCGGCCAGGGATACGAGCTGGCGGACCTTTCGGCACGTCATCGTCCCACCTCCAAATGGGGGAAGTCCCGGCGGATGGTCTCGCGCAGCTTGCGCCGGGCCGCGGACAGGTGGACGCGGACCGAGACCGGCGAGCAGCCCAGCACCCGGGACGTCTCCCGGATGTCGAGCTCCTCGAGGTCCCGGAGCACGAACACCTCCCGCTCCCGCGGGCTCAAGGCGGCCATGGCCCGCCGCACCCCGTCGCGCAGCTCCCTCCGGTCCTGCCCGGCCTCCGGGCCGTCGACCGCCGGCGCCCGCCCGGCCGTCTCGCCGAAGGAACCCCGCTCCCGCGCCCTTTTACGATAGCGGTCCCGGGCCTCGTTGGCGGCGATCTGATAGAGCCAGTTGCGGAAGGGACGGGCGGCGTCGTAGCGGCCGAGCGAGCGGAAAGCCCGGAGCAGCGCTTCCTGGACGACCTCGAGGGCCTCTTCGCGGTCGCGGGTCAGGCGGCCGGCCAGGGCCAGCAGCGGCCCCCGGTGGGGCGCCACCAGCGGTTCGAACGCCTCGGTGCGGCCGGCCAGAACCATGTCGACGAGCTCCTTCTCCGTCTCGTTCATCCGCATGGTTCTACCCGGGTCCGGGCGGAAATGTTAAGGCCGGCCCGGGGGGGGCCGTTCAGGCGCCGATGTGGACCAGGTCCTTGACCTTGCGGAAGACGGCCAGGACCCTGTCGACCTGCTCGTCCGTATGGGTGGCCATGTAGCTCGTCCGCAGGCAGGAGAACTCCGGCGGCACGGACGGCGGCAGGGCCACGTTGGTGTAGATCCCCTCGGCGAAGAAGATCTTCCAGGCCTCCAGGGCCTTCATCATGTCGCCGATGACGATGGGGATGATCGGCGTCTGGCTCTCGCCGATGTTGTAGCCCATGGCCCGCAGCTCGCCCCGGACCCGCTCGCCGATCTTGTTGACCCGTTCGACGCGCTCGGGCTCGGCCTCCAGGACGTCCAGGCAGGCCAGGACCGTGGCCACGTTGGACGGCGGCAGGCTGGCGCTGAACATGAACGGCCGGGCGAACATCTGGATGAAGTGGACGGCCTCCTTGGGCCCGGCGATGAAGCCGCCGACCGAGGCGAACGACTTGCTGAACGTGCCCATGACCAGGTCGACGTCCTTCTGCATCCCGAAGTGCCAGCCCGTGCCCCGGCCGCCGCCGAGGACGCCCAGGGCGTGGGCGTCGTCGGACATGAACCGGGCCCCGTACTTCTTGCAGAGGGGGATGATCTCGGGCAGCTTGGCGATGTCGCCGCCCATGCTGAAGACGCCGTCGACGATGACCAGTTTGGCCGGCTCTTCCGGCAGGGACTTCAGGACGGCCTCGAGGTCGGCCGGGTCGTTGTGCTTGTACGTGCGCACGGTGACGTTCTTGAGGGACTTGGCCATGCGGACGCCGTCGATGATGCTGGCGTGGACCTCTTTGTCGGTGATGATGACGTCGTCCCGGTCCATGATGGCCGGGATGGAGCCCAGGTTGACCTGGAAGCCGGTGCTGAAGACAAGGGCCGCCTCCAGGCCGACGTATTTGGCCAGCCGGGACTCGAGCTCGAGATGGAGGTCCAGGGTGCCGTTGAGGAAGCGCGAGCCGGTGCAGCTCGTGCCGTATTTGCGGATGGCCTCGATGGCCGCTTCTTTGACCTTGGGGTGATTGGTCAGCCCGTCGTAGTTGTTCGAGCCGATCATGATGTATTTCTGGCCGTTGATGAAGGCCTCGGGGCCCTCGGCGCGGTCGATGGGGATGAAGAAGGGGAAGAGGCCCATGGCCTGGGCCGTCCGGGGATTGAGCGGATAGCCGTATTTCTGGGCGACCTTAGGATCGGAATAAAAGCCCTTGCACTTCTCGAAAAGGTCCATGGTTCACGTCCTTCGGCGGATTGTCGAGCCCTAGTATAAATTTCCCCGCCGGAACTGTCAATTTCGGGGCCGGGGCGTCCCCGTTTCCCCTCAACGGAGAGGGCGGGTCAGGCAGGTCGGGCCGCCGGCGCCCTTGACCGAGATCTCCCGGCCTTCATAGGTCAGGACCTCGAGCCCGGCCCGCTCCAGGCGCTTCGCGGTCCGCGGGTTACCGGCCAGGGCCAGGCACGTCCCGGGGGCCAGGGCCAGGACGTTCGCGCCCATGGACGCGTACTCCTCGTCCGGCACCTCGACGATCTCGTACCCGGAGTCGAGCAGGCGCTTCCGGAACGGGACGGGCAGCAGGCGGGAGTAGACGAGAAGGGTCCTTTCCCCGACCGGGCTGAGCAACGACATCAAGTGCAGGACGTCGCCCGGGCCGTCCCAATGGGGGAGAGGGACTTCGACGACTTCGACGCCGTCCGGCGCCAGGAGCTCCCGGAACTGCCGGAGGCCTTCGGCGTTGGTCCGGTAGCCGTGGCCCACGGCGACCGTCGAGGCGTCGAGCCAGGCCACGTCCCCGCCTTCGAGGGTGCCCGGCGCCTGGATCTCTCCCGCGATCGGCCAGCCCGCCTGCGAACAGAATTCCCTGACCGCCGCCGGCTCGCCTCGCCGGAGCTCCTTGCCCATCCGGCAGAGGACGATCCCGCGCGGCCCGTCGCAGGCCGCGTCCCGGACGTAGATCGAATCCAGGCCGGTCCGCGCGTCGGGGGGCAGGAAACGGACCTCGCCGGCCCGGGCGCGGAGGATCTCGACCAGGGCGTCGTATTCGTCGCCGGCCCCGGCCAGATCGGGTTCGGCCGCGTAGCCGAGCGGCTTCCACCCGGCCCGGACGCGAGCGTCGTCGATCCAAGCCTGGCGAGGGTGTTTCAACAGCAGGGCCCGGATGGGCCCGGTCTCGGGCTGCGTCGTTCGCTCCATGATCATGCCTTTCGAGGTCGGGACTTGGCCCCGGGCGCCGGGGAGATAATAGCCCGCCGGGGGCCGGAGGTAAAGGGGGGCGGTCCCGGACATCGGCTCCAGCCGCCCAATAACAAATAGATAATAAATGAGATATGGAGTTCTTCGGCGGGCTTGTGGATTTTCGAGCCGAGTTAGTATAGAATCTCCGCAAATCAGATAGGAGGAATAATGAAGAACGTGACAAGACTGCTCGTCGTCGCGGTCCTGGCCGCGGGCCTGACCGCCGGCCTGTTCGCCAACGGCCTCAACCTGAACGGCACGGGCGCCCGGGCCGTCGGCATGGGCGGCGCCTTCGTCGGGCTGGCCAACGACTACTCGGCCATCCTTTGGAACCCCGCCGGCCTGGCCCAGCTGACCAAGCCCACCTTCGGCCTTTCGGCCGACTTCCTGATGCCGTCCTCGAAGTACACGGTCGGCACCTTCAGCATGGAGACCAATAAGAAGGTGTACCCGGCCGGCATGCTCGGCTACGCCCAGCCCCTGGGCAGCAACATCGTCGTCGGCCTCGGGGCCTACACGCTGTCGGGCATCGGCGCCTCCTGGAACAACACCGGGGTGGAAGAAGCCTGGGTCTATCCCTATCCGCCGGCGGCCTTCACGCCGACGCTGACCCCCTCGAAGTGGCAGAGCTTCGTCGGCTCGATCACCCTGGCGCCGACCATCGCCGTCAAGGTGTCCGAGATGCTCTACCTGGGCGCCAGCTTCAACATCAACTACGGCTTTTTCAAGATGGACCAGTGGGGTGAATTCACCATGGTCGCTCCCAACGCTCCGCCCTCGGACATCGTGGCCGCGCCGCCCGTGCTCATCAACTTCGGCCAGCGGAACCTCGACGTCAAGGGCTGGGGCTTCGGCGCCACCGTCGGCGTCCTGGTCAAGCCGGCCGACTGGATCAGCCTCGGCGCGACCTTCCGCACCGCGTCCAAGGTGACCATGAAGGGCACGACCGAGATCGAGAACTTCAACCTGCTCGGCCTGGAGAACGAGTCGGACACCGAGATGAAGGTCACCAGCCCCATGTGGCTGGCCGGCGGCGTCGCCCTCAAGCCCATGGACGGGCTGACGGTCACGTTCGACGCCCAGTACACCAATTGGTCCAAGCTCCAGTCCATCGGGCTGACCTTCACGGATCCTTACTGGACCGCCGCCCTCGAGGGCGCCAGCCTGGAACTGCTGTGGAAGAACAAGACCCAGCTGCGGTTCGGCGCCGAGTACGACTTCGGGAGCTTCGCCATCCGCGGCGGCTACTACTACGACCCCGCGCCCGCCCCGGATGAGACCATGAACATCCTGGTCCCGAGCTTCACCTACAACAGCGTCGACGTCGGCTTCGGCTACAAGGCCGGCAACTTCACGCTCGACGCCGTCGTGCAGTACCTCATGGGCAAGGACCGCGCCATCGGGGCCGACTACTCCATGCCCGGGCTCTACGAGATGAACATCCTCGTCCCGGCCATCGCCCTGAGCTTCGACTTTTAAGACCGTCCGGCCGACGACTCCGGGAGAGGAGGGCCGTCGCCCTCCTCTCCCTTTTTTTTGGCTCTTCTCCCGGTCCCGGGCTCCCGTCTCGCGGCGGCGGCGGGCGCCGCTCCGGCCCGCCCCGCGGTTTGACCGCCTTCGCGCCTTTGTGATATAAGCCGTCCTGGCATCGGACGCCGGTTCCATGAGGCAAGCGACGGCTCCCGCGATCTTCTCCTCCCCACGGCTTTCCCCGTTCTCCCCGGTCTTCCGCCCGACCGTCGGCGCTCCCGGCGCGGTCCGCCTCAATCCCTCGCGATAAGGAGTGAACATGGACGAGACGAACAAGGACCTCAAGCCCGCCGAGCCGTCCTGGAGCCGGCGGAAGTTCCTCGGGGCGGCCTCGACCGCCGCGGCCGGCCTGATGGTCGTGCCCCGCCACGTCGTCGGGAGCACCCAGAAGAAGGGCGGCCGGAAGGCGCCGAGCGACACCCTGAACGTCGCCTGCGTCGCCGTCGGCGGCATGGGCGCCTCGGACACCCGCGGCTGCCGCACCGAGAACATCGTCGCCCTCTGCGACGTCGACGACGAGAGCATGTCCCGGCTGCTGCGCAACGAGGAGCTCGAGCCGGCCGAGAAGGCCATGTACGAGAAGGCCGCCAAGTACCGCGACTGGCGGCGGATGTTCGAGAAGGAGAAGGGCATCGACGCCGTGACCGTCTCGACCCCCGATCACAACCACGCCGTCATCGCCATGGCCGCCATCAAGCTGGGCAAGCACGTCTACGTCCAGAAGCCCCTGACCCACACCATCAAGGAGGCCCGGCTGCTGGCCCAGGCGGCCAAGGAGGCCAACGTCGTCACCCAGATGGGCAACCAGGGCCACGCCGGCGAGGGCGCCCGCCTGGTCTGCGAATGGATCGGAGCCGGGGCCATCGGCAACGTCACCGAGGTCCACTGCTGGACCAACCGGCCCATCTGGCCCCAGGGCGACATCCCCGCGCCGGCGGAGATCCCCTCGGTGCCCGGCACGCTCGACTGGGACGTCTGGCTCGGTCCGGCCCCCTCCCGGCCCTACCATCCGGCCTATCATCCGTTCAAGTGGCGCGGCCTGTGGGCCTTCGGCACCGGCGCCCTGGGCGACATGGGGGCCCACATCATGGACCAGCCCTTCTGGGCCCTCAAGCTCAAGTCGCCGATCAGCGTCCAGGCCTCCTCGACCGTCTTCTCGGAGGACTACGCGCCGGCGGCCGAGGTCGTGACCTACGAGTTCGCCGCCCGCGAAGGGATGCCGCCCGTGACCATGACCTGGTGGGACGGCGGCCTCATGCCGCCCCGCCCGCCCGAGCTCGAGCAGGGCCGCATGGTCGGCGACGACGGCGGCGGCGTCTTCTTCCGCGGCGACAAGGGCCTGCTCATGTGCGGCACCTACGGCGAGAACCCCCGGCTCGTGCCCGAGAGCCGGATGCAGGACTTCCAGCGCCCCGCGAAGACCATCCCGCGCTCGCCCGGCATCCGCCTGGAATGGTTCGAGGCCATCAAGAAGGGCGCCAAGTCGACGACCGATTTCGCCTACTCCGGCCCGCTGACCGAAACGATGCTGCTGGCCAACGTCGCCGTCCGGCTCAAGGACAAGAACATGAAGCTCCTCTGGGACGGCGACAAGATGGAGTTCACGAACCTTCCGGAGGCCAACGAGCTGCTGCACTTCCCGTACCGGCCCGGTTGGAGCCTGTGATCGTGAGTTCGAGGGACTGTCCCCGCCCGGGGACGGTCCCTCTTTTTTTTTAATAAGGAGTCCCGCATGCGCCCTGCCATCCCGAAGAGATCGGCCGGAATTTTCGTCGCCGCCCTGGCCCTCTGCGCCGGCTTGACCCTGTCCCAGGAGATCCCCTGGGCCGTCCATGACGCGAGCCGGCCCCAGCCGCCGGTCGTCACCCCCGGCCCGGCCGGCCCGCCCGTGCCCGCCCCGTCGGACGCCGTCGTCCTCTTCGACGGCCGGGACCTCGCCGGATGGACGGACGCCAAAGGCCAGCCGGCCCGGTGGAAAGTCGAGAACGGCTACTTCGAGGTCGTGCCCAAGACCGGCGAGATCCGGACCGCCCGGGGCTTCGGCGACTGCCAGCTCCACGTCGAGTGGATGGCCCCGTCGCCGGCCAAGGGCGCGGACCAGGACCGCGGCAACAGCGGCGTCTTCCTCATGGGCCTCTACGAGGTCCAGGTCCTGGACTGCTACGGCAACGCGACCTATGCCGACGGCATGACGGCCGCCCTCTACGGCCAGCACCCGCCGCTCGTCAACGCCTGCCGGCCGCCGGGCGAGTGGCAGACCTACGACATCGTCTTCCACCGGCCGCGCTTCGACCAGGACGGCCGGGTCGCCGTCCCGGCCCGGATGACCGTCTTGCACAACGGCCTCCTCGTCCACGACAACGACGTCCTGACCGGGCCGACCGCCCACAAGGCCCGGCCGCCCTACGCCAGGCACGCCGACGCGCTGCCCATCTCGCTCCAGGACCACGGCCACCCGGTCCGCTTCCGGAATATCTGGCTGCGGCCGCTCGAGGGAAAGGACCGGCCATGAAAAAGATCCTGGCTCTCGCCGCGCTCCTCCTGGTCACGGCCGGCCTCCTGGTTTGCGCCGGGCCGGCGCCCGGGAAGACGAAGACCGCCCTGGTCGTCTGGGGCGGCTGGGAGGGCCACGAGCCCAAACAGTGCGTCGATCTCTTCGCCCCCTGGCTCGAGAGCCAGGGCTTCAAGGTCGAGATCTCGCACTCGCTCGACGCCTATCTCGATCTCGAAAAGCTGAAGACGCTCGACCTCATCGTCCATGTCTTCACCATGTCCGACATCACCGCCGATCAGGAACGGAACCTCGAGGAGGCCGTCAAGGGCGGCGTCGGCCTGGCCGGCTGGCACGGCGGGCTGGGCGACGCCCACCGCTCCGCCGTCGAGTACCAGTTCATGGTCGGCGGTCAATGGGTCGCCCACCCCGGCGGGGTCATCGACTACGACGTCGACATCACCGATCCGAACGACCCGATCACCAAGGGGCTCAAGACGCCCTTCCATATGAAGTCCGAGCAGTACTTCATGCACGTCGATCCCGGCAACGAGGTCCTGGCCACGACGACCTTCGGCGGCCAGCACGCCCCGTGGATCGCCGGCCGGGTCATGCCCGCCGTCTGGAAGAAACTCTACGGGAAGGGCCGCGTGTTCTACACCTCGCTCGGGCATGTCGCGGCCGATTTCGACGTCCCCGAGGCCCGGACCATCGTCCAGCGCGGCCTGCTCTGGGCGGCCCGGGTCATGGGCGACGACCCGCGGCCCATGGAGATCTACGCCCCGCTCCTGAAGAAGAAATAGGGGCGGCGCGGTTCAGCGGCGGCGGACGAAGAGCGACAGGACGACCTCCGGGCGGAGGCCGTAGAAGGACTGATCGTAGCCTTCCCCGAGCGCCGCGGCCAGCGCGTCGGCGCAGGCCGCCGACGAAACGACCACGGCGGCCCTTCCGGCCGGCACGTCCTTGGCCGCCGCCTCCGGGCTGGTCCAGTATCCGACCTGCCCGAATCCCCGCAGGTACCAGGGCAGGGGCCAGGTCTCGTCCGGCGGGGCCACGACCTCGACCAGGAGATCGCGCTTCTCGGGCGCCGCCGCGGCCGCCTTCTCGACCGCCGCGACCAGCTTGAGGAAGTCGGGGCTGGTCTGGGCGTAAACGTAGGGATTGGCCGGATCGGCCGGCCGGGCGAACGAGGCCCGATAGTCCTGACGGGCCAGGTCGGCGAACCCGGGCACCAGAAGGAGCAGGACCAGGGCCCGGACCAGCTTGAAGCGGCTGACCCGCAGGAGCAAGGCGGCGCCGTTGCCCGCCAGGATGACCAGGCCGAGGTAGAACGGCAGCAGGTTCCAGGGCGTCTTGTAGGGGATGGCGCTGTAGACCGCGGCCGTGACGAGGGTGAAGAACAGGACGAAGCGGAGGAAGCGCGGGCTGCCGTCGCGGCCGGCGTCGGGGCCCAGCGCGGCGATGCCGCCCGCCAGGGCCAGGAAAAGCAGGAAGGCCTCGCTCCAGACCGGGCCGCCGGCCGATCGGGAGTAGCCCAGGATCTGGAAATAGTAATACCAGGGATGGGCGTGCGCGCCGGGGTTGCCGGCCCGCGTCAGCGACGCCCCGACGGCCCGGACGGCGTCGGCCAGGCCGCCCATGTGGCCGAAGAACGAGGAGTAGAAGACGGACGCGACGGCGGCCCCGGCCGCCAGGAAGGCCAGGGCGTGCCAGAGCCGCGGCAGCTTGGTCCGGGTATCCCGCCAGACCCAGGCGTCCCCCGAGGCGAGGACCGGCCTCAGGCGCGTGCGGGCGATCTCGAGGAGCGACAACAGGACGAAAGCGGCCGCCAGGCCGCCGAAGAGGATGAGGCTGGTCTCCTTGGTGGCCGCCATCAGGCCGGCCGCCAGGCCCGCCAGGATGGCCCAAAAGAGGGACGGCCGGCGGGCGTAACGCCAGCCGCAGCCGAGGAGAGCGGCGAGGAAGAGGACGAGGAGCGTCTCCTGGATGTAGAAGCGGCTGTAGTACGTCAGGGCCGGCGAGACGGCGGCCAGCGCGGCCGCGGCCAGGACGGCTTCGCGGCCGAGGCCGCCGGCGAACAGGAGGAAGACGAGAAGGAGCGCCGCGCCGGCCAGGGCCGGGACGAGCCGCAGGGTCCGCTCGTCGAGTCCGGCCAGCGTCGTCGCGCCGGCCGCCCGGGCCGCGGGCAGGGTCAGGTAGTAGAGGGTCGGGCCATGATGGTCGAGCGGATCGAAGCGGTATTCGCCGCTTTCGAGGAGCCGGCCGAACTTGACCGCCTGGTTGGCCTCGTCCGGATGCATGGGCCGGACGTCGAGACGGACCAGGCGGAAGGCCAGGGCGCCGAGGACGGCGCAGAGGAACAGCCCGCGGAAGGTCCTCTTCGTCATTTGGCCGGCAGGCCGTAGACCTCGACCTCCACGTAATGGTTCATGTCGTTGGAGGTGTTGCCGCCGCTGTAGAGGCGGACGTAACGGGCCTTGACCCCCTTGGGATCGAAGAGCTTGCCGTCGAAGGTCTCGATGTATTCCTTGTCCTTGCCCGCGCCCAGACCCGCGGTGTTGTCGTGGTCGTTGTTGAAGACCGTGGTCACGCCGGTGACGAAGTCCTTGTCGTCGGAGACCTGGACGATGACGTCGCGATAGACCCGGGCCTGGCTGTGGTAGTGCCAGCAGACGATGGCGGCGAGCTCCTGGGGCCGGCCGAGGTCGATCTGGATCCACTGGAGCATGGGGCCGAGCTCGACGTAGTAGCCGTCCTCGCCGGACTTCTTGCCGTCGGTGACGTAGGCGGTCTCGCCGATGACCGGCTCCTTGTCGCTGGCCGTGACGGGCTTGCCGCCCGAGAGCAGGACGGTGCCGACGGGGACCATGAAAGGCCCGCGGGGCCGTCCGGTGACGGTCTCCAGGTTGGGCGTGCGGATGTTCTTGGGCGTGCCGATGAACATCGGCTTGGGCAGCTGGATCTTCAGGACTTCCTTGCCGGGCTCCTGGGCCGCGGCGGCCGGGGCCGCAAGGGCCAGACCGAGCCCCAGCAGGGCTATCGCGCAGCATGTCTTCTTCATCGGGAGCGTCTCCTTGTCCGGGCGGGCGGATTCGAGGTCATCGTGCCCGCGTTGAATATTCTACACGTTTCGGCCCCGGTTTTCACGAGGGCCCAAACGGCGGGGTGGCGGCGGCAGAAGGCGGCCGCTTCGGCCGTGGACAGGACCATGAGGGCGGTCGACAGGGCGTCCGAGACCGCGGCCGACGGGTGGGAGGCCCAGGCGGCCGGATGTCCCGCGGCCGGGCGGCCGGTGCGCGGGTCGACGACGTGGGCGCCTTTGACCTCGGTGCCCGAGCCGCTCAAGGCCCGGCGGCGCAGCAGGACGCGGCCGGGCCCGGCGGCGCGGCCGGGCGCCCCGCCGGCGCCCACGGGCCAGCCCCGGCCGGACGCGTCCGGGCCGGGGCCGTCGGCCAGGGCCGTGCTCGTCCCGGCGTGGAGGAGGGCGTTGCCGACGTCCCAGGTCCGCA
This sequence comes from uncultured Eubacteriales bacterium, assembly GCA_964574895.1. Classification (GTDB taxonomy): domain Bacteria; phylum Acidobacteriota; class Aminicenantia; order Aminicenantales; family Saccharicenantaceae; genus RBG-16-66-30. Next base: position 22,839 of record CAZNPB010000043.1, read on the forward strand.
GGACCTCCATGGCGGCGTCCAGGGCGTAGCCCTTGCCGATGGCCCCCAGGTCGAGCTCGAGCGCCGGGGCCGCCGCCCGGCCGGAGGGCCGGAGCCGCCTGGCCTCGAAGCCCCGGCCGTCGGCGTCGATCCGGAGGAGCGAAGTGAGCGGCCGGGGGCGGCGGCGGGCCCGCCCGGCCGTCCGCGGCCCGGCCCCGAGATAGTTGATGTCGAAGGCCCCGCCCGTCTCGGCCTGGACGAAGGCCGCCAGGCCGAGGACCTCGGCCGTTTCGAGGCCGATGCGCAGCGAGCCGCCCGGCGCGAGCCGTCCGATCCGGCTGATCTCGCTCGAGGGGTCGAAACGGCTGAAGAGCCGTTCGATGCGGTCGATCTCGTCGAAGGCCGCCCGGGCCGCCTGCCCGGCGTAGACCTTCTCGCGCCCGGCGACGAAGGCCTCGAAGACCGTGGCCATGGCCTCGTGGGCGAACAGATGGACGCCCGTCTTCCGTGCTCCTGGCATCCTCCGAGTATCCCCGATTCGATCGGCGAAATCAAACCTCTTGGATCGATCCTCTATCCGGCCGGGCTCTTTTCAGCCCGCTTCATCGGCGAGATCGGACACGCGGCAACGGCCACGCCGGCGCAGGGCCCCCCGCCCTCCCGGAACCGCTGAAGCCGAAGAGCGTTTTGGAGCAGCGAGAAAGATGGGCGGTGACGCCGAGGGAGGACCGCTGGCCGGCCCGGCCTAGAGGGATTTTGGCCCGAGCGCCAGCTCGCGGACGGCGTCGGAGCCGACCTTGAGGCGGACCGCGACGTCCTTCTCCCCGCGGACCTTCTCGTCGGTCAGGAAATGGACCTCGAGGAGGCCGTCGGAGTGGAAGCCGGTCCGGAAGTAGTTCATCTCGGCCAGCGACAGGCTCCAGCCCTGGAGCCAGGTCTCCATCTCCTTCCGCTGGCGGCCGCCGCCCAGGAAGTGGACGACCAGCCGCAGGGGCGAGGCCGGATCGACCTCGCCGCCGTCGCTCGGATCGACGTAATAGACGCCCCGGACGCCCCACTTCTGCGCGCCGCAGTGGAAGGCGATCCGCTCGGCCATGCGCAGCCGCCAGCGATACTGGTCGTCGTCCGGGCCGGGCCCGGCGGCCGCGCCGCCGGCCGCCGCCCGCACGGCCGCTTCGGGCGGGGCGAAATAGCCGACCGCCGACTCCTGGTCCGCGTTCATGACCACCCGGAGGACCTTGCCGCCGGTCGCTTCCGGCACGTCGATGACCCGGAGGGCGTCCGTCAGCGCCGAGCACTCCGGGCAATGCTCGGCCAGCCGGTTGGGGGCCTCGAGCAGGAACTTCTCGTTGAACCTGATCCCCTCGTCGTCCGGGTAGAGGGGCAGGTAGCGGATGCCCGACTCGACCAGGTCCTGGAAGAAGTGCGTCCCGAACGAGACGTCCGGCACGTAGTTGCCCTTCTTGCGGGCCACCTCGATGAGCATGGCCGAGTTGTTGATCTCCGAATAGGTGACGCGGACGCCGAGCTTGATGTCGCCGCGGCTGCCCCAGCGGCCCGGCCCCATGAGGATGAACTGGCGGCGGGGCAGGATCTTGTTGAGCTTGCCCACGGCCTGGCCGACGGCGGCCAGGTCGGCGAACTCGGCCAGCTCGCCGTAGCGGTCGGGGTCGACGTAGACGATGTGGGTGACGTCGGCGACGCGGCCGTTGGAGACGTGCCGGCGGGCCGTGAACAGGACGGCTTCGTCCGGCAGATTGGAGGGGATCTCCATGGCCACGGCCTCGGCGGCCTGGCTCTGCGGCCGGCACTGGAGGAGGTAGAAATCGGCGCCGGTCGAGGCGAACTCGATGTCGACCGGCACGCCCATGGCCGTCGACAGGGTCTTCAGGATGGCCTCGAGCTGGGCCATGAACGGCGAGGCCGCGACCAGCCCGTCGAAGGTGGCCACGGCCTCGGCCGTGGCCCAGTCCGTGGCCAGGCCCATCGGCCGCTGGAGCAGGCCGTCCTTGTAGATCGAGAAGACCTTGGTCAGGGCGGGGAAGTCCGGGCCGACCTCCCGAAGGACCTCCCGGAGGTCCTTGGTCCCGAAGCTGTTCTCCTCGAGGTCGATGACGTCGATCCGCTTGGGCGAGTAGCGGACGACCTCGTCGGTCGAGACGTTGACCCGCAGGTTCGGCTGGCCGGGCGAGACGAGGACGGGGTAGTCGTCGCTGACCCGGTCGACGGCCCGGGTGCCCAGCCCCGGCACCAGCCGGAGCAGGCCGTCCTCGCGCCGGATCCGGGGCGACCAGCGGAACTCGTTGCGGCTGAAGGCCACGCCGGCGTAGGCGGGGAAGAAATACTTCCCGGCCCGGGTCCCGACGACCTCCTGGATCATGATGCCCATTTCCTCGTAGAAGTCGAGCAGGCCGCGCTCGGCCCGGTATTGGATGGGGTCGGGGCTGAAGATCGAGGCGTAGACCTCGGCCACGGCGTCGAGCAGGGCCTCCAGCCGCTGCTGCTTGTCGCCCTGGTTGGCCAGGAACAGGGACTTGTACTTGCCGGCGAAGGCCGTGCCCAGCCGGTCCTCGAGCAGGCTGGAGCTGCGGACGACGAGCGGCACCTCGCCGAAGTCGTCCAGGGCCACGGACAGGCCCTTGACGATCTCGGGCGGGAAGGTCGAGTTCTTGAAGACCTGGACGAGGTGGGGATACTCCTGGCGGACGACCTCGATGTCCTTGTATTTCTGCTCGTGGACGTCGTCGAGGTTGTTGTAATTGGTGAAGTTGATGAGGGCGTCGGAGGTGACGTACCAGGTCTTGGGCTTCTTGACCTCGCCGATGGCCTTGGTCCGGCGGGCCGCCTGGGCCAGGATGCGGCTGCCCAGGAACAGGCCGGCGCTCTTGCCGCCGAGCTTGCCGTGGGAGCCGGTCGGGAAAATGATCTTCTCGCTCAGGTCGAAGAAGTCCTCGAGGTCGACGTATTTCTTGGCGACGTTGATGAACTCGAGCTGCTCGGTGAAGAAGCGGCGGATCAGGGCCACCCGGACGCTGTTGGCCAGGGACCGGGGCAGCTGGATGGCTTCGGGGGCCAGGATCTTGATCCGGCGCATGCTGTCGAGCACTTCGGCCAGGCTGGCGTAGACGTTCTCCAGGCTCTTGACGGCCTCGCTCGAGCGGTCCTCGTTGATCCACTTGTGGATGCGGTCGAGGACCTCGTCGTCGGTCAGGTTGGCCGAGGCGATGCGGAACGTCTGCTCGGTCAGGTCGAAGAAGCGGTCCAGGGACTCGCGGGTCAGGGGCTGGTTCGACTCGCCGAACAGGCCTTCGGCCCCGCCGCCGCCGAAGCGCTGCAGGAGGTCCCGGGCCTCGCCGACGCCGCGCCAGCCCAGGTAGTTCATCATCTTGCGGGAGACCCGCAGGAGCAGGTTCGGATTGGTGTTCCGGAGCAGGTCCAGGGCGATGCGCCAGCCCTGGGCCCCGGCCGAGCCCTCGCGGCGCTGGTCGCTGATCTGCTCGTACATGCTCCGCAGGCGCTGGTGGAGGATGAAGTGGCCGAGGCGCTCGGCGACCGAGTGGATGAGCTTGATCTCGCCCTTCATGAACGGCCCGCAGTCGCTCTCCGGCGTCGGCTTCTTGTAGGAGACGCAGAGGCGGCCGATCGAGGCCTCCTGGACCCGGATGTCGGCGCAGTGGGCGTAGGGCGTCTCCTCGTAATCGGGGGACTCGAAGACGTCGGGGCCGTAGGTGATCTGGGCCTGGCAGCATTCCGGGAACTGCCAGCCCGCGGGAACGGCCTCGATGACCTGTCGGAAGACCTCTTCCAGGGGGACGTCGTAGATGCTCAGGACCTCCTCGATCCGGTACAGGCAGTTGAGCTCCTTGGCCCGCTCGTGGAGGGTGGAGAAGAGCGTGGATACGGCCGTCGGCGTCCGGGGATTGCTCATGTCGCGCCGTCCTCCTCGGCCGCCGGCCTCCCGCCGGGCGGGGGTCCGGGGCGGTCCGGTCCGTTCCGGCCGGGCCGGATCGTCAATAGAAGGCCCGTCCTCCCCGGCCGGAGCCGGGGAGGACGGGACGTTGACGTCGCGACGAACGGGCCGGGATCAGACCCAGCCGCGGTCCTTGCAGGCGTTGGCGACGCGGCTGACGGAAATGACGTAGGCGGCGTCGCGCATGTAGAGTTTGCGCGTCCGGGCCAGCTCGCTGACGGCCTTGAAGGCGGCCGTCATCTTGTCGTCGAGCTTG
>CAZNPB010000044.1:0-26755 GCA_964574895.1 uncultured Eubacteriales bacterium
TGCCCTCGGTGATCTGCTGGTGGTACATGTCGTCGAGGATCTTGACCGAGGGGCTGGCCACGGCCTTGCAGATCTCGTAGGCTTGGGCCATCTTGGTCAGGAAGAGGCCGGGGTGGTCCTTCGGGTTGAGCGGCTCGAGGACAACGACCAGGCCGGAGGGCTCGCAGACCGCCGCCGCCCGCTTCAGGTTCTCGATGACGTTGGCCGTCTGATAACCCCAGTCGGCGCTCAGATTGAACCGGCCGGGGACGGCCAGCGTCCAGCGGCAGCCGGTCCTTTTACCGGTCTCGACGGCCGTCCGGAACCGCCCAGCCAGCATGTCGCGGACCGCCGCGTCCCGGCCGACGAACGACTCGACGGCGAAATCGGCGTAGACCACGAAGGGGCCGATGGTCAGCCCGAGCCGCGCGGATTCCCGGGCCAGGCCTTCCTGCTCGGCCGCCGGCCGGCCCATCAGCCCGTTGTCGAACCAGGCCGGGAAGCCCCGGTCGGCCATGAACTTCAACTGGTCGATAGGGTTCTTGCCGGCGCCGGCTTCGAACATCCCCAGGCCGGGAGCGTACTTGAGCTTGAACCCGGCGCCCTTTCCTGCGGCGGGCCCGGCTTGTCCGGCGGCCGCGGCCGGCCCGGCCGCCAGCGCCGCCGCGCCCAGGGCGGCCGATTTGAGGAATTGCCGGCGGGACGGCTTCGACGCGTCGTTAGCCACGTTCGTCCTCCTCGCGGGAGATCCCGGGCGTCCAAAGCGGGCTCCGGGCCCGGCCGTCAGATCGGATGGCGGCGGGCCGGCGGCGTCGCGGGGCGGGGGTCGGGGAGCGCGCTTGGTTCGGCCACGGCACGCCGATTCTATTAAAAGGAGGCCGGCAATTCAACCGCCTTTCGCCCCCCGCGTCTTGACCGGCCCCGGCCCCGCGGCTAGAATGGCCTCGCCCCGAGGAGGCCCCATGAGGATCTGCCTGTCGCTCGTCGTCTCCGTCCTGGCCGCCGTCGCCGCGGTCTCCGCCGCGGCCCCCAAGCCGCTCGAGGTCGTGCCGCGCGTCGACATCGCCCGCTACCTCGGCACCTGGTACGAGATCGCCACCATCCCCCAGCGCTTCCAGAAAGGCTGCGTCGGCGTCACGGCCCATTATTCGCTCCGGAACGACGGGGCCCTCGAGGTCGTCAACGTCTGCCGCAAGAACACCCTGGACGGGCCGGAACGCTCCATCCGGGGCAAGGCCTGGATCGTCGACCGGACCACCAACGCCAAGCTCAAGGTCCGCTTTTTCTGGCCGTTCGCCGGGGCCTACTGGATCATCGAGCTCGATCCGGACTACCGCTGGGCCGTCGTCGGCCACCCCGACCGGTCCTATTACTGGATCCTGTCCCGGACCCCCCAGATGGACCCGGCCGTCTACGACGACCTCATCCGCCGGGCCGCGGCCAAGGGCTACGACGCCTCCAGGATCAAGAAGACCCTCCAGCCTTCCTGATCCGGAGGGGCCGGCCCCGCCCGCCGTCCCGCCGCCGCATAAAACCTACCAAATGAGTAGGATTTAGGACAGCCGCTGTCCCCGTTTACGGACAACACGCTCCCGTCCCCGCCTGAAGCGGCCCTATCGACCTCCCCCCGTCCCTTGGCACGATGCTTGCATTTGATGATGCCGCACGGGCCAAGAGCCCGTCGGACGCAAAGAGAGGAGAATCCGATGAGATCATTCAAGATGGCGATCGTCGCGGCGGCCCTGCTGGTCCTGGCGGCCGCGGCCTTCCCCCAGACCAAGGACCTGGGCATGGGCGCTTTCGCCAACGAGTCGGGCCCCATCCTGATGGCCGTCGACGCCGCCCTGGTCAACCAGGACATCGCCAGCCCCTACGTCATGTTCATGCTGTTCATGGGGCCGCGCGACCGCGACACCGGCGTGACGGTCGCGGCCAAGGACGTGGTCATGGTCTACAAAGGGCAGGACTACCACATGCCCACGCTGGCCGAGCTCCGGGAGGATTACCGGGGCGAGATCCGGGACATGGATTTCTATCGCCGCCTGGGCAAAGAGGGCATCATCGCCTCCTGGGTGCGGCTCTACGATTTCCCGGAAAAGGCCAACTTCTTCCCGCCCCTGACCCTGCGGTCCGCCATGGCCATCACCGAGGGGTACATGCACTCGCTCAACGGCTTCATGACCCCCATCTACTTCAAGAATCCCGGCTTCGCCAAGGGCGACACGCTGACCATCAAGGTCCGCGACGTCAAGAACCCGGCCCTCACCGGTGAGTGCGACGTCGTCCTGAAGTAGCGCCCGGCCCGGGCGTTGTCGATAGGGACGCGGGCGGCGGAGGGCCGCCGCCCGCGCCGTTCTTCCGCTCTCCGCGTCTCCTCCCTCTCCGGCCCCGTTGCCGGGCCGGAAGATCCCGCCTTCGGCCGGCCCGTTGCCCGCCCGGCGAGCATATATGTCCGAAGCGCCTCCGAACGTTATCGCCCGAAGCGACCCTTGACCGAGAAGCTCATCCGGCCGCCCCGGCCGCGGCGCCGGAGCCGGAAAAGCGCCGGCGGCCTCATTTCGCCGGGACGAGGACGACCTTCTCCAGGTTCATGGCGTGGTTGTTGACGACCGCGGTGACGCGCACCCGGACGGTGTGCTCGCCGGCCGGGAGCGTCACCCGGCCGACGCGGAACGTGGCCGGGAAATAGACGCTGGGCGACGATTCCGTCTTGGCCGCGATCCGGCGGCCGTCCACCTCGACCTCGTAGGCGGCCTGGCCGCCCCACATGCTGGCGTAAGAGGCCAGGACCTCGAACGTCCCCGGCCCCGCGGTGTCGAAGCGCCATTCCGGGTAGTCGTTGACGTTCTGCCAGTTGGTCAGCATGGTCGTCCGGTAGAAGTGGTCGAGATAGGCCCGCTGGCCCATGACCGACCGGAGGTCGGCCAGATGGACCGGCAGCTCGATCCGGCCGTCCTGTTCGGGGACGATCCGGTAGGGCTCGACGACCGGCGGGCCTTGGAGCTCGACGACGACGACCGTCGCGGCCGGGTCGCGCTCGCGTTCCGGCAGGGCCACCAGGACGTCCTTCCCGGCCCGCCGGACCCCCAGCGGACGGCCCGGCCCGGTCAGGAGATAGGCCTTCTCCACCTCGGTCGCGAGTCCCGGCAGACGCAGGGTCCTGTCCCGGGGCCAGCCCATGACGTGGAGGTAGAGCGTCCGCCCCTTGACCGTGCAGCGGCCGAAGAACGGCAGGCGCTCGAAGACGCTGGCCGTCGTGCCGTAGACGGCCTCGCCGTTGGTCTCGAGCCAGGCGCCCATCTCCCGGAGCCGGGACTGGAAATCGGCCTGGATCCTCCCGTCGGGCCCGGGGCCGATGTTGAGGAGCAGGTTGCCGCCCTTGCTGACGACCTCGATGAGCTGGCGGATGAGCTGGGTGGCGCTGTGGAACTCGGTCTCGGTCCGGTTGTAGCCCCAGCCGTTCCAGTTCATCGTGTAGCAGGCCTCCCAGAGCCGGGGCGTTCCGTCCGGGTTGCGGAAGCCCGTGGCCGGGACGTAGTTCTCGGGCGTGCCGAAGTCGCCGTACCCCGGCTCGCGCCGCCAGAGGCGGTCGTTGATGAGGAGGGCCGGCTTCATCTCCATCAGCATCCTGCCGATGGTGAAGGCCCGCTGCTCCTCGTTGGAGTGCTCCCACTCGCCGTCGAACCAGAGCACGGCCGGGTCGTACTTGGTCACCAGCTCCCGGAGCTGGTTCGCGGCGTAGTCCATGTAGCGGCCGAAGTCGGCGCCGGCGGCCGGCCGGTCCTTCTCCCAGTCCCGGCGGGGCAGATAATCGGGGTGATGCCAGTCCATGATCGAGTAGTAGAAGCCGAGCGGCAGGCCGGCCTTCTTCATCGAGGCGGCCAGCGGCCCGAGGATGTCCCGGCCGTACCGGGCGTGCATGACGTCGTAGTCGGTGTAGGCGCTGTCGAACATGGCGAAGCCGTCGTGGTGCTTGGAGGTGAAGACGACGTATCTCGCCCCCGCCGCCCTGGCCAGGGCGGCCCATTCGTCCGGGTCGAAGCCGGCCGGATCGAAACGGTCGGCGTAATACTGGTATTCCCGGAGCGGGATCTGGAGGAGCTGCCGGCCCCACTCCTCGCGGCCGATCATGGCGTAGACGCCCCAGTGGATGAACAGGCCGAACTTGGCCTCGCGGAACCACTGCAGGCGGTCGGCGGCCGGGGCGGGGGCCTGGCCCCCGGTCCCGGCCGCGGGGGCGGCGCCGGCGGCGGCGCCGAGGACGAGCAGGGCCAGGACGGCGAGGGCGGTCGTGCGGACGTTCATGGGGGCTTCTCCTCCGCGGCGGGATGGCCCCAGGTTATCCCCGCCGGCCGGGCCTGTCAATCGACCCGGGGAGGGCCGGCGGGGCTTGATTTCGAGCGCCGTTGTTCTAAAATCAGGCGGAGGAGGCCCCCCATGATCATCGAATATTTCCAGGCCTCGAAGTATGGGAACGGAGCCAAGGTCGCGGAGGAGTTCAAGACGCTCCTGGCCGCCCGGGGGATCGCCGTCAACGTCCATCACGTCCGCGACGCCACGCCCAAGGAGATGCCGCCGGCCGACCTCTACCTGTTCAGCTCGCCGGGGCGAATGGGCAAGCCGATCGGACGGGCGCGCCGTTTCCTGAAGAAGGTCCGGCTGCCGGCCGGAACGAAGTACGCCATCCTGACCACGGAAGGCGCGCCCCGGCCCGACAAGAAGACCGGCCGGATGCCGACCGAGGACGAGATCGCCAAGTGGCAGCGCGTCCGCCCCGTCATGAACGCGATCCTGGAAGCCAAGGGCTTGGTCAAGGTCGCCGAAGGCGTGGTCTTCGTCACCGGCCTGAAGGGGCCGCTCGAAGAAGGCTGGCGGAAGAAAGTCGAGGATCTCGCCGCGCGGATCCCCGTCCAACCCTAGCGGTCCCGGCCAAGGTCCCGTTTTACGGCCGGGCCAGCAGGACGATGCCGGCGATGCCGGCCGCGATCCCGAGCCAGGCCAGGGGCCGGATCCTCTCCTTGAAATAGAGCAGCCCCAGCAGGACCGCGGCGATGATGGGCCCGGCGTTGGAGACCGGGAAGACGGCCGTCTCCGGGAGCCGCGACAGGGCCTTGAGGGTGAAGAAATTGCCGGCCACGCTGCCGACCGCGGCCAGGCCGGCGAAGCCGAAGGCGCCGGCGGCGGGCCGGGCTTTCTTGGCCCATAAGAAGACCCACAGGGCCGCCGCGCCCGAGGCGAAGGTGGCGAACAGGAAGAACCACAGGTTGACCTCGCCCCGCCGGACCGCGGCCGCCTGGGCCAGCTGGGGGATGGCCGTCAGCGCGAAAGCCGCGCCGAGCAAGGCCAGCCACTTCGCCCCGGCGCCCCGGGCTTCCCCCTTGGCCGAGGCCCCCGACCAGGAGATGAGGGCCACGCCGGCCACGATGAGCAGCAGGGCCGCGGCGAGAGGGCCCGTCAGCGGCCGGGACCAGACGGCGATGGCGAAGGCCACCGGCAGAAGGAAGGACATGGTATAGACGGAGATGGTCAGGGCGTAGGGTCCGGTCTTGAGGGCGTTCAAGAAAAAGAAGTAGGCCACCGCCCCGCCGACGCCGCCGCCGGCGGCCAGCATGACGACCGGCGCCGAGACCAGCCAGGGCCGTCCCGAAACGGCCAGAACGGCCAGGCAGAGCGCGGCCGCGGCGGCGAACAGGGACGCCGTCAGGACGGGCGAGGCGTGGCCTTTGAGAGTGGCCCGCTTCATGACGAAGTTCATGGCCGCGAAGCCGGCCACGACCAGGCCGAGATAGAGCCAACCGGCGAGCTGCTCCATGGCCTCTCTTCCTACCTCGCGACCCGGCGCAGGGCCCGGCGGGCCGCGGTCAGGAACGTCCGCTCGACGCCGGGTGCAAAGGGGAAGAGCCCGTAGAACATCGGCGCGCAGTAGCAGGCGTAGTCGGTCCGGTCGCGGAAATCCCGGTCGGTCGGGACGTAGCCGACGTTGCCGTTGGCATAACCCACGGGGAGGAGGGGATCGAAGGTCCGGCGCAGCTTCAGGCCGATCTCGCTGAAGAACTCACCCGGCAGGGCGGCCAGCCTCAAGCCGCCGATGGCCAGGGCCTGGACCGGGACGTTCCGGACCGCCGGGTCCCGGCGCATCGCCGGCGCCGCCTCCAGGGCCCGCCGCCGCCAGTCCTCGGCGAAGCGGTCCGCCCCGGGGAATTGGGCGTAGGTCCGGGCGAAGGCCGCCGCCCGCCGCTCGATCGTCCGCCGGTCGGGGACGGTCAGGGGGATATCGATCCGGTCCTCCCGGGCGGCCAGGACGACCTGTCCCGCCGGGCCGGCGGCGTAGCGCCCGGCCCTGGCCAGGCGCCGACGGACGAGGTCGGCGATGTCGCCCAAGTCGTCCGGGGTCCCTTCGCCCCAGCGGTTCATCTGCAGGACGGGGTCGATGTCGCCGCAGAAGCCCTGGAAGACGACTGCCCGGTCGCCCGCCTTCTCGATCTCCCGGACGACCGCCCCGGGCCAGTCGGCCGAGACGTGGCGGCGGCGGCCGAAGACGACGGCGTGGCAGGCGTAGTTCAGAAGGTAAAGGCGGCGCTCGGCGGTGGTGAAGAGAACGGCCTTGAGGACGTTGTCGACGCCGCGGAAATCCCTCCGGCGGCGGTTGTAGCCCAGCGGCTCGACGGCTTCCAGCGCCCAGGCGAACCCGGCCGGCCGGGCCGAGGCGACGGCCTCGGCGGCCGCCTCGGCGACGAGACCGCGCAGGCGGGCCATGTAGGACGGCTCGACCTCGCCGAGACCCGGCATGGGCTGGGTGGCCGGACCGCAGTGGGTGTGCGTCGCGGCCAGCAGGACGGCCTCCCGGGGCAAGCCGTGGGCCGCGGCCACGGCGGCCCGGATGGCGTCGGCCTCCTCGACGGCGAAGCCGATCACGTCGCAACCGACGAGGAGAAGCGCCCGGCCGTCCGCCCGGACGCAAACGGCCCGGCAGACGAGGTCGTCCAGGACGGACTCGGACCGGCGATCGAGATAGAAGCCGTAGCCGGCCAGGTCGACACCCAGAGGCGGGGTGATGGTCCTTTCGCCGTAACCCACGGTCAGGGCGCTCATGTCGTCCTTCTCAGCGGTACTTCAGATAGGTCTTGGGATCGAGGCCGGAGTCCGGCGGCATCCGCCACATGAATTCGGGGTCGATGCGGGGCTCGTCGTCCCGGTGCGCTTTCATCAGGGCTGTCTTTTTCCGGATGAGCTCGGGCAGGTTCGGGCCGTACATGTTGAAGGTCTCGCCGGACGGATCGACGGGCATGAACCGGACCGTCGAGGTCTCGGCGAGCGCGGCCAGGTCGCCGGCGTTCCGGACCTCGTCGTCGATCATGGCCCGCACGGCGGCCCGGCGCGCGGCCTTCTCCGCCGGGTCCTTGGCCTCGAGGCAGCCGTGGACGCCGGCCACCCAGGCGGCCGTGTTGCGCAGGGTCCGGAAATAGCAGCGCAGGGCCCGCAGCCGGTCGAGGTGATCGCCCAGGACCTCCGCCTCGCCCTTGTAGCGCCGGCGGCCGTCGGGCTCGATCCGGACCCCGTCGGGGACGCGATCGATGGCCGCGCCCAGGACCGCGATGGCATCGTCGAGCGGCTTCCAGGTCGCCCGGTCGGCCTGGGCCACGGCCGCGTCGGCCTGGGCCGTGTCCATGAGCGTCCAGAGGATGTCCGTGCCCAGGTCGACGAGGTTGGGGTTGTTGAAGGTCACGGTCATGAACCTCTCGTAATAGGCCCGCTCGGCCTCGGGGATCCCGCCGATGTCCGGGGCGAACGGTCGGACCAGCAGCCGGTACCAGGGGAAGCCCCAGTTGTTGTCGCCATAGAGCATGATCGGCGGGAAGCCCCGGACGGCCGCGTCGCAGAGCCGCCAGGCCTCGACCAGCGCGGCGTCGCCCGGCGCGCCGGCCCAGCGCGCCGCGACGGCGGCGACGACCGCGTCGATGTCCGCGGCCGGATCGAAGTTGAGGGCCCGCAGGACCTCCCGGTTGACGTCGTAGGGCGCCAGCGGCTGGGGGTCGACCGTGACCTGGGCCTTGTCGAAGCCGGCGGCCCGGAGTCCGCGCACCTCCTCGGCCGCCAGCCACGGCGAGGGGATGCCCAGCAGGTAGTTGTTCTGCAGCCGGGTCGTGGTGAAGATCTCGGAGCCTTTGGCCGGCAGGGCCTTGAGCCGCCGGCCGCGCGGCGAGTCGTCGAGCTCCTTGGGCGCCACCCACAGGTCGAGCCCCGGGGTCAGGCCGTCGAGGATATGCGACTCCTCGTTGGAGAACGAAAAGAGGTTGAAGAGGAGCCGGAAGCCGGGGCGCGTCTCGGCGGCGGCGTCCCGCAGGGTCCGGAAGTAGCGCAGGACGTTGCCGGCCGCGGCCTGGGCGACGGCCTCGTGGGACTTCCATTCCCGGACGAGATAGGCCCCGCCGTTGCGGCCGGCGTAGAGGCTGGCCGTGAACTCGAAGCCCGAGCCGCTGTCGTTCGTCCAGAGATAGATGTAGCCCAGCTCGGGGACCTCCTTCATCAGCCGGCGCATAAGCTCGGCGTAATGCCAGCGGACCGCCGGATGGGACAGGGTCAGGGTGTAGCGGGGCCGGTAGCTGCGGAAGGGATGGTCGACCCGGGCCCCGCGCAGATAGGGGTACTTCTCCAGGACGGCGTCGGGGACCGAGCGCGGCGAGCTGATGTTGAGGCCGGGGGTCAGGCCGTACTTGACGGCCAGCCGGGCGTTTTCCTTGAGGAGGGCCAGATTGGCGGCCAGGTATTCCGGGGCGTAGGCCCCGGCGTCGAGGGGCGTCTCGACGAACTGGTCCAGGTCGGGGCTGAAGTAGTAGAAGCGGGAATAGATCTCGCCCGGCGGCCCCTGTTCGGCCGGCATGTCCTTGGCCAGGGCGTTGACGGGGACGTGGCTGAAGCCCAGCCGGGCCAGCTCGCGGACGGAGCGCTCGGCGTCGTATCCGGCCGCCACCCGTTTCGGATTGGCCAGGTAGTTGTCGCCGCCCTCGAGGCGCGAGAAGCGGGGGACGATCAGCCAGCCGGCCCGGAAATCGGAGACGGGACGCTTCGTCCAATCTTCGTCGAGGAGCCGGTAGAGGGCGTACAGGAGATGGGGCGCCGAGCAGGTCAGCTCGCCGGCGCCGTCCGGCCCGAGCCGGAAGTACATCCAGCCCTTGCCGCCGGCCTTCCGGAGGTCCTCGGGGCCCGGCCCGGCGGCCAGTCCCTCGTCGGCCACGGCGACGCGGAAGACGCCGGCAACGGGCGCCGTCGCGGGGCTCGGCCCGACGGCCCGGATCTCCGCCCGATCGCACCGGAAAAGCCGGAGCTCTTCGGCCACGGTCCGGTCGACCGGGCGGCCGTTCTCCGGAATGGCCACGACCCGGACCTGCCTCAAGGCCTCGGCCACCGTCGGCTGAGCCTCGGCCCGGAGGACCGGCGCGAGAAGAGCGGCCAGACCCAGGAAGCCCAGGCGGATCCGGGATTTCCTCATGGTCTCCTCCTTGCCGGCGCCGGTCCCGGCCCGGTCGCGGGCCGCGACGGCGGTTGATGCCATTCTAGATTTTCCGCCGGGGCGGCGCAATGAGAAAAACCGGCCGGCCCGTTCGTCGCTTAATTGTGACCCCGCAGTTCCTGTCCCGCGTCGCCGAGGTCGTTTTCGACCATGTCGCCGCCGACGCCGGCGTCTTTCGGGCCTTCGACAACCGCGGCGAGCCGTCTTATGAGGCCTGGCGCGGCGGCGACGGGCCGCCGGACCTGGAGGCGGCCGCTCGCCGGGACGGCGAGGCCCTGGCCGGACGGGCCCTGGAGATCGGCCGGCCGGTCCTCGTCCCGGACCTGGGCCGCGAGCCGCTCTTCGCCGACCTGGAGCTCGACGGCGACGGCCGCCGCCCGCGCAGCGTCCTGGCCTATCCCTGGAGCTTGCGCGGCCGGCCGGCGGGCATCGTCCTTCTCGTCCGGCGCGGCCAGGCCCGGCCCTTCGAGGCCGAGAACATGGAGTTCCTGACTCTGGCCCTGGCGCCCGTGCTCTTCCTTTTGAGAAAGACCGGCGGCCCCGAGGGGAAGGCCGATCCGGGACCGCCGGTCCTGGACGGGCCGGCGGCGGCCGCCTTCCTGGGCGAGACGCCGGCCATCCGCCGCGTCCGGGCCATGATCGAGCGGGTCCGGGAGACCGACGCGCCGGTCTTCATCGCCGGCGAGAGCGGCACCGGCAAGGACCTGGCCGCCAAGATCCTCCACGAGGCCGGCCGCCGCCGCAAGGGCCCGTTCGTAGCCGTCAACTGCGCCGCCATCCCCGAGGCCCTTCTCGAGAGCGAGCTGTTCGGCCACGCCCGGGGCTCGTTCACCGGGGCCTGCCGCGACAAGACCGGTCTGGTCGAGGAGGCCTCGGGCGGGACCTTCTTCCTCGACGAGATCGGGGACCTGCCGCTGGCCCTGCAGTCCAAGCTCCTGCGGGTCCTCGAAGAGAGAACGGTCCGCCGGGTCGGCGAGACCCGGCCCCGGCCCGTCGACGTGCGTTTCGTCAGCGCCACGAACAAGGACCTGGAGGCCGAAGTGGCCCGGGGCCGCTTCCGCCAGGACCTGTTCTACCGGCTCAAGATCATCACCATCGACCTGCCGCCCCTGCGCGAGCGGCCGGACGACGCCCACCTCCTGCTCAACCATTTCCTGGACGAGTTCGCCCGGACCATGGGCCGGCCGCGGCCATTCGTCTCGCCCGTGGCCCTCGAGATGCTCCTGCGCTATCCGTGGCCCGGCAACGTCCGCGAGCTCCAGAACGAGGTCCAGCGCGCCTTGGTCATGGCCGGCGGCGGGCCCCTCGTCCTCGAGGAACATCTGTCGCCCAAGATCAATCCGGCCGGGGAGGTCCACGTCAGCGCCACCCGCCGGCTGGCCGAGGCCAAGGCCGACTTCGAGCGGCGCTTCCTCCGGGAGGCCCTGGTCCGCTGCCGTTATCAGCGGACCCGGACCGCGGCCGAGGTCGGCCTGACCCGCCAGGGCCTGTTCAAGCTGCTGAAGAAACACGGCCTCGGTTGAAGAGGGCCGGCCCGATATGCTACATTCGCGTCATGGCCGACCTCCAGGACAAGGACGCGACGCGCGTCTTTTCGGTCGTCTGCCCCTGTTGCGGGGCCACGCTGTGGATCGACGGCCCCGGCCGGGCGGTCCTGCGCTCGGAAAAACCGAAAAAAGCGAAGGGCTCGCTCGACGAATTCCTGGCCAAGGAGCAAAAGCGCCAGAGCGAGTTCGACCGCAAGTTCGAGGCCACCTTCGAGCTGCAGAAGGAAAAGCGCGGCCAGGCCGACGAGCTGTTCAAGAAAGCCCTGGAAAAGGCCGAACGAGGCGAAGGCGAAGGGGAGGACTAGCTCCCGGCCTGCGTTTCGTCGTCCCGCACCTTCGGGGCCATCGTCCAGCCGGTGAACCCGAACAGGACCAGCATCCCCACGGAAAGGTAATTCATGAAGGCCCAGGGCAGGTACGAGAACGTCGACACGCCCAGGGTCCCGGTGATGTAGACGCCGGCCATGCTCCAGGGGATGAGCGGGACGATGATGGCGCCGCTCTCCTCGACGATGCGGGACAGGTTCTTGGCGGCCAGGCCCTTCTTCTTGAACACGGGCGCCAGGAGGTCGGCCGGCAGGATCATCGACAGGTAGGAACTGCCCGTGATCAGGGCCGACAGGACGGCCGCGCCGACCGTCGTCAGGACCAGGCTCCAAACATGGCGGGTGAAGCGCATGACCTTGTCCAGGATGACGGCCAGACAGCCCGTGGCCTGCATGATGCCGCCGTACGAGAAGGCCGTGAAGGCGATGAGCTGGGTCTCCATCATGCTCATCAGGCCGCCCTTGGAGAGGAGCTGGTCCACGACCTCGACGCCCGTCCGGGCCGGCAGGCCCGTGTTCATAGCCGCCGCCACGACCGCCAGCGGCATCTTCTGGACGGCCACGGCCAGGACCCCGGCCACGAGCGAGGACACCACCATGGCCGGGATGGTCGGTTTCTTGGCGATCGCGGCGTAGAAGATGACGGCCATGGGCAGGAGGAGGAGGAGGTTGAAGCGGAAGTGGGCCGGGAGCGTGGCCAGGATGAGGTCCAGGGTCTCCGACCGGGCCGAGGCCGCGCCGTACTTCAGGCCGGCGACGACGTAGAGGGCCAGCCCGGCCAGCCAGGCCGGACCGGCCGAGGGGACCATGTGCCTGATGTGGTCGAACAGGTTGGAGCCGGAGACGACCGTGGCCAAATTGGGGATGTCGGAGAGCGGCGACAACTTGTCCCCGAAATAGGCCCCGGCCACGACCGCCCCGGCGGCCGGCCCGAGGGGGATGCCGAGGCCCATGGCGATGCCCATGAAGGCCACCCCGATCGTCCCGATCGTGCCCCACGACGTGCCGCAGGCCAGGGCCACGACGGACGAGACGAGACAGGCCGTGGCCAGGAAGAACTTCGGCGAGATGAGCTTAAGGCCGTAATAAACGACCATGGGGATGGTGCCGCCGGCCATCCAGGAGCCGACCAGGAGACCGACGGACAGCATGATCAGGATGGCCGGCAGGGCCTTGCGGATGCTTTCGACGATGCCGCGTTCCATGTCCGGCCATTTGAAGCCGAGCAGGAGCCCGAGCAGGGCCGTGACCGACGCGGCCGCGATCAGCAGGATCTGGGCCTTGATCCTGTAGACGCCGTAGCCGACCCCGAGGAGCAGGGCCATGGCCAGGAGCGGGATCAGGGCGACCCCGAACGAGGGGCGCCGGCCCGCGGCGGCGGGCGGCGGCGGGGGGGCGGGGCGATCCTGTCCGGACATGTCGGGCCCTACGCGCTGAACGTGCCGCGGGCCCGCAGCGTCCCCCCGGCCATCAGGCGCCGGCCCCGGGCGAAGACGTCGACGAGCTCGAGCCGGTCGTCGACGACCAGGAGGTCGGCGTCCCGGCCGGGCTCGATCCGGCCCTTGCCGCCGAGCTTGTAGACGTCGGCCGCGTTGGTCGAGAAGATCCGGACCGCGGTTTCGAGCGGCAGGAGCCCGGTCAGGACGGCCTCGCGGAACTTCCGCAGCAGGTCCCGCTCGGTGGCGATGTCCAGCCGGACCAGCCGCCCCCCGGCGTCGAAAACGGGCAGGCTGCCGTTGCCGTCCGAGCTGGCCGTGATGCGCGTCAGCGGCAGGCCGCGGCGGGCGAAGGCGGCCAGGGCGTCCTCGAACCGGACGTCCGGATCGTCCGCCGCCGGTTCGGGCCCGACCGTGATGTCCGCCGCGCCGCCGGCCTCGACCCAGTCGAGGGCCTGCTCGAACAGGCCCCGGTTGCGGGTGACGTGGGTGGGGACGACCTGGGTGACGGGGATCTCGGTCTCGCGGACGAGACGGAACAGATACTCGAGGCCGCGCCGGCCGTCGCCGAGATGGAGGTGCAGGACGCCGGCCTTGCCGCCGAGCAGGCCGCCGACGCGGCACTCGGCCGCCAGGCGGGCGATCTCCTCGAAGGTCGGCTGCGAGGAGCGGTGGTCGCTGACGGCGATCTCGCCGGCCCCGATGACCTTGTCGACGAGCACGAGGTCGGAGCGGACGCTGCCGGTCAGGGTCCGGACCGGGACGTCGTAGGACCCGGCGAAGATGTAGGTCGAGAGGCCTTCGATCTCCAGGGCCCGGGCCTTGGCCAGGAGGGAGGTCATGTGGCGGGTCAGGCCGTCCGTCCCCAGACAGCCGACGACCGTGGTGACGCCGCAGGCGGCGATGTCCTCGATCCGGATCTCGGGGGCCCGGGTGGCCGGCCCGCCTTCGCCCCCGCCGCCGAGGATGTGCACGTGGGGGTCGATGAGGCCCGGCAGGACGCGCTTTCCCGACGCGTCCAGGACCTCGCCGCCGCAGCCCGCCGCGTCCAGGCGGCCGGGCTCGGCCACGGCCTCGACGAGGCCGCCCGCGATGAGGACGTCCCGGCGGCCGAGCGGCTCCGGGGCGAAGACTTCGCCGCCGCGGATGAGCGTGATCATGGGCGCCTCCTGTGAGCGTGACGGGCCCCTAAATTAGCACGCCGGCCGGGCCCGCGCAAGCGCCGCCGCGGCCGGCCGGGCGTTTTTGATATTCGCCGGCGCTTCCGATAGAATACGCTCACGATCATGGGCCCCTTCGAAGAGGAATTCGCGTCGATCCGGGGTGTCGTCGACAAGGCCACCCGGCTCTTCCTGCTGCCCAAGGCGATCGACCTGCGGGGCGGCGAGAACTTCGTCCGCGAGGGGCCGAACATCATCGTCGGCAACCACATCGGCAGCTACCAGGACGTCTCCGTCCTGCTCCGGCGCGTGCCCCGGATGATCTATTTCACGGCCAACCAGATGATCTTCACCCGGCCGGGGGCCAGCGAGCTCGTCCTCCGCCACCTGCACCGCCACATGGGCAGGTTCGGCGGCTTCGTCCACGTCCTGCTCAATCCCGTCTACACCTTCCTCGTCCACTTCGTGTCCGGCCACATCGCCCGGATCGGGACCATCCCCGTCGACATCTACGGCAGCAAGCGGGCCTCCATCCTGAAGTGCCAGGATTACCTGCGGCAGGGCCGGGCCGTCATCGCCCTGCAGGGGCGGGGCCGGGTCTTTCCCAAGGACCCCAACCCCTACGTCAAGGAGTTCCGGCGCGGCGTATCCATCATGGCCTATAACCTCTATAAGGAAGGCGGCCTGTCCGTGCCCGTGACGCCCCTGTCCATCTTCGGCACGCACGTCATGTGGGGGGTGCCGGCGACCATCAAGGTCAACGTCGGACGGCCCCTGTTCGTCAAGGATTACTGGACCGGCGAGGAGGTCTCGACCATCGAGGCCTTCCGGGCCGCCCTCCAGAAGACCGTCGCCGGCCTGTTCCGCGACTGCCTCGGCTGGGAGGCGACGCAGAACAAGGAAAGGAGACTCCGATGGCACTCGAAGGGCTACTGATCGCCAGAGGGGGGACGGACCTCTTCCTCCTGCCGAAGATGGCCAACCGGCACGGCCTCGTGGCCGGCGCCACGGGCACGGGCAAGACCGTCACGCTCCAGGTCATGGCCGAGCGCTTCAGCCGCATCGGCGTCCCCGTCTTCATGGCCGACGTCAAGGGCGACCTGGCCGGGGTCAGCCAGCCGGGCGCGGCCAACCCCAAGATCGAGGAGCGCATCGCCAAGCTCAAGCTCGGGGACTACGCCTTCGAAGGCAGCCCGGTGACGTTCTGGGACATCTTCGGCGAACAGGGGCACCCCGTCCGGACGACCGTGTCGGACATGGGGCCGCTGCTGCTCTCGCGGCTGCTCAACCTCAACGACGTCCAGAGCGGCGTCATGAGCATCATCTTCCGCATCGCCGACGACTCCGGGCTCCATCTCCTGGACTTCAAGGACCTGCGGGCCCTGGCCCAGTACGCCGGCGACCACGCCGACGAGTTCGAGACGGAATACGGCCGCATCTCGCCGGCCAGCGTCGGCACGATCCAGCGGGGCCTCCTGACGCTCGACGAGCAGGGCGCCGACGGCTTCTTCGGCGAGCCGGCCCTCGACCTCGACGACCTGATGCAGACCGACGGCGCCGGCCGGGGGATGATCAACATCCTGGCCGCCGACAAGCTCATGCTGACGCCGCGGGCCTATTCGACCTTCCTGCTCTGGCTCATGGCCGAGCTCTTCGAGCGCCTGCCCGAGGTCGGGGACGTGGAGAAGCCGCGCCTGGTCTTCTTCTTCGACGAGGCCCACCTCCTGTTCACCGACGCGCCGCAGGTCCTGCTGGAAAAGATCGAGCAGGTCGTCCGGCTCATCCGGTCCAAGGGCGTGGGCGTCTACTTCGTCACCCAGAACCCGCTGGATGTCCCCGACGTCGTCCTCGGCCAGCTCGGCAACCGCGTCCAGCACGCTTTGCGGGCCTTTACGCCGCGGGACCAGCGGGCGGTCCGGGCGGCCGCCGAGACCTTCCGCCAGAACCCCAAGGTCGACGTCGCGACCGAGATCACCCAGCTCGGCACGGGCGAGGCCCTGGTCTCGCTCCTCGACGAGAAGGGCCAGCCGGGCGTCGTCGAGCGGGCCTTCGTCCTGCCGCCGCACAGCCGCATCGGCGTCATTACGCCGGCCGAGCGCCAGGCCCTCGTCCAGGGCTCGGTCATCTTCGGGCACTACGAGAAGGCCATCGACCGCGAATCGGCCTACGAGATGCTGAAGGAGAAGGCCGCGCGGGCGGCGGAGGAAGCGCAAGCCCGGGCCCAGGCCGAAGCCCAGGCCCGACAGCAGGCCCCGTACGGCTACCCGCCGCCCCAGGGCCGGGCCTCCTATCCCCAGGCCCCGGCGCCCCGGCGGCCGGCGGGCCGGCCGCGGGACACGCTGATCGAGGCCATGGCCAAGAGCGCCGCCCGGTCCGTGGGCTCGAACCTGGGCCGCCAGATCCTCCGCGGCGTCCTCGGATCCATCCTCGGCGGCAAGCGCTAAGAGTTAAGAGAGGGTCAAACCTGCCTTTTACCCGAGTGCCAAGCCCATTTCAAAGTTTCTCCCAGAAGCCCGGCTCCGTGCCTCTCCGCCGGACTTCTGGCGGTCGCTCCACCGAATCCGCTCCCGGATGTAGGTTTGCCCCCCCTTTCTCTGGTATAATCCCGCCCTTGAGCGACATTCGCGTGCCGCACGATCCCCACCGAGGACGGTGAACCATGTTCAAAGGACATCCCAAAGGCCTCTTCGTCGCCTTCTTCGCCAACATGGGCGAACGGTTCGGCTTCTACACCATGGTCAGCATCTTCGTCCTGTTCATGCAGGCGAAGTACGGCCTGTCGGCGGCCGCCGCGGGCTCGATCTACGCGACCTTCCTGGTCGGCGTCTACATCTTCCCCCTGCTCGGCGGCTTCCTGGCCGACCGCTTCCTCGGCTACGGCCGCACCATCAGCCTCGGCCTGGTCGTCATGTTCGTCGGCTACGTCCTGCTGGCCCTGCCGACGGTCATGAACACCGGCTTCCCGCTCGTCGTGGCCGCCCTGGCCGTCGTCGCCCTCGGGACCGGGCTGTTCAAGGGCAACCTCCAGGCCCTGGTCGGCTGCCTCTACGACGATCCGAAGTACTCGCCCCTGCGCGACCGGGCCTTCAACGTCTTCTACATGGGCATCAATATCGGGGCCATGTTCGCCCCCTCGGCGTCCATGGCCGTGTGCAACTGGATCATGCGCCAGTCCGGGCTGGTCTACGACGCCCGCGTCCCGGCCCTGGCCAACGATTTCCTCAAGAGCAAGCTGGCCGACGCCTCCTCCTTCCTGGCCATCGCCCAGGGCCAGGACCCCGCCGTGACCCTGGACACGCTGGGCGCCTTCGCCACCCGCTACATCAACCAGCTGAGCAAGTCCTATCACTTCGGCTTCGGCGTCGCCTGCCTGAGCCTGATCGTCTCCATGGCCATCTTCTGGGGCTTCCGCAAGCACTACAAGTCGGCCGACATGACCGAGCGCCAGAAGGCCAGGTCCGAGGCCCACAAGGCCCAGGTCGTCGAGCTGACCCCGGCCCAGACCCGGGAGCGGCTGGTCGCCCTCGGCCTCGTCTTCGGCGTGGTCATCTTCTTCTGGATGGCCTTCCACCAGAGCGCCGTGACCCTGACCTACTTCGCCCGGGACTACACGGTGCCGAGCGTCGGCAAGGCCACCAATATCCTGTTCGACATGACCGCCCTGCTGCCCGCCTTCCTGTCCCTGCTCGGCCTGTTCTTCCTGCTCCGGAAGGCCTCGGGGAAGCTGGCCCGTCTCCTCGGCGGGGCGGCCTTCGCCGTCTTCGGCGTCCTGGCCTATCTCCGCTACAGCGGCTACGCCGGCGTCAATCCCTTCCAGCCCCAGATGTTCCAGCACTTCAACCCGTTCTTCATCGTCGTCCTGACGCCGCTCGTCATCGGCCTCTTCGGCTGGCTCAACCGCAAGGGCAAGGAGCCCTCGGCGCCGCGCAAGATCGGCATCGGCATGCTGACCACGGCGGCGGCCTACGCCATCCTGCTCATCGGCTCGATCGGCCTCCTGAGCCCCAAGGCCCTCGGCGGCCAGGTCGCCCCGGCGGCCTCCCAGGTCTCCGTCTACTGGCTCATCTCGACCTATTTCATGCTGACCGTCGCCGAGCTGTTCCTGAGCCCGATCGGCATCTCCTTCGTCTCCAAGGTCGCCCCGCCCAAGTACAAGGGCCTGATGCAGGGCGGCTGGTTCGCCGCCACGGCCGTCGGGAACTCCCTTGTCGGCGTGACCGCGTTCTTCTGGGAGCGACTGCCGCTCTGGACGGTGTGGGCCATCCTGGCCGGCGCCTGCGTCCTGTCGGCCGCCTTCATCTTCTCGATCATGAAGCGGCTGGAGCGGGTGGCCCGGGCCTAAGGGAAGGTCAGAGGATCGACTTTTTCTTGTCCAGGTAGTCGAGGTAATTCGCGTAGGTGACGTCCGGCGGGACGCGGTGGTCGACGCACGGCAGATAGCCGCCGAGCTCGACCAGGGGATGGAGCTTCTCGAGCTCGCGGTCGATGGCCTCTCCGCCGGCGATGAGGGCCCGCTTGTCGACCCCGCCGAGCAGCAGGACCTCGTCCCCGTAGTCGCGCCGCAGCTTCCAGGGGTCCGTGTGGGCGGCCTCGATGGGGAACATGACGTTGATCCCGCCCCGCAGCCAGCCCGGCACGAGATCGTAGATCCGGCCGTCGCAATCCAGGACGTTGGCGAAGACGCCCTTGGCCTCGAGGGCGGCGGTGATGCGCCGGTAGCGGGGGACCATGAGCTCCTCGAAAAGCTTGGGCGACAGGAGCGGCCCGTGGTTGTAGCACATGTCCTCCCACCACCAGGCCACGTCGATCGCGCCGCCGCCCGGGATGTGGCGCTCGATGAGCTCGAGGTCCATCCGGGTGATGTGCTCCATCATCTCCTCGACCCAATCCCGGTCGGTCATCAGGGCGATAGACAGGTTCTCGAGGCCCATCCAGTCGCGGAGCCAGCCGTAGAGCGAGCCGCAGTGGAAGAGGATGGGCATGCCGGCGGCGTGGGCGGCCTCGACGGCGGCCGCCACGTCCCCGACCCGGCCGGGCGCGCCCGGATCGAGCCGCTCGTCCCGCAGCCGCTCCCAATCGGCCCGCGTCTCGACCGCGAACTTGACGAAATGGGGCATCGAGGAGTCGTAGTCGAGCATCTCGGCCAGGGCCCCTTCCTTGGTCCGCACGATCCGGCGCTCGCCTCTCTGCTCCAGGGTCGTCTCCTCGAACGCGGGCCACAGGCCCCGCCTGACGGGCGCCTCGGGGATGATCTCGAGGCCCTCGAGGCCGAGGTGCCGCTCGACGTCCCGGTTGGTCAGGCACTCGCGCGGCAGGCCCTGCTCGTGCCAGACGGCGATCGTCTTGTCCCAGTAGCCGAACTCCATGTCGGGGACGCGGTCCGGCTTCTCCCGGCGGAAGACCTTGTTGAAACGCTCTCGTGTCGTCATGGCCGGGACGATGATATCCCGGGGGCCGCCGAGCGTCAACCCGGACCGGCCGCCCGGGGCCGCGTTGAAAACGAGGCCGGGCTGTAATAGAATGGGAACCACCACGTTTGGAGCGGTCAACATGAGCAGCCGGCCGGGATCCCGGGTCTTCCTTGCCCTCGGGGTCCTCCTGTTCGTCCTCGGCCCGGGCTGCGCCCGGCGGCCGGCCGTCCCCCGCGTCTTCATCTCGGCGGACGCCTCCTGGCACAGCCGCGTCGCGGCCGCGGAGATCGGGCGCTACGTCTACGTCAGGACGGGCCTCCTGCCCCGCCTGGAGACCGCGGCTTCCCTGGCCCGGGTGTCCAAGGGGGCCCTCGTCGTAGCCGAAAAGGGCGAGTCCCTGCTCCACGGGCTCGACGACGCCGCGGCGGCCCGGATCGCGGCCCTGGGGGCCGAAGACTACTGGCTCAAGACCCTGGCCGCGCGGCCGGAGCGCGTCGTCCTCGTCGCCGGCGGCGGCCCGGCCCTCTTTCCGGCCACGGCCCCGGCCCTGAACCAGACCGTCATCGTCCTGCCGGAGGCGCAATGAGCGAAGCGGCGGCCCCGGACACGTCCCGGACGATCGTCCTGCCGAAGAGGCTTCGGGCGGCCGAGGTGGCCGCGCTTGTCGGCGACCTCCGGCGCCGCCAGGGCGGCGGGGCCCTGGCCCTCGATCTCCGTGAGGTCGAGGAATTCGACGCCGCCACGCTGGCCTTCCTGGCGCACGTGGATCAGGACCTGCCCGGAGTGACCGCGGTCAACGTCCCGGAAGCCCTGGTCCGGGCCGGCCGCGGCTTCGCCAAGTCGCCCTCGGGGACCTGGCCGGCCAAGCCGGCCGGGCCGCGCCTGGGCACCCCCGTGGGCCGGTTCGCCCGGGCCTTGGCCGACCGGTTCCTGGCCCGGGCCCGGATCGCGGCCGCGTACATGTCGATGCTGGCCGACGAGGCCTTCCACGTCGCCGATTTTCTCAAGACCCGCAAGGGCGTCTATCCCGGGGAGATCGGCAACCAGATGTTCTTCATGGGCTACCGGTCCTACCCGATCGTCTGCGTGCTGCTGTTCCTCGTCGGCGTGACCATCTCCTTCGCCGCCTCCGGGCCGCTGCAGGATTTCGGCGCCTCCACCTACATCGCCGACATCATCGGCTACGCCATGCTCCGCGAGCTCGTCCCGCTCATGGCCGGCGTCATCCTGGCCGGCAAGGTCGGCGCGGCGATCACCGCCGAACTGGCCAGCATGACCGTCCTCGAGGAGGTCGACGCCCTGAAGACCATGGGCGTCGTCCCGGAGCGGTTCCTCATGGTGCCGCGCCTGGTGGCCATCACCGCGGTCGTTCCACTGCTCGTGGCCCTGGCCGACGTCTGCGGCATCGCCGGCGGCATGGTCGTCTCCGGGATCAAGTACGGCACCCTGCCCAAGGAATTCCTGGACCAGATGGTCAACACCGTCGATTGGACCGATTTCGCCTGGGGCCTGGCCAAGACGGTCGTCTTCGGCTGGGCCATCGTCGTCTCGGCCGGCTACAAGGGACTGACCGTCGGGCGCAGCGCCGAGGAGGTCGGCCGGGCGACGACGGAATCCGTCGTCCTGTCGGTCACCGTGGTCATCGTCATCGACTGCATCTTCGCCTTCGTCTTGTATTGATCATGGATATCATCCGGGCCCGCGACCTGACCATCGGCTACGGGGGCGAGACCGTCCTGCGGGACCTCTCGTTCGGCATCCCGGCCGGGTTGATCACGGTCGTCCTGGGCATCAGCGGGTCGGGCAAATCGACCCTGCTCAAGGCCCTGGCCGGGCTCCTGCCGCCCCTCGGCGGGTCCTTCGAGTTCGCCGGCGCCCCGGTCGACTACGCCTCCGAGCGGTCGATCCGGTCGCTCTACGACCGGATCGGGGTCCTCTATCAGGGCGGGGCCCTGCTCAACGGCTTGAGCCTCTACGAGAACGTCGCCCTGCCAGTCCGCATGCACTACCCCGACATCCCCGAGGACATGGTCCGGGACATGGTCCACGCCGGGCTGGCCCAGGTCGAGATGGCCGGGAGCGCGGACAAGTTCCCGGCCGAGCTGTCCGGCGGCATGCGCAAGCGCGGGGCCCTGGCCCGGGCCCTGGTCCTCGACCCCGACATCGTCTTCTGCGACGAGCCGTCGTCGGGCCTCGATCCCATCACCTCCTCGCTCCTCGACGACCTCCTCCTCCGGCTCAAGGAGACCTTCGGCATGACCCTGGTCGTGGTCACCCACGAGCTGCGCTCGATCGAGCGGGTGGCCGACCGCGTCCTCGTCCTCAACGAGGGCCGCCTCCACTTCGACGGCGACGCCGCCGCGCTGGCCGCCTCCGACGACGGCTTCATCCGGACATTCTTCCTCAGGACGGACCATCATGATGACGCATGAGCAAAAGACCCGGCTGGGCATCTTCCTGGCCCTGGCGACTGTCATATTCCTGGTCGTGGCCGCCTTCTTCCTGGTGCCCAAGCTGAACGACCCCGGCGAGTCCTATGTCATCAAGTTCCGCGGCACCTCGGTCAACGGGCTTGCGGTCGGCGGCGACGTCAAATACCGGGGCGTCCTGGTCGGCCGGGTCACGGCCATCGGCTTGAGCCCGACGGACCCCGACTGCGTCCACGTCACCGTCAAGATCCGGCCGGGCCTGGTCGTCAAGGCCGATATGCAGGCCCAGATGGTCTACGTCGGCATCACCGGGCAGAAATTCATCGAGCTGAGCGGCGGCACGGCCGCCGCGCCCAAGGTCGAGGCCCACGGCGAAATCCCCATGAGCCGGGGCCTGGGGGAGAAGGCCGACGACATCGTCAATAACCTCCAGACGACGGCCAAGCGCATCACCGAGGTCCTGTCCCCGGAGAACGTGGCCAAGTTCTCGGCCTTCATGGACAGCGCCGAGAAGAGCTCGGCGGCCGTGGCCGGGCTGATCCAGGGCCGGCGGACCTCCCTCGACCACACCCTGGCCAGCGTCGAGAAGGCCACGGCCGATATGGCCGCGGCCATGGCGGCCTTCAAGCCCCTGGTCGAGAACCTCGACCGGCTGACGACGACCGTCGAGACCGGTTCGCGGCAGACCCTGGACAACCTCTCGCAGCGGTTCTCGGCCGAGGAACTGGGCGGGGCCATCGCCGAGCTGCGCAGCTTCCTGTCCACGGCCTCGGTCAGCCTGAAGAAGCTGGAGAGCGTCCTGCTCGAGCAGCAGTCCCAGCTCCAGCGGACCTTCGGCAGCCTCGGCGAGGCCATCGAGAACCTGGCCCGGTTCTCCCGGGAGATCGCCGAGGAGCCGTCGGCCCTGGTGCGGACGCGAAAGGACAAGAAATGAAGAGGACCATCGCCCTTCCGGCCACCGTCGCCCTGATCGCCCTGCTGGCGGCGGGCTGCTTCTCCAGCCCGTCGAAGCGCTACTTCCAGATCGTGCCCATCGACAAGGACGCCGACCGGCACCCGCCGATCGACAAGGCGCTCTACATCGAGCCCGTGCGCGTCGACCCCCTCTACGACGACTACCGGGTCATCTACCGGGTCACGCCCTTCGAGCTCAAGTACTATTCCTCCAGCTTCTGGGCCAAGAAGCCCGATGTCCTCTTCCGCGAGGCCATGAGCGATTACCTGATCCGCAAGGAGGGCTTCTCCCGGGTGACGACCGACGTCCTCCAGGGCGACCCGGCCTACGTCCTCCGTTCGTCGGTCCGGCTCGTCGAGGAGATCGACAATCCCAAGGTCTGGTTCGGCCGGCTGGCCATGGACCTGGAGTTCCTGGACTTCAAGACGGGCCAGGTCCTGGTCCGCCATTCCTTCGACCGCAGGACGCCGCTCGGCGGGCGCCAGGTCAGCTTCCTGCCGGCCGTCCTGTCGGGCCTCCTGGTCGACGAGCTCGACGTCGCCGTCCGCAAGCTGTCCGACGCCCTGATGGCGAAGTAGGGGCCCGGCCCCTCCCGGCCCGGCCGGGCCGTCAGCCCTTCAGCCAGCCGCGCTCGATGTCCTCGAGCGTCCGTCCCTTGGTCTCCGGCAGGAAGCGGGCCATGAAGACCAGGTCGAGGGCGCACATGGCCGCGTAGAGCCAGAACGCCGCGGCCGGATGGAAGCGGTCCGAGAGGACCGGGAAGGTCAAGGTCACGGCGAAGTCGGCCAGCCAGAGGGCCAGGGTGGCCAGGCCCATGGCGGCGCCGCGGACCTTGATGGGGAAGATCTCGGCCATGACCACCCAGACGAGCGGCCCCATGGCCGAGGCGAAGAAGGCGATGTAGAGCAGGATGATGAAGAGCAGGGCCGAGGGCGGCAGGATCGGGAAGCGGAAGGCCGCGCCGAGGAGCGCCAGGGAGACGCCCATGCCGGCCGCGGCGGCGAGCAGGAGCGGGCGGCGCCCGACCCGGTCGGCGAGCAGGATGGCCACCACCGTGAAAAGCAGGTTGACCAGGCCGACCAGCGTCGACTGCCCGATGGCCGACATCCGGGCGAAGCCGGCCCCCTCGAAGATCCGGGGGGCGTAATAGAGGATGGCGTTGATGCCGGTGATCTGCTGGAAGACGGCCAGGACGACGGCGATGAGGAGCGGCCGCCGGAAGGCCGGCCCGAAGAGCTCGCGCCAGGAGCCGCGCTCGAGGGCCAGGGCATCCCGGATCTGGCGCAGGCCGGCCGCGGCGGCCGCGGCGCTGCCGGCCCGGGTCAGCACCGCCCGGGCCTCGTCCTCGCGGCCGTTCTTGACCAGCCAGCGGGGGCTCTCCGGCACCCCGAGGAGCAGCAGGAAGAACAGGACCGAGGGCAGCGCCCCCAGGCCGAACATCCAACGCCAGTTGGACGGCCCGGCTCCGGCGAAGATCCAGTTGACGGAGTAGGCCAGCAGGATGCCGGTGACGATGGCCAGCTGGTTGACCGAGACGAGGGCGCCGCGGGCCCGGGCCGGGGCCACTTCGGCGATGTAGAGGGGCGACAGGACGGCCGCCGCGCCGATGCCCAGGCCGCCGACGAAGCGGAAGACGAGGAAGGCGGCCAGGCCGGGCGCCAGGGCGCAGCCGAGGGCCGAGATCAGGAACAGGCCGGCCGCGGCCCGCATGAGCCGCCGCCGCCCGACGCGGTCGCTCGCCGGGCCGGCCAGGCCGGCGCCGAACATGCAGCCGACGAGGACGACGCTGACGGCCCAGCCCTCCTGGAGCGCGGACAGGGCGAAGCGCTCCTTCATGTAGCGGGCGGCCCCGGCCACGATGGCCGTGTCGAAGCCGAAGATCAGGCCGCCGAGGGCGGCGACGAGGGTGATCGAGAGGACGTACCGGGCGGATCTCTTCATGTCGAGCTCGGCGCGGGGCGCGCTATCCCTCCCGGGGAACTCCGGCCGCCCGGGGCGAAGTCATCCGTCAGGCCCGGCCGCCGTGTTCTTTGATGGCTTCGAACATGGCCACGATGTTGGCCGGCGGGACGTTGGCCTGGATGTTATGGACGGCGTTGAAGACGAAGCCGCCGTCGCGGCCGAAGATGTCGCAGCGCTCCAGGACCTGGGCCCGGACCTCCTCCGGCGTGCCGAAGGCGAGGGCCTTCTGGGTGTCCACCCCGCCGCCCCAGAAGACGATGTCCCGGCCGAAGTCCGCCTTGAGCCGGCGGGCGTCCATGCCCGCGGCCGAGATCTGGACGGGGTTGAGGATGTCGAAGCCGCTCTCGATGAAGGCCGGGATCAGGGCGGCGACGGCGCCGCAGGAGTGCTTGAAGGTCTTCCAGGCCGTGTGGGCGTGGATCCAGCCGTTGATGCGCCGGTAATAGGGCAGGTAGAGCTCGCGAAAGTCGGCCACGGAGCAGAAGGTCGACTGCTGGGTGCCGAAGTCCGTGCCGCAGATGAAGGCGGCCTGGACCTCGTCGCCGACGCGCTCGTGGAGCTTGGCGAGGTTGCCCAGGGCGATCTCGGTCTGGCGCTCGAAGACCCGGTGGACATAGGGGCGGCGGGTCAGGGTCGAGACGTACCACTCCTCAACGTCCCGGATGCCCTTGGGGCGCTTGAGCTGGGGGCCGGGCACCAGGGCGATGTCGCCGAGGGCGGTGCCGCCGAAGCTGGCGATCGTGCCCCGGCCGGTGGCCGCGGCCCGGCGGCTCTCCTTCTCGAAGTGGTCGAGCGTCGCCTCGGACAGGGGGCCGAATTCCTGGAGGTTGTCCTCCGGGTCCAGGCGCTCCTCGTCGATCGGCGCCTGACGGATGATGGTGTCGAAGAAGAAGCCGTTGCGGGGCAGGCGGCCGGAGGGCGGGGCGGTCCGGTCGCCGCCGGGGAAGACGAGCGTGTCGCCGTTGTCGTCCCGGATGGTCCGGAAGTTTCCGGACATCAGGACCTCGGTGCCGTCGTCCATGCGCCAGGGCGTCCAGTTCTCGTTGCGGTAGCCGAACATGGTGTCCGGTCCGTAGACGCCCTCGACGTCCAGCCCGAGGACGGCCTGCAGGTCCTCGTCGATCCAGCCCAGCATCTGGTAGGGCTCGTGGACCTTGACCAGGCGCTCCTCGAGGCCGTAATGCCGGCGCAGGCCGATGACGCACTTGACGTGCAGGCCGGTGACGGCCGTGCCGTTGAAGTCGACGGGGATGCGGTCCGGCTGGCGGTGGCGGAGGGCGGCGTCCAGGCGCTCCCGGCAGGTCATCGTCATGGCGGGCCTCCTCGGCCCCCCAGGTTACCGGTTTCGCCGCCGCAATGCAATCGGCGGCGGGAGGCCCGGGCCGGGCTTCAGCCCTTCGCGGCGTGTTTCAGGAACGTCCCGGCCCGGTATTCCCGGAAGGCCGTCCGCAGCTCCTCCTGCGTGTTCATGACGATCGGCCCCTGCCAGGCCACGGGTTCGCCGAGCGACCGGCCGGAGACGAGCAGGAAGCGCACGGGCGAGGCCGCCGTCCGGACCTTGACCTGGCGGCCGTCGCCGAACACGATGACGGCGTGGTCGCCCTGGACGGGCTTGCGCTCGAGATCGAAGTAGCTGGCCGGCTCGATGTCGTAGGACGGCCGCGCGTCTTCGCCCGAGAAGCAGGCCTGGCCTTCGAAGACGTAGGCCAGGACGGTGCGGCCAAGTCCGGTCGGGTGGACGAACTCGGCCTCCGGGGGCATGGCCACGTCGAGGTACTCGGGCTCGATGACGATGTCGCGGACCGGGCCGCGGACCTTCCCGACCGCGCCGCAGACGATCCGGGCGGTCACGCCGCCCGGCAGGGCGACCTCGGGGATGTCGGCCGCCTTGACGTCGCGGTAGCGGGGGTCCATCATCTTCTGCGCGGCGGGCAGGTTGGCCCAGAGCTGGAAGCCGCCCATGCGCCCGTCCGGCCCCCCTTTGGGCATCTCCTGGTGGACGATGCCGCTGCCGGCCGTCATCCATTGGACGTCGCCGG
>CAZNPB010000045.1:0-26103 GCA_964574895.1 uncultured Eubacteriales bacterium
TCAGGCCGATGTTGCCTTCCTGGATGAGGTCGAGCAGCTGCAGGCCGCGGCCCTGATACTTCTTGGCGATGGACACGACCAGCCGGAGGTTGGCCGAGACGAGGTCGCCCTTGGCCCGCTCCCGGGTCCGGCGGCCCGACTGGATGGCCGCCAGGATGGCCTTGTCGACGGGGCGCTGCTTGACGGAGGCGGCCTTGAGCCCCTCCTTCAGGCGGAGCTGGACGGCCTGGACGGTCCGGTCCTGGAACTCCGGCTTGAGCTCGAGCTCGCGGGCCAGGCGGATGATGCGGACGGCCATGCGGCCGCGGGCGAAGCGGTTGCGGACGAGGGGCCGGACCTTGAGAAGACGGCCGCAGAGGGCCCGGAGCTTGCGGAGGCGGTCGAGCACCTCGCGCCGGCGGGCCTCCAGGCTGTCGTCCGAAAAGCCGTCCTCGGCCATGTTGAAGTACTTGACGAAGGCCTCGGGCGTCCTCTTGAGCAGGCCCTCCAGGGAATCCAGCTCCTCGAGCGTCACGGGCGTCTTGACCAGGGCCTTGAGGATGGTCTTCTCGCCCCGCTCCATGCGCCGGGCCAGGGCGATCTCCTGGTCCCGGGACAGCAGCAGGATGCTGCCCATCTCCCGGAGGTAG
The DNA here is from genome assembly GCA_964574895.1 of uncultured Eubacteriales bacterium. Lineage (GTDB taxonomy): Bacteria > Acidobacteriota > Aminicenantia > Aminicenantales > Saccharicenantaceae > RBG-16-66-30. Next base: position 630 of record CAZNPB010000045.1, read on the forward strand.
ATCTTGACCAGGTCGGCCGTCTGCTCGATGTCCTCGGGCGAGTTCAGGCCCTTGCCGTTCCCGTGGCCGTTCCCGTTGCGGGGCTCGGCCAGACGGCCGGCCGCGGCCGATCCGTCGGAGGCCAGAAAGGCCTCTTCTTCATCGGAGAACATCTTGCCGCCGGCCGTCCCGGGGATGAGCTGCAGCAGCTCGTCCTGGTTCTTGTATTTGTATTCGGTTGCCATTTCACATCTCCCGTTATTAATCTATTATTAATATAGGAAAACTACATTCGCGAGCCTTTCGTTTCGCTCCCCGGCGCTTTTATCATTGACCCGCCCTGTTTCCGTTCGATTAAACGGGGAATAGGGGTAAACCGTTTCACCCCCGGGGGACAGGCCCGTCCGAGATGAAGCGCGGAGGATACGCCCTGCCGTCCCCGTTGTCAAGAAAAAACTTTACATCCCTGCCTTTTTCCGGGCCCCGGACGGCCGCCGCCGGCCGTTCTCCCCTGGAAAACGCCCTGATCGGTGCTTTGTCCATTTCGACCTCCCGGCCAATTCCCCTTACATCAAGATTCGTGCCAGGAGCCGACAAGGCGGGGGCCCGCCCGGGAAGGGGCCGGGCGGGGGACGGGTGTCCCGGCCAGAGGACACCCCGAGAGCGGCCTAATAACAGACGTACCCGTGTTTCTCGAAGTATTTCTGGTGGTAGTCTTCGGCCTTATAGAAGACGCCGGCCGGGGCCAGCTCGGTGGCCAGGCGCTTCTTGTACCGGCCCGAGCGCTCCAGCTCGTCCATGACCTTCCGGGCGGCTTCCTGCTGGGCGGGGCTGTGATAGAAGATGGCCGACCGGTACTGGGTGCCCCGGTCCGGCCCCTGGCGATCGACCTGGGTCGGATCGTGGAGGGCGAAGAAGCGCCGGACCAGCTCTTCGTAGGTCAGGCGGGCCGGATCGAAGACGACCTGGACGGCCTCGGCGTGCCCGGTCCGGTCCGTGCAGACCTGCTCGTAGGTCGGGTTCTCGGTCTTGCCGCCGGTGTAGCCGACGACGGTGGACACCACGCCCGGCACCTGGCCGAGCTTGTGCTCGACGCCCCAGAAGCAGCCGGCGGCGAAGGTCGCCGTCTCCCTGGTCTCCGCCGCCTCGGCCGGGCCCGCGGGGCGCGCCAGGGCCTCGGGCTTGAACTCGAGGGCGGCCGAGTTGACGCAGTAATGGAGGAAAGTCGGCCCCGGGCCGTCGTCGAAGACATGGCCGAGGTGGGCGCCGCAATTCGCGCAGCGGACCTCGACTCGCTTGACGAGCAGCGTGTAGTCGTCCTTGTATTCCAGGTTCTTCTCGTCGGCGGGCGTCGTGAAGCTGGGCCAGCCGGTGCCGTGCTCGTACTTGGCCGTCGACGGGAACAGGGGCGCGCCGCAGCCGGCGCAGACGTAGACGCCCTTGTCCCAGAAATCGTTGTAGCGGCCCGTGAACGGGCGTTCCGTGCCGCACTTGCGCATGACGTCGAACTGCTCGGGCGTCAGCGCGGCTTTCCACTCTTTCTCGGACTTCTTGATCTTAGCCGGCATGTCCTGTCCTTCCTGGGAGAGCGGGAGGGCCCGGGGCGCCTCGAGATCGGCCAGCGCGTTGAGCCCCTTCCACCCGGCCAGGCCGAGGAGGACGGCCAGGGCGAAAACGGCGACCTTGATCCGGGCCGGCATGTTGACCTCCCGCGCGACTTAATCCTACTAAAATAGTATACATTAGATCGGCGAAAAATCAAGGACGCCCGGGCGGCCGCTCCGGCCTGCCCCTTTTGGGGGAATTTCCGAAATTGGACACTTTCCGATTGACATGGCGGAAAACGCGGTCCTATAATGAAAACGCTGGCTGGAGAGGGATCCTCCTTAGCCCCGCTTCCTTTTCCTTTGAAACCTTGGCGCCTCGCCAGCCAGCCTTCCTACCGTACCCCGCGGGCTGGCCGAAGGCGCCTCATTTCCGATAAAGCCCCCGGCGGGGAACCCCCGGCCCCCGTTCGCTGCTCGCCGCCCCGGTCTATTTCCCGGGGTCCTTCTTTTCGGGCTTCTCCGCCGCCGGGGCGGGGCGGAGCTTGAGGTCTTTGGCCCTCTCCTTGAGGTGCTCCTTGAGATCGAGGTAGGGGACGCCCTCCGTGTACCAGGCCGGGGCCGGCTTGCCCATGAGGTGGTGGTCGAAGAACTCCTTCATCCGGACCGTGTAGTCCTTCTGATTGGCCGGCTTCTGCAGGCCGTGGTTCTCGCCGACGTACTCGAGCATGATGACGGGCTTTTTCAGCCGGCGCAGGGTGTTGTAGTACTCGATGCCCTGGTTCCAGTCGACCGCGCCGTCCTTGTCGTTGTGGAGGATGATGAGCGGCGTCTTGACGTTCGCGGCGTAGTAGACCGGGGAATTGCGCTGATAGGCCTCGAGATTGTCCCAGTAGCCCCCCTTGAAGCGGCCCTGGCTCGACTCGAAGATGGGCTGGTTGGCGGAACCGGAATTGAAGTAGATGGAGCTGTACATGCTGATCATGTTGGTCAGCGGCGCCCCGGCCACGGCGGCGGCGAAGTCGGCCTGGGTGACCAGGAAGGCCGTCTGGTAGCCGCCCCAGGAATGGCCCTGGAGGCCGACCTTGGCCCGGTCGACGACGCCGGCCGCGACGGCCGCGTCGAGGGCCGGCAGGACGCACCAGGCGGCGGACATGCCGGGATCGTTGATCTTGTAGGTGATGTCGGGCATGAGCACGGCGTAGCCGTTGCTCGTGTAGACCGACTTGTTGAAGCCGTTGGCCGAGGGCTGGGCGTAGCGGTTGAGCTGCTGCGACATCTTCTCGTAGTAGTAGATGATGGTCGGATAGCGCCGGCCCTTCTCGTAATTCGCGGGCAGGAACAGGGCCGCCTGGAGCGGCTTGTCCATGCCGCTCTTGGGGTCCGACTTATAGTCGAGCAGGATCGAGCCGCTCGACCAGAGGAAGTCCTTCTGCCGGGGGTTGGCTTCGGTCAGCCGGCGGCCGTTCTTCAGGAGCGCGTCGGCGGCGTAATAGTCGGGATAGTCCTTGTACGTGTCGCGGGTGTAGGCGTAGACCTCGGCTCGGCGGGCCTTGAGGAGCGTGCCGAAGCCGGCGTCGTCCCAGAGCAGCATCGCCGGCGCCGGGCGGCCGGGATCGAGACGGGCCAGCCCGGCCTTCTTCGTCCACTCGCCGTAGGCGGCGAAGTACTGCGGCTGGCGGAGGTCGACGGCCTTCTCCTCCGGGTCGAGACGCAGGCGGCGGTAGCGGATCTTGTCCTTGAAGCCGTTCACCGTCAGGTTGACGGCCCGGCCGGCGCCGTTCACGGGCACGGCCCAGATGTCCCAACCGTCGGAGAGCAGGACGTTCAGCCCGTCCTTGGTCGAACCGACCGGGTAGTCCGGCGGCTTGACGACGTTGTGGTCGTCGTCCTCGTTCACGAACGACGCGGGGACGCTCTTGGTAATGTTGACCGTCCGGCCGGCGGCCATGTCGTAGGTGTAGAAATGGCCGTCCTCGTAATAGAGGAAATGCGCGCCGTCGTACAGGGGGCCGAAGAAATACTCGTTCTTCTCCAGGGCCTTGGTCCGCTTCCCGGTCGCCAGGTCGATGACGGAAATGTCCTGATAGCCGCGGCCGACCAGGTTGGTCTCGAGCTCATAGGCCCGGTTGTCCTGCCCGACGGCGAAGCGCTGCTTGGGCGCGGCGTCGACGTAGGGGAGATCGTCGCCGCCCAGGCGGATGAAGGCCTTGGTCCCGATCCGGTATTCGGCCAGGTCGCTGCGGGTCTTGTCCCGCTGCTCCTGGACCTGCTGCTGGGACTGCAGGCGCCGGTCCTGGCCGTGCCAGAGGACGAGGTCGGGGATGTCCTCGTCGTCGAGCTCCTCGGGCTTGGGGGCGGGCGCGGCGGTCCCGGCCGGGCCGGCCTTGGCCTCGCCGGCGTCCTTGCCCTCGGCGTCCTTCTTTTTCTTGGCCTCGCGGATGCCGAAGAGGATGGCGTCGAACCCGTCGGTCCAGGCCGGCGCCCGGTCCGGACTGATCGTCATGCCGGCCGGGAAGCTCGTGTCGCCGGCGGGATCGTAGGCCACCCGGCGGGGGGCCCGGCCGGTCTGGAACCCGGAAAAGCCGAGGACGCTCCAGAGCTTGTCCTCGAAGGCCTTGTCCTCCTTGCCTTTGAGCAGGGCCAGGGCCTCGCCCTTCTCGGACCAGGCGAGCGACTTGTACGAGGCCTTGTCGTTGTCGAGCGAGGCGACCGTCCCGGAGGCCAGGTCCCGGAGCAGGAGACCGTTGCCGGCCTGGCCCTGGGCGTCGATGAGCAGGGCCAGCCGGGCCCCGGCCTTGTCGAACGCGTATTCGGCGACGTTGCCGATGTTGACCTCCCGGCCCGTCGCCAGCTCCCGCAGCAGCAGGTCGGAGCCGGACCACTTGTCCTTCTCCTTGTCCTGGCTCTCGGGGGCATAGCGGTGGAAGGCCGCGAAGCCGGGATTGTCGCCCGAGAACGCCGCCGCCCGGACCTTCTCGAACTCCGTCTTGGCGCCCGTGGCCAGCTCGACCAGGACGGCCGTGGCGGCGACCCGCTTCTTGTCCTTCCGCAGGGCCTTCATGTCCTTGGCCGCGGGATAGGAGAAGAAGGCGGCCCATTTGGAATCGGCCGAAAAGCCGGGCCGGACCCCCGCTCCGTAGCGGGGCGCTTCGCCGATCGGGAAGCGGTATTCCTTGGTCCCCGCGACCAGGCGGAGGACCATCTCGCTTTCGCCTTCGAGCGGACTGATCCGGTACAGGAACCAGGCGCCGTCGGGGGACAGCTCGGCCGAGCCGATGGACTTCCAGGCCAGGATGTCCTGGAGGGCGATGGGGCGCGGCGCGGCGGGCGAGGCCTGTCCGGCCGGGGCCGCGGCGGGGGCGGGGACCTGGGCGGCCGCGGCCAGGCCGGCGGCGAGAAGGGCGAGCGCGAAGAGGGCGGGGGCGAAGACGCGGGGTCGGGTCATGGTGTTTGTCCTTGTCGTTCTTTTTTTCGTTTTTCCTGGTACATCAGGAAATCGGCGTGGGCCAGGAAATCGTCGAGTTGCTGGTATTTCTGGGGGTCGATGCGGACCAGGCCCATGCTGACCGAGAGCCGCAGCCGCGGCTGGCCCTTGATGCGGTGGGCCTGGATGCCCTTGTCGATGCGGGCGAGCATGGCCCGTTCGCCCAGGCCGCGCGAGCGCATGGCCAGGACGGCGAACTCGTCGCCGCCGATGCGGCCGATGACGTCGGATTCGCGGAGGGTCTTTTTGAGGACCGCGGCCACGCCCTGCAGGAGCAGGTCGCCGGTCGCGTGGCCGTGGGCGTCGTTGGTCTCCTTGAGGTAGTCGATGTCCAGGAAGACGAGGAAATTGTCCTTTTTGAGGCGCTTGGCGATCTTCATCTGCTGCAGGCCGAACTGGAAGAAGCCGCGGCGGTTGTTCAGGCCGGTCAGTTGGTCCGAGGTCGACAGGCTCTCGAGCTCATGGTTGATGGACCGGAGCCGGCGGTTGGCCCGCTCGAGCTTCCGCTCCGCCGTCTTCCGCTCGGTGACGTCGACGAGGATGCCGTCATAGTGGGCGATGCGGCCGTCCGGGCCCTTGACCGCCCGGCAGCAGTCGCGGGCCCAGAAGCGGCGCCCGTCGTCCCCGCGGAGCTCGTATTCCTGGAAGGCCGTGGATCGGGACGACAACTGGGCCAGATGCCGGATCCGGTCGTCGTCCCGGACATAGAAATCCTTGACGCTGCGGACGAAGAGGTCCTGGGGCTTCCGGACGCCGAGCATGCGGGCCAGGGAGGCGTTGGCCTCGACGATGAGGCCCTCGGAGGTGGTCCGGTAGACGCCGACCGGCAGCTGCTCGACCAGGGCCTTGTAGCGGTCCTCGCCGTTCGGCCGGGGACGCCGGGCGCGCGGGGCGGACGCCGCGGGGGCCCGGCGGGGCTTGGCCGGGGGGGATCCTTGGGCGGGGCGGAGGGCCTTCATCGAGGCCTTTTTAGCAAATCGCGGCCGCCGTTGTCAAAGCCGGGCCCCTCTCCAGCCGCGAGGGCCTTCGAGGCGACGCCCGTCGCCGCCGCGAGAGGGGAGCCGGAAAGGGGAGAAGAACCGTAAAAGCGAGCATAAGTGATGACAGACGGGGCGCAAGGGCGTAGAAAGGGAAGCGGGGCCGGAGGCCCCTAAACGGGCCGGCCCGGCGCGGCGTATGCTCGGTGGGAGAAAGAAAGAAGCCCCCGTGGACGAACGAACGACGATCGAAGGTTGTCTGCAAGGGAACCCCGCTTCGGGCCGGGCCCTGGTCGAAGCGTACGGGACCCTGGTCCTGTCCGTCGCGCTCAACGTCCTCGGCAACCGGCAGGACGCGGAGGATGTCTGTCAGGAGACCTTCATCCAGGTCTTCCGCCGCCTCGACCGCTACGACCTGGCGAGGCCGTTCAAGACCTGGCTGCTGACCATCGCCTACAGGAGATCGTTGGACATGTTGAGGAAGAAGCGCCGCTTTTCGGAGTTCTCGGTCCGGGCCCGGTTCGATCCGTCCTTCGGCGCCGGGGCGTCCGATCCCGGCCGGGCCGACCCCGCGCCGCTGCCGTCGAAGCTGCTCGGGACCCTGTCGCCGCGCGAGCGGACGGCGCTGACGCTCTGGGCCAACGAAGGCTATACGGCCGGGGACATCGCCGAGGTCCTGGGCTGCTCGGCTTCGACCGCCCGGGTCTATCTCTTCAACGCCCGGCGCAAGATCAAGGCCCTTCTGGAGAACGACCATGGACTTCTGCAGAATTGCTGAAGCGCTCTATGACGCGCTGCCGCTCCGGCCTTTCCGGGACTGGCTCATCCGCGTCCATCTGGACCGTTGCCCGCGCTGCCAGGCCCGGCTCCTGGGCCGCGAGGAAGCGCGGGGCCTGCTCGTGGCCCCCGACCAGGTCGGGGAGGCGGCCGGCTTGTGGCGCCGCATCGCCCGCCAAGCGGGCCTGGCGGCCGTGCCCAAGCCCCGCGGCGGGACGATGGCCTGGCAATGGGCCCTGTCCGTCTCGATCGTGGCCGTCGTCGCCCTGGCCGGCTTCTGGCTGCTCCGGGAGACCGGACGGCCGGTCGGAGAGCTCGCCGTCCTGGCGCCCGTCGACCGGTTCCAGATCGATTATGTCAACGTGGGCGGGGAGCCCGCCCAGACCTTCGTCTATCAGCCGCAGGGCTCGGACACCGTTTATGTCTGGGCCGGCCGGACGCCATAAAGGAGGGGGAAGATGAAAAAGACGCTGGGGATCCTGTTCCTGGGGGCCGTTTTGGGGATCTGGCCGCCGGCCGGGCCTCCGGCCGCCGGCGCCTCAGCGGGAGAGGACGGGGGCCAGGCCGCCAAAGTCGGGGCGGCGGCCTTCGAACTGCAGATGCGCATCCTGCAGGGCAGCCGCGATCATGCCGGAGTCCGCAAGCAGGCCGTGACCTCCTCGTACCTCTCGTTCGTGACCTTCGCCAATTTCGAGGACGAGGCCGACGCGGCCACCGACGAGGGGATCAAGAAGGTCTTCAGCCTCAAGGACGTCGGCCTCCTGACCGAGGCGACTTTGGCCTGGGAAAAGGGCCAGTCCGGCCGGGCCTTCCACATGTTCCGGATCGACGGCCAGGAATACCTGATCATGGTTTCGCCGGGGCGCCTGCCCGAGCGCAACCATTTCCATATCCAGGTCTTCGAACAGGGCGCGGCGAACAAGGCCAGCCTTCTCGACACGGAATTCTCGCTGCCGGGCAAGACCGCGGCCGTCTTCGGTTTCGAGGACAGCCGGCTCAAGTCCTATTTCATCGCCTTGAGGGTGGTCCGCTGGACCGGCGAGCCGGCCGGGGGCGGCGTGGTCGGCGGCGTGGTCGGCGGCGTGATTCCCGCCGCGCTGAAGACGGGCGAGAAGGTCAAGCCGCCCAAGCTCGTCCGTGACGCCCCGCCGGTCTACCCCGAAGCCGCCCGGAAGGCCGGCGTCGAAGGGGTGGTCATCCTGGAGGCGACGGCCGACACGTACGGCCAGGTGTCCGCGGTCAGGGTCCTGCGATCGATCCCTCTTCTTGATCAGGCCGCGGTCGACGCCGTCAGACAATGGGTCTACGAGCCCATGGTCGTCGACGGCAAACCGCGGGACGTCACCTTCACCGTCACGGTCCGCTTCGCCCTCGACAAGGACAAAAAACCGGCCGGCGGCGTCGCCACCGGCGTCGGCGGCGGCGTGGCCGGCGGCGTCGAGGGCGGCGTAGCGGGAGGGGTGGCGGAAGCCGTGCAGGGCGGCGTCAAGGGCGGGGTCCAAGGCGGGGTCGCGGGCGCGACCGCCGGGGCCGTGGACGATCAGGCCTCGAAGAAATTCGACGGCGACGCCGTCCGGGCCGTCGGCGACGTCAAGCCGCCCAAGCTCATCAAGCAGGTCGCCCCCGTTTACCCGGAGGAGGCCCGCAAGGCCGGGATCGAAGGCGTCGTCATCCTCGAGGCCAAGGCCGACGAGCAGGGTCATGTCATCGACGCCCGGATCCTCCGCTCGGTGGCCCCTCTCGACGCGGCCGCCATCGAGGCGGTCAAGCAATGGAAGTACGAGCCGCTGGTCCTCGACGGCCGGCCCCGCAAGGTCGTCTTCACGGTCACCGTCCGCTTCGGGCTCAAGGACAAGGACCAGGAACTGGCCAAGGCCGTCGAAAAGTTCGCCCTGGGGGCCGTCAAGGCCGAAGGCGACGTCAAGCCGCCCCGGCTGATCAAGGAGGTCGCGCCCGTCTATCCCGAGAACGCCCGTCAGGCCGGCGTCGAAGGCGTGGTCATTTTGAGCGTCCGGGCCGACGAGACGGGGAACGTCGTCGATGCCATGGTCCTGCGCTCCATCCCGCTGCTCGACCAGGCGGCCATCGACGCCGTCCGGCAATGGGTCTACGAGCCGATGATCATGGCCGGCAAGGCCGTGCCCATCGTCTTCACGGTCACCGTCCGCTTCGTGCTCCAGGAGAATATTGTCCGGCCCGACGATTTGCTGAAGATCGAGGTCGAGGGCCTGCCTTCTCTGAGCCAGACGTCGCCCGTCTTGGCCGATGGCCAGATCCACTGCCTGCTGGCGGGGGATCTCGCGGTCGTCGGCCGGACGGTCTCCGAAGTGGAAGGGCAGATCACGCAGGCCTTGATGATGTTCCTCGAGGCCCCGAAGGTGGCGGTGACCCGCTTGCCGGCCGGCCGTTAGAACGTCCGGTAGATGTTGAAGCCGAGGCGGAAGTCGAAGTCGCCGAGACGGAGATCGCCGCCGGGCAGGAACTGGGCCGGGGTCAGGCCGAGGGCGTTGTTGACGAAGACCTGGAAGACGTGGCCGCCGATCTTCTTCTCGATGCCGAGCCCCCAGCCGCTTTCCGCGGCCTTGTAGCCGGCCAGCGCGGGCACCCACTCGACCAGGACCGAGAGGTCCTTGAGGACCATGTACCGCGCCCCCAGCCCGACCGCGAACGTCCCCTCCGGCTCGGGCATCCAATGGTCGGCGTTGGAGACGTAGGAGGGCACGGCCAGGAACGAGAGCCGGCGCGTCGCCTGGAAGGCCAGGCTCACGGCGGCGAAGAACTTGGCCTCGTCGGGGCTCCCGTCCGTGGCCAGGCTGGCCCCGCCGTGGAGCGCGGCCGAGAACGGCAGGCCGGCCGTCCGGCCCTGTTCGACGAGGAGCCAGTCGGCCGCCAGCTCGAACTCCTTGAGCGTGCGGGCCCGGCCGACGGAGACCGCCAACCGGTCCGTGATCCCATAGCTCAGGCCGAACTGGATGTTGGCGTAGCTGTCCAGGCCGAAGAGATCGTCGAAGCCCTCTTCGACCCGGTCGGAGAAGCGGTGGGCGATGCGGAGCCGGAAATCCCCCCGGTCCGGCGTGGTCGTCGTCGGCAGGTTGACCAGGGTCGGGCCGAAGAAGGCGGGCGTATCGAACGGCGCCGTGCGGGTCCCGGCCGCGGGCGCCGCTTCACCCGGCGCGCCGGCCGCCGAGGCCGGGGCCGGGAGCTTCTGAAGGCCCAGAACCCAGCTTTCCAGGAGCTCCATCTCGGCCGGCGCCAGGGCCTGGAGCGGCGGCATGGGCTTGCCCTTGATGCCGCCGTCCCGCCGGATCTTCTTGAGCATGTAGCTCGCGGCGGGGGAGGCCGTGTCGACGATCTTCAGGTCCGGCGCCTCCTTGCTGGGCCGGTCGATGGCTTCGGCGATCCGGCCGGCCTCCCAGCTCAAGCCTTGCGGCGGGGTCTTGCCCTTGTGACAGACGGCGCATTTCTTATGCAGCAGCGCGGCGACGTCGGCCGGGACTTCGGCTTGGGCGCCGGCCGCTCCGGCGGCCAGGACCAGTACGGCCATGAGGACGGGGACGGGCCTTTTCATGGGACTCTCCTTCTGCCGGCCGGCCGGGATCGGAAACACGCGCCCGGAACGGCCACCTATCCCTATATTATAGATAGGAGTTGTCGATTTTCCAAATCGGCCCGCTTGGCCGCGGCGCCGGGCCGGGGGAGCGCCCGCCGTTCCCGCCCGGTCACTCCATCCGGGAATAGTCGAGCTCGGAGCCGCGGAGGCTGTGAGGAATGAGGAAGATCAGCAGCGTCACCACCGAGGCCGCGATCACGAACGGCCGGGCCGGCCGGCCCTTGCGGCCGGCGACGAGGGCCGCCGCCCAGAAGAGAAAGGCGATCAGGGTTTTGTTGTCGGTCAGGTCCGAGCCGGCCGGGAAGCCGGCCCAGGCGACGCCGAAGGCGAACTTCTGGACGAGCGGCCCCAGGACGAAGCCGCCGAGGAAGAGCAGGGCCACGGTCCAGAGGACGAGGCGCCGCGGGTTCCGCTTCTTCCCGAGCGCGGCCAGCCCGGCCGCCGTCGAGAAGAGCATGCCGGCGAACATGACCAGGACATGGGGGATGATGATCCAGCCCGGGACCGGGTCTTTGAAACGCAGGACGACCGGGCGCGGCAGGCTGTCCGCGGCCTCCTCCGGCGATCTCCGCAGCGAGAGCTCGTAGACGATCTTGCCGGCCGCGGGCTGGCGCGGCAGCCGCCCGACCAGCCGGTCGCCCTCCCGCACGAGAGGGATGCGGCTCCAGGCGTCGGCGGTCTTGTGCCGCTTCCAGTCCAGCCAGCCCTCGGCCGGGGCCGGGGCCGGGACGCTGACGACGGCGTCGCCCGTCGTCTCCGCGCTGCGGGGCAGGCGGAAGCTCTCGGCCGCGCCGCCGAAGCCAGCCCGCAGGCGCAGGGGATAGGTCGGCCCGGACATCCGCTGATAGACGGCCGCAGCCAGTGTGATGACGACCGCCAGGGCCCAGAACAGTCCTTTCCGCATAACAGGCTAGTCCTTGATCTCGACCGAACCGAATACGGCCGAGCCCTGGACCTTCAGGCGGCCCGTCTTCGCGGTCTCGGGCGCGGCGCCCTTCCGGCTCTCGATCGAGCCCAGGACCGGCGAGCCTTCGAGGACGATCTCCCAGTCCCGGGGGACGAAGACCTCGATCGATCCGAACACGGCCGACAGGCTCAAGACGGCCTGGCCGCCGGCCAGCCGGGCGGCGCGCAGGTCGATCTCGGCCGAGCCGAAGACGACCTCGACTTGGCCGCCGCGGAACTCCTGGGACTCGACCTTGCGGCTGCTGCCCGAGAAGACCTGTTTGATGTCCAGCGTGTCCGCGGCGACGGCCCCGGCCGGGCCCGCCCCCCGCGGCCGCCAGGCCGGGCGGAGCAGGACCCACAGGCCGACGGCGATGATGGCCACCGGCCAGAGATAGTGCCACAGGGCCCGGTCGAAGAGGTGCAGGCGCAGGAGCAGGAAGAAGGCGCCGAAGAGGATGAAGAAGACGCCCGATCCGGCGTTCTTGAAATTGTTGCTCAACAGGATGGAGACGCCGATGAGGATGAAGATGACCGGCCAGTAACGGCCGACGAGATCGCCGAAGTCGAGCTTGCCCATCTGGTCGAAGAGGAAGAGAAAGCCCAGGACGACGAGCAGCAGGCCCCAGAAGATGCGGCCTTGGTTCTTGTGTTCGCTCATAGGACCCTCCGTTCGGCCTTAGGATACCACACGGGCCCGGCCCGGCGAAGCGGGCCCTCCCTCACAGCCGGCGGATGTTCATGCCGCCGCTGATCTCGATGATGGCGCCGGTCGAATACCCCAGGTCGCCCCGGGCCAGCGCGGCCACGGCCCGGCCGACGTCCTCGGGAGCGCCCCAGCGGCCCTGCGGAACGAGGCCGCCGGCGATGAGCCGGTCGTATTTGTCCTTGACCCCGGCCGTCATGTCCGTGGCGACGATCCCGGGCCGCAGCTCGTAGACGGCGATGCCCCGGCCGGCCAGGGCGTCGGCGAACACGGTCGCCGTCATGCTCAAGGCGGCCTTGGAGACGCAGTATTCCGCCCGCGAGGCCGACGAGACCGCGGCCGAGATCGAGGTGATGAAGACGATGGCCGGCCCGGGCCCGCCGCGGCGCGGCTTTTGGGCGGCCATCCGCCGGGCCGCGTTCTGGGACAGGAAGAACGGCCCCCGGGCGTTGATGGTCATGAGCCGGTCGTAGCTCTCCGCGCTCGTCTCCAGGACGTCGACCCGCCGCAGCGGCGCGACGCCGGCGTTGTTGACCAGGAGGTCGATCCGGCCGCAGACCCCCCAGGCGGCGTCGAGCAGCCGGTCGTGGTCGTCGATCCGGGAGATGTCGCCGGCCACCGGCAGGAACCGGCCGCCGAGCTTCTCGACCCGGGCCTTGACCTCGAACAGCCCCTGCCTGCGGTTCCCGGGCTCGAAGACGGCGTCGATCCCGACCACGTCGAATCCTTCGCGGGCCAGGGCCAGGACGATGCCCCGGCCGATGCCCCGGCCGGCCCCGGTGACCACGGCCGCGGGCGCGGACGGACGATGCATCTTCACCACGTTCACTCCTCCTCGACGACGATCCGGCCGGCCCGGAAGTCCGCCCAGACGGATTCGAACCAGCCCTCCGGCCGGGGGACGGGGCGGACCGGCCGCCATTCTTTCACGACCCGGCCCCGTCCGTCCAGCCGCACTTCCAGGACCCGGCCGGAGACGAAGTCGTCCGGGCCGGACAGGGTGAAGGCCCAGCGCCGGCCCAGCCGCGGGTGCGGCGGCCGGCCCGCGGGGTCCGGCACCAGGAAGGACCCCCGGCTCTTGCCGCCGCGGGCCAGATACTCGGCGATGGCTTCCAGAAAGACATAATGGGTCAGGGCCAGGTCGGCCGCGCCGAAGGCGCGCCCCAAGTCCCGGGGCGAGGCCGCCCGCATGCCGCGCCGGGACTTCAGCCACAGGCGCCGGGCCCGGACTTTTTCGGGGCCGACCCGTTCCGGGTCCCGCAGGATGGCGCCGCACGAGGACATCCGGCCCCGGACCTCGGCCAGACAGTCTTCGGGCGCCAGCCCCGGCCCGGTCCCGCCGGCCAGCATCCGTTCGGCCTGGGCCAGCTTGGCCCGGACGGCCGGGCCGGCGGCGCGGGCGAATTCGCCCGGTCCGGGCGGGCCGCCGGCGCGCCGGCGCGCGATCAGGAGCGCCGCCCGGCCGCTGCCGACCTGGCCGGCGTTGAGGGCCGAGCCGCCGGGCCGGGTGACGCCGTGCGTGCCGCAGAGCTCGCCGACCGGGAACAGTCCCTCGACGTTCGACTCCCACCAGAGCGAGCCGCGGAAGCCGCCGTTGTTGTGCTGGGCGCAGACCGCGATCTCGAGCGGCTCCCGGGCCAGGTCGATGCCGTGGCCCTCGTAGAGCGCGACGGCCGGCGGGTTCATCCGCCGCAGCCGGGCGATGGGCGTCGCCAGGAGGGCCCCCGAGCGTTCCAGATATTCCCGGGCCTCGGGCCCCAGCAGGGACGGCTCGAAGGGGGCCAGCCGCCCGCCGCCGGAGGGTTCGGCCCGGAAATCGAGGAAGACGCGCCGGCCCTTGACCACGGTCTCCTCGTGGACGAGGACGTCGATGAGCGACGAGCCGCCGGCCGCCTTGGCCGCGTCGAACGGCCACTGGTAGCCCTTGAGAAAGACGGCCGTGGCCAGGGCCCCCATGTCCGGGAAGTAGTCGGCCAGGAACTCCCGCTCGTCGCCGCCCCGCGCGTCCGTCGAGATATAGCGGGGGATGGCCTGCTGGTAGGTCCCGGAGACGTTCCAGCGGAACTTGACCGACGCCAGCCCGAACTGGGATTCGGTCAGGTTGTGGGCGACGGCGCCGGCTTCGAAAAGGAGGCCGTGCCAGCCGGCCTGGCTCTCGGGATAGACGGAGTGCTCGTACAGGCCGCCCGGCCCGCCGGTCGCGGCAACGACGTTCGGCGCGTTGAACAGGACGAAGCCGCGGTCCGGCCGCCGGGCCCCCTTTTGGTCGAGGGCCAGGGCGCCGAAGGCCCGCCGGGCCCGGCCGCGTCCGGCCGTCAGGATGGCGATCGCGGCGTGCCCGTCGAAGACCGGGATGCGGCGGCGCCGGACCTCCGCGGCCAGGGCCTCGAACATGAGCCGGGAGGTCAGCGGCCCGGCCGACGTGGCCCGCTGGCGCGGATCGTGGTCGGTCTTGTAGCCGACGTAGGCGCCGAAGCGGTCGTGGGGGAAGGGGACGCCGCGTCCGGCCAGCCGGAAGAAGGCCTCGAGCGAGCCCTGCGCTTCGGCCAGGGCGATGTCGCCGTGCATGCCGCCGCTGGCGGCCAGGTCGCGGGCCATGTCGAAAGCGGAATCGGGGACGTCCCCGGCCAGCGAGAGCTTGTAATAGGTCTGCTTGTCGGAGCCGGATTCGGCCGAGGCCCCGGCGCCCAGCCGTTCGGTCAGGATGACGACGTCGGTCTGCCCGAGCTCGTGGAGACGGACGGCGGCGTTGAGGCCGGCCGCCCCGCTGCCGATGACCAGAGTGTTCGACGAGTGGACGGGCAGGTCCCGTCCGCCGATCCGGACCCGCCCGGTCTTCATCGGGCCCGCAACCCTTTGCGGGCCGCGGCGGCCAGGATGGCGGAGGCGGCCAATAAGAGGAGGCCGAAGACGATCCAGGCGTCCGCGGCCAGGAAGAGCACGGCCGCGACGGCGATGACGAGGAAGCCGAAATAGATCCACCAGCGCTTGCCGAAGAAGAAGCCCGCGACCGTCAGGGCCAGAGCCGTGAAGCCGGCCAGGGCGGCCCCGGGATCGCCGGTCTCGGCCAGGATCAGCGCGGCGTAGGCCGCCGGCAGCAGGAGCCAAAATCGGCGCCGCGGGCGGGTGGCGATCAGGAAGGCCGCGCCGAGCGCGGCCGCGGCGAAACCGGCGGCGGCCAGGGCCCGCAGCCAGCCGGGCGTCCCGGGCCGGCCCTCGGCCAGCCGCTTGATCTCCAGCATCATCCGCTTCTCCATGATGAAGTGGGCCGGGTCGAGGAGCCAGAACCCGGCCAGCTTGCCGGCCGCCCCGGGCAGCGGCTCGCCGCGGCTCCGGATCAGGAAGCGCGTCCCGTTCTCGCCATAGGGCTCGAGGGCGAAGGTGCCCCAGTTCTTGAGGGTCATCGCCTCCCCCGGGGCGACGAACGAGACCTTCCAGCCGGTATAGCCCTCCTTGTCTTTCAGCAGGCCGAAGAGATAGCCGGGCTTGACGCTCCGGACGATGTCCTTGGCCTGGCGGCCCTGCCATTCCGGCCTGATCTCGAGACGGTTGCGGATGCCGGCGAAGACCAGGTTCTCGAGCCAGGTGTAGCTGTAGAAGCCGGCCCGGTCCTGGCCGATCTGGATGAGCCACGGCCAGACCTTGTCGGGCGGCGCGTCGATGGTCACGGCCCGCGTCCCGGTGACGACGCCGCCGATCCAGGCGTCGTCGCCGAGGAGCGGCCGGGTCCGGTCGCGGTCGGCCGCCCCCCAGTGGGGGAACCAGGGCCGGACGACGAGGGTATAGGCCAGGATGGCGGCCATGATGACGAGGAAGGCGCCGCCCGTCACGGCGAGCCATCTTTTCTCGGCCTTGTTCATAGGTCCCTCCCTTGGCGGACGGCGCCTTTGAAGGCCGGGTCCCGGACGACGCAGCCGACCGGTCTTTGGCGGCGCAGAAGATAGGAGCAGAGCGAGCAGGTGGTGCAAACCTTGCGCGACGACAGGCCGCCGCGGTCGAGGAGGTCGGCCGGGAAATCCGGGTAGGCCAGCGCGCCGCGGCCGAGCCCGAAGGCCGCGCTCCGGGCCTCGGCGACCATGGCCGCCCCGACCAGGGGGCCGAGCGTCCGCAGCCAGGACAAGCCGGCCCCGACAACGGCCAGGCGGGGCTCGCCGCGCTGGATCTCCGTGGCCGCGCGCAGATGGCGGGCTACGCCTTCGAGCGGATGCTCGTCGGGCAGGGGCCCGCCCGGGACCGGCCGGTCGAACGGCCGGCCGACGTGCGGCCGCCAGGCCGGGACGCCCAGCGACAAGGCCAGGAAACGGACGCCGGCATCCGCCAGGAGCGCCGCGACGGCCTTGGCCTCGGCGAAGTCGACGCGCTCGGGGTCGTCGGGGTCCAGACCGAAGCCGAAGGGGAAGGGGACCGCGTCGCTGGCCGACAGCCGGCTGGTGACGAGGAGGCCCGGCGCTTCCTCGCGGATGCGGCCGACGATCTCGAGGAGCAGGCGGGTCCGGTTCTCGAACGGCCCGCCGTAGCGGCTGTCCTCGCGGCTATGGGCGGCCAGCGTTTCCGCGACCAGGTAGCCGTGGCAGGCCTTGATGTCGACGGCGTCGAATCCGGCCGCGGCGGCCCGGTCGGCGGCCTCCACGAAGTCGTCCCGGATCGCGGCCAGCTCGTCGTCGGAGACGAGCTCGGCGTCGGGAGGGAGGTCGTGGAGCGGGTCGAGATAGGGATTGTGCTGGACGATGAGGGGCCGGGGCGTCCCTTCGGGCTTGGCGAAGCGGCCCGAGTGGGTCAGCTGGAGCGCCAGGAGCGGGGCCGGGCCCGGTCCCCGGGACTTGCGGGCCGCGGCCCGGATCTCGTCGGCCAGTTTGGCGAAGCCGCCGAGGGTGCCTTCGGTCAGCATGAGCTGGCGGGGGTTGGACCGCCCGTCGGCCCGCACGGCCGTGGCCTCGCACCAGATCAGGCCGGCCCCCCCTTCGGCCCAGCGCCGGTAGCGCCGGCGGGTCGCTTCGGACGGCGCTCCGGAGGGCTCGGCGTCGGCGCCTTCCATGGGCAGGACGGCCAGACGGTTGGGCGCCGGACGGCCGGCGAAGACGGCTTTTTCGAGCAGGACGGAGACGTCGTCCCGGCAGGGGATGTCGAGCCCCATCCGGCGGGCCCCGTCGCGGAGGCCGGCCGCGGTGCGGAAGCGGAAACGGTCGTGCCCGGCCATCGGCGGCTACTCCAGACCGCCGGCGAGGAGGCGGCGCACGGCCTTCAGGTCCCTCTTGACCCGGGCTTGGCAGGCCTCCGGCCAGCGGTCGCGGGGCAGGACGGCCAGCTTGCCGGCGTCCATGAGGGCCCGGGTCCGGACGGACAGGGCCTGGAGCCGGACGAGCTCCGGCGTCGTCAGGTCGGGGAAGCGGGCCAGAAAATCGGGATCGTTGACCGGGATGAGGAAGTCGCCGCCGTGGTCCTCGACCGTCAGGGCGATCCGGGGATGGGCGGCGGCCAGGGCGCCGATGATGGCGGCCAGGTCGACGACGCCCCGGCCGGCCTCGGCCGTGAACGAGACGAACCCGTCGGCGACGAGAGCCAGGCCTCCGTCCTTGATATGGGTGGTCACCACCCAGGGCAGGAGCCGCCGCGCCGCCGAAACGGGGTCCTCGAGCAGGGTCAGGAGGTTCATGGTATCGAGGCAAATGCCCAGGTCCTGGCCCGGCGCGGCGCCGCACATCTCGAACAGCCGCAGCAGCTCGAACGAGGTGAACTCGAAGTGCGTCTCGATGGCCAGGATGACGCCGGCGTCCCGGAACGCCGGTCTCTGCTCCCGCAGGGAAGCGGCCGTCAGGCGGAGGAGCTCGTCGGTCGAGGGTCCGTCCTTCTTCCAGCGCATCAGGCCGCCGGAGCAGGACCGGACGGTCGCCGAGCCGACCCGGCGGGCCTGGTCGGCGGCCCGGCGGTTCGAGGCGGCGATGTCCTTGGGCCGGCCGGTATCGAGATCGAGGGGGATGTGCTGGCCGCCGCCCCACTCGACGTAGAGGCGGTTCTCCTCGGCGTAGCCGCGCAGGTCGTCGAGAAGGGGCCCGTCGACGGCCGTGCCCGGCGGGACGTTGACCTCGGAGAACTGGACGCCTTCGGCCCCGTTCAGGACGGCCCATTCGAGCAGCTCGAACGGCGAAAGGTCCAGGGGCTTGAGGCTGTAGCTGTCGACTCCGACCTTGAGCTGGCGCATGGCTCCGTCCGGCGGCCCCATTCTATCAGGTTTCGAGGACGCTTGAACAGGGGCCCGGACTTGAAAAGGCGGGGGCCTTGGGCTATCCTACCGTCCTTATGAAAAGAGCCTTCGCCGTCCTCGCCCTGCTGGCCGTCCTTGTCCCGCTCCCGGCCGCGGCCCAATCGTCGCTCGTCAGCCAGATCGCCGGGGACGCCGCGGCGACGGAGAAGCTCTACTTCAGCCTGAAGGCCGGCCTGAACGTTTCCTACCAGACCGGGGCGGAGGCGGGGACCGAGCGCACCGGCGGCTTCAACGTCGGCCTGACCGCCACCATCCGTTTGACCGACCGGCTGTCCCTGGTGCCGGAAGTGACGCCCTTCTCCCGCAAGGGCCTGTCGGGGATCCCCTTCAACTGGACGGGCGATCCGGCCATCGATAAGGTGTTCGCCGATCCGGCCGCCTCGGCCCTGGCGCTCCAGTACACGGACCTGCCCGTCCTGGTCAAGTACCGGCTGGGCCGGTTCCACCTCGGCGCCGGCCCCGTGGTCAGCTTCCTGAGCTCGGCCAGCGAGCGCTTCAAGGCCGTTCTCGACGACGGCCGGGTGCTGTCGTACAAGCGCGACGTGTCCGACCGCTTCAGGACAACCGATCTCGGGCTGGCCTTCGAGGCCTCCTGGACGATCACCAAGCCGCGCCGCGGCACGGGCCTCGTCTTCCACGTCCGTTATCTGGCCGGACTGGCCAACGTCCGCCGGGAGTACGAGGGACCGCTCGACGTCCTGCCCGCCGGCCCGGCCCGCAATGCGGTCATCCAGGCCTATGTGAGCTTTCCGTTCATCCGTTGACCGGGGCCCGCGGGGCCGCCATTTTTGGCGAGGAGTAGAGAGATGCTCAAAGACATGCAGGAAGCCCTCATCGCCGGGAAGAAGGCCGAGGTCGAGGCGCTCGTCGACCGGGCCCTGGCCGCCGGCCTGCCGGCCGGGACGATCCTCAACGAGGGGCTGATCCCCGGGATGGAGCGTCTCGGCGTCCAGTTCAAGAACAACGAGGTCTTCATCCCCGAGGTCCTCGTCGCCGCCCGGGCCATGAACGCCGGGCTGGCCAAGCTGGAGCCCCACCTGGCCAAGGCCGGGGTCAAGCCGCGCGGCATCGTCGTCATCGGGACGGTCAAGGGCGATCTCCACGACATCGGCAAGAACCTCGTGGCCATGATGCTCCGGGGCAACGGCTACAAGATCGTCGACCTCGGCGTCGATGTCGCTCCCGACAAGTACATCGCGGCGGCCAAGGCCAACGGGGCCGGGGTCATCGCCCTGTCGGCCCTGCTGACCACGACCATGGTCCAGATGAAGGCCGTCGTCGAGGCCGTCGAGAAGGACGGGCTCGGCATCCCCGTCGTCATCGGCGGCGCGCCGGTCACCCGCGACTACGCCGACAAGATCGGGGCCCGCGGCTTCGCCCCCGACGCGGCCTCGGCGGTCGAAGAGGTCGGCCGCCTCGTCGCCGCCCGATGACCTCGCGCCGGCTCGTCGTCGACGCCCTCGAGCTCCGGGCGCCGGAGCGGACCCCGCGCCAGCTATGGACCCTGCCCTGGGCCGAGCGGACCTGGCCGGCCGAGTTGGCCGCGATCCGCGGCCGTTTCCCCGACGACCTCGTCATGTCGCCCGGCTTCCTCCGGGAGCCGCTGCGGACGGCGGGGGAGGAGTACGAGACGGGGACTTTCGTCGACGAGTGGGGCTGCCGCTTCGAGAGCCGGCAGGCCGGCATCATCGGCGAGGTCAAGGAGCCCTTCCTGCGGACCTGGGACGACCTCGGCCGTCTCCGCCCGCCCCGGGAGCGGTTGAGCGTCGACGCCGGCGCGGTCGACGACTTCTGCGCCCGCTCGGACGCGTTCGTCTACGCCCGGACGATCGTCCGGCCCTTCGAGCTCCTCCAATTCCTGCGCGGTCCGGAGAACCTCTACGTCGATCTGGCCGAGCGGCCGGCGGCCCTGGGCCGGCTCATCGAGCGCGTCCAGGAGTTCTATCTCGAGGAGCTGGCGCTCTGGGCCGGGACGGACGTCGATGCCCTTTTCTGCGCCGACGACTGGGGCAGCCAGAACGCCCTGCTCGTCTCGCCGGCCCTCTGGCGGGAGCTGTTCAAGCCCCTCTACCGGGCTTACGCCGAGATCGCCCACCGGCACGGCAAATACCTGTTCATGCATTCCGACGGCCACATCGCGGCCATCCTGCCCGATCTCGTCGAGATCGGCGTGGACGCCCTCAACGCCCAGGTGTTCTGCATGGACATCGAGGACCTGGGCCGGCGGTTCGCGGGCCGGATCGCGTTCTGGGGCGAGGTCGACCGGCAGCACCTGCTGGCCCGCGGCACGCCCGCCGAGGTCGGGGCCGCGGTCGGACGGCTGCGCCGGGCCTTCGACCGCCGGGGCGGCGTCATCGCCCAGTGCGAGTTCGGCGTCGGGGCGCGCCCGGAGAACGTGGCCGCCGTCTTCGAAGCCTGGAGCGAGGGCGACGGGGATCCAGCGAGGGGCCGCCCATCGCCGCCCGGAGAGGGGGGGCCAGGGATCGGGACGGGGACGCTTGAACGGGCGGGGCCGGCCGCGCATAATAGAAAGGTAATAGAGAAGAGGGCCGGGAGGCCCGGGAGGTACCGCATGGACCGCAAGCCCGCGCGAACGATCGTCATCCTGGTGGCCGCGGCGATCCTGACCGTCCCGTCCTTCGCGAAAGACGCCGTCAAAGTCGTCGACAGCGCCTGGACGGCCGCGCCGGCCAACGTCGACGGCCTGGAGCAGGATTGGGAGGGCGTCCCCTTCCTGACCGACCCCGGTTCGAAGGCCCAGTACGCCCTGCGCAACGACGGGCGGAACCTCTACATCGCCTTCGTCTTCAAGACCCCGGAGGCCGCCTCGACGGTCGAGGCCACGGGGCTGAAGGTCTTTTTCGGCCCCGAGGGCAAGAAGAGCAAGGACCGCGGCGTCCATTTCCTGAAGAAGCCCCTGACGGCCGACGGGCTGATCGAGAGCCTGGAGAAAAAGGGTGAGACCCTGACCGAGGCCCGCAAGGCGGAGATCCGGCAGAAGAAGGATTATACGGTCTTCGAAGCCGATGTCATCAACGCGAAAAAGGTCCCCGCCCCGGCCGATCCGGCCGTGCCGACCGAGCCGCCCGCCTTCGCCGCTCGATCCCGGGCCGGCCAGATCGTCTACGAGTTTCGCGTTCCGCTGTCCCGGACGAACCAGCCGGGCGGCGTCGGCGCCGAGCCGGGCCGGACCCTCAAGGTCGGGTTCGATTGGGGCGGTCTGACGAACGAGATGAAGCGGGCCATGATGTCCGGGGATTCCGGCGGTCCCGGCGCGGCCCCCAGCCTGGACGGCTCCCTGGCCAAGGAGCGCAACGACCAGGCCCGCGGCGGCGGCGCCCGCCTCACCCACAACCCGCGGACGCGGCAGCACGCTTTCTGGATCGACGTCAAGCTGGCGGCCGGTCCGGCGAATTAGGGCCTAGAAGGGCCAGGCGGTCAGGTAGGCCCCGACCAGGGCCAGGCCGACCGCCGCGGCTTTCCAGACCGTCAGCCGCTCCTTGAGAAAAACGGCCGCGATGATGACGATGAAGATGGTGTTCAGCTGGTTCAGGACGGCCGCGACCGAGGCTTTGGCGTACTTCATGCCGCCCATCCAAAGGATGAGCGAGAGATAGGAGCCGAAGAAGGAGGCCGGGACCAGGGCCTTCCAGTTGCGGGGCTCGAGCAGGGGCGCCAGGACGGCCCGGCGGTTCCGCAGGAAGGGGACCAGGAGGACGAGGGCCGCGGCGCCGCCGACGAGGCGCACGAACGTCGACCAGTAGACAGAGACGCCGCCCAGCACCGGCTTGACCATGACGATCCCCAAGGCGACGAAGAACATGGCCAGGATGCCGTAAACGATGCCGGCGACGAGGTCCCGGCGCGGCAGCTTCTCGATCTTGCCCTCCTTCGAAAGGGTCATGACGGCCGAGACGACCAGGGCCGCCCCGGCCAGCTGGACCGGGCTCAGGCGCTCGCCGAGGAGCAGGAACGACAGGCCGATGACGAAGGGGCTGTAGAAGCAGTCGACGACGGCGGTCAGGCTGGCCCCCAGCCGGTTGAGGGCGAAAAAGAACAGCGTGTCCGAGACCGCGATGCCGAGCGCGCCGCTGACGAGGAGCAGGCCCACGGTCGAGGCGGGCGCGGCCGGGGCCAGGGGCTCGCCCAACAGGGCCAGCGTCGGGGCCATGAAGGCCAGGGCCAGGACGCACTTGCCGAGGTTGAGCCCGACCGGATGGATGCGCCGGCCGCTGACGCGGAACAGGATGACCGCGATGGCCCAGACCACCCCGGAGCCGGCGGCCAGGATCTCGCCGAGGGCCCGGGGCGGAGCGGAAGCGGCGTCCCACATGAGAGCCATCCTATAGCAGAGACGCCCCGGGGCGTCAATGCGCGTCCGACCCGGCCCTGGCCGCGGCGTGTCCATGCCCCTCTCCGTTTGACCGCCGCGAGGGGGGCGTGCTATAAACGGCTCCAAGGAGACGCGCGATGAAACGATCGAGATCCCTGTCCTTTGCCATCCTCGGTCTGGCCCTGCTGGCCTTGTCGGCCCTGCCGGCCGCCCAGTACCCCGCGGCGGCGCCCGGCCAGGCGGCGCCCGAGTTCGATTCCTGCACCAGCATCCTGGTCGGCCGGCTGGCCTCGGTCGACGGTTCGACCATGACCTCGCACTCCTGCGATTCGGGCACCGACCGGACCTGGATGACCATCGTCCCGAACATGAAGCACAAGCCCGGGGAGAAGGCCAAGGTCTACTACGAGCCCAAGCGCACCAAGGGGCCGGCCGACCCCGACCGGCTGGAGACGGGCGAGATCCCGCAGGTCGCCGAGACGTACGCCTTCCTCAACGCGGCCTACCCGATCATGAACGAGCACCAGCTGGCCATCGGCGAGACGACCATCGGCAGCCGGCGCGAGCTCATGAGCGAGAACGGCATCATCGACGCGCCCGAGCTTTACCGGCTCGTCCTGGAGCGGGCCCGGACGGCCCGCGAGGCCATCCGCGTCGCCGACGAGCTGACCAAGGCCTACGGGTACAACGATTGGGGCGAGTGCTTCACCTTCGCCGACCCGAAGGAAGTCTGGCACTTCGAGATCCACGGGCCCGGCAAGGGCGCCAAGGGGGCGGTCTGGGCGGCCCGGCGCGTCCCCGACGACGAGATCGGGGTCTCGGCCAACGCCGGCCGGATCCGGACGCTCGACCTGGCCAACGCCGAGTTCTACCTGGCCTCGGCCAACGTCACGGCGCTGGCCGAGGAGAAGGGCTACTGGTCGAAGGCGGGCGGCGAGCCGTTCGACTTCACCTACGCCTACAACCCCGATTCGCGGACCAGCCTCTACTGCCGGCGCCGCGAGTGGCGGGTCCTGAGCCTGCTGGCCCCGTCGCTCCGGCTCAATCCCGAGTCCGAGAACTATCCGTTCTCGGTCAAGCCGGAGAAGAAGGTCGGCGTGGCCGACCTGCTGGCCCTCTTCCGCGACACCTACGGCGGGACCGACTACGACATGACCCGGACCCTGACCGCGGTCAACCGGAAGGGCGAGACGCTCAAGAGCCCGGTCGCGACGCCGTTCATGACCGGCGACACGCTGGCCCTGTTCCGCCTGAAGCGGGAGCGGACCATCTGCTCGCCGGCGGCCACCTACCTCCAGATCACCCAGTCGCGCGACTGGCTGCCCGGGCCGCTCGGCGGCATCGTCTGGCTCGGCTACGACAACCCGGCCACGACGCCGCACCTGCCGTTCTACATCGGCATCGGCCAGATGCCGGCCTCGTACATGGTCGACGGCCGCTGGGCCTTCAGCCGCGAGTGCGCCTGGTGGGCCTTCCGGACGGTCAGCCGGCTGGCGAATTTCCGGTATCAGGAGATGTCGCGGGACATCGAGAAGGTCTGGAAGCCGATCGAGGACAAGGCCTTCGCCGACCAGGCCGCGTTCGAGAAGGAGGCCCTCGAGCTCTATAAGAAGGACCCCAAGCGGTTCCGGGAGCGGATCACGAGCTACTGCCACGGCCTGGCCATCCAGGCCGTCCAGGCCTATTGGCAGCTCGGCGACGACCTCTGGCTCAAGTACTCCGGGAACTTCTGATGGAGGACCCGGATGGGGGACACCGTAGTGTGTCCCCACTTTTTCGCCGGTAAGAAATGCCGGACATGATATCCTTGGCCCATTCTTCCGCCGTGCCGCTCCGGCAGAGGGCCGATGGGCGGCGGGTTAGCCCGGGGGACCGGACCCGGCGCCGCGGTCGGGCATGACCATCATCGGATTGAACGTCATCGATTTCGCCATCGTCCTGGCGTTCGTCCTGTTCGTCCTCTATCTCGGCTGGCGGGCCTCGCGCCGGACCAAGACGACCGAGGACTTCTTCGTCGCCGGCCGCCGCCTGGGCAAGGTCTACCAGTTCTTCCTCAATCTCGGCACCTCGACCAACGCCGACCAGGCCGTGGTCGTTTCCCGCGAGGTCTACCGCCAGGGCATCGGGGGCATGTGGATCCAGTACCTGGTCCTGTTCCTGACGCCTTTTTACTGGTTCACCACGGCCTTCTTCCGCCGGGTCCGGCTGGTGACCATCGGCGATTTCTTCACCGAGCGCTTCAAGAGCCGATTCCTGGGCGCCGCCTTCGCCGTCTTCACCTTGTTCATGGCCTTCCTCGGCAACGGGGCCGGCTATATGGTCGCGGCCAAGACCATGATGGCCCTGACGCCCAAGCCGGCCGCCAAGTACACGGCCGCGGAGCGGCAGGCCGTCGACCTGTTCAACGAGTACCGGGCCCTCCGCAGCGAGGCCGACCAGACGGCCCTGGACCCTGCCGCGGCGGCGCGCCTGGCCGAGCTGGGCGAGCGGCAAAAGAAAGGCGAGCTCAAGGCCTTCATCTCCTATACCGACTCCGTGTCGATCTATCTCGTCTACACGGCCATCGTCGCGGTCTACACGATGATGGGCGGCTTCATGGCCGCCGCCATCACCGACGTCCTCCAGGGCATCCTGTTGACGACCTTTTCGCTGCTGCTCATCCCCATCGGCCTGCAGCGGATCGGCGGCTTCGCCGGCCTCCACGCCGCGGTGCCGGACTACATGTTCCGGCTGTTCGGCTCGGCGGTGACGAGCGAGTACGCCTGGTACACCATCCTGGCCATGGTCCTGGCCAACCTCGTCTCCATCATCGCCGTGGCCACCGGCATGCAGACGGCCGGCTCGGCCAAGAACG
>CAZNPB010000046.1:0-25843 GCA_964574895.1 uncultured Eubacteriales bacterium
CGAGCTTCTCGAGACCTACATCCAGCGGCTGGAGAAGCTCGAAGAGATCGCCGCGGGGTTCGAAGGGGTCTCCAAGACCTTCGCCCTCCAGGCCGGCCGCGAGATCCGCATCATCGTCGAGAGCCTGAAGATCTCGGACGACAAGGCCGCCCTCCTGGCCAAGGAGGTCGCGACCAAGATCAAGAACGAGCTCGACTACCCCGGCCAGATCAAGGTCACCGTCATCCGGGAGATGAGAGCGGTCGAATATGCCCGCTGAGTTCGGCATCCTGTTCCTCGGCGACATCGTCGGCCGGACGGGCCGGCGGGCCATGGACAAGTTCCTGCCCGGGCTCGTCAAAAAGTACGGGCCGTCCATGGTCGTCGCCAACGGGGAGAACGCGGCCGGGGGCAGCGGCATCACCGAGGAGATCGGCAAGGACCTGTTCATGCACGTCGACGTCCTGACCTCGGGCAACCACATCTGGGACAAGAAGGAGGCCCTGCCCTACCTCGAGCGCGAGCCGCGTCTGCTGCGGCCGGCCAACTACCCGGCCGTCAATCCCGGCCGCTCGTCCTATGTCTTCCAGGCGGCCGACGGGGTCCAGGCGGCCGTTCTGAGCCTCCAGGGGCGGGTCTTCATGGAGCCCATCGACTGCCCGTTCAAGCGGGCCGACGAGGAGGTCGCGGCCCTGCGGGCCGTGACGCCGATCATCATCATCGACATCCACGCCGAGGCCACCTCCGAGAAGCAGGCCCTCGGCTGGCACCTCGACGGCCGGGTCTCGGCCGTCCTGGGCACGCACACCCACGTCCCGACGTCGGACGAGCGGGTCCTCCCCAAGGGGACGGCCTACATCACCGACGCCGGCATGGCCGGCGGCCGCAACGCGGTCATCGGCATGGCCCGCGAGCAGGCCCTGGCCCGGTTCCTGACCTCCCGGCCGCAGCGCTTCGAGCCCTCGCGGGACGGCCTGTTCCTGTCGGGCGTCTTCATCGCGATCGATCCGGAGACCGGCCAGGCCCGGTCGATCGTCCGGGAGGTCCTGGCGGAGGATGGTCACGAAGACTGACGGACTGGTCGTCCGCGACCACGTCTACACGGTCTCGCAGGTCAACGAGATCGTCAAGACCGCGCTCGAGGTGGCCCTGCCCCAGGTCTGGGTCGAGGGCGAGGTCTCGGGCTACAAGAAGGCCGCCTCCGGCCACGTCTTCTTCAGCCTCAAGGACGAGAGGAGCGTCGTCAAGGCCGTCATGTGGCAGTCGACGGCCCGCAAGGTCCTGTTCGAGCTCAAGGACGGGATGAAGGTCGTCTGCCGGGGCAAGGTCAGCGTCTACGAGCCGCGCGGCGATTACCAGCTCTACGTCGACCTCGTCGAGCCCAAGGGCAAGGGCGCCCTCCAGATCGCCTTCGAGCAGCTCAAGGAGAAGCTCAAGGCCGAAGGCCTGTTCGACGAGGCCCGCAAGCGCCCGCTGCCCCTCCGGCCGAAGACGATCGGCGTCGTCACCTCGCCGACCGGCGCGGCCCTGCGGGACATCCTGCGCATCCTCGAGCGCCGCTACGCCCGTCTCCGCGTCGTCATCTATCCGGCCCGGGTCCAGGGCGAGGGCGCGGCGGCGGAGATCGTCGAGGGGATCGACGCCCTGGGCGCCTGGCCCGGCATCGAGGTCCTCATCGTCGGGCGGGGCGGCGGCTCGATCGAGGACCTGTGGGCCTTCAACGAGGAGCCGGTGGCCCGGGCCATCGCCCGCGCGCCCGTGCCGGTCATCTCGGCCGTCGGCCACGAGGTCGACTTCACCATCGCCGATTTCGTGGCCGACAAGCGCGCCTCGACGCCCTCGGCCGCCGCGGAGATGGTCATCGAGACCGAGGCCGCCTTCGCCGAGCGCATCGACGCGCTGACGCGGCGGCTGGCCGACACCCTGCGCTTCGAGGTCCAGCACCTGCGGAGCGACGTCGACGAGCTGGCCCGGCACCGCATCTTCCAGAACTTCCAGGTCCGGCTGGCCAACCTGGCCCGCCGGGTCGACGACCTCGAGACCCGGGGCCGGAACGTCATCCGGGGCGAGCAGCGGGCCATCGCCGCCAACCAGGGGGCGGCGCTCCTGGCCGCCGAGCGGCTGGCGAGCGTCCTGCGGCGGACCCTGGCCGGGCACCGGGCGGCCTGGGAGCGGCTGACGGCCGGGCTGGACGCCATGAGCCCCCTGGCCGTCCTCAAAAAGGGCTACACCCTGGTCTGGAAAGAGGGCGGCCTGCGCCTGGCCCGCCGGATCGAGGAGATCGAGCCCGGCGAGACCGTCGAGGTCGCGTTCTTCAAGGGCGAGTTCCGGGCCCGGGTCGAGTCGGTCGACCGCAGGAAGCTCCTGGAGTCCCGGTTCCTGAAGGAGGGATCATGACCACCAACCTGACGTTCGAGAAGGCCCTGGCCGAGCTGGAGCAGATCGTGGCCAAGCTGGAGAAGGGCGGCATCTCCCTCAACGAGTCGCTGGCCCTGTTCGAGAAGGGCGTCAAGATGTCCCGCTTCCTCCGCACGGAGCTCGACAAGGCCGAACGCAAGGTCGAGATCCTGCTCAAGGACGAGCAGGGCCGGCTCAAGGCCGAGGACTTCGAGACCGGGACGGGCGCGGACGCCGAGGGCGGCGACGAGGCGGCGGCCGACGGCGAAAAAGACTGACGGGAGCGACACGACATGGCCAAGATCCTCGACCGCGTCCACGGGCCGGCCGACCTGCGGCCGCTTACGCCGGAGGAGCTCTCGACCCTGGCCATGGAGGTCCGCACCCTGATCCTGGAATCGGTGGCCAAGAACGGCGGCCACCTGGCCTCGAACCTGGGGGCGGTCGAACTGACGCTGGCCCTGCACCTGGCCTTCAACTCGCCGCGGGACAAGATCGTCTGGGACGTCGGCCACCAGTGCTACACCCACAAGATCGTGACCGGCCGCAAGGACCGCTTCGGCGGCCTGCGGCGGCGCGGCGGCGTCCTGGGCTTTCCCTGCCGCGAAGAGAGCGAGCACGACGTCTTCAACACCGGCCACGCCTCGACGGCCCTGTCGGCGGCGCTGGGCCTGGCCGTGGCCCGCGACAGGGCCGGCCAGAGGCACCACGTCGTGGCCGTGGTCGGCGACGGCAGCCTGACCGGCGGCGTGGCCCTGGAGGCCATGAACCAGATCGGCCACCTCCGCGAGCGGCTGATCATCGTCCTGAACTACAACGAGATGTCCATCTCGCTCAACGTCGGGGCCTGGTCGAAGTACTTCTCCTACCTCGTCTCCGGCCACCGCTATATCCGCATGAAGGACCAGGCCAAGTCCATCCTGCGCCGGGTCCCCGGGCTCGGCGCCCCGATCATCAAGGCCGGCCGGGCCATGGAGGAGCTGGTCAAGAAGACGCTCTTCCCCGGCTTCGTCTTCAAGGAGCTGGGCATCCGCTACATCGGTCCGGTCCATGGCCACAACATCCAGTCGCTCGTCGACGCCTTCGAGACGGCCAAGTCGATCGACGGCCCCGTCCTCATCCAGTGCGTCACCCAGAAGGGCAAGGGCTTCCAACCGGCCCGCCTGCACCCGGAGAAGTTCCACGGCGCCGGGCCGTTCAAAGTGGCCACGGGCGAGCCGCTGCAGAAGGAGTGGGGGCCGTCGTTCTCCAGCGCCTTCGGCGGGGCCATG
The DNA here is from genome assembly GCA_964574895.1 of uncultured Eubacteriales bacterium. Classification (GTDB taxonomy): domain Bacteria; phylum Acidobacteriota; class Aminicenantia; order Aminicenantales; family Saccharicenantaceae; genus RBG-16-66-30. Next base: position 3,648 of record CAZNPB010000046.1, read on the forward strand.
ATCAAGATCGCCAAGAAGGACGACAAGGTCCTGGCCATCTCGGCGGCCATGGGCGAGGGGACCGGCCTGCGGGAGTTCTCGGAGAAGCTGCCGGACCGCTTTTTCGACGTCGGCATCGCCGAGCAGCACGCCGTCACCTTCGCCGCCGGGCTGGCCCTGGCCGGGCTCAAGCCGGTCGTGGCCATCTACTCGACCTTCCTCCAGCGGGCCTACGACCAGATCTACCACGACATCGGGCTGATGGACCTGCCGGTCGTCTTCGCCCTTGACCGGGCCGGGGTGGTGCCCGACGACGGCCCGACCCACCAGGGGCTGAACGACCTGGCCTACATGCGGCAGATGCCGAACATGATCGTCATGGCCCCCAAGGACGAGAACGAGCTCCAGCACATGATCTGGTCGGGCCTGGCCTACGGGCACCCGGCCTCGGTCCGCTTCCCCAAGGCCAAGGGCCTGGGCGTGCCCATGGACGAGGCCCTCCGGGTCCTGCCGCTCGGCCGGGGCGAGGTCCTCAAGGACGGCCGCGACCTCCTCTTCGCCGTGGGTACCATGACCGCCCCGGCCCTCGAAGCGGCCCGCGAGCTCGAGAAAGAGGGCCTCTCGCTGGCCGTGGCCAACGCCCGGTTCGTCCAGCCGCTCGATCGGGACCTCATCCTGCGCTTCGCCGGGCCGGGCCGGACCGTGGTCACGCTCGAGGAGGGCATCGTCGAAGGCGGGGCCGGCAGCGCCGTGCGCGGGCTCCTCGACCGCGAGGGCCGGTTCGACATCCGCTTCCTGGCCCTGGGCCTGCCCGTGGCCGCCTTCCCCGTGGGCAAGTCCGACGAGATCCGGGCCTCGTTCGGCCTGGACGTCGCGGGCATCGTCCGCCGCATCCGGGAGTTCTACGGGGCGGCGCCCGCCGGAGGGGCCGGTGAAGGAACGCGCGGATAAGCTCCTGGCCGGCCGCGGCCTGGCGCCCAGCCGCGAAAAGGCCCAGGCCCTGATCATGGCCGGCCTGGTCACGACGACCGGAGGCCGGCGGGTGGCCAAGGCCGGCGAGCTCCTGGACGCCGAAGCGCCGCTCGAGGTCGCCCACCCGCTGCCCTTCGTCAGCCGCGGCGGGCTCAAGCTCGAGGAGGCCCTGGACCGCTTCGCCATCGACGTCGCGGGCCTGGTCGGCCTGGACATCGGGTCCTCCACCGGGGGGTTCGTCGATTGCCTCTTAAAGCGAGGCGCGTCAAAAGTTTACGCCGTCGACGTCGATACCAAGCAGCTCGACTGGACGCTCGCCCGCGACCCCCGGGTGGTCCGGATCGAAAAGAACGCCCGCCAGCTCGTCCCGGCCGACATCCCCGAGGCGCCGGGCCTCGTCACCATGGATGTCTCCTTCATCTCCGTCCTGAAGATCCTGCCCGCCCTGGCGAACGTGCCCGGCGATTGGACGCTGGTCTGCCTCGTCAAGCCGCAATTCGAGGCCGGGCCCAGGGACGTCGGGAAGAAAGGCGTCGTCCGCGACCCGGCCGTCCATGCCGCGGTCCTGGAACGGGTCCTGGCGGGGGCGCGGGAGACCGGCTTCGGGGTCGAAGGGCTCATCCGCTGCTCGACGCACGGCCAGAAAGGCAACGTCGAGTTCTTCGCCCGCTGGATCAAGGGGGCGCCCGGGCTCAACGCCGGGCGCGTCCCGGAATGGATCAAGGAGGCCGTCCGCCATGATTAACGTGCGCCGCGCCGGCATCGTCATCAAGCCCCATGCCCCGTCGGTCGAGGGCATCCTCAAGATCGTGGTCGAATACTTCGAGGGCCGCGGCGTCGCCTGCGTCCTCGAGGACGTCGCGGCCCGCAAGCTCGGCCGGCCCGACGGCCTCGCGCGCGCGGCCATCGCCGCGGCCTCGGACCTGGTCGTCGTCCTCGGCGGCGACGGCACGCTCCTGAGCGTGGCCCACCACGCCGCCCAGGCCGGCGTGCCGGTCATGGGCGTCAACCTGGGCCGGCTGGGCTTCCTGACCGAGATCCCGGTCACCGAGGTCGTCCCGACGCTGGACCGGTTCCTGGCGGGGGAGACGTCGCTCGTCAGCTGCCGCTGGCTCCTCGAGGCCCGGACCGCCTCCGTGACGGGGTTCTGCCTGAACGACGTCGTCATCACCAAGGGCGCCGTGGCCCGGGTCATCGAGCTGGCCCTGATCGTCGACGGGAAGGATGTGGCCCTGCTGAAGGGCGACGGCCTGATCGTGGCCACCCCGACCGGCTCGACGGCCTACTCGCTCTCGGCCGGCGGCCCCATCCTCCACCCCCGCGTCCCGGCCATCCTGGTGACGCCCATCTGCCCCCACACCCTGTCCTTCCGGCCCCTGGCCGTGCCGGCGACCTCGACGGTCGGCGTCCGGCTGCTGACCAGGGGAGAGGACGTCTCCGTGACCTACGACGGCCAGCGCGGCGGGGCCATGGTCCACGAAGATGTCGTCGAGATCCGCAAAGCGCCGGTCGAGCTCCAGCTGATCACCTCGCCCCGGCGGTCCTATTACGACCTGGTCAAGGAAAAGCTGGGCTGGGCGGAATAGCGAAATAGGGGCATAAACCGGGTCCGGTCCCCCGTTGGCGTTCCCGCACGATCATCTCTAATGCGGGGAGAGAGCATAATTCTTTCGTTCAAACCGCCAGAGATCGTTCAAGTAGCCGTATTCGCCCGTCGAGTCCGCGCCCGCTCCGCCGAAAAGCCAATACCGTCCCTGATGATCGAACCAGGACAAGGCCGAATAGCGGGCCCCGGGCACATTGAGCGGATCGGGCTGGCCCCGGGTCCCATAGACCGCGGATGGCCCGAGCGAGTCGCTGCCCGAGACCCAAGTCCATTCCGATATCGCCGGATCGAATTTCCAGAGGTCGCCGAGAGCGCCCCATCGATCTGCGGCGACGGTGCCGTCTCCCCCGAAGAGCCAAAGTGTGCCGTCGGAATCGACCCAGGCGGCTGGTTCCAGTCTCGACCCCGGGAGGTTTGACGGAAGCGGCATCCATTTCCGGCCGTAGTCGGCGTGTCGATCGAGCGCGTCGCTCCCGGAAACCCAGGTCCATAGCCCCGACGTCAGATCGAACTTCCATAGATCGTTGAGATGGCCCGGCCCCGCGCCCGCGGCGTAGCCGTCCCCGCCGTAGAGCCAGAGGTTCCCGGTGGAGTCGAAGCCGCCGGTCGCCCATCTCCTCGCTCCCGGGACGTTCGTCAGTCCGGGAACGCCGCGGGTTCCGTACTGTCCCGGCTGAGAGACGATGTCGCTGCCCGAGATCCAGGCCCATTCAAGCGTCGTCGTATCAAAAAACCAGAGATCGTTGAGAAGGAACTCATGTCCCTCGGCGTCGTAGCCGATCCCTCCGAAAAGCCAGAGGTTGCCGTTCGGGTCCGACCAGGCCGAGGCGCTGTTCCTGGCCCCCGGGAAGTTGCCGGGCGCGGGAACACCCTTCGTCCCGTAGAGGCCCGGCGCGGCCCTCAGGTTGCTCCCTCCCATCCAGGTCCAATCTCCGCTCGGAGGGTCGAACTTCCAGAGATCATTGAGCTCGCCGGGGAGGCCAGTCGAATCGGGCCCCGACCCGCCAAAGAGCCAAAGCCCGCCAGCCAAGTCGGTCGCCGACGCCGCATAGATGCGCGCGCCGGGGCTGTTCGACGCGGAGTGCATTCCTTTCGTTCCATAGATGCCGGGCAGGTCCATGTCCGGGCTTCCGGCCATCCACGTCCATTCGAGGGTCGACGGATCGAATTTCCAAAGGTCGTTGCGATAGCCGTCGCCGCCCGACGGATCGCGGCCCTCTCCTCCGAAGAGCCAGAAGTCATCGCCGAAATCGAGCCAACGCACGGCGCAGCGCCGGCCCGGCGGGGCGTTGGACGGGGACGGCGCGCCTTTTGTGCCGAATTCGCCGGGGGCGAACCTGAGATCGCTCCCCGAGATCCATGTCCATTCGACGACGTCCGGCTCGACCACGGTGATCGCGGCGCTGGCCGACTTCGTCCGATCGGCCTTGGACGTCGCCCGGACGGCGACGTCGATCCGACCGGGGACGTGCGCCGGGGCCGTGTAGAGGCCGTCGCTGCTGATCGTCCCGCAGGCGTCGCCGGCGCATCCCGTTCCGGACAGCGTCCAGGTCACCCCGCAGTCCTTGGCGTAAAGAACGGTCGCGGTAAGCCACACTGTTTCCGCGGCCAGGATCCTGGACTCCGCAGGCCTCAGCGAGACGAGGGTTTCTTCGGCCTGCGAGCAGCTCCCGGTCAATGCCGCGGCCAAACAACTCAGGGCCAGCCAGGACCGATCGTGCTTCATGCCCACCCTCCCTCGCCCCTACCGTTCAAAGCGCCAGAGATCGTTGAGCAGCCCATCTTGCCCCGTCGCGTCGACACCGTACCCCCCGAAGAGCCAGGGCCGGCCCTGTTGATCCATCCAGGACGCGGACGCATTGCGGCCACCCGGAGTGCAGGTGGGATCGATCATCCCTTTGGTCCCATAGATTCCCGGCCGGCCGCCGAGGTTGGGGCCCGCGATCCAAGTCCATTCGCCCGCCGCCGGGTCGTACTTCCAGAGGTCGTCGAGCATTCCGTCCTCTTCCGGCGCAAAGTAGCCGGCGCCGCCGAAAAGCCACAGATTCCCCGCGGCATCGAGCCAGGCGGAGGCGGCATGTCTGGCGCCCGGGACATTCGACGGGCCGCCCACGCCCTTCGTGCCGTAACTCCCGGCCTGGGCGACAGTGTCGCTCCCGGAGATCCAGGTCCATTCGAGGGCGGCCGGATCGAATCTCCAGAGGTCGTTCAGTAACCAGCAATTGCCCTCAAAGTCGGCGCCCCATCCCCACCCTCCGAACAGCCAGAGCGCGCCGCCGCCGTCGATCCAGAAGGACGCTTCGGTCCTGGCCCCGGGAACATTGCCCGCGCCGGCCATCCCTTTCGTCCCGTACCGGCCCAGCTCGTCCATGACGTCGCTGCCGGAGACCCAGGTCCATTGGAGCGTCGCGGGATCGAACTTCCAGAGATCGTTCAGGCTGCCGGCATAATAGCCGTAGGCGTCGTAGCCCTCGCCCCCAAAAAGCCAGAGGTTGCCGACGCTGTCGGTCCAAGCGGCCCCGGACGTCCGGGCGCCGGGAACGTTCTCCGCGGCGGCGACGCCCTTCGTTCCGTAAACCCCGGCCTGTTCGACGGCGGCGCTTCCCGAGATCCAGGTCCACTCGTTCGCGGCGGGATCGTAGCGCCAGAGATCGTTGAGTTCGCCGGCATTGCCCTCGCTGACGTATCCGTACCCCCCGAAGAGCCAAAAACGACCGCCGCCGTCGATCCAGGTCATGGCCTGCGCTCTCGCTCCGGGAACATTGGCGGGGGCGGACTGCCCTTTGATGCCATAGGAGCCCGGTTGGCCACCGAAAGGGCTGCCTGAGATCCACGTCCATCTTTGGGACTCTGGATCAAACCTCCAAAGGTCGTTGAGAGAAGTCCAAATGTAGCCGTCCGAATCCGCCCCTTCTCCGCCGAAAAGCCATAGGCGCCCCTGGGTGTCCATCCAGGACGCCGTACGGATCCGGGACCCGGGAACATTGGACGCGGCGGGAACGCCCTGCGTCCCGTAGGAGCCGGCCTGATAACGCCCGTCGCTGCCGGACACCCAGCACCACGAATCCGGAGAGCCCAAGATGGTGACGGTAGCGCTGGCTGATCGACTGGGGTCTGCGGCGGAAGTGGCCTTGACGATCACCGTGGCTGGGTCGGGCGTCGCGTCGGGAGCCGTATAGAGCCCATCGCTGTCGATCGTGCCGCAGGAAGCGCCCGAACATCCGGCGCCGGCCAGGCTCCAAATAATCCCTGGGTTACCGGCATTGAAGACCTTGGCCGTGAATTGGACCGATTGGGTGACGACCACGCTGGCGGAGCCCGGCGCCATCGTCACTCGGATGTCGGAGGACCGGTCTTCGGATTGGCAGGACGAAAGAAGTGGCCAGAGGGATAACACGAATACCAGGGCACCGACTTTTCGCATCGACACCTCCAACCTAGGCCCCTTCCCGGGTGGACGTCATGACAAAGCTAATGGCCGGTTCCTTTTGGCCAGGACAAACCCAACACATGGGATTTTGGGGTTTTTGATCGGGCCTGTCAAGAAAGGGGATCCGGCCTGAGCGAACCCTTGACAATCTTCCGGCCCGCCGCTATCATGAAAGCTCATACACTATCAAAGTACTAGGAATTGGAGAGCCCCCCATGTCCGACGCCATTCTGACCGGAACCGACGCCAGCTTCGACGCCGAAGTCCTCAAGTCCGACCTGCCCGTGCTGGTGGACTTTTGGGCTGCCTGGTGCGGCCCCTGCATGATGATCGGCCCCGTGGTCGAGGAGATCGCCGCCGGCCAGGCCGGCAAGCTCAAGGTCGTCAAGATGAACGTGGACGACAATCCCCAGACGCCCCAGACCTACGGCATCATGGCCATCCCGACCCTGATCCTGTTCAAGGGCGGCGAGGTCAAGGAAAAGCTGGTCGGCGTCCTGCCCAAGGCCAAGCTCCTCGACGCCATCGCCAAGCACGTCTGAATCGAAACGGGGACACGTACCCCGAGGGACATGTCCCCGGGCCCGTCCCTTTAAGCCGGCTTGATCGCGGGGGGAGCGGTCCGCCCGGCCTTCGCCGCCGCTATCGCGTCGTACTTCTCGTTGAGCAGAGCGGCCAGCTCCGCGCCCCAGAGCAGGATGACCATCGACGAGGTCACCCAGAGCACGAAGAACAGCACCGAGGTCAGCGTGCCCTGGAGGATCTTGCTCAGGACGATGCCGACGGCCGAGAAATGGACGACGTAGAAGGCGAAAGCGCGCTTGAAGACCTCGAAAATGAGGGCGGCGATGAGGGCCGGGATGACCCCGGCCCGGGTGTGGACCTTGACCTCGGGGGTGAACTTGTACAGGATGAAGAACATCAGGAAGGTCAGGAAGTAGGGGATCAGGTACTTCAGGAAGACGTTGTTGACCGCCGCCAGGGCCTCGGGATTGAGGGTGGCCACGGCCAGGTCGCTCTTCTCCAGCGTCCGGCCGATGGCCGTCCAGGCGGCCGTCATGGCCAGCGAGAAGAGCATGAAGATCCCGACCACGCCCATCATCAGGGCCTCGATCAGCCGGTTGTAGAGGAACGACCGGTGGTAGGTCGTCCGGAAGATCTGGTTGATGGCGTTGATCAGGCTCGAGAACAGGAACGAGGCCGAGACGAGCGAGCCGACGATGCCGAACAGGCCCAGGTCGCCCGCGGCTTCGGTCAGGCCCTGGAAGCTCTTGAAGAAGCCGGGGTCGAGCCGGGCGAAGAACTCGTCGGTGAAGATGTTCAGGCTCCGCAGGGCCATCTCCGTGTCGCCCAGGAACCGCCCCGCGGCGGCGAAGAACAGGGCGATCAGGGGGACCGAGCAGAGCAGCGAGAAATACGAGATGACGATGGCCGAGGTCCAACACTTGTCCCCGTTAAAGCGCCTGAAGGACGCGGCGAACAACGACAGCGTCGAGCGCGTCATCCGCTCCGGGGTCTGAAGGACCTCGGCCCCCGGGCCGCGGCCTTAGACGTATTTCCCCCACTGGACCATCAGGATGATGATGGTGATGAGCAGGGCGTAGATGACCAGGGTCTCGATCAGGACCAGGCCCAGGATGAGCAGGCCGCGGATGGCCGGCGCGCCGGACGGGTTGCGGGAGATGCCTTCGCAGGCCGAGCAGATGGCCCGGGACTGGCAGATGGCGCCGGCGATGACGGCCAGGCTGATGACGGCGCCGCCGACGATGAGCGACAGTTTGAACAGGTCGGCCCGGGGCTTGGCCAGCTCGGCCGCGCCGCCTTCCTGGGCCAGGACCGGCAGGGCCGTCAGGGCCAGGCCGAAGGCCATCAAACCGAAGGCTTTGATTCTCTTGGACATGGGGGGCTCCTTTACTTTGAGTGCTCTTGTTCATGGGCGACGGCGCCCGCGATGTAGATGCAAGACAGCAGGACGAAGACGTAGGCCTGGATGACCGAGGTGAAGATGGACAGGGCCATGAAGGGCAGCGGCAGCAGGAGCGGGAAGATCGAGGCCATGATGACGATCAGCAGCTCCTCGGCGAAGATGTTGCAGAAGAGCCGCATCGACAGGGAGACGGGCCGGGAGAAGTGGCTGATGATCTCGATCGGCAGCATCAGCGGGGCCATGGCCGGGACCTCGCCCAGGAAGTGCTTGAAGTACTTGAGCCCCTGCGATTTGACGCCCATGGCGTGATAGTAGAAAAAGACGACCAGGGCGCAGCCGACGGTGACGTTGAGCTTGCTCGTCGGCGACATCAGGCCGGGGATGAGGCCGATCATGTTGCTGGCGAAGATGAAGATGCCGACCGAGCCGACGACCGGGACGTACTTGCGGCCTTCCGGGCCGACGGCCTCGACGACGATGCCGGTGAACAGCTGGACGATCATCTCGGCCACGCTCTGGCGCCTGGTCGGCACCAGGGCCGGCCGGCGGGCCAGGAGCCGCAGCAGGACCGGGACCAGGATGGCCACCAGGATGACCATGACCAGGAAATCGGGCACGGCGCGAAAAGGATCGATCTTGAGGCCGAAGAGGCCGAGCAGCGCGGCGACGGGCGGGCCGAAGACGCGGTTGAAGGCCTCGACGATCCAGAGGCTGTGTTCTAATCCTTCCATTTTTTCGCGCCAAGAAGAGCCCGGACGGCCTCGATCAGCGTGACCGGCACGATCGCGGAGAAGCCCGCGACGAAGGCCAGGATCTTCTTCGGATAGACGAGGATTATAAGGCAAAAAACGGCGCAAATCAACACGAGCCGGAGGGCGTAGAGGAGGATGCCGGAGCGCTGCGCCCCCTTTTGGCCCTTGGCCAGCAGGCGGGTCAGCGACTGCTTGAGCCAGAGGAAGCCGAGGGCCGAGAAGAGGCCGCCGGCCAGGAAGACCAGCCCGGTCGCGGGGCCGAAGAGCAGGCCCGCCGGGACGGCCAGCAGGGCGGCCAGCCCGGCGATCTCGTACGGGATCCGGCGCAGAAAGCGCTCGTCGGCTCCGCCCGGCGTTGCGATGGTCATGACAGCCGGATTATAGCACGCCGGGCCGACCGCCGGTCAATTCCGTATTAAGGGATGGGCCGCCGCCTTGACATCCCCCGGCGCCTCTTTGAGAATAGGGCCGGCGACGGCGGCGCGCCCGGGGAGGGACAGACGCCATGTCGACGGAATTCGTGGTCAAATTCGCGGGGCTCCTGGCCGGCATCCTGGCCCGGACGATCCTGCCCTGGCTGCGCAAGGTCAAGGACGGGACGGTCCGGAGTTTCAGCCGCCGCTATCTCTTTTCGGCCCTGGCCTCGCTGGCCATCGGGCTCATCCTGGCCCTGGTCCTCTTTCCCAAGTTCGAGGCCGGCGCCGCCGCCCCGACCTTCGAGGCCTTCTTCCGGCTCTTCTGCCTGGCCTTCGCCTTCGGCTTCGGCTGGAACGCCCTGATCAACGAGGGCGGGGCCTGGGTGGACGGGGCCGAGGCCCCGGCGAAGCGGCCGGCCGCCGGCCGGCGAAAGGAGACGGCCTGATGGAGGACAAGCCCCGGGGCCCGGACTTCCGGCGGCTGGCCGAACTGACGTCGATCGGCCTGATGCTGCCGTCCTCGATCGCCGTGGGCCTGTTCATGGGCTATTTCCTCGACCGCTGGCTCGGCACCGGGCCCTGGCTGCTTCTCATCTTCACCGTCCTCGGCGTCGTCTCGGGGCTCTTGAGCCTGTTGCGGGCGCTGAGAAAAGAGCTGAAGGACGACCCGAAGCCCTAGGTTTGCTTCTCCCGAAACCCTGTGCTACAAATCAGCCGATGGAGTCTGGTCTTCACCGGCCGTTCCGCCCCTGCCCGGCCGTCGCGGTCTGCCTGACGGCGGCCCTGCTGGCGCCGGCCTGGTCCTCCGGGCAGACCGTCGCCCCCCCCGCGGCGCCGGCCCCGGCCGCGGTCCAGTCCGCCGCGACCGAGGTCCGGATCGTCTCCCGGACCCAGCAGCGCGACGGCGACCGCGTCTACGCCGCCGGCGACGTCGAAGTCCGCTACGGCGACGTCCTGATCTTCGCCGACCGGGTCGAATACGACCTCGGGACCAAGGACGTCCGGGCCGAAGGCAACGTCGTCGTCCAGACGGGCGGCGAGGTCATCCGGGCCGAAGGGGCCCTCTACAATCTGGAGACCGGCCGGGGGACAATCGAGCGGGCCTCGGGCCTGGTCCAGCCGTCCATCCTGTTCGAGGCCGAGACCCTCGAACGGGAGCAGGCCGACGTCTACGCCCTGACCAAGGCCCGCCTGACCGCCTGCACCCAGCCCAATCCGCGCTGGAGCTTCGGCCTGTCCCGGGCCCGGCTCCGGGCCGGCGAGTACGTCCAAATGTGGGACGCCGTCGTCCGCATCAAGAGCGTGCCCGTCTTCTACCTGCCGTACCTGCGCTACCCGCTCAAGGACCGGGCCACGGGCTTCCTGACGCCGCAGTTCGGCTATGCCGGCGAGAAGGGCCTGGCCCTGACCCAGAGCTTCTACTGGGCCATGGCCCCGAACATGGACCTGACGGCCGGGGTCGATATCTACGCCAAGCGCGGCACGGGCGCCGGCCTCGAATACCGCTACCTCTTTCCCGGCGGGACCAAGGGCAACCTCGACCTCTACTACTTCATGTACAAGCGGCAGGACGACGGCAGCCGGCCGGGCAGCTCCTCGATCGTCCGCCTCAACCACACCCAGGCCCTGCCCCTCGGGTTCTCCCTGGTGGCCAGCGTCGATTACCAGACCTCGTTCACCTTCCAGCGCGAGTTCGACAACTCCTTCGAGCGGGCCGTGTCCTACACCCGGCAGTCCCAGGCCTTCCTGACCCGGTCCTGGCGGCGCTTCAACTTGAGCGCCCGGGCCTCGCGCTTCGAGACCTACTTCTCCCAGCTCGACGACTCCAACGTCTCGACCCAGCTGCCGCAGATCACCTTCAACGTCTTCAAGACCCGGCTCTTCGCCCCGGTCCATTTCTCCCTGGCCGCGTCCATGGGCCGGACCCAGTACGGCTGGAAGTCCCAGTACGAGGCCGGCACCGAGAAGCGCTCGACCCGCCTGACGGTCAGCCCGTCCTTGAGCGTCCCGTTCTCCTCGATCCCCTGGCTGACGGCCACGACGACGGCGACCGCCCACCTCAACTACTATGGCCAGACCCTCGATCCGGCCGGGTCGGGCGCCATCGTCGACGAGCCGCTCTTCACCCGCAGCTTCACCGGCACGATCGAGATCGTCGGCCCGGTCTTCTACCGGCTCTTCTACGGCCGGCGCGGCCGGGCCCGGCTCAAGAACATCATCGAGCCCTATGTCACCTACTCCTACGAGAGCCCGACCAACGACAGCGACCGCATCGTCACCAACTACGGCTTCTTCCGCTACCACCAGATGAGCTACGGGGTCACCGGCCGCTTCCTCTTCAAGGGCGCCGGCGACCGGTCGGTCGAGGTCTTCTCGCTCGGCCTGGGCCAGACCTACTACTTCTCGCCGGAGGACGGGCCCCTGTCCATCTTCCCCGTCGACGGCCGGCCGCCGCGCTTTTCCGAGATCACGGGCACCCTGCGGTTCTATCCCCGGGCCAAGTTCAGCCTGGACGCGTCAGCCGGCTACAACACCTATTACGACACCCTGTCCAGCCTGCGGTTGAGCGCCACGGCCGGCTCCAAGGCCGCAGGCGAGTTCGTCACCCTGACCTGGTTCAAGAGCTCCAACGCCTGGGTGGCCGGGGCCGACCCGGCCCTGATCGCCCTCTACAACCGCGACCAGATCGGGGCCCTGGGCGGGGTGCGGCTCCGCGGGCTGGACGTCGACCTCCAGCTCAAGGCCGACTACAACATCAAGGACCACAAGCTCCTCTACACCGGGGCCCAGGCGACCTACCACTACCAATGCCTCGACATCCTGATCGACTTCCGGGCCTTCTACTACCGGGCCAAGGCCGACACCCAGGTCCGCGTCTCCGTCGGCCTGGGCGCCATCGGCCGGTCGCTCGACTTCCTGGGCGGGCCGGGGATCTGACGCGGAAAGGACGGCTATGAGCACCGAACGGACGCTCGACGGCAAGACCCTGCTCGTGACCGGCGGGGCCGGCTTCATCGGCAGCCACTTCGTCCGGCACATCCTGGCCGGCCACCCGACGACCCGGGTGATCGACCTGGACAAGCTGACCTACGCCGGCGACCTCGACAACCTCCGCGACGTCCGGGACGACCCCCGGCACGAGTTCGTCCTCGGCGACATCCGCGACCGGGCGCTCGTCCGGCGCCTGGCCGCCCGGGCCCAGGCCGTCGTCCATTTCGCCGCCGAGACCCACGTCGACCGCTCCATCCACGACGCCGGCGAGTTCGTCCTGACCAACGTCCACGGCACGTACACGCTGCTCGACGCCGTCCGCTCCGCTCCGGGGGTCGAGGCCTTCGTCCACGTCTCGACCGACGAGGTCTACGGCAGCCGGACCGGCCGGCCGGCCCGGGAGACCGATCCGCTGGCCCCGTCCTCGCCCTACGCCGCGAGCAAGGCCGGCGGCGACCACCTGGCCCGGGCTTGCCACGTCACCTTTGGCCTGCCGGTCGTCGTCCTGCGGCCGTGCAACGCCTACGGCCCGGCCCAGTTCCCCGAGAAGCTCGTGCCGCTCTGCTTGACCAACGCCCTCGAAGGCCGGCCCCTGCCGCTCTACGGCGACGGGGCGAGCGTCCGGGACTGGCTCTACGTCGACGACCTCGTCCGGGCCGTCGAGGCGGCCCTGCGTCACGGCCCCGCCGGCGCCGTTTACAATGTCGGCGCGGGGCGAGAGAGGACCGCCCTCGACGTCGCCGGCCTCGTCCTGAAGGCCGTCGGCGCGCCCCGGGAGCTGCTGACGTTCGTCCCGGACCGGCCCGGCCACGACCGCCGCTACGCCATGGATTCGGGACTCATCCGGGCTCTGGGCTGGGCGCCGAAGACGCCGTTCGAGGCCGGCTTGGCGCGGACGGCGGCCTGGTACAGGGCCAACGGGGAATGGTGGCGGAGGGCCCGGGCGCGGTCCCGTTGACGGGGCCGGCCGGCCGGGTCAGATATTGAGCTCGAGCTGGGCTTCCCGGGCCTCTTTGCGGTCGGCCTCGATGTCCTCGAGCAGGTCCGGGGTGATGTCGCCGGTCGGGTAGATGCCGTCGAAGCAGGCGGCGCAGAAGTTCTTGATCTTGGGGTTCTCCTGCCGGACCGCCTTCTTCAGGGCGTCGAGCGACTGGTAGATGACCTTGTCGGCCCCGATCTTCCTGGCCACGGCGGCCTCGTCGGCGTCCTGGGCCACGAACTCGGTCTTGGTCTGCATGTCGATGCCGTAGACGCAGGGATGGCGGAGCGGCGGCGAGTACGAGGCGAAATAGACCTTTTTGGCCCCGGCCTCGCGGAGCATCTCGACGATGGCCCGGGAGGTGTTGCCCCGGACGATGCTGTCGTCGACCAGGAGGACCCTCTTGCCCCGGACTTCCGAGGCGATGGGGTTGAGCTTCTGGCGGACCGAGCTCTTGCGCTTCTCGTCGGCGGGCATGATGAAGGTCCGGCCGATGTAGCGGTTCTTGACCAGGGCCTCGCTGTATTTCAGGTCGAGCTTGCGGGCGATCTCGATGGCCGCGTCGCGGGCCGAGTCGGGCACGGGCACGACGACGTCGATGTCCAGCTTGCGCCGCCGGATGTCGGCGGCCAGAGAGCGGCCCAGGTTGACCCGGCACTTGTAGACGTTGACCTTGTCGATGAAGGTGTCCGGCCGGGCGAAGTAGACCCACTCGAAGAGGCAGGGCGAAAGGCAGCCCCGGCGGACGTGCTTGCGGTGCAGGGTCCGCGACTTGTCGATGAAGACGACCTCGCCGGCCTCGACGTCGCGGATGTCGCCGAAGTTCATGATGTTCAGGCTGACCGTCTCGGAGGCGAAGGCGTAGGAGGGCAGGAGGCCGTCGCGCCGGACGCCGTAGGCTAGGGGCTTGATGCCGAAGGGATCGCGGAAGGCCACCATCCCCTGGCCGGCGATGTAGGCCACGACCGAATAGCCGCCCCGGACCTTGGCGTAGACCGCCTCGACGGCCCGGAAGATGTGCTCGGGGGCCAGGTCCTTGGTCTTCTCGCGGGCCAGCGACTCGGCGAACAAGTTGAGGAGGATCTCGAGGTCGCAATCGGAGTTGAGCAGGCGGTGCGAGTCCTCGTAGAGCTCGTCGCGCAGCTCCCGGTAGTTGGCCACGTTGCCGTTGTGGGCCATGATGATGCCGAACGGCGAGTTGAGCTGGAAGGGCTGGGCGTCCTCGCTGCCGCCGCCGCCGATCGTCGGATAGCGGGTGTGGCCGATGCCGATCGGGCCGCGCAGGTGCTCGACGGCTTCGGGAGTGAAGATGTCGTGGACGAGGCCGTTGCCCTTCTTGGTGTGGAAGCGGCCGTCGAAGGTGATGACCCCGGCCGAATCCTGGCCGCGGTGCTGGATGGCCAGGAGGCCCTGGTACAGGTCCCGTATCACGGGGCCGTTGCCCCAGAGGCCGATGACGCCGCACATGGTCAGGCCTTGACGGCCCGGTCGGGTTCGACGACGGCCTCGTCGACGATCATGACCGGGATGTCGTCCTTGATCGGGTAGACGCGGTGGCAGGCGACGCACTTCAGGCCCTTGTCGTCGGCCGTCAGGCGGACGTCGGCCTGGCACAGCGGACAGGCCAGGATGGCCAGAAGCGAGGCGTTGATCGGCATTGAAAATACCCTTTCTAGAATAGCCGGACGGGGTCCCGGCGTCAAGGAGACGGATCTTGACGCCGAGCGATCATTCGGCCGTCGGGGCGCATGATCTCGAGGCGGCCCTGGCCGCGGATGGAGAGATGGCCGCGCCGCCGCCGGCGTCGTCGTCTTGACACCGCCTTCGAGACGGTCATAAAGTAGCGGGGTGCCCCCCGATTATTCCCGCGAAGAGGCGCTGGCCCGGGTCGTCCCGGAGGACCGGGACCGCCGCCTCGTCCTGGCCGCCCGGAGCGGCGACGAGGACGCCTGCCGCGAGATCTACCGGACCTTCCGGGAGCCCGTGTGGGGCATCGTCCTGTCCCTGGTCGGCGATCCGCTCCAGGCCCAGGACGTCCTGCAGAACGTCTTCATGAAGGTCTTCCGCGGCCTGCCCCGGTTCGGCTTCCGTTCCTCCCTGTACACCTGGATCTACCGCATCGCCTGCAACGAGAGCCGGAGCCATTTCCGCAAGCGGTCCGTGCCCGTCGTGCCGCTCGACGAGATCCTGGGCGGCCCCTATGAAGCCGCGGACGGGGGCGTCCCCGAGGACGGGCCGGCCGGCGGCGACGCCCTTCGGCGCGCCGTCCGCGACCTGCCCCCCAAAATGCGCGAGGTGATCGTCCTGAAATACCAGGAGGACCTGTCCTATGTCGAGATGAGCCGGGTGCTCGGCTGCCCGCCCGGGACGGTCGCGTCCCGGCTGAATCGGGCCCTGGCGGAGCTCGGCGCCCTCGTCCGCCGCTCCGGAGAGCGCCCATGAGCCTGGCCTGCCGCTTCCGGCGCCGCGACTTCCTCCCGGCCCTCGAGGGCGGCCTCCGGCCGGTCCGGGCCCGGAAGCTCGAGCGGCACCTGGCGGGCTGCCGGGACTGCCGGGCCTCCTTCGACCGGGTGCGTGACGGGCACGAGGCCGGCCGCCGGCTCGGCCGCCTCGGGCCGCCCGCGCCGGCCCGCTGGCCGGCTTTCGAGGCGCTGTGGCCCGGCCGCCCCGCCGCCCGGCCCGTTCGGCCGGCCTGGGCTGTCCCGGCCGTCCTGGCCGCCGCCGGTCTGGCCGCGTTCGTCCTGATCATGGGCGGGCCTTCGTTCGGCCGGCGCGGGGCCACGGCCGCCCTCCCGGACCGGCCCTCCGCCGGGGGCTTCACGCCGGTCGCCATCAGCGAGTTCGTCAAGGACGCCCACAGCCGCGTCGTCACCGAAGGCTATGTCCATAACGTCTATTTCGACGAGGAGGAGCGGACGCTCCACATCAAGATCGCCGAGGGCCCCGGCGAACCGGAGCCGTTCGTCATCTGCGAGGTCCTCGACGTCCGCGGCCTGACCATCCCCCGCGAAGGGAACCGGGTCCGGGTCTACGGCCGGGCCCGCTTCGACGCCCAGCCCGGGCGGGGCTGGCACGAGGTCAATCCGGTCCTGGAGATCGCCGTTCTGAACCGCTGACCGGCCTCCCGACCGGGATATGGCCCCCGGCCGGCACGCGGTCTATAATCGGAGCCGAGCGACGGAGCCCGGCGCGGAAGGAGGCGGCCGTGCGGTATTTCGCCTACGCGTCGAACATGAATCAGGCCCAGATGAAAAGATGGTGCCCGTCCAGCCGCTTCCTGAAGGCCGCCCGCGTCGAGGGCTTCCGGTTCGTCTACGACGGCTTCTCGCTCGCCTGGGGCGGCCCCGTCGGCAATATCGTTCCCTCCGCCGCCGAGAGCGTCTGGGGGGCCCTCTACGAGATCACCGAGCGCGACCGCCTGACCCTCGACGCCTTCGAAGGCTATCCGCGGAGCTACGAGCACCGGGAGGTCGAGGTCCTGGACCGGCAGGGGGCGATCGACCGGGCCATGACCTATTTCCGGACGGGCCGCTCCCTGGGCAAGCCGCATCCGGATTACGAGAGGATCGTTATCGACGGGGCTAGGGAGTGCGGCCTGCCCGACGAGTATATCGACGCCGCCCTGCGGGTCATCCGGCTCTGACCGGCCCGCTTCAGAACCGGTAGCGGACGCCCACCCGGACGACCAGGCCGGAGATGTTGACGCGGGCCTGCCGGACTTCCGAAATGCCCTCCCCGGAAGGTTCCGTCCCCTGGACGAGGACGATCGGCTGGTCGCCGGCCTCGCCGGCCGGGCGCCGGAAATAGTAGAGCCGGCCGGGCTCGCGGACCGACAGGCGGTCCGAATTCGTGTAGACGTTCTCGCCCGTCAGCCCGTCGAAGCCGCCCAGGCGCAGCCCGGCCTCGGCGAAAAAGAGCGTCCGCGGGGCGATGTCCCATTCGCCGCCGAAGGCCGCCTCGCCGCCCAGGCCGGACGTGGAGGCCGACCCTTTCCACTGCTCCCAGACGTCGGCGCCGCCGCGGCGGTAGAGATAGCCGGCCTTGACGGCGTAGAGGCCGACGGCCGCCCGGGCGTAGAAGCCCGCCCCGGGGTAGAAGCGGGCCCCGATCTTGAAGGGCACGATGCGGACCGAGGGCTTGGTGGTCACCGTCCCGGTCAGGCCCGTCCCGACGAGATCGAGCTCGCCCCCGTTGGCGCCCCGGCCGAAATCGGCGCCCAGGCCGATCGTCCATCGGGCCGTGAGCCGGTAGGCGAGCTCGAAGCCCATGACCATGGCCGACTGCAGGGTTTGGGCGCCCCCCGGCGACGCGACGCCGGCCTCGGCGGCGGCCCAGTCGGCGAAACCGCGGGTCCCGTCGTTGAGATCGCGGGGCGCCAGCGTGCCGGCCCCCAGGGAGAAGGAGAACTCGAGCGGCACCGTCCCCGAACGGAACTCGAGCGGCGGCAGCTTCGGCCCCCGGCGGGGCCGCCGGGCGGCTTCGTCCGCCGGCCGGTCCGCGGGCCGCTCCGTCGTCTTTCGGCCGCGCTCGACGGCCGGAGCGGCCGTCTCGACGACCTCGACCAGGCTCTCGTGGATCCAGCCGCCGATGACGCCGCCGTCCTCCAGGGCGTAGCGGACGAAATACCACTCGCCCTCCTTCTTGTCGGCCTCGAGGACCGAGCCCTCGGGGATCTGCTGGACGATCGAGCTGCCGATGTCCGGCTTCTCCCGGAGATTGGCCTGCTCGGCCGTGATCCGGATCTTGGTCGCCCGGGCCTGCCCGGCGGCCGGCGAGGCCGCGAGGGCGCAGAAGAGGACGAGGATGGCCATAACGACGGGGACGGTTCGCGTCATGCGCATGCTGGGTTCACCCTGATCGGATTATAGACGACCGGGCGGCCGGGGACAAGGCCGGAAAGCGGGACGGGAAGCACCGCCCCCTTCTTCCTTGGCCCGGCTATCTCGGCCCGGCCGCGACGCGAAAGCCGATGTGATCGGACCGCCGCTCGGGCTCGTACCGGAGCCGGAACGCGGAACGGCAGTACATCCCCTCGTCGTTCCAGGCGCCGCCGCGGCGAACACGCGAATAGGTGCCGTCCCGGTTCATCGCGCCTCTGACCGACGACAGGTCCGGATCGGCGCCGCCGGGCAGCCGGGAGTGGTACCAATCCCGGCACCACTCAAAAGCGTTGCCGTGCATGTCGTGCAGGCCCCAGGCATTGGGGGCATAGCGGCCGACCGGCGCGGCCCGGCCCAAGACGGGCCCTTCTTCGGCCCCGTTGTACGGCTTCCCGGCGAAGTTCGCCTGGCTCGTGGCGAGCTTGTCGCCGAACGCCGTCGCCGTCGTCGTCCCCGCCCGGCAGGCGTATTCCCATTGAGCTTCCGTGGGCAAGCGGAATTCCCACTCCCTCGGCAGCTCACCGGATCCATGGGCCCGCTCGGTCAACCGGCGGCAGAACTCCCCGGCTTCCGCGTAGTTGACGGAATGGACCGGGAGATCGTCGCCCTCGCCGCCGGCCCCTCCCGGCAAGGCCCCGACGACCCGCTTCCATTGACCCTGCGTCACTTCGTATTGGCCCATCCAGAAGCCCCGGGTCAACGTCACCTCGACCTGCGCCTCATCGGGCCGCCGGTTCGGCTCGGAGGGCGGGCTGCCCATGCGAAAGCGGCCGGGCGGGCACCAGCGCAGCGCCAGGCCGTCGACCTCACGCCGTTCGCCGGCCCTCGAGCCCACGACCGGCGCCGCTTGGGACCGGGCCTGCGGCGGGCCGCCCGCCATGGCCCGCCCGCTCACACGCGCATAACGCGGAAGTCCCAGCAGGCCAGCCGTCAGGAAGAGCCCCATAAAGAGGCCGGCTTTGCCCAAAGGATGCCTTCCTTCCTCCGAAACGGGACCTCGCGGCCGGCCGCAACGCGCGCGCCGCCGGGATCGAATGCCGGAGCGCTTCGAGAACCGCAAGAAACGTGCCAGTCGCATTCAGCGGCGAGCCGTCCAGGCATACTTCCTCGGCCCCCAATGTTGAGAAGGAGTCCCCGCCCGGCCGCGGCCGCATTGACAGGCCCTCCGGCCTCCGCTACCATCGGCGCTCCGGGTCCCGCGGCCCGCAGACCGGCGAACACCGATGCACCCAACGGCCCGAACGATCGCAGCTTGTGCGCTGGCCGCCGCGCTGCTGCCGGCCGCGCTGGCCGGCCTCGAGAGCGGGGCTATCCGCGGCCGGACGCTCCTGGCTCCCGGGCGCGAGGCCGCCTCCGAGGTCCTCATCACCGTCTCGCCCGCCCGGCCCGAGACCCTCAGCGGGCCCGACGGCGCGTTTGTCATTCCCTCGCTGACGGCCGGCCGCTACATCCTGCGGTTCCAGCGGACCGGGCTTGTCAGCCGCGAGATCGGCGTCGAGGTCGGTCCGGGGGAGACGGCCGAGCTCGAGGTCCTGCTCGAGCCGACCCGCCTGACCCTGCATGAGGAGATCACGGTCACGGCCGAGCGCGGCCTCGAAGCCTCCTTCGGATCGCCGGCCGCCGTGAACGCGCTCGCGGCCCGCGACCTGGCCGGACAATGGCCCAGGACCGTGCCGGAGATGCTCCCGGAGGCGCCAGGCGTCTGGCTTCAGAAAACGAACCATGGCGGCGGGTCGCCCTTCGTGCGCGGCCTGACGGGCAACCAGGTCCTCACCCTGGTCGACGGGATCCGCCTGAACAACGCGACCTTCCGCTACGGGCCCAACCAATACATCAACACCATCGACCCCTATTCCCTCGACCGGATCGAGGTCCTGCGCGGCGGCGGCTCGACCCTCTACGGGAGTGACGCCGTCGGCGGCACCCTGCACTTGCTCTCCGCCTCGCCGGGGCTGGCCGCGGCAGGGACCGAGTTCCACGCCGCCGGGCGCGGCAAGCTCGCCGGCGGCGGCCTGGAATCGTCCGGCCGGCTGGACCTCAGGCTCCGGACTCCGCGATGGGGTCTCATCGGCGGCTTCTCGCTGCGCTCGTTCGGCGACCTCCGGGCCGGAGGCGGCATCGGCGTCCAGTCCCCCAGCGGCTACGACGAGACCGCGGCGAACCTGAAAGGCCTGTTCAAGCTGAGCGACGACCTCCTGCTCACCGCGGCCTTCCAGACCTTCCGGCAGCCCGAGGTGCCGGCCTATGACCAGGTGGCCCAGCGCGGCTACGCGCGCTACGTCTTCAGTCCGCAGGAAAGGCGTTTGTCGTACGCGAGACTGAACGCCTTCTCCTCGAAGCCCCTTTGGCGCGAGATCGAGGCGACCGTCTCTTGGCAGGAGTCCGACGAGGGGCGGGAACGGCAAAGGGAGGCCAGCGACCTCGTGGTCGCCGAACGCGACCGCGTGACGACCCTGGGCCTCCAATTCCGGCTCCGGAGCGAGCCCCGCAGCGCGTGGAGCCTGACCACGGGCGTCGATCTCTATGCGGACACCGTCCGGAGCGCCGCCGAAGAGACGGACCTGGCCGCCGGGACGACGGTCGAGAAACGGGGGCTCTACCCCGACCGGGCCAAAGCGCTCGACCTCGCGGTCTATCACGCCCAGAGCCTCGACGTCCGGCGTTTCGGGCTGAGGGCCGGGGTCCGCTGCGACTTCGTCCTCATCCGGGCCCGGGACGCGCTCTTCGGCGACGCCTCGATATCCCCGGCGGCCCTGGCCGGACACTTCTCCGCGCTCTATCGGGTGAGCGGGACGCTCCACGCCGTCTTCAACCTCAGCCGCTCCTTCCGGGCCCCGAACATCAACGACCTCAGCACCTTCGGCCTCTTCGACTACGGGATCGAGGTTCCTGCCCCGGGACTGCGGCCGGAATACGGCACGACCGTGGAGGCCGGGGTCAAGTCAAAAGGCCGCCGCCGGGCCTGGGCCCTCTACGTCTACCGCACCAGGCTCCAGGATCTCATCGTCCGGGTCGAGTCGACCTATCTCGGGAGCCCTTACTACGGGAGCGAAAGGGTCTATCAAAAGGCCAATGCCCAGCGCGCGTATGTCCGGGGGGTCGAAGCGGAGGCCCAAGGCGAGATCGGCCGGCGCTTCCGCGCGGCGTTCAATGTGACCTACACGTTCGGGCAGAACATCGACGCCGACGAGCCCCTGCGGCGCATCCCCCCCTTGAACGGGCGGGTCCGAGCCGACTACCATCCCGGCGCGGCCGTCGTCATAACCGCCGAATGGATCTTCGCGGCCAAGCAGGACCGGCTCTCGTCCGGGGACATCGCCGACCACCGCATCCCCGCGGGGGGGACCCCCGGCTGGCAGGTGGTCAATCTGGCGGCCCAATGGCGACGGGGCCGCGTTCAATGGACCGCCGGATTATCCAACGTCTTCGACGAGGCCTACCGCACCCACGGCTCGGGCATCGACGGCCCGGGCCGGAGCGTCTGGACGGGGATCCGCTGGGGCTGGTAGGCCGCATCTCCCTCCGGTCCTCCCGCCGCATGCCTTTCGGGCCTGGGCCTGAAGGCGTGCGGATCCGAAAGGAGCGGCCGGCTATTCGTACTCGGCCCAGTGCTTGACCTCGAGATCGGCCGGCTTCTTGGCGGCCAGGGCCTGGACGAAGAGGTCGGCGGCCTGGAGGTTGGTCAGGATGGGGATCGAGAAATCCACCGCCAGCCGCCTCAGCTTGTAGGCCGAGTTGTACTCGACCCGCTTGGCCGGATTGGGGATGGAGACGACGAGGTCGATCCTGCGGCCGGCGATATAGTCGCGGATGTTGGGGCCGCGGCGCTCGTGGACCTTGAACAGGCGCGTGCAGCGGACGCCGTTGGCCTGCAGGAAGGCCGAGGTCTTGTCGGTGGCGAAGATGCGGTAGCCGAGCCCGGCCAGCGTCTGGGCCGCGCCGAGGAAGCGGCCCTTGGACTCCTCGCCGCCGACCGTCAGCAGGATGTTCTTCTTGGGCAGGGTGAAGCCCGTGGCCAGGATGGCCTTGAGGTAGGCCTCGTGGACGTCCCGGCCCAGGCAGGCCACCTCGCCGGTCGAGGCCATCTCCACGCCGGTGACCGGGTCCGCGCCCTTGAGCCGGGAGAAGGAGAACTGCGGCGCTTTGACCCCGACGTAGTTCAGGTCGAGGGTCGTCTTGTGCGGCGGGACGGGCCGGCCCATGATGGCCGCCACGGCCAGCTCGACGAAGTTCGTCCGGGCCACCTTGCTGACGAAGGGGAAGG
>CAZNPB010000047.1:0-25437 GCA_964574895.1 uncultured Eubacteriales bacterium
AGCCCGCGCCAGGCCGGCTGGATCGTCCTGCGCGAGGCCCGCTTCCCGCTCCTCGTGGCCGTGCTGGCCGGCTTCGCCCGGGCCATCTCCGAGGTCGGCATCGCCATGATGCTGGGCGGCAACATCCGCTACGCCACCCGCAACATCACCACCTCGATCGCCCTCGAAACGGCCAAGGGCGAGTTCCGCAACGGCGTCATCCTCGGAGCCCTGCTCCTGGTCATCACCCTGGGCATCAACGCCCTCGTCCAGACCGGCCTGGGCGGCCGCGGCGAGGAGTCCTGATATGGCCGGCGGCGCGGACGGCTCCCTCTACCGGCTCGAGGGCCTGGCCTATGTCTATCCGGGCCGGCCGGCGTCGTCCCGGTTCTCGCTCGAGCTCGACGGCCTCGAGGTCCGCGAAGGCGAGGTCCTGGCCCTGGTCGGTCCGAACGGCGCCGGCAAGACGACCCTGCTGACGCTGCTGGCCTTTCTCCGGCGCCCGTCGCGCGGCCGCCTCGAGTTCCGCGGCGCCGACCCCTGGGCTTCGGCCGACGGCCCCGCCGCGGCCCGGCGGGAAGCGGTCCTGCTCGCCCACCATCCCTATCTGTTCAAGGGGACGGTCGGCGACAACGTCGCTTTCGGCCTGCGCCTGCGCCGGCTGCCCGACGGCGAGATCGAGAGCCGGCGGGCCGAAGCCCTGGCCCTCGTCGAGCTCGACGGCTGGGAGCGAAGGCCCGTTTCCGGATTGAGCGCCGGCCAGGCCCAACGGGTGGCCCTGGCCCGGGCCCTGGCCCTGCGGCCGAGGGCCCTTCTGCTCGATGAGCCGACGGCCAACCTCGACGCCCCGCTCGGCCTGCGCATGGAGGCGGTCCTGCGCGACGCCGGCCGGGCCTGGGGCACGACGGTCGTCCTCTCGACCCACAACTTCTCCCAGGCCTCGCGGCTGGCCGAGCGCATCCTCTATCTTTCCGACGGCCGGCGGGTCGAGTTCGGCCACGAGAACTGTTTCAGCGGCCTGGCCGCGACCGACGGCCGGACGAGCCGGATCGAGGTCCGGCCCGGCCTCGGGATCGTCGCCGCCGGCCGGTACGAAGGCCGGGTCACCTGCGTCATCGATCCGGCCGCCATCCGCGTCTCCGCGGCCGGGAGCGGGGACGCGGCGGCGCCGGACGGCCCCAACGTCTTCCGCGGCCGGGTCAGCCGCATGGAGACGACCGACGCCGCCACGGCCCTGGTCCGGATCGCCGGCCAGACCGTCTTCCGGGCCACGGTCCCCCTGGCCGAGCTCGAGCGCGCCGGCATTTCTCTTTCCCGGGAGGTTCTGCTAACATTTGAGCCGGCCTCGGTCCGGATCGTCGGCGAGCGCTCCGCGGGGCCCGAAAGCTCCAAACCATGATCGAATATGCCGAGGCCCTGGCGATGGTCCTGGCCGCCGCCAAGTCCCTGCCCGCCGAGACCGTGCCGCTGGCCGCGGCCCTGGGCCGCACGCTGGCCCGGGACGTCAAGGCCCGCGAAGCGGTCCCCCCGTTCACCAAGGCCACCATGGACGGTTATGCCGTGCGGGCCGAGGACACGCGTGCCCCCGCCGCCGCGGCGCCGGGCCAGGGCCGCGCCGTCGTCGAGCTCGCGGTCCTCGAGGACCTGCCGGCCGGCCGCGTCTCGCGGCGGTCCGTCGGACCCGGCCAGGCCGTGCGCATCATGACCGGCGCGCCCCTGCCCCGCGGCGCGGACGCGGTCGTCATGGTCGAGGACACCGAGGCCGCCGGCCGGACGGTCCGGGTCCGGCGCCAGGTCAAGCCCGGCGACAACATCGGCCTTCTGGGCGAGGACCTGGGGAAGGGCGATCTGGCCCTGGCCAAGGGGACGCTTATCGGCCCGGCCGAGATCGGCCTGTTGGCGGCGGCGGGCCAGGCCCGCGTTCCGGTCACGCGGCGCCCGCGGCTGGCGGTCATCGCCACCGGCGACGAGATCGTCGAGCCGGGCGAGCTGCGGGGCCGCGGCCGGATCCGGAACGCCAACGGCCCGGCCCTGACGGCCATGGCCCTGCAGGCCGGGGCCGACGCGTCTTACCTGGGCATCGCCCGCGACCGCGACGCCTCGCTGGCCGCCCGGCTGGCCCGGACCAAGGGCGCCGACGTCGTCGTTCTCTCGGGCGGGGTCTCGGTCGGCGACTACGACCTGGTCAAGGGCGGGCTCGGATCGTCCGGGGTCCGGCCCGTTTTCTGGCAGGTGCGCATCAAACCGGGCAAGCCCGTGTTCTTCGGCCGCCGCGGCCGGCAGCTCGTCTTCGGCCTGCCCGGCAACCCGACCAGCTCGCTGGTGACGTTCCTGCTCTTCGTCCGGCCGGCCCTCGACCGGCTGCTGGGGCGGACGGCGGCGGGCGCGCCGGCGGGCCGGGCGGTCCTCGACGAGGCCGTCGCCGTCAAGCCGGGCCGGACGCAGTTCCTGCGGGGCCGGCTGGTCGGCCCGGGCCCTGTCCTCAAAGTGGCGCCCTACCCGGACCAGCGCAGCGGCGTGCTGCGGTCCATGGTCCACGGCCGGGTCCTCATCGTCGTCCCGGCCGGGGCCTCCCGGCTCGAAGCGGGACGGGAAGTCGAGATCCTGTTCGCGGACGGGCGGTCGTCATGACCGGGCTGAGCCACGTCGACGGCAAGGGCAAGGCCCGGATGGTGGACGTCGGGGCCAAGGCCGTGACCCGGCGCGAGGCCTCGGCCTCGGCCTTCGTCAAGCTCGGGCCGGAGACGCTCCGGCTGGTCCGGCGGAACGAGCTGGCCAAGGGCGACGTCCTCAACACCGCCCGGCTGGCCGGCATCCAGGCCGCCAAGCGGACCCCCGAGCTCATCCCCCTGACCCATCCCCTGCCGCTCGACAACGTCGCCGTCGACCTGGAGATCGAGAAGACCGGGGTCCGCGTCCGCTGCCGCGTCGCCGTCGAGGCCAAGACCGGGGCCGAGATGGAGGCCCTGACCGGGGCCGCCGTGGCCGCCCTGACGGTCTACGACATGGTCAAGGCCGTGGACCGCGGCGCCGAGATCGCGCGGCTGCGCCTCGACTTCAAGAGCGGCGGCAAGAGCGGGGTCTTCCGGAGACGGGCGTGAGCCGGGCCGCCGGCGGGGCGGCGGGCACGGTCGTCTCCGTCAACACCAGCCTCAAGAAAGGCCAGATCAAGCGCCCCGTTCCGTCCGCCGTCCTGACGGCCGGCCGCGGCATCGAGGGCGACGCCCACCGGGATTTCGGGCACCGCCAGGTCTCGCTGCTGGCCATCGAGGACATCGAGGCCCAGCGGGAGCGGCTGGGCGCCGCGACGGCGGCGGCCGCGGCCGTCGAGCTCGGGCCGGGGGCGTACGCCGAGAACCTGACCACGCGCGGCCTGGACCTGGCGGCGCTCCGCGTCGGGGACGAGCTCGTCGTCGCCGGCACGGTCCGTCTCCGGGTCAGCCAGATCGGCAAGGACTGCCACACCAAGTGCGCCGTCTATCACCTGGTCGGCGACTGCATCATGCCGGCCCGCGGCATCTTCTGCGAGGTCCTGAACGGCGGCCCGGTCCGCCCCGGAGACGCCATTGAGCGGGCCTAAGGTCCTCCGCCTCTCGGTCACGGACCGCTGCGACCTGCGCTGCGTCTACTGCATGCCCGAGGCGGGGGTGCCGCTGGCGCCGATGGCCGATCTGCTGACCTACGAGGAGATCGCCGTCATCGCCCGGGCGGCCCTGGCGGCCGGGGTGCGCCGTTTCCGGCTGACCGGCGGCGAGCCGCTGGCCCGGCGGGGCCTCGCGGCGCTGGTGCGGCTGCTGGCCGGGCTCGGGCCGGACGACCTGGCCCTGACGACCAACGGCCTGAGCTTGGCCGCCAGCGCGGCCGAGCTCAAGGCGGCCGGGCTCACGCGGGTCACCGTCAGCCTGGACACGCTCCGGCCCGGCCGGTTCGAGGCCATCACCCGGAGGACGGGGCTCGAGCGGGTCCTGGCCGGGATCGCGGCGGCCCGGGCGGCCGGGCTGGCCCCGGTCAAGGTCAACACGGTCGTCATCCGCGGCCTCAACGACGACGAGGCGCCCGATTTCGTGCGCTTCGCCGCGGCGGAAGGCGTGGAGCTGCGCTTCATCGAGCTCATGCCGACGAGCGGCCTGACCTCCGAGTGCAAGGAGCTGGGGGCCTGGCGGCCGGCCCTGTTCGTCAAGGGCGACGAGGTCCGGGCCCGGATCGAGGCCGAGTTCGGGGCGCTCGAGCGGCTGCCGGACGGGGGCGGGGTGGCCGCGATGTGGCGGCTCGGCGACGGGACGCGCCTGGGCTTCATCGCGCCCGTCTCGGAGCCGTTCTGCGGCGGCTGCGAACGCCTGCGCCTCGGCCCGGACGGCCGGCTGCGGATCTGCCTGTTCGACCGCGGCGGCCTCGACCTGCGAAAGGCGCTGCGCCAGGACAAGGCCGGACCGGCCGAGCTCGAAGCCCTGTTCCGGGCCGCCTTCGAGGCCAAGAAGACCTGGGACCGGGGCGCCCTCGAGGGCTTGTCGAGCGACATGTTCAGGATCGGAGGCTGACGATGAAGGTCGGCATTCTCACCGTGAGCGACAAGGGCGCGCGGGGCGAGCGCGAGGACCGCAGCGGCCCGGCCATCCGGGAGATGATCGAGGCCGCCGGGGGCGAGGTCGTGCGGACCGGGATCGTGCCCGACGAACCGGACGGGATCCGGGCCGCGCTCGTGGCCTGGTCGGAGGAGGGCCTGGACCTGGTCCTGACGACGGGCGGCACGGGCTTCAGCCCGCGCGACATCACGCCCGAAGCGACCAAGGGCGTCATCGAGCGGGAGACGCCGGGCCTGGCCGAGGCCATGCGCCGGGCCGGGGCGGAACGGACGCCGACGGCCATCTTGAGCCGGGCCGTGGCCGGCATCCGCGGCGCGACGCTCATCGTCAACCTGCCGGGGAGCGAGAAGGCCGTGCGGGAGAGCCTGGCCGCCATCCTGCCGGCCCTGCCGCACGGGATCGACGTCCTCAAAGGGACGGCCTCGGAGTGCGGCGGGCCGCACCGCCCTTGAGCCGCCGCGAAGGCCCGGAGGCGAGGCCGGGCCGGGATCAGTCGCCGGAGAGGTCGGGCTTGAAGCCGCGGCCCTTCTTCTTTTCGCCGACGCGGCGCTTGTCGGCCAGCATCTTGTCCTTGGCCCGCTTGGAGCGCTTCCTCTTCTGACGGCGGATCTTGGCGATCCGCTGCGCTTCTTCGCTCTCCTTCCCGAGAACGGCGGCCTCGATCTTGTCGGTCAGGATGCGCCGGGCCAGGTAGCGGTTGAGGGCCTGGGAGCGCTCCTGCTGGCACTTGACCTCGGTGCCCGTCGGCAGGTGTTTGAGATAGACGCAAGTGGCGACCTTGTTGACGTTCTGGCCGCCGTGGCCGCCCGAACGGATGAACTTCTCGACCAGGTCCTCTTCGCGGATGCCCAGCCCGGCCATCCGCTCCGCCAGAGCCTGTTCCTTCTCCGGTCCGACGCCGAACGTGGCCATGCCCTTATGGTAGCCGAAAGATGGGGTCAAACCTACATTTTTTCGAAAAATGTAGGTTTGACCCCGTCCGGCGATGGAATATACTGGCGCTTCAGGCGTCCAAAGCACGGAGGTTCCTCATGATCAAGATCGCCCGGGCCCTCGGCCTTGCCGTCCTCCTCGCCGCCATCCCCTTCCTGGCCGCGCTCCCCGTCCCCTCCCAAACGCCGCCCGCCAAGCCGCAGGCGCCTCCCGCCGGCGCCCAGGCCCCCGGCCCCCGGGAAGCCATCCAGCCGCCGCCCATCCCGGCCGTCCCGCCCCCGCCCGCGCCGCCCGCGTCCGGCCCGCGGACGACGGCCGAGGCGACCGACTACGCCGCGACCTCGACCTGCGCCGACGTCGACGACTTCATCCGCGGCCTCCAGAAGCTCTCGCCGCTCGTCCGGGTGGAGACCATCGCCACCTCGGCCGAAGGCCGCGACATCCCGCTGCTGGTCATCGGCCAGCCCGTCCCTTCCGACCCGCTGGCCCTGCGCTACGACAAGCGCATCGTCGTCTATATCCAGGCCAACATCCACGCCGGCGAGGTCGAAGGCAAGGAATCGGCCCTCATGCTCGCCCGCGACATCCTGCTCGACCCCAAGCGGCCCTATCTCGACCGCCTCGTCCTGCTCGTCGCCCCGATCTTCAACGCCGACGGCAACGACAAGATGGACGTCCGCAACCGCTACGGCCAGGTCGGGCCCCAGAAGGGCTCGGGCGTCCGCCACAACGGCCAGAACCTGGACCTCAACCGCGACGCCATGAAGCTCGAGAGCCCGGAGCTGCGGGGTCTGGTCCGCGGCGTCCTCGGGCGCTGGGACCCGCTGCTCCTCGTCGATTGCCACACCACCGACGGCTCCTTCCACCAGGAGCCGGTGACCTATTCCTGGCCCCTCTGCCCCAACGGCGACCCGGCCGTCCTGAAGTACGTCCGCGACAAGATGCTGCCGGCCGTCGACGCCTCCCTCGAGAAAAAGTACGGCACCCTGGGCCTGCCCTACGGCGACCCCATGGACTTCCGGGACATGGGCAAGGGCTGGCGGACCTTCGGCCACGAGCCCCGCTACATGACCAACTACATCGGCCTGCGCAACCGCCTCTCGGTGCTCATCGAGAACTACAACTACGCCGACTTCCGCACCCGGGTCGCCGGCAACTACCACATGCTCCAGGCCCTGCTCGATTACTGCTGGACGAACGCCGCGGAGCTCCAGAAGCTCGTCGCCGACGCGGACGCCCGGACCGTCCAGGCCGGCCTGGCCCCGTCCGAGTCGGACACCTTCGGCCTCGAGATCGACGTCAAGCCGCTGCCCGCCCCGATCGCTGTCCTCGGCTACGAGATGGAGGCCCCGCCCGCGCCGGCCGAGGGCGCGCCGCAGGGCCCGTTCCCCCGCATGAGGCCGACCAACAAGTCCAAGACCTACACCATGCCCTACTACGCCGATTTCTTCGCCAAGCGGACCGTCCGGCTGCCGTTCGCCTACCTCCTGCCGGCGACCGAGACCGCGGCCGCCGAAAAGCTCCGCCAGCACGGACTCGCCGTCGAGCGCCTGACCGAGCCGGCCAGCCTCGAGACCGAGGCCTTCCAGATCAAGGAGATCAAGGGCGCCGAGCGGCTCTACCAGGGCCACCGCACCAACACCGTCAAGGGCGAATACGCCGTTCAGAAGAAGGACTTCCCCGCCGGGACGCTCGTCGTCCGGACCGGCCAGCCCCTGGGCCGCCTGGCCGCCTACCTGCTCGAGCCGGAAAGCGACGACGGCCTGCTGGTCTGGAATTATTTCGACAAGTCCATCGTCGCCCAGTGGGGCCGCGGCGCCCAGGCCTATCCGGTCCTCAAGCTCTACGCGCCGCGGGCTTTGGCTTCGGAAGCGATCGACTGACGCGCTCCGGAGAGGAGCGCTACTTCCTTTTCTTCTTGGCCGAGACGAGGTACTTGCCGCAGTTCTCGCAGACGTAGATGTCGTTGGACTCTTCCATGGCCGAGTACATCTGCGTCGAGATGTTGATGTTGCAGCTCTGGCAGACCCCTTCGACGGCGTCGGCCACGGCGAACCCGTAGCGCTCCATCAGCCGGTCGAAGCGGGACAGGACGTCCCGGTCGAACTCCTCGCGGATCATGGCCGCCTGCTTCTGCAGCTCCTTCTGCTGCTCCTTGGTGGCCTTCTTTTTTTTGAGCTCGATCTCCTGGAGCTTCTTGAGCAGGCGGGCCCGGCTGACGATCTTCTCCTCATGGACGAAGCGGAACTCGATCCCGGCCAGGATGTCGTACAGCTCGGTCTTGTCCTTGGCCGACGTGATCCGGCCGCGGTTCTCGGGCCGGATGAGGAAGCGGGCCAGCCCGGCGAAGAGATGGTTGAAGAGGCCCGGCAGGGTCGGGTTCCAGACGACCAGGATGATCAGGTGGACCTTCTGGCCGTCGTGGGCGTCGAAGTCGATGCCCTTCTCCGACCGCCCCACCGCGACGGCGATCTGGCCTTCGGCGTCGACGCGGGCGTGCGGCAGGGCGACGCCGCAGCCGATGGCCGTGGAGACGAGGTTCTCGCGGTCGATGATGCGGGTCAGGATGAGCTTCTTGTTGTCGATCAGTTTCAGCTTGGCCAGCACGTCGAGGAGCTCTTCGATGGCCTCGACCTTGTCCTTGCTTTTCAGGTCGAAAACGACCTGGTGGGGCTTGAGATAATCGGAAAAGCGGGAGACGTGGGGAGCGGGTTTATCCATGCTTGGAAAGTCTAGCACACCCGGCCCGAAAAGCCAACCCCTCCGCGCCGCCTGAACGGACTTCCGGCCGGCCTCACCCGGGCCGCCTGAAAGCGCTCGTCGGCGCGAACTGCGGCAGGTCCGGGCGCGCCTGGAGCAGGGCGATGATCCCCTGGGCCCAGCCGACGATCTGGAGCGCGCCGCGGAGGTCCCAGTCGGGCTGGATCTCGTCCGTCACCTTATGGTACCTGGCGGCCCGGTAGTCCTCGAACTTCCTCTGGACCAGGCCCTTGTCCGGCCCCTTGGCCACGACCCCCTGCGACAGCCAGACGCCGGGGATGCCGGCCCGGGCGAACGAGAGCTGGTCGGACCGGTAGAAGAAGCCCAGCTCGCCGTTGCGTTCCGGCGTGTACCGCAGCCCCATCGTCTCCGCGGCCTCGCGGCAGACGGCGTCGAGGTCCGACTGGGCGGCCCCGACGGCGAAGACATCCTCGGTCTCGCCCCAGACGTTGGTCATCTCGAAGTTGAGGTCGGCGACGACGGTCTTCGGATCGACCGGCAGGTGACGGGCGAAGAAGTCCGAGCCGAGGACGAGCTGCTCTTCGGCCGTCACGGCGGCGAAGCACAGGTCGTCCTTGAGCTTCTCCGGCCGCTGGGCGTAGAAGCCGGCCAGGGCCAGCAGGGCGGCCGAGGCCGAGCAGTTGTCGACGGCCCCGTTGTAGATCTGGTCGCCGAGGAGCGCCGCGTCCCGGCCGAAATGGTCGTAATGCGCCGACAGGAGGATCGTCCGCCGCTCCGCCCCCGCCGGGCGGCGGGCCCGGAGGAGGCCGGCGACGTTGACGGCCTCGACCTGGCGATAGACCCGGTGCTGGCGGACGGCGGCCGTCAGGCCGAGCGGCAAGGGGGCGAAGTCCGGCGTCTCGGCCTTCTCCCGCAGGGCCCGGAGATCGAGCTTGGCCGCGGCCAGGACGGCCTCGGCCGCCGGGCCGGAGATCCAACCCTCGAACAGGAGCCGGTGCCGGCGGTCGGGCAGGAAGAAGCTCTCGTTGCCCCACGACGCCCGCAGGACGTCCCAGCCGTACGCGGCGCCCTTCGTGTCGTGGATGATGAGGACGCCCGCGGCGCCGAGCGCGTCGGCCTTCTCGAATTTGTAGGGCCAGCGGCCGTAATAGGTCATGTCCGGACCGTCGAAAACGCCGCCGGGCCGGTTGCCGGGTTCGTTGACCTCGACCAGGAGGACCTTGCCCGTCAGGTCCATCCCCTTGACGTCGTCCCAGCTCCGCTCGGGCGCCTGGACGAGATAGCCGCAATAAACGAGCTCGCCCGCGGCGACGGGCGGGGCGTCCTCGCGCTCGGTCCGGACCACGAACTCGTCCCAGAGGGCCGGCGCCAGAGACGCGCCCGGACCGGACACCTCCAGGGCCGCCGCCGGGTCGGGCCCGGAGCCGATCAGCTTGAAGGCCTGGCGGTAGCTGCCGTTGAAGGGGGCCTCGAGGCCCATGGCCCGGAAATAGTCCTCCTGGTAGCGGGCCGCCATCTCGATGCCGGGCGTGCCGACGGCCCGCCCTTCCAACTGGTCGCTCGACAGGTAGCGGATGTGGGCCGCCAGCTCGTCGACCGTGACCGGCTCGACGCGGCCGCGCGATCCCTGGCACGACCAGGCCAGGGCCATCAGGACCGCGGCCAGGGCCGGAACGCCCCGCCGGACCTTCGTCTCGCTCATGTCGCCTCCGCGCGCCGCGTGTCGTTCGCCGCCGGGAAATATAGCACAAAACGGGGGCCGGGGCCCGCGGCCCCGGGTTGACCCCGGAGCCGCTTTGTCCTAACATGGCCTCTCGCGGCCTTCGAGGCCGGAGAAAGGAGACGAACATGTCGCGACTTCATAGATCCGCCGCGGTCCTGGCCGCGGCCGCCCTGGCCGCCGCGCTCCTCCCCGCCGGGCTCGGGGCCCAGACCGCCGAGGCCAGGGCCGAGCTGCCGGTCCTGGTCGCCTCCTGCGGCCAGAGCATCGGCCCGACGACCATCAAGGTCGTCCTGCAGCGGCTGAAGATGGCCTACGACATCGATCCCCTGGCGACGCCGGAGACGCTCAAGGCCAAGCCCTACAAATCGCTCATCATCACCATGGGCGCCAGCCTCAAGGGCATGGGAGCGGCCGGCATCCAGATCGAGGACGAGCTGGCCCGGACCGCCGCCCTCATCGCCGCGGCGCGCCAGCAGGGCGTCAAGATCATCGGCGCCCATATCGAGGGCATGAAGCGGCGCTCCCAGGGGGCGGCCGCCGGCGATACGACCGACGAGCAGTCGATCGACGCCGTGGCCCCGAACGCCGACATCCTCCTGGTGCTCAAGGATGGCAACTCCGACGGCCGGTTCACCGTCATCTCCAACTCGAAGAAGATCCCGCTGATCGAATTCGAGCGGACGATGGACCTCATCCCGACGCTCGAAAAGCTGTTCCTCAAGTAGGGGCCGGCCCCCGCACCGGCGGGACGCCCCTATTTCTTCTTCAGCGTCACCAGGCCGAGCTTCTCCTGGATGCCGACCCACTTCTCGACCTCCAGGAGGTCCAGGGGCGCGAATTCGGCCGAGGCGGCGTCGCGCAGGTCGAGGATCGAGCGCTCGCCGTCGATGAAGTTGCGGAGCTCCATCTCGGCCCTCATGATCGCCGGCGAGGGCCGATAATCGAGCTTGCGGATCTCGTCCCGCAGCTCCCACATCGCCATCCGGCCGCCCGCCTTGTCCGTCCGCGCGGGCACGAGGCCGGCCAGCCGCAGCTCGTCCTTGGTCGGGACGGCCTTTTCGGCCTTGACGCCGAGCGCCCGGCAGCGGGTGACGTAGAGGTCGTCGAGGTCCTTGAGGGCCGCCGCCGCGACGGCGTCCAGCCGGGCCAGCCGGCCGGCGAGCAGGGCCTCCCCGGCCGCGTCCGATCCGATGAAATAGCGGACCGAGGCCAGGGTCTTCTTTTCCCGCACGGTCCCCTGCCGGACGAGCACGCGGGCCTCCTTGGCGGCGGCCTGGACCGATGCGGCGTCGGCCGCCAGGAGGAGCCGCTCGGCCCGGGCCTTGTCGTCGCCGAGGCGCCCGCCCTGGCGGGCCGAGATCTCGGCCAGGAGCCGCCCGGCCTCGGCCGGCCCGGCGTTGGCCAGGAGCTCGGCGGCCGCGGCCGAGATCGTCACCACCCGCTTGAATTGGGTGGCGTCGGACTTGTCGGGCGTGTCGCCGCTGGTGTGGTACCACTGGTCCGGCCAGACGATCATCAGCACGGCGGGGATGCCGACGCCGGCGTCGACGAAGACGTCGTGGTCGCTGCCGCCCGAATAGCGCTCGACGAGGAAATAGAACGGATCGCGCGAGCCCGTCGGGGCCAGGATGCCGCCCGTCTTCCAGTTGGCCTCCTGGGCGTCCCGCTGGGAATCGCCCATCCACTCGATGTACGAGGCCATCAGGTCGTTGAGATACGTCGGCAGGGACCAGGGCGTCTGGTTGAGGCGGAAGTAGCTGTGGTTCTTGATCAGGCCCTCGCCGACCATGTCCAGGTTGATGTCGGCGAAGATCCTTTGCCGGATGTCGGGATTCAGGCGCAGGTAGGCTTCGGTCCCGGAGATCTCGGGGACGAAGAGGAAGCGCACGGACCGCTTGAGCGGCGGGATCCGGCCCTCGGCCACGAGCTTCTTCAGGACCCGGGCCGTCTCCAGGATGGCGGTGCAGCCGGAGGCGTTGTCGTTGGCCCCCTGCTTGGCCCAGCCCTCGTAGAGGTGGGCCGTGAAGACCAGCTCCTCGTCCGGGCGCTCGACGCCCTTGATCAGGCCGACCGTCAGCTGGTCCTTGTAATCCGCGACGAGCCGGGTCTTGGCCACGGCCCGGACGACGATCCGGCCGCCCCGCTCGAGGCGTTCGCGGAGCTCCTGGCCCTGCCGCTCCGAGATCATGAAGCCGAACGTGGCCCGGTCCTTTTCGGCCGGCCGCAGGCCGCTCCAGCCGACTTCGTCCCGGTCGAACTCGGGATGGCTCGAGGACCAGCCGACGAGGCCCGCGGCGCCGTGCTTCAGGACCCCGATCCGGCGGCCCGCTTCGGGGGGGCCGTCGACCAGCAGGATCTTGCCCTCGACGTCCTTGTCCTTGTAGAACTCCTCGCGGTTCCCGGGCCCGACGTAGACGAGCTCGGCCGTGATGTCGGTCGACTCGCTCCCGGAGCAAAGGCAGGCCGGGACGGCGTCGAGATCGGTGATCTTGCGCCGCTCCGGCTCGACCATCCAGAGCTCGGCCGCTTCGGCGTCCCAGGTCGTCCGGCCGGACACGGGCAGGTCGACGGTGAAGGCCTCGTCGAGGCCGTACTCGCGCAGCTTGGCCAGGATGAACGCGGACTCGAAATAGCCGGTCCGGTATTCCTCGGCCGCGCGGTTCCGGTTGACGCCGGCGAGGGCGATCTCGTTCTGGAGCGCCAGCTCGCCGGAGGCTTCGTCGACGATGGCCCGAAGGACCTCCGGGGCGCTCGGCGCGGGCCGGGGCGGGGTGTCCTGGGCGGCGACGGCGCCGAAGAGGACGAGACCGGCGATGGCGGCGGTGAGGACGGCGGCGGACGGGACGAGTTTCATGCGGACCTCCTGGGACGGATGGAGGGACATTCTACCCGAGGGCCGGGGAAAAGCCAAACCGGCCGGGAGGCCGAAAAGGGATGTTCCCCCGGGGGCCGACTGTGCTACAATGCCGCCGGGACGAAGGGGGGGCGGGAAGGCCCGAAGGAGGTCCGGACCATGATCGCCACCGAAGCCGTCAAGACGGCCGTGCTCGTCCTGTTCGGCCTGTCCATTTTGTGGATCGTCGTCATCATCGTCCGCAACGACATGCAGACGATCATCCGGGCCATCATCGTCGCCGCCCTGCTCGGGCTGGCGCTCTACTACGTCGAGCACACCAAGCTCGAGAAGCTGTCCTACCGGGCCATCAAGGAGGAGCTCTTCCCGGTCAAGGTCCGGGCCTACACGTTCGACCGCCGCGAGGGCTTCGCCGACGGCCGCCCGACCACGACCTTCGTCTTCCAGGACCCCGGGCCGCCGCTCGTCCTGGCCATGGTCAACGGCGGGAAGTACATGGCCATCCGGGACGTCCGGTCGGTCAACGCCGTCCTGGCCAATCTCGGCCTGCCGCCGGTCGACGCGGGCGTCCCCGAGCTGGCCTCCCTCACCGGCCGGACCCTGGACGCCGACAAGTACCGCTGGGACGACTACGCGGGCGGCGTGCTCCTGCTCGAACGGGGCATCTGCCGCGACATGACCTCGGCCCAGACCTTCACCTGCATCGCCCGGATCGTGGTCTCCGGCCGATGAGGGACTCATGAACGCCACAGCGTCCGCGGCCCTGGTCCTGGCCGTCATGGTGGCGGCCTTCGTCCTGGCCAAAGTCCTCAAGATCTCGACCGAGCTGGCCCTCCTCGCCGCCGCCCTGGCCGGCGCCCTGGCGGGCGGGCAGGGCCTGCCGGCGCGGGCCCTCGTCGAGGGGGCCTTCACCTACTTCGACATCGTCCTCATCTTCGTCACGGCCACGCTGTTCATGAACCTGCTGAAGGAATCCGGCGCCGCCGTCTTCGTCGTCCGGTCCGTCCTGCGCCGCTTCCACCGCCGCAAGGCCCTCCTGTTCATCCTGCTGGCCCTGCTCCTGCTCGTGCCGGGCGCGCTGACCGGGGCCGGCAGCGTGACCGTCCTGATCATGGGCGGCATGGCGGCCACGGTCCTGGGGACCATGGACATCCCCCGCCCCAAGGTGGCGGCCATCATCTTCATCATCGCCGGCTTGAGCGCGGCCGCGCCGCCGGTCAACCTCTGGGCCATGCTGACGGCGGCCGGGGTCAACATGCCCTATGTCGGCTTCTTCCTGCCGCTGCTCGTGCCCTGCGTCCTGCTGGCCCTGATGACCATCTTCATCCTGGGGGCCGGGTCCAAGCCGGTCGACCTGGCCCGGGCCCTGGCCGCCCTGCCCGAGGCCCCGGCCCGGATGAACTGGGCCCGGGTCGGCGTGCCCTTCCTGGTCTTCTTCGCCCTCATCGCGGCCGGCCGGATCTTCCCCTTCGGCGTGCCCGTCCTGGGCCTGCCGCTGATGTTCGCCGCCGCCGCCCTGGCGGCCCTCCTGCTCTCCCCGGTCCGGATCGACGTCCTCAAGACCTCGCGGGACACCGTCCATCAGCTCCTGCCGCTCATCGGCACGCTGACCTGCGCCGGCATCCTGGTCGAGATCATGGCCCTGACCGGCGTCCGGGGCCTGATCGCCATCACCACGGTCACCCTGCCCGTAACGGTCGTCTTCCTGACCCTGGCCCTGACCCTGCCCGTGTCCGAGTCCGTGCTGATGTGGGGCGCGGCGCCCGTCCTGGGCGTGCCGCTGGTGCTGCTCTTCAACACCATCGGCCTCGATCCCGTCGTCGCCCTGGCCGGCATGAGCGTGATCTGGCCGCTCGGCGACGCCATTCCTCCGACGGCCATCATCGGCCGGCTGACGACCACGACCGTGGACATGAAGGAGCCCTACGGACGGTTCCTGAGATACTGCCTGGTGCCCGGATTGATCATCGCCGTGGCCGGCACGCTGATGGTCGTCTTCAGCAAAAAATTGGCCTTCCTGACGGTGTTCTAAGATGAATACGATCGTGACCGTCCTCTATTACGCGCTGACGGCCTATGTCGCCGTCCTGCTCGTCTGGAACTTCCTCAAGCGCAAGAACTGGCAGGAGGAGCTCCTCTATATCATCGTCCTCCTCCCCTTCGTCCTGCGGCTCATGAGGCTCAAATGATGCGCAAGCTCGTGTCCATCGCCCTCGGGACCGTCCTGGCCGTCCTGGCCGGGTCGAGCTTCTACCGGAGCCGGCACCTGCGCGAGCCGGTCGTCGCCGGGCCGGCCCTGGCCCGCGTCGTCACGCTGGGGGACTATTTCGCGCCGCTCAAGGGCACGATCAACGACGCCAACGTCTACGTCCTCGAAGGCCGGCAGCCGGGCGGGACCGTGCTGCTCCTCGGCGGCACGCACCCCGAGGAGCCGGCCGGACGCCTGGCGGCCTGGATCTTCGCCGAGAACGCCGCGCTCGAGCGGGGGCGGATCCTGGTCGTCCTGTCGGCCAACCGGAGCGCCTCGACGGCCACCCGCGTCGGCGGCGCCTATCCGCCCGACTTCACCGTCCCGACGGCCTGGGGCGGCCAGACGTTCCGCATGGGCGACCGCTGGTCCAACCCGCTCGACCAGTGGCCCGACCCCGAGGTCTATCTCCACTATCCTTCGCGCCAGCCGCTGGCCTACGTCGACATCCGCAATCTGAACCGGTGCTTCCCGGGACGGCCGGACGGGACCCTGACAGAACGGACCTGCTACGCCATCTGCGAGCTCATCCGCCGGGAGAAGGTCGACATCGAGATCGACTTCCACGAGGCCGAGCTCCAGTACCCGGTCATCAGCACGATCGTGGCCCACGAGAAGGGCGCCGACCTGGCCGCCGCCGCCTCCATGTTCATCAGCAGCCTGGAGGGCTTCGCCATCGGCGTCGAGAACTCGCCCAAGGCCCTGCGCGGGCTGTCGCACCGCGAGATCGGCGACGCCACCGGCGCCATCTCCCTGCTGCTCGAGGCCCCCGAGCCGTTCCTCGACGCCACCCGGGGCCGGACGGACCGCGCCCTCCTGCTCACGGGACGGGACGAGTTCGTGGTCCGGGCCGGCCGGCGGGGCCTGCTGTTCGAGAAGATCGACGAGAAGGGCTGGCCGATCGACGTCCGCGTCGGGCGGCACACCTCGACGGTGCTGCAGCTGCTCGAGATCTGGTCGGGCGACCACCCCGACCGGGCCGTCGTCGTGGCGGGGGTGCCCCGCTACGGCGAGATCGTCGAAAAGGGCTCCGGGGCCTTTCTCAAGGACCCGAAGTCGGCCGGCCCGGCCAAGCTCTTCTACGAATAACCGGCCGAAGGCCGGGACCGCTCAGGCCGCCGTTTTCTTGCCCCGGGCGAACCCGACGATGGCCAGGATGACGGCCAGGGCCAGCAGCAAGCCCAGGATCAGGGTGATCGATTTCTTGCCGGCGACGGTCTTGGCCAGGGTGGCCGAAACGGCGTCCTTGTCGGCGTTGAGGGCGGCCATCTTCCGGCTCTGCTCGTCGGCCGCGGTCTTCAGCTCGGCCACGCTCTGCTGGAGCGCGGCGATGCTGCCGTCCTTGTCGGCGATCGCGGCCTCCATTTCGCCGGCCTTTTTCTTCAGCCCGGCGATGGCGCCGTTGAGGCCGCGGATCCTCTTCGTCAGCGAGGCCTCGGTCTCCTTGCCCGCCGCCACGGCCTTGTCCAGCTCGGCCTTCTGGCCTTCGAGGGCCGCGATCTCGCTCTTGAGGGAGGCCGCGCCCGCGGCCAGCTGCTTGTTCTGCTCCTGGGCGCCGGCCAACGCGGTTTGAACGTCGGCCAGGCTCTTGTCCAGCGCCTCGTTCTTCTGCGACAGCTCGTCGATCCGGGTGTTGGCCGTGGCCAGCTGCTGGGAGCTTGTCTGCTCGAGGGTCTTGTAGCGTTTCTTGGAGACGCAACCGACGGACGACATCAGGAAGACGACGGCGACCACCAGGGTCAGAACGGCCAGCGCTTTCTTAGACATGACTCCTCCCTCCTCGAAGATATATCCGCCGAAAGATCGGGGCCGAGTCCTGAAAGCGCCGGGCCTTTGGGGATATCTTCAACCGGGAGGCCCCGCTTGTCAACGGAAAAGAATCTCCGGGACGGCGAGGGCGGGGCCGAGGCGCCCGGACCCCCGGCGGCGGGCGGTCAGAGGACGGGGCGGCGATGGGGCCGGAGGACGGCCAGGAGAACGATCATCCCCAACCCATAGACGACGGTCGGGAGGGCCGCAGACCGGGGGCCGGCGGCGGTCCGGAAGCCGGGATCCCGGCCGGGCTCGGGCAGGGGCCGGGGGTCCCAGGGCAGGCCGTAGCGCTCGCACAGGCCGCGGACATTCAGCAGGTGGATGACCGGGACGCCGGCCGCGGCCATAGCCTGGAGGACGCCCCGGCGGGCCGGCGGCGGCAGCGGGACGCGGCCGGCCAGGCCCGGGGCGACCTTCAGGATCCCGGCGTCCGTGCCCAGGTTGGCCCAGCTGCCTCCGATGTTGACGAAGGCCCGGATCGGCCGGCCGGCCGCCCGTTCCTTGTAGAGGGCCAGGCGGCGGGCGACGTTGCGCTCGAGGTCGGGCTCCTCGAGGAACGGGGCGCCGGCGGAGCGGATGCGGGCGGCCAGAAGGGCGCGGCCCTCGGGGCTCATGTCGCGGCCGACATCTTCGTCCCCGCCGATGGCCCGGGCCACCGGACGGACGTCGAAGAGGCCCCGGGCCCGCAGGCACTCTTCCATGTCCAGCCACGAGAACTCGGGGACGTTGCCGCCCCACTCCGAGGCGCCGAGCGACGAGACGATCAGGAGCTCGACGCCCACGGCCTCGGCGGCGGCGAGTGTCGCGACGATGAGGGCCGGGAAGGAGCTCGAGGCCCCGACGGCCACGACGTCGCCCCGGCGGACCCCGGCTTGACGGAGAAGGGAGACGACGAGGCCGGCGAAGGCGGGATTGGTCGTCGTCCGCTTGGCTTCGAGCCGTCCGGCCGAGGTCGTGATCGTCGAGTGCTCTTCGCCGATGAGCCCGGTCCCGTTGGGGTCGGCGGCCGGATCGAGGGCCAGCCCGCGGCCGGTCCGGCAGTCGCGGAGGACCGCGGCGGCCCGGGCCATGAGCCGCGAGGCCTCGAGCGCTTCGGCCGGCGCGGCCGGGGCCGGGAGGGCGATCCGCAGGACCAGCAGGTAGGCCAGGCTCCAGACCGCGGCGGCATAGACTGCCGCGTGGCCCCCAGGGGCGGAACGGCGCCTCACAGCAGATCCACCAGCGCGGCCGCGGCGAAGGTCAGGGTCGAGACGGCGGCCAGCGAAGCCAGGGTCGGGGCGATCCGTTGCCGGGTCAGGCAGGAAGCCAGGAGGCCGGGGACGATGAGGCCGACGACGCGCAGGCCGGCCGGGTCCGGGACGAGCGCGGGCAGGAGGACGGCCCAGGCCTGGGCCGCGACCGCCCCCAGGAGCACCGTCAGGACGAAGCGGCGGCGGCCGAAGAGGATGAGGCGGCGGGCCAGGAGCCTGTAGACGGCCCAGGCCGCCAGCGCGGCGCCGAGCGTGGCCGCGATCCGCAGCGGCTGATCGAAGGCCAGGGCGAGATAGCCGGGAACGACCAGCCCGCCCGGCGAAAGGTCCGTCACCTCGGACCACAGGACGGCCAGCAGCAGGCCGATGAGGAGCGTCTCAACCGCCATGGGGGCTTCCCTTCCGTTCCCAGAAGCGGACGAGGTCCTCTCCGGGCCCGACGAAATTCCCGAGGCCGACGACGACGGGACGGCCCGGCGCCAGGGCCATGACCCGGTCCATGACCGCCTCCGGGCCGCCCTCCGCGACGAGCGCGACGGCCGGTCCGTCCGGCCCGGCGGCGCGGCGGAACCGGCGCAAGGCCGCCGGCGCGGCCGGCCCGATCAGGGCGACGGCGGCGCAGGACCGGAAAAAGCCCTCCCGCGCGGCCCCGATCCATTGGAGCGTCCGGTCGCCGCGGTCTTCGCGCAGGCTCAGGATCGCGACCAGGGGTCGGCCGGCGAACGGCAGGGCCGCCTCGACCTGCCGAAGGGACGCGGCGGAAGAGGCCGGCTCGTTGGCGGCGAAGAGATTGACGCAGTCGGCGGAGCGGGCGGGCGATCCGAAGTCGCCGCGCCAGATCCCCAGCTGGCCCGGGTCGGGAACGGCGGCCGCCAAGCCCGCCTCGACGGCGGCCCGGTCGACGCCGAGCGCGGCCAGGACGGCCCGGGCCAGGCGGCGGTTGGGCTCGAATTCCCCGGGCCGAAGGAGCGCCGCGTCCGCGTCGGCCTCCGGGCCGCGGGGGACGGCCCGGAGCGTCGCGCCGCGCCGGGCCGCGGCCGCGGCGAAGGCCGGGTCGGCCTCCTCCTCCGGGACGAAGACCTCGGCCCGGTCGGGCACGGCCTCGGCCATCGTCCGGGCGATCGCGGACCGGTCCCGGCCCATGGCCTCGAGATGGTCCAGCCGGACGTTGGTCACGGCCAGGGTCCCGGGACGCAGGATGGCCCGGGATTCCGCCGCCAGGGCGTCGCCGCCGATGCTCATCATCTCGGCGACCAGGGTATCGGCCCCCGCCGCCGCGGCCAAGGCGACCAGGCGGACCTGCTCGCGCGCGGAGGCCGGGCCGGAGCGGGAGATCTCCCGCTCCGTGCCGTCGGGCAAGATGAGCAAGGGCTTGGAGCCGGTCGTTTTGGCCAGGACCCGCGCCCCGGACGCCCGCAGACCGGCCGCGATCAGGCGCGTCACGCCCGACTTGCCCCGCGTCCCGGCGACCGCGACGCGCCGCGGCACGCGCCGCAGGGCCCGGTCGAGACGCGCCCGTTCGACGATCAGGTGGAGGAGAAAAACGGCCAGGACGGCGGTCAGGACCAGAAGCTCGCGCAGGGCCGATGTCTCCGCTCGTCCGCCGCCGGGCTATCGCTTCCGGTCCAGCTTGTCCAGCGCCTCTTTGTAGGCCGCCTCGTCGACGATGCCGAAGGTCACGGTCTTATTGAAGGTCTCGAGGTCCCCCAGGTAGCGGTTGCCCGTGGTCTGGGTGATCCGCCACTGGTTC
The DNA here is from genome assembly GCA_964574895.1 of uncultured Eubacteriales bacterium. GTDB lineage: Bacteria > Acidobacteriota > Aminicenantia > Aminicenantales > Saccharicenantaceae > RBG-16-66-30. The sequence continues at coordinate 19,854 of CAZNPB010000047.1, forward strand.
GGCTGGATGAAGGCGAACGTGTATTTGATGAAATACTGGTCGTAGGGATAGACCCAGATCTCGGCCCGGTTCGCCCCCAGGTCCTCCGAGCTGCGGCTGGCCCCGCTGGCGACCTGTCCGGGCAGCATGGCGGTATTGAAGCTGACGTTCTGGTCGTAATCGACCGAGGCCGGCGCGCCGTTGAGGAGATAGACCCGGCCGCGGTCGGTGTTCCAGGGCTGGTTGCGGTTCTCGGGCTTGAAGTTCTTGCCGACGTAGTCCATGCGGACCAGGAACTTGCCCCGGGCTTCCGCCGTGCGGGAGGCCCAGAACAGCTCCTGGAAGCCCTTGCGGCCTTCTTCCGAGAGGCGGCGGTAGAGCTTGCGCTCGAAATCCTGCATGATCACGTAGTGCTGGGTGTACCAGGTGTCCTTTTTGGGGATGGCCGCGGAGACGCGGGCCCCGGCCGCCGCGAAAGCCGGCAGGACGGCCGCCAGGACGACAAGTCGACGCCAGGTCCGATCGTTCTTCATGCCCGACCTCCGGACGAAAACGGCATTCCGTCCTCAGTATAGGCCGGGCTATCCGGCGCGTCAACCGGCATCCTCCGGCGTCCCCCGGAAGGCCGCGGCGGCGGGGCTCTCTCCGGCCCGAAAACGGGGCCGCATCCAAAATAATGGATTCATCCAATAAACCGTATGAACAAAGGTCCATAATCAATTGTAAGTATCTGTTATTAAACGATTTATCTATGACCGGACCTTGGCATGATACTTGCTAAAAAGAAACCTTGGAATATGACTATCTATAAAATTCTTTTAAACGAGGAGGTGATAGCGGGAGAACGCCTATGCATGAGGCTGAAAGAAGGAGCGGGAACGCGGCGTTTCCGTTCCGGGGCGCCCTCGCGCCGAGCCGGTCGGCCGGCGGGCGAACGGCGGGCGTCCTTGGGGATCGAGTTTTTCGACATCTAGGAGGACTTTTTTTATGAGTAAGAAATTGATCGTTGCGGTCCTCGCCATCTTCATGGCCGGCACCGCCTTCGCCCAGCTCGTCCCGACCTCCAAAATGGAAGGCAAGGTCCTGGACTCCACGGGCGCTCCGCTTCCCGGCGTTTCGGTCGAAGCGACGAGCCCCCGGCTGGTCGGCAAGGCGACGGCCGTCACCGATGGCGACGGGACCTATCGTCTGTTCTCTCTGCCTTCGGGCGTCTACGAGATCGTCTTCTCCCTGCAGGGTTTCAAAACCCTGATCCGGAAGGACATCGTCGTTCAGCTGTCCCAGACGCTGACCCTGAACGTGACGCTCGAACAGGCCGCTCTCGAAGAGCAGGTCACCGTTATCGGCCAGAGCCCCCTGATCGACGTCAAGAGCACGGTCAAGGGCCAGACCATGACCAAAGAAGTGTTCATGAGCCTGCCCCGCAACCGCAGCTTCGACGGCCTGATCAGCACGGTCCCCGGCGTCCAGTATGACAACCGCACGGGCGGCCTCTCGGTCGACGGCGCCACCGGCACCGAGAACATGTTCTACATGGACGGCGCGGACATCACCCAGGTCCACGTCGGCACGCTGGGCCAGGGCGCGGTCATGGAGCTCGTCGACGAGGTCAAGGTCACCGCGTCCGGCTACAACGCCGAGTTCGGCGGCTCGATGGGCGGCGTCGTCAACGTCATCACCCGGTCCGGCGGCAACGCCTATCACGGCGACGTCAGCTTCTATTACAACGACAACACCCAGCTGATGCAGGGCAAGGCCCGCACCTACTTCCGCTGGAACCCGAACGACAGCAACATCCCCGAGTACGTCGACGACGATACCCTGTACTGGCAGGGTGGGCGCGGCCGCGACGACTACAAGCGCTACGAGGCGGTCTTCACCCTCGGCGGCTACATCCTCAAGGACAGGCTCTGGTTCTTCGCCTCGGTCAACCCGGTCTATTCCCGGACCTGGGGCGATCGCTTCTTCAACAGCGACGACGATCCGAACATCGCCGGGAACCAGGCTCCCTGGACGCCGTTCTTCAACAAGAACCTGGCGTTCAACGGCCAGATCAAGCTGACCGCCGCCCCGATCAGGGGCCTGCGCGTGTCGGCCAGCTTCGTCAACAACTGGTCCAACTACCGCGGCGCCATGCCCAGCATCCTGGGCAGCAGCGCCAAGGACTACGCCTACGGCAACCAGGGGTACAACTACCCCAACTGGTCGGCCGCCTTCCTGGCCGACTATAGCGCCAGCAACAATTTCCTGATCAGCCTGCGCGGCGGCTACCACCTCCAGAACACCACCCAGCAGCAGATCGCGAACCGGTTCACGACCTATTACTTCGAAGAACCGAATTCGATGTTCTTCCCCGGCGGCGCGTCCTATGATCCCTTGCTCGACACGTTCTTCGCCGCCAACCCGAGCCTCAACCACATCGCCGGCGCCGTCAACTACGGCGGCTCCCGCTCGGTCCAGGATCGCTACAAGCTCGAAAAGCTCTCCGGCAACCTCGACATGTCCTATTTCGTCAGCCTGGCCGGCGAGCACGCCTGGAAGGCCGGCTTCCAGATCATCCGCGACATGGAAGACGTCCTCAACGGCCCCGTGAGCCCCATGGTCAACCTGGTCTGGGACCAGCCCTGCACGGCCCTCGAAGACTACGGCGTTCCCGCCAGCCGCGGCCGGTACGGCTTCTACAACATCCGCGGGTCCTGGCGCCAGCCCTACGGCTCGGCCTGGGACATCGGCCGGAACACCTACGCCATCTACCTCCAGGATTCCTGGACCATCAACGGCAAGCTGACCGTCAACGCCGGCATCCGGACGGAAAGCGAGTACATCCCGACGTTCAACGAGAACGTTCCCGATCAGTACAAGAAGCCCATCAAGTTCGGCTTCGAGGACAAGCTGGCCCCCCGCTTCGGCGTCGTCTATGACGTCTTCGGCGATTCCACCCTCAAGGTGTTCGGCAGCTACGGCATCTATTACGACGTCATGAAGCTGTACATGGCCGAAGGCGCGTTCGGCGGCTTCAAGTGGCAGACCGACTACTACACCCTCGACAACCCCGACTACCGGCTGATCGCGGCCAACGGCCTGGTCGGCAACTCGCCGGGCACGACCGACGCCCAGGACAGCCAGGCCGCCGCCGGCACCTACCTGGGCACCATCGACTGGCGCATCCCCTCGTTCGAATCGCTCCAGCCCGACATGAAGCCGGTCGCCCAACAGGAAGTCTCCTTCGGCGCCGAGAAGAAGATCACGGAAGACCTGTCCTTCTCCGCCCGCGGCGTCTGGAAGCACCTGCTCCGGACGATCGAGGACATCGGCATCGTCAGCCCGGGCGGCGAGCTCTACTACCAGGGCAATCCTGGCAGCGCCTGGATCGTCGATCTTTTCGACACCCTGCAGACCGACGACTCGCTGGGCCCCCTGCCGGAAGGCATGGTTTACTGGCCCCAGCCCAAGGCCAATCGCAACTACTACGGCCTGAACCTGACCCTCGAAAAGCGCTTCAGCCATAATTGGCAGGGCGCCATCAACTACACCTGGAGCTTGACCAAGGGCAACTACGGCGGCCTGTCGTCCACCGACGAGTTCGGCCGCAACTCCCCGAACGTCGAGCGCTCGTACGACCTCTGGTTCATGATGTACCAGATGGACGGCACCGCCATCAACGGCCGCCTGCCCCAGGACCGCACCCACTACTTCAAGGCCTACGGCTCCTACTCCTTCCCGATCGGCCTGACCCTGGGCTTCGCCGCCTACGGCCGCAGCGGCAACCCCATCTCCACCCGCCTGCCGTTCAACAACGCTTACATCTATCCCTACGGCTACGGCGACCTCGGCAACCTGCCCTTCACCGCCTGGGCCGACGTCTATGCCGAATGGGCGCTCAAGATCGCCGGTCGGTACACCCTGGCCTTCAACGTCCAGATCAGCAACGTCACCAACTCCAAGACCTGGCAGCAGGCCCGGTACCAGCCGACCCGCAACACCATGGCCATTCCGGCCCGGTACATCCTCAACGGCGAGGCCCTCAATCCGGCGACCACGGCTCAGGACACCCTGGGTCACACGTACTACTGGGTCGACCGGATGCAGTACTACCGGCCGGACGTTTCCTTCATCGGCTCCGAGACCGGTCAGGCGCTTGCCGGCAAGGGCTACGGCGACACCTCGGCCTCCGGCAGCCAGCTCGGCACCTGGTCCGCCCGCTTCGGCGCCCGGTTCTCGTTCTAAGCAGTTCGCCGCAGAAGCAGAAGCAGTACAAGCAGAAGCACAGAGCCCGCCCCCCAGCCGGGGGGCGGGCTTTTTTTTATGGTTCTTCTCCCGACCCCGGGAGAATCCCCCTCTTCGGCTTCTCTCGGGGCCGGCCCGGAGCGACCACATGGGAGCGGAGGTCAGAATCCTGACGGAGAGGCGGGGGTGGCCGGTCCGGAACGCCGGGGGTCAACCGGTGGATCGCGAAGGGCGGCCGGGAGGGGGGAGAAAAGAGCCCCGGCTCCCGGACGGGCCGGGAACCGGGGTCCGGAAGAGCCTTACTTCTTGATGGCTTCGAGGATGGACTTGGCCTGGGCCGTCCGCTCCGTCTCGGGCTCGAGCTTGATGAACTTCTCGAGGTTCTCGGCGGCCTTGGGGCTGTCGCCCTTGTTCAGATAGGCGTAGGCGACGCGCAGGTACGGATCGGGCCAGTCGGGCTTGATCTGGATGGCCATCTCGAAATACTTGATGGCGTCATCGATCTGAGAGTTCGAGAAGTAGATCTCGGCGACGTTGTAGGGCAGGTTCTCGTCCTGGGGGGCCATCTCGATGGACTTCTTGAAATAGTCCTGGGCCTCGGTCATCTTGTCCTGCTTCAGGTAGCACAGGCCGATGGCCGCCAGGCCCTTGGCGCCCATGTTCTTGCCCATCGCCGAATCCGTGCCGGACTGCTCGACAAGCTTGTTATAGCTTTCGACGGCCTTGTCAAACTCGCCCTTCTCGCGGTAGCAGTCACCGATGTTCAGCAGGACCTGGTAGGCCCCGGGGTTCTTGGCCAGGAACTCCTCGTACATCAGCAGGGCCGTGTCGTACTTGCCCTCTTTGAAGAAGTTGTTGCCTTCCTCGAGGGTCTGGAACGTGGCCTCGTCCTGGACGACGCCCGTCCCGGCGGCCTTCTTCTCCAGCTTGATGGTGAACTTGGGGTTCTTGTTGAGCTGGGAGGTGTACAGGCGCTGGGTGACGGGCAGGAAGCCCTCGGCGACGACGGTGACGTCCCAGTTGCCGGTCCCGACGCCCATGAAGGTGAACTCGCCCTTCTTGTCGGTCTTCGTCTCGAAGGTGCTGCCGCCGGACTGGGTGTAGACCGCCGTCACTTTGGCGCCGGCGACGGGCTTGTCGCTGAGATCCAGGACGATGCCGTTCATCCGGGCCGTGCCCCGCCCGGCCTGGGCCAGGGCGAGACCGGAAACGAGCAAGAGGATTGCGGCGCCGGCCGCGACCTTGGTTGAGAGCCGATGATCCATCAATGCCTCCTGTGGCGGGGCCCCCGGGAACCGCTCCGTTCCACGGCGCCCAGGGGCCTGAAATGACCTGCCTTTCTATTATGGGGTTTCGCCCGGAGTTTTTCAAGGCCGCG
>CAZNPB010000048.1:0-25119 GCA_964574895.1 uncultured Eubacteriales bacterium
GTCATGCTCTGGCACAAGGACCACGACCTCCAGGGCGTCGACTGCGTCGTCCTGCCCGGCGGCTTCTCCTACGGCGACTACCTCCGCTCCGGCGCCATCGCCCGCTTCTCCCCTCTCATGCAGGAGGTCAAGGCCTTCGCCCGCCGCGGCGGCCGCGTGCTGGGCATCTGCAACGGCTTCCAGATCCTCCTCGAGCTCGGCCTCCTGCCGGGGGCCATGCTCCGGAACAAGGACCTCAAGTTCCTCTGCCAGCACGTCCACATCCGGATCGAGGACGCCCGGACCGATTTCACCCGGGCCGGCCGCAAGGGCCAGGTCCTGCGCATCCCCATCGCCCACTTCGAAGGCAATTACTACGCCCCGCCGCGGACCCTGGCCGAGATCGAGCGACGCGGCCAGGTCGTCTTCCGCTACTGCGACGCCGGCGGGAACGTCACGCCCGAAGCCGACGTCAACGGCTCGCTCCACAACATCGCCGGCATCCGGAACCGCGAGGGCAACGTCCTCGGGCTGATGCCCCACCCCGAGCGGGCCGCCGAGGCCCCGCTCGGGAGCACGGACGGCCGGACGATCTTCGAGTCCCTCGTCGCCGCCGTCGAGCGGCCCCGGCCGGCCCGCCGCCCCGCCGCCGCCAAGAAGGTCCGCCATGATCGATAAAGCGCTCCTCGACCGCCACAACCTGACCGAAGACGAGTACCGCCTCATCGTCGAGCTCATCGGCAAGGAGCCCAACCTGACCGAGCTGGGCATCTTCTCTGTCATGTGGTCCGAGCACTGCGGCTACAAGAGCTCGCGCGTCCACCTGAAGAAGTTCCCGACCGAAGGCCGGCACGTCGTCCAGGGCCCCGGCGAGAACGCCGGCGTCCTCGACATCGGCGACGGTCAGGTCGTGGTCTTCAAGATCGAATCGCACAACCATCCGTCCTACATCGAGCCCTATCAGGGCGCAGCCACCGGCGTCGGCGGCATCCTCCGGGACATCTTCACCATGGGCGCCCGGCCGATCGCGGTCCTGGACTCGCTGCGCTTCGGCCCGCCCGACGACCCCAAGAACAGGGCCGTCATGGAGGGCGTCGTCTCCGGCATCGCCGGCTACGGCAACTCCATCGGCGTGCCGACCGTCGGCGGCGAAGTCTATTTCGACCCCTGTTACGCCCTCAACCCTCTGGTCAACGTCTTCTGCCTGGGCCTGGCCGACAAGGACAAGATCTTCTACGCCAAGGCCGAAGGCGCCGGCAACAAGGTCCTCTACGTCGGGGCCAAGACCGGCCGCGACGGCATCCACGGCGCGACCATGGCCTCGGCCGAGTTCGGCAAGGACACGGAACAGAAGCGGCCCAACGTCCAGGTCGGCGACCCGTTCAAGGAGAAGCTCCTGGTCGAGGCCTGCCTGGAGATCATGGACCGCGGGCTCATCGTCGGCATCCAGGACATGGGCGCCGCCGGCCTGACCTGCTCGACGACCGAGATGGCCGCCAAGGGCGGCATGGGCATCGTCCTCGACCTCGACAAGGTGCCGCAGCGCGAAAGCGGCATGACCCCCTACGAGATCCTGCTCTCGGAGTCCCAGGAGCGCATGCTCCTCGTGGCCACGCCCGAGAACGTGCCGGCCGTGCAGGCGGTCTTCGCCAAGTGGGACCTCGACGCGCCGGTCGTCGGCGAGGTCGTCGAGGGCGGCCGGGCCCGCATCTCGTTCCAGGGCCGCGTCGTCGTCGACATCCCCGTCGACGCCGTCGTCAACCTCTGCCCGGCCTACGACCGGCCGATCGCCGCGCCGGCCCCGCCCCCGCCGGTCCCCCCGCTCGAGACCCTGCCCGCGCCCGGCGATCCCGTCCGGGCCCTGCTCCAGGTCCTGGCCTCGCCCACCATCGCCGACAAGCAGTGGGTCTTCCGCCAGTACGATCACATGGTCCAGGTCAACACCGTCCTCCTGCCGGGCGCGGACGCGGCCGTCCTCCGCATCAAGGGCTCGAAAAAGGCCCTGGCCATGACCCTGGACGGCAACGGCCTGTACACCCGTCTCGACCCCCGGATCGGGGCCCGCATCGCCGTGGCCGAGGCCTGCCGCAACCTGGCCTGCGTCGGGGCCCGGCCCATCGGCGTCACCAACTGCCTGAACTTCGGCAATCCCGAGAAGCCCGAGGTCATGGGCCAGTTCGAGCAGGCCGTCACCGGCATCGCCGAGGCCTGCCGGACCTTCGGCATCCCGGTCACGGGCGGCAACGTCAGCTTCTACAACGACACCGAAGGGCTGTCCATTCATCCCACACCCGTCCTGGGCGTCGTCGGCCTGATCGACGACGTCCGCCGGGCGGTCGGGCCCGGTTTCCGGGCCGCGGGCGACGCCGTCGTGCTCCTCGGCGAGACGCTCGAAGAGCTGGGCGGTTCCGAATACCTCAAGACCGTTTGCGGCCTCGAAGCCGGCGCCCCGCCGGCCCTCGATCTCGAGCAGGAAAAGCGCCATCAGGAGTTCCTGCTCGAGGCCATCGAGGCCGGCCTGGTCCGCTCGGCCCATGATCTTTCCGAGGGCGGATTGGCCGTGGCCCTGTCCGAATGCGCGTTCCACGCCGCGGGCCGGATCGGCTGTGAGATCGAGATCGGCGCCGACGGGGTCCGGGACGAAGCCTGGCTCTTCGGCGAGACCCAGTCCCGCGTCCTGCTCACCTGCCGCCGGGCCGGGCTGGCCCGGCTCCTGGATCTGGCCGCGGCGCGCGGCGTCCCGGCCCGGGCCGTGGGCCGCACCGGCGGCGCCGCGCTGGTCGTCCGCCGGGCCGGCCGCGAGCTGCTGCGCGTCCCGGTCGAGACCGCCTACCGGGCCTGGAAAGACAGCCTGCCGGCCTTCTTCAAAGTCCGGACCTAGGGGGGAATATGGACGAGGTCGTCTTCCGCAGCCCGCGCAAGAAGGGCCGCGTCGCCGTCTTCCTGTCGGGCCGGGGCTCGAACTTCATGGCCCTGCGCGAGGCCGCGGCCGGCGGCGCGATCGACGCCGAGATGGCCCTGGTCTTGAGCAACAAAGCCGAAGCGCCGGGCCTGCTCCAGGCCCGGGAATGGGGGCTGGAGACGCTCTTCCTCGATCCCAAGCTCTTCGCCTCGCGCGAGGACTACGACCGGGCCGTCATCGGCGAGGTCGAGCGGCGGCGGATCGATCTCGTCTGTCTGGCCGGCTACATGCGGGTCCTGACGCCCGTCCTGTGCGACGCCTTCCCCTACCGCATCGTCAACATCCACCCGGCGCTCCTCCCCTCCTTCCCCGGCCTGCACGTCCAGCAGAAGGCCATCGACTGGGGCGTCCGCTTCTCCGGCTGCACGGTCCACTTCGTCGCCGCCGAGGTCGACATGGGACCGATCATCCTCCAGGCCGCCGTCCCGGTCCTCCAGGACGACACGGAAGAGACCCTGGCCGCCCGCATCCTGGTCGAGGAGCACCAGATCTACCCCGAGGCGGTCAAGCTCTACTTCGAGGGCCGGATCGAGGTCCGCGGCCGCCGCGTCTTCGTCCTCCGGCCCGGGGCCTAGCCGCCCGGGCGCCGCGGGCTCCCATGCCGTACGCACGCCGGCCGGGCCGCGCCGCGGCCGCGACGGCGGCCGTTCTCCTCCTCGTTTTCGCCGCCGTCTGGATCGTCCTGGACCGCAGCGAAGGCCGCCCCGGCTGGCTTCGCGTCGAGGCCCCGGCCGTGGCGGTCGTCGGCCGGCCGCTCGAGGTCCGCGTCACTCTCAAGAAGGCGGCCGGAGCGGCCAGGATCAGCTGCACCCTTCAGCGGGCCAACGCCGAGCGCCGGGGCTGGGGATTCCTGGCTTCGGCCGGACCGGACCGGCCGGCGGCGGCCGGGCGGACCTACACGTTCGTCTTCGACGTGCCGGAGCAGGCCGAGACGGCTTACGCCTTCCCGCTGATCTTCCTGAGCCCGACGGGGAAATGGGAGGACGGCACACGGGCGGCCACGGCCCAGTACCTGCCGGTCGTCCGCGAGGGGGCCGGGCCGGGCGCGGCGGGCTTGTCGCGACGAGAGGTCTATCCCTATCCCACCGCGGCCGAGGCGGCGCGCCGGCGGGACCGGGAGGCCGGGGCCGCGCCGCGCGGCCGGCCCTCGGTCTGGGTCCATCCCGTTCTCGGCGCCCTTCTCCTCGCCGCGGCCGCGTCGGCGGCCGCCGCGGGGCGGAAGCGGGGCTGTCCCGGGCCCGGCCCGGCGGCGGTCCGGGAGAAGCGGGCCTGGCTCGTCCTGGCCGTCGTCCTCGCGGCGGCCGCCGTCCTCGAAATGTCGGGCCTGGCCGCCCCCCTGACCGCCTGGGGCCGGCGCTGGGCCGAGGCGCGGGGGATCTACGACATGCGCAAGCCCGTCCAGGAAGCCGTCATCGCGGCCACGGCCGCCGCGGCGTTGGGCCTCATCCTCCTCTTTGTCAGGGAGATCCGCCGCTCGGGCTCGAACCGCCGTCTGCTATGGGCCGGGATCGGCCTGGCCGGCTACCTGGCCGTTTCGTTCATCAGCGTCCTGTCGTTCCACACCGTCGACGCGGCCCGGGCCCTCGTCTGGCACGGCCTCTCGCCGGTTGACGCGCTGCGGGGGGCGGGGGCGGCCGCGGCCCTGGCCGCCGCGGCGTCGGCCGCCCTGCGGCGCCGGACCGGCGGGCCGGTCACTTGAGGAGCCGGGGCGGGGCCATCTTCGGGGCCCGGCCGAACACCTTGGCGTAGACCCCGGGATAAGCGTCCTTGCCGCCGGCGAGCAGGCAGGCCAGCGGCATGACCCGGGCCGCCTGGCGCGACATCGCGGCGGCGATCTCGCGGATCTCCCACTGGGCCGTGGCGTCCTGGCGCAGGCGCGAGACGTGGTAAAGCTCCCGGACGTCGATCTTGAGCAGGGCCCGGCGGCGGTGGGCGTTGGTCAGGACATAGTCGGCGGCCGGGCCGGCGGCCTTCGCCAGCTTGGCGTGGGTCTCCTCGGTCCGCTCGATGACGGCCCGGAACTCGCCTTCGGCGCCGGCCTCGCGGATCGAGGGCGGGACCGTGACGCCGAGGGCGGGATCGCAGCGCTGCCAGGTCAGGGTGGCCATGCGGTGCCGCTTGAGCTGGGCGAAGGCCGAGGCCGACAGGACGAGGTCATAGACGAGGTCGGCGTGCTCGAATTCCCGGGGCGGGACGTCGTAAAACTCCATGCGGGCCAGGGCCCGGCGGACGACGTCGCGGCGGGCCGACGGCCGGGCCCGGCGGGCCCGCTCGAGGCACTCGCCGTAGGACCGTCCGCCGGCCGAGAAAAGCAGGGCGGCGATGATCTGCGTGTCACCGTCCTCCGGGGCCTGGACGAGGGAGACGCCGCCGCGGGCGACGGCCCGGCGCTTCGGCCGGACGCCCGGGCCCGCGTCCCATCCGGCGGCCGCCGCGGCCAGGTCGGGATAGGTGCCGGCGTCGAAGGGGCTGGGATCGGTGAACAGGATGATCGAGGGCGCGACCTCCTTGGCCAGCGCGTAGAGCCGGCCGTTGAGCTCCCGGAGCTCGGCCAGGTCCTTGGCCGCGAAGCGGCGGATCAGGAGCTCCAGGCTGCGGGCGTTGGCGGTCAAGCCGAGCTGGCCCTGGGTGGCCAGGCTGACGATGTAGCGGGCGTCCTCCTTGGCCCAGCCGTCGAGGACGGCGTGGTTGCGGGGATCGGCCGCGGCCTCGGCGTGCTTTTCGAAGACGAAGGGCTTGAGGCGGGCATAGAGGCGGTGGTAGAGGGCGTTTTGGGCCTTGACCGTATCGGTGAAGAGGTCCTCCAGGCCGGCCCGGCGGATCTCCTCGGGGACGACGTAGTCCTCGCCGAGCGTGATGTAGCGCTGGGACTTCTCGGTGAAGGACATCAGCCGGAAGCGCTCGATCTCCTCGATGGCCAGCCGGCTGACGCCGACGATGTCGAAGTTGAAGACCGCATGCTCGGCCACCGAGTGATGGCCCATCTTGAAGATGATGGCCTGGTTGGACCGCCGGGCCCGGTCGACCTCGGCCCGGGCGGCGGCCCGCAGCTCGTCGGCCGGACGCGGATCGCGGGAGATCCGGGCGTAGGCGGCCGACAGCGTCTCCGGCGTCACGTCCGCCCGCTCCGGCGCGGCCCGTTTGAGCTCGTCGATGACGGCGCCGTCGACGTTGTACCCGGCCAGCACGACCCTCATGGTCCCTCTACCTTAGAGTCCGCCGCCCCATTTGTCAAACCCTCGCCGGACCGGAGATCCCCGTCGCCGAAAGAGGAGATCCCCGAGGCCGAGGGATCGACGCACGGATCGACGCAACGGCCTCAGCTACCCCTTCATGACCCCCATGGGCAGGAGCTTGGCCACCAGACGGCCCAGGCCGGCTTCGTTCGAGACCCGGACGACCTCGTCGACGTCTTTGTAGGCCTCGGCGGCCTCTTCGGCGACGCCCTTCCAGCTGGCCGCCCGGAGCTCGATCCCCCGCCGGGCCAGATCGTCCCGGATCCTCTCGCCCTTGAAGCGCCGCAGGGCCTCGTGACGCGACATGACCCGGCCGGCGCCGTGGGCCGTCGAGCCGAAGTTCCGGGCCTCGGCCTCCGCCGTCCCGGCCAGCAGGAACGAGGCCGTGCCCATGCTGCCGGGGATGATGACCGGCTGGCCGACGGCCCTGTAGGCCGAAGGGACCTCGGGCCGGCCCGGGCCGAAGCTGCGCGTCGCGCCTTTGCGATGGACGACCAGGCGCTTCGTCCGGCCGTCGACCCGGTGCTCCTCGACCTTGGCGACGTTGTGGCAGACGTCGTAGACCTGGTCCAGGCCCTCGGCCCGGCCGAGGACCCCGGCAAAGACGTTCCGGACGCCGGCGGCGATCATCTGCCGGTTGGCGAACGCGTAGTTGACCGCCGCGTTCATGGCCCGGTAATAGCGCTGCCCTTCGTCCGAGCGGAACGGGGCGTGGACCAGCTCGCGGTCGGCCAGCCCGGCCACGCCGAAGGCGTTCTCCATGATCTCGATGAAGTCCGTGGCCACCTGATGTCCCAGGCCCCGGCTGCCGCAGTGGACCATGACCAGGACCTGGCCCGGGCCCTCGAGCCCGAAGGCCCGGGCCGCGGCCGGGTCGAAGATCTCGCCGACCTTCTGGATCTCCAGGAAGTGGTTGCCCGCGCCGAGCGTCCCGAGCTGCGGCAGGCCCCGTTCCAGGGCCCGTTCGGAGATATCCTCGACCGAGGCGTCCTTCATCCGGCCCCGCTCCTCGGTCCGGTCGAGGTCCTCGGCCCGGCCGTAGCCGTTCTCGACGGCCCACTCGGCGCCCCGGAGGAGGATGTCCCGGAGCGCCGGCCGGCTCAATCGAATGGCGCCGCCCTTCCCCACTCCGGCCGGGACCTGGCGAACGATCCCCGACAGCAGCTCGCCCCGCCGGGCCTCGACCTCCTCCGCCGTGTAGCCGGTCCGGAGCAGACGGACGCCGCAGTTGATGTCGTAGCCGACGCCGCCCGGCGAGATGATCCCGCCGTCGTCGGGATCGAAAGCGGCCACCCCCCCGATCGGGAAGCCGTAGCCCTGGTGGGCGTCGGGCATGACGTAGGAGCGGCGCACCAGCCCGGGCAGGCCGGCGACGTTGCGGGCCTGGACGAGCGTCTGGTCGCGGCGGATGTCCTCGAGCAGTCGGGCCGAGGCGTAGACGACGGCCGGGACGCGCATGGCCCCCGCGGCCGGGATCTCCCAAGTGACGTCGTCGATCCGGCGCAGGTCCATGGCCGCCTCACAGATCGACGACGACCTGGACGGTGAATCCTTCGCAGGCCTCGATCTTGAGGTCGTGATAGGTCACCGCCTTGACGTCGCCGTAGAGATCGTGCCGGTCCGCGAGGGTCTCCCCGGCCAGAACGGCCTCCAGGACGTAGCCGCCGGCCCGGGGCTCGATGGCCAGGCTTTCCACCCGGCCGAGGAGGAACCGCCGGGTCTCGAGAAGATAGACGACCTCGCCCAGGAACTTGACCAGCAGCTGCTCCCGGTCCGAGCCCGAGACCCGGACCTCGTGGCGGAGCGCCGGCTCGATCGCGGCCCAGTCCCACATCAGCGAGGCCAGGGCCAGGGCCGCGTTGCCGAAGGCCTCCTCGAGGGTCCCGCCGTAGGCCTGGAACTTGCCGTCGGCCGTGTGCGGCAGGACCCGGTAGCGGAGGTTCTCCATGTCGGTCTCCCCCCTTCCGGAGCCCCGGTCCGGACCGGACGCTCCCCGGTTCAGCGGACCGGCGCCACGACGGCGTTGAGGACCCGGCCCGAGGATTTCTCCTGGACGAAAAAGACCACGCGCAGGCCGGTGCGGGAGATGGCGTGCCGGCGGACGGCGAACTTGAAGCCGGGCGTGCGCGTGTAGGTCTTCTCGAAGTCGGTCAAGAACGCGTCCGTCTTCCGCTCCGAAGCGGCCAGGTCGAAGGCGGCCGTCCGGGGCCCGGCCGGGTCAATGACGAGGAGGTCGCGCACGACCATCCGGTGGGCGAGGACGCCGTTCGAGCCCTCGTGCTCCTGCTCGTCCTGGACCAGGACCAGCAGATACTCGGCGCCCGGGACCACCCGGTCGAACTCGTACGAGGCCCTGACCGTGTCCCCGGCGATCGAAGCCCGGGCCTTGAGGGTCACGCCCGGGTCCTGCGTCAGGAGCGGCTCGATGGCCTCCCGGTACTGCTTGAACCGGCCCTCCGCCGCGCCGCGGTTGCCGCCGCCGACGGACTTGTTCCCTCCGTCGATGAAGACCGTCGGCGTGCTGGAGATGCCGTAGGCGCCGGCCCGCAGGGCGGTGGCCGGGTTCATCATCGGGTCCGGCCGGGGAATGGGCAGGTGATAGACCAGGACGGCCAGGTAATTCGCCGGGATGGTCTCGAGGAGCCCGTCGAAGGCGATGTCGGCGCCGACGCAGGGCGGGCACTCCGATCCGGTGAAGAGTTCGGCCAGGACGGCCTTGCCCTTCCAGCCGGCCGGGGCCTTGAACGGCGCGGGCTCGAACGGCAGGGCCTTCAGCCGGGCCCTCAAAGCCGCTTCGAAGCCCTGCTCCGAGCCGTGCAGGCGGACGTAGAGCGCCCGGGCCTTGACGACCGCGTCGCTGTAGTTCTCGGTCGCCGAGGCCAGGTAGGCGTCGGCCGCCTCGGCGGTCTTCCCCTGGCTCTCCAGGATGCCGGCCCGGACATAGTGGTAATTCCCGCCCGCGGCCCCGCCGCTCTTCCGATAGGATTCGAGGGCGGACTGGGCCCGGTCCGTGTCGCCGGCGTGGAGGTAGGCCCTGGCCGTGAGCAGCTCGACGGCGAAGAGGACGTTGGCCTTGAACAGGTCGCGCTGGTCCTGGGGGATGCCTTCGTAGGCCGCCGGGTCGGCCGCGGCCTTGAGCGCCGCGCCCCGGTAGGCCAGGGCCGTGTCGAGGACCTTGATATGATCGAAGGATTCCACGCGCGGGTGGTTGAGGAGCTGGACGGCCATGGCCACGGGCTTTTGCAGGCGGGCCGGGCCCGAGGCCCCGGCCAGGAAGTCCCTCTGCAGGGCCAGCAGCTCGTCCAGGCCGGCGCACAGGGCCGCCTTGGATTCCTGAATGCCCGCCTCGATGACCTCCAGGAACTGGGAGTCCGGGTAGGCGGCCTTGATCCGTTGGAACTCCTTGAGACGGGCCGCCGGGTCCTTCATGACATAGGCGGCGACGAGGTCCTTGTATTCCGGCGGCGCTTGGCGCTCCTGGGCGGCGAGTCGCCCGGCGGCGGCCGCGGCCAGGACGGCGAAGACGATCAGAACGGCCCGGAGCCGTGGGGTGTGGTTCATGAGGCCTCCTCGGGAACGGACATTATAGCGGAAGGGCCGCGACGGCGACAAATGGAACGCCCGCGCTCAGTCGAAGCGGCCCGCCAGCGCCGCCCCGCAGCGGGGGCAGCGCGAATCCCGCAGGACGTTCTCCAGGACGGCGAAGCCCCGGCGGCGGATGAGGACCGCGCCGCAGGCGGCGCAGGAGGTGTCCTCCGATTCCCCGGGCGCGTTGCCCACATAGATGTGCCGGAGGCCGGCCCGGCGGCCGGCCGCGGCGGCCGCCCGGAGCGCGGCGACGGGCGTCGGCGGCGTCCGGTCGTATTCGTAGTCCGGATGGAACCGGCTGATATGCCAGGGGATATCGGGATCGACGGAGGCGATGAAGCGGGCGATGTCCTCGAGCTCGTCCGGGCCGTCGTTGAGGCCGGGCACGACCAGCGTGGTCACCTCGGTCCAGACGCCGAGCTGCCGCATCCGCCGGATGGTCTCCAGCACGGGCTCGAGGCGGGCGCCGCAGACCCGGCGGTAGGTCTCGTCGCGAAACGCTTTGAGGTCGACATTGGCCGCGTCGAGATACGGCCGGATGGTCTCCAGGGCTTCGGCCGTCATGTAGCCGTTGGTGACGAAGCTGTTGGCCAGCCCGGCCTCCCTGGCCAGCCGGGCCGTGTCGTAAGCGTACTCGAAGAAGATGGTCGGCTCCGTGTAGGTGTAGGACACGCTCCGGCAGCCGGCCTCCCGGGCGGCCCGGACCACGGCCTCGGGCGGCAAGGGCTCGCCGCCCACGCCGCCGCCGGGCCGGCGCGGCGCCTGGGAGATCTGCCAGTTCTGGCAGAAGCCGCACTTGAAGTTGCAGCCGGCCGTGGCCACCGACAGGGCCTTCGACCCCGGCAGGAAATGGAAGAAGGGCTTCTTCTCGATGGGATCGACGTGGGCGGCCACGACCTCGCCGTAGACGAGACTGACCAGCCGCCCTTCGCGGTTCTCGCGGACGGCGCAAACGCCCGCCCGGCCGGGAGCGATGACGCAGCGGTGGGCGCAGAGGCGGCAGGCGACCCGGCCGGGGCCGGACGCGTCCGGGCCCCAGAGCATGGCCTCGCGGATCATCGCCCTTTCAGCTCGGGAAAGAAGTCGGCGGCCGAGGGACAGAGCCGCCGCAGGAAGCAATGCGGGCAATCCGGCTTGCGGGCCTGGCAGACGGCCCGGCCGTGATCGACGAGCAGGCTGTTGAAATCGAGCCAGTCGGGCCGGGGCACGAGGGCCAGGAGGTCGCGCTCGACCTTGACCGGGTCCTTCTCCCGGGTCAGCTCGAGACGCTGCGAAAGCCGCAGGGCGTGGGTGTCGACGGCGATCCCCTCCGCCTTGTGGTAGCCGGCCGAGAGGACGATATTGGCCGTCTTGCGGGCCACGCCCGGCAGGGTAACGAGCTCGTCCATGGTGTCGGGGACGACGCCGCCGTAGGCCTCGACGATCCGCCGGGCCGCCCCGATGATGTGCCGGGCCTTGTTGCGGAAAAACCCGGTCGAATGGATCTCGCGCTCGAGCGCGGACCGGTCGGCCCGGGCGAAGGCCTCGGCCGTCGGGTACTTGGCAAACAGGGCCGGCGTGACCGTATTGACGAGCTTATCCGTGCTCTGCGCCGCCAGGATGGTGGCCACCAGGATCTGGAGCGGGTTTTTGAACTCGAGCGCGGTCCGGGCCCCCGGATAATGCTTCCGCAGCAGCCGGACGATGGGCTTGATCCGCTGGCGCGCCGGCTCCATGGTCCCCTCCCCCCGGGCCCCGTCAGGGCCCGACGTGAAATAGGTCCTGGGCGATATGGAAATCCTCGACGTTGTAGTAGTCCGGGAACTTGCGCAGGAGATCGAGCTCCGAGCCGATCATGGCCTGATGGCTGCGCTCGACCCGGCCCAGGTAGGCCAGGATGCGCCGGCCGGACTCGTCTTCCACCCGGGCCGCGGCGTCGTTGTAGTAGGCCTCGGCGATCTTCTCGGCTTCGAGGGCCGCTTCGAAGAGGGCCGGAACCGTCGGGTCGGACGGCAGCGAGACGCCGATCGGCGGCATCAGCGACGACGCCGGCGCGTCCGCCGGCTGGCCCGGGTAGCGCTGGGCCAGCAGCCGCTCGAGGATGGTCTTGTGGTGCTCCTCCTCCAGGGCCAGGAACTTCAGCTTCTGGATGAGCAGCGGGTTCTTGACCCGGCCCTGGAGCCGGGTGTAGAAGGCCGCGGCGTCGATCTCGGAATGGACGGCCACGGCCAGGATCTGCCAGGCCGGAAGGTCTTTATCGATGGGCATGGGGTCCTCCGGGGACGGATCAGAACGTGACGAACTTGGCCTTGGGGCTGCCGCAGACGGGGCAGTGGTCGGGGGCCTCGCCTTCCATGGTGAAGCCGCAGACCGAGCAGACGTGGATGGGTTTGAAGTCGATGTCCCGGCCGGCGGCCGCGGCTTCGCGGGCGGCCTTGTACATGCCGGCGTGGACCTTCTCGGCGGCCAGGGCGTAATTGAAGTACGTCTCGGCCCCCTTCTCCCCGTCGCCCTGGGCCGCGGCGACGAAAGCCGGGTACATTTCGGCGATCTCGTAGGATTCCCCGCCTTCGGCGGCGGCCAGGTTGTCCTTGGTCGAGCCCAGGGCCCCGAGGACCTTGACGTAGTTCGAGGCGTGGACCTGCTCGGCGTAGGAGTTGGCCTTGAAGGTCCGGGCGATATTGGGCAGCTTCTCCGTCTCGGCCTTCCAGGCGAACGCGGCGTACTTGACGTGGGCCTGGCTCTCGCCGGCCAGGGCGGATCTGACGTTCTCTTCGGTCGTCTTCTTCATCGCGTCTCTCTCCTTCCTTCGTCGGGATATCGTCAGGTGATCTCGAGCATGGCCTGGATGGCGCCGCGGGCCCGGTCGGCGACGTCGGCCGGGACCTCGACCTTGAAGGTGCCGGTTTCCAGGGCCCGCAGGACCTTGTCGAGTGTGGTCATCTTCATGTGGGCGCAGAGGGCGGTCTCGCGGGCCGGATAGAACCGGACGGCCGGGTTCTCCTTGGCCAGGCGGTAGATGATGCCCTTCTCCGTGCCGATGACGACCTCGCGTCGCGAGGTCGTCCGGGCCTCCAGGACCATCTTGCCCGTGGACAGGACCTTGTCGGCCCGTTCGATGACGTCGAGGGGGCACTCCGGGTGGACCCAGACCTCGGCCTCGGGGTGGCGGGCCCGGGCCTCGTCGATGTCCCGGGGCGTGAAGCGGTTGTGGACGTAACAGTAGCCGTCCCAGGCGATCAGGGTCTTGCCGGTCTCGCGGGCGACGTAGGCGGCCAGGTTCTTGTCGGGCACGAAGAGGACGCGGTCGGAGGCCAGGGAGTTGACGACGGCGACGGCGTTGCTCGACGTGCAACAGACGTCGCTCTCGGCCTTGACCTCGGCGCTCGTGTTGACGTAGCAGACCACCGGCAGCCCGGGATAACGGGCCTTCCAGGCCGCCAGTTCGCGGCCGTTGATCATGTCGGCCATGGGGCAGCCGGCTTCGAACTCGGGCAGGAGGACGGTCTTGCCCGGGGCCAGCACGGCGGCCGTTTCGGCCATGAAATGGACGCCGCAGAAGACGATGGTCGAGGCCTCGAGCCCGGCCGCCTTGCGGCTCAGCTCGAGCGAGTCGCCGACGAAATCCGCCGCGTCCTGGACCTCGGGGACCTGGTAGTTGTGGGCCAGGATGACGGCGTTCCGGCGCCGCTTCAGCTCGTCGAGGCGCTCCCGGAGATCGGCCATGTCAGGCCTTCGGGGGGAGCGGACGGCCGCAGTGGATGCAGGCCCCGTCGCCCTTCTTGGTGATGCCGCCGCAGGCCGGGCACTCTTCGAGCTCGACCCGGCAGGCCCGGCAGACGCTCTTGTCGGCCTCCTCGAGGGCCGTTTCGCAGTACGGGCAGGCGCAGCCCTCGTCATGCTCGTGCGCGCCGGCGGCCGGGGCCCCGGACGGGACGCGGCCGGCCTGCCGGTCGCGATAGTTCTTGATGGCCTCGTGGAGGGCGTCGGCGCCGAGGTTGGAGCAGTGCATCTTGTTCTTCGGCAGACCGCCGAGCTCCTCGGCCACCGATTCGTTGGTGATGGCCAGGGCCTCGTCGACGGTCTTGCCCTTGGCCATCTCGCTGACCATGCTGGAGACGGCGATGGCCGCGCCGCAGCCGAAGGTCTGGAACTTGACGTCGGCCAGGCGGTCGTCCTTGACCTTGATATAGAAGGTCATCATGTCGCCGCAGACGGGATTGCCGACCTGGCCCACGCCGTCGGCGTCGGCCAGCGTCCCCACGTTGCGGGGATTGGCGAAATGGTCCATCACTTTGTCGCTGTACATCACGAACCTCGCTGCTTGAGAAAATCGGTATAGAGCGGGGACATGCCCCGCAGCCGCTCGACGATGGGCGGGAAGGCCTCGAGGAGGGCGTCAATATCCCCGTCCGTCGTCCCGTCGATCAGGCTGAAGATGAGCGAGCCCTGGGCCGTGGCGTGATCGAGGCCCATGGCCAGGAGCACGTGCGAGACCTTGAGGGACTTGGAGGTGCAGGCGGAGACGCTCGACACGGCGAAGCCCTTCATGTCCAGGAAGAGGAGCATGCCCTCCCCTTCCACGAACCCGACGCAGAAGCTGGCGTGGTGCGGCAGGCGGGAGGCCCGCGAACCGGTCACCAGGACGTGCCCGATGCGGCGGGGCAGCTCCTCGAGCAGGCGGTCCCGCAGCGGGACGAGGGCGGCCGTCCGGGCGGCCATTTCGGACCTCGCCAGGGCGGCGGCCCGGCCCAGCCCGACGAGCCCGGCCACGTTCTCGGTCCCGCCCCGGCGCCCGCCCTCCTGGATGCCGCCGTCGACGAGGGGCAGGATGCGCGCGCCTTTGCGGACGTAAAGCGCGGCCGTGCCCTGAGGCCCGTAGAACTGGTCCCCGGCCAGGCTCAAGGCGTCCACCCCGAGGGACTTGACGTCGAGCGGGATGTTGCCGGCCGCGGCCACGGCGTCGGTGTGGAAGAGGATGTTGCGGGGCCGGCAGAGCGCGGCGATCTCGGCCACGGGCTGGATGGTCCCGACCTCGCTGTTGGCCGTCATGACCGAGACGAGGACGGTGTCCTTGGTCAGGGCCCGCTCGACCGCCGCCGGGTCCACGCGCCCGTCGCCGTCGACGGGGACGAGGGTAGCCGTAAAGCCGGACCGCTCCAGGGCCTTGACGGCGTTGAGGACGGAGGAGTGTTCGATGGCCGAGACGACCAGATGCCGGCCCCGGGCCTGCTGGCCCGCGGCCAGGCCCTTGACGGCGAAGTTGTTGGCCTCGCTGCCGCTGGCCGTGAAATAGATCTCCGCCGGCTCCGCCCCGACGAGCCCGGCCACTTCGGCCCGGGCGGCCTCGACCGCTTCCTGGGCCTGGCGGCCCCAGGCGTGCAGGCTCTGGGGGTTGCCGAACGATCCGGTCAGGAACGGCCGCATGGCCTCGAAGGCCTCCGGCCGCAGCGGCGTCGCGGCGATATGGTCGAGATAAATCCTCTTCATGGCCTCCCCCCTTTTCGGACCGGCAACGCGACGGGGCGGCCCGCGCGGCGCCCGTCCCCGTTCAGACGGCTTCGACCGCGGTGACCCCGGGGACCTCTTTCTTCAGGATCCGCTCGATGCCCATCTTCAGGGTCAGCTGCGACATGGGGCAGCCGCCGCAGGCGCCGCGGAGGCGGACCTTGACGACCCCGTTCTCGCCGATCTCGACGAGCTCGACGTCGCCGCCGTCGGCCCGCAGGGCCGGGCGGATCTTGGTTAAAGCCTGTTCGACCTGTTCTTTCATATAATTCTCCTCATCGGTCCGGGCGCATGTCCCTTTATCTTACGCCGCCCGGGGGCGCAAGACAAGGCGTCGGGCGGTCCGCCGGATCAGGCCGTCTTGGCCATCGGCCGGCCGCAGCACAGGATGACGTGCTCTTCGGCGCAGCCGCAGGCCTCGTCGACGACCAGGCGGTAGCCGCAGACCTCGCAAGCGTAGCCGGGCTTGGCCTTGGCCGCGGCCTTGCGGGCCTTGGCCTTGGTCTTGGGCGCGGGCTTGCGGACCGGCTTCTTCGCTGTCTTGGTGGCCATCTCTCTCCTCCTCTTATCGACGATGCCCGACCCCGCCGGTCGGGCGGGTCAGATCTCTCCCGGGTCGGCGGGGCGGTCCCAATCGAGCAGGCGGCGCTCGCCTCGCAGGGCCCGGATGCCGGTCACGTCCTGGGAGACCTCGAGCGTGCCCCGGTAGGCGCCCGCCTTGTCCCGCAGGGCGAAATAGCGGATATGGACGAACCGGCCCCGGCTCTCGATCCAGAACTCGGCCGTGTCGCGCTGGCCTTTTTTGAAGGCCTCCAGGATCCGCTCGACGACGCCCAGGCTCTTGGGCGGGTGGCAGTTCTGGACCTTGCGGCCGATGACCCCGGGCGTCCGCGGAAAGACCCTCTCAGGCGTCGCCGAATAGTAGAGGACGGTATCGGTCTCGTCGACGAACGAGACGTCGACCGGCAGGTGGGTCATCATCAGGTCGATCTGCTCGGCGGTCAGGCGGCCCGTATCGAGGCGGAGGCCCGCGGTCCCGGCTTCGGCCCCGGCCGGGGCGGCCGGGCTCCCGGACGGCCAGGCGGGGGCGGCCGCGATCCAGGCGTAGCCGATCTCCTCCTCCCCCTTCTTGACCCGGGCCCAATCCTCGGCGTCGAGAAGCTCCCGGACCATCGGGAAGAGGACCTTCTCCTCTTTGCCGACCATGTCGGCGATCTCCTGGAGGACCCACCGCCCGGTCCGCGTGACGAGCTCGGCGTCGCCGAGGTCGGCCGCCCGCCGCAGGTCCTTGAGGTGGGCCCGGATATCGTCGTGAACGGCCCACATGACCTTGGACGGGCCGCTCACGCCCCGGGTCTCGAGGCGGGGAAAGAGCTGGTTCTCCTTCTTCAGGTAATGCTTTTCGATCTCGGCCAGGTCGTCGACGAGCGGCATCAGGCGGGCCCGGACATCGGCCGCCGGGGCGGCGCCGGAGGCGATCTCGTCGAGGACGGCGCGGGTCCGATCCACGAGCCCCAGCAGGGCCTTGTTCTCCCGGGCCAGGGTGTGGAGGGGATGCCCCGGCGCGTCCTCCGCGGCGGCCTGGGCGTCGAGGGCGGACTCGAAGACCTTGACATGGAGGTCGCAGAGCCGGCGGACCTCCGATTCGGGCAGGCCCTCGTCGATGAGCTCCTGCTCCATGGCGCCGATCTCGGCCCCGGAAACGTCCTTGACCAGGGCGGCGAAGCGGGCCTGCAGGGCCGCCATGTCCCCGCCGGCGTGGAGGTCGCGGATGAGGCCCTTGAGGATCTCCTTCTTGGCCGCCGGATCGGCGACGGCCGGGGCCCCCGCGGGGGCCGTTCCCGCTTCGACGGTCTGGCCGGTCACCCGGAGGACCTCGCCGGCGACGGCCTCGAGAAGGCGGTCCAGCGGCACGTCCCCCATGGCCGCCGCCTGGTCGAGCGTGGCCAGCTTGCCGAGGGTGTTGCGCAGCAGCGGATTGCGGAGCTTGCCGAAGCTCGGATTCCAGGCGGCCAGGAATTCGAGCAGGAACGGATAGCTTTGCAGAAGGGCGTCGAGTTTGGTGCGGCCGTCGATCCTCATCGTGTGCCTCCGGAAGGCTATCATACAATAAATACTACTGGATTTGTAGTATTTTTATGTTTTTTGTCCCGCCCCTCCCCTTCGCGGCGCGGCGCGGCGCGCGTCAGACGACGACGCGCGGGACGAGGGGATTGATGCGGGCCAGGATCTCGTAGCCGATCGTCCCGGCCAGGCCGGCCAGGTCCTCGGCCCCGATCCGTTCCCGGCCGTCCGACCCGATCAGGGTGACCTCGTCCTCGAGCGACGGCGCCGGGACGTCGGTGACGTCGGCCATGAAGAAGTCCATGGCCACCCGGCCGCGGACGGGCGCCCGGCGGCCTTTGACCAGGACGTGGGCGGCGTTGGACAGCCCCCGGTCGTAGCCGTCGTAATAGCCGACCGGGACGACCGCCAGGCGGGTCGGCCGGGTCGTCCGGTAGGTGCCGCCGTAACCGATATCGGCCCCGGCCGGCACCTTCTTGATCTGGGCGATCCGGGCCTTCCAGGACAGGACCGGCTCGAGCGACAGGGGCTCCTTCCGGTCGAGGAGGCAAGACAGATAGGTCTCCTTGGACGGCCAGAGGCCGTAGAGGCCGATCCCGACGCGGGCCAGGTTGAAGCCCGGCTCGGGGAACAATATGGCCGCCGCGGTACAGGACATGTGCTTCAAGGGGACGCGCGGGCCGCCGGCTTCGAGGGCCCGGCAGGCGGTCCGATAGGTCTCGAGTTGGCGGCGGGGATAATCGTGGCGGGTCGTGTCCTCGATGTTGGCGAAGTGCGAGGACAGGCCTTCGACGACCAGGCCCGGCCGGCGGCGGATGTCCCGGACGAAGGCCGCCAGGTCGCGCGGCGCCACCCCCTGCCGCCAGGTCCCGGTCTCCAGCTTGACGTGGAGCCGGACGGTCCGGCGCATCCGGCCGGCCAGCTCGGCCAACCGGGCCACGGTCTCGCGGTTATAGACCGTCAGCCGCAGGTCCGCGGCGACGGCCTCCTCGAGCGAGGCCAGGGGGGGGTAGCCGAGCACGAGCACGGGGGCATCGAGCCCGGCCCGGCGCAGGGCCGCGCCTTCGTCCACGGAGTCGACCCCGAACCAGTCGACGCCCGCGCCGGCCGCGATCCCGGCCGCCTCGACGAGGCCGTGGCCGTAGGCGTTGGCTTTGACCACGGCCAGGAACTTCCGCCGCGGGCCGATGAGCCGGCGGAACTCGCCGATGTTGTGGACGAGGGCCCGGCGGCTGATCTCGACGCGCTCGACGGTCCGGCCGCCCACGGTCGCGCCCCTCATCCCGCCGCCGCGGCCCGCACCCGGGCCACGTCGACGAAGTCCCGCAGCTCCTCGTCGAGGAAGACGGTTTCCCGCCGCTCGACGCCCGTGGAGACGATGCCCACCTTCGTCTCGACCAGGTCCTCGAGGGCCCGGACGTAATCGAGGAACGCCGGCGGCAGGGCCTCGACCGCGGCCGCGCCGTGAAGGGACTCCGGCCAGCCGGCCAGGGCCTCGTATTCCGGGACGACCTTGTCCAGGACCCACGGCTCGGCCGGAAAGCTCCTGAGCCGCTCGCCCTTGTAGCGGTAGCCGGTGCAGACCGGCACCTCGGCCAGGCCCGACAGGACGTCGGGCTTGGTCAGGGCGATGCGGTCGACGCCGTTGATCCGGCAGGCGTATCTCACGGCCACGGCGTCGAACCAGCCGCAGCGGCGGGCCCGGCCCGTGGTCGCCCCGAACTCGTCGCCGCGGCGGGCGATCATGCGGCCGGTCTCGTCCGCCAGCTCGGTCGGGAACGGCCCCGCCCCGACCCGCGTCGTGTAGGCCTTGGTGATGCCGAGGACGCCGTGGATGGCCCGGGGACCGACGCCGAGGCCGGTCGCCGCCCCGCCGGCGGTCGAGCTCGAGGACGTGACGTACGGGTAGGTGCCGTGGTCGAGATCGAGCAGGGCCCCCTGCGCGCCCTCGAACAGGATGCGCTGGCCGAGCTTCATCCGTTCGTCGAGAAGAAGCGAGACGTCGCGGACGTAGGGGCCGAGCCGGGCCGCCCAGCCGGCGAATTCCCGGTAGATGGCCTCGACGTCGAGGGGCGGCAGGCCGAAGGCCCGGAAGAGCGGATCCTTGGCCGCGGCCGCGTCGGCGATCTTCTCGCGCAGGACCGCCAGGTCGGCCAGGTCCCCGGCCCGGACGCCCAGCCGGGCCGCCTTGTCCTCGTAGGCCGGGCCGATGCCCCGGCAGGTCGTGCCGATCTTCTTCTCGCCGCGCCGGTCCTCGGAGATCCGCTCGGCCAGAGGATGCCAGGGCATGATCAGGTGGGCGCCCCGGCTGACGGCGATGCGATCCGGTCCGGCGGCCACGCCCTGGGCCTCGAGATCGGCCGTCTCCTTGAAGAAGGCGGCCGGGTCCAGGACCAGCCCGTTGCCGATGGCGCAGAGCGTCCCGGGGTGGAGGATGCCGGAGGGGATGAGGTGCAGGACGATCTTCCGGCCGCGCACCCAGACCGTGTGGCCGGCGTTGTGGCCGCCCTGATAGCGGGCCACGACCTCGAAGGCGGGCGTCAGGAGGTCGACGATCTTGCCTTTGCCTTCGTCGCCCCATTGCGTGCCGAGAACGAGCAGATTGGCCATGTCGATCCTGTCCTTTTGTCCGGGCCGCGCCCCGGTCCTAGAAGCTCAACCCCAGCTGGACCTGCCACTGATCGTCCTTGAGCGGGGTCCCCTTCTCTCTGTTCCAGTCGTATTCGAACTTGACGAAGAGCGTCTGGCTCAACACGTACCGCAGCCCGGCGCTCCAGCGGCTGCGCTCGAGGCCGACGTCGCCGAGGTGGAAGGTGTCGGTGACCTCGACCTTCTGGAAGCTGGCGACCGGCTGGAGGCTGCGGAAGCTCATGCACATCCAGACGTGCCAGCCTTCGGTCTCGCCCCGGGTGAAGGGCTGGGGGTTCTCGACGAGGGCCTTGGTGAACTCGCCGTGGACCTCCCATTGGGGCGTCACCCATGACAGGTCGGCCCCCTCCAGGGTCAGGTCGCGCATGTTCTGGTCGTCGTACTTGCCGGTGTAATAGGAGACGCCGGCCTGGAGGCCCTGGCCGAGGACGAGCCCGAGCCGGCCGCCCTTGGCCATGTCGGTGTTGTTGTTGCGGAACTGCTGGACGTAGGCCAGCGACGTCTCGCCGGGGGTCTCGGCCAGCCCGTTGCCGAGGTAGGCGTCGTAGGACAGGACGCCGATCTGGCCGTGGACCAGGACGCCGAGGTCGCGCCAGCCGGCCGGGTAGAGGTACTCCAGGTTCAGCGGCGTCCGGACGAGGACCGTCTCGTAGGGGCGGCTGGCCACGTTCCATTGCCCGAACGGCACCAGGAACAGCCCGGCCCGGACGGTGAAGGCCTGCGAAGGCACGAACCCCGCCCAGGCCTGGTTCAAGGCGAACGCGTCCACGCCATGGGCCTGGACCTCGGCCATGAAGCCGAACTTCTGCCCGATCGACCCGGAGGCCAGGACGCCGGCCAGCAGGTTCTCGATCGCGCCGTGGGGGAAGGCGCTCTCCGGCTGGCCCTTGAGATACTCGAGGGCCAGGTATCCGGCCAGCTGGACCGGACGCGCGGCCTGGGTCTGGGTCAGGACCTGGCCGGGCCCGGGCAGGGCCAGCGCCAGCAGCAGCCCGGCGGCGAGAACGACGGTCTTCTTGTTCATGCCAACTCCGCGAGATCGAAGTCGTCGGCGAGCAAGGCGTCCTTGAGGGTCCCGACGTCGTGAGCCAGGGCGACCAGCCGGGTGATCTCGGCGGCGCCCTTCTTGGTGCCCATCCAGATCGCGCCCGCCAGCCGGCCTTCCTTGAGGACGATCTTCTTGTAGAGCCCGGCATCGGGGACGGACCGGACGAACGATTCGTAGCCGGGGCCCTGGGCGTCGATCTCCCCGACCGAGGTCAGGTACAGCCCGGCCACCTTGAGGGTGTTGGCCGGCGTCGTGCCGCCGTAGGCCTTGTCCTGGCCGGCGATATTGTAGGCCGCGGTCCGGGCCTGTTCGAACACGGCCGGGATGATGCCGTAGAGGCGTCCCTTATGCTCGGCGGCGTCGCCGGCCGCGTAGACGCCGGGGGCCGAGGTCCGCATCCGGTCGTCGACGACGATGCCCCGGGCGACCTGAAGCCCGGCTTCGGCCGCGATGGCGGTCTCGGGCTTGATGCCGGCGGCGACGATGATCGTATCGGCCCCGAGGACGTCGCCCGACTTGAACTGGACCCCGCGCGCCTCCTCGGCGCCCAGGATCTCGGCGGCCGCCGCGCCGAGGCGGACCGCGATGCCGGACTTCTCGAACTGGGCTTTGAGGAGGGCGGCGGCCGCCGGATCGAGCTGCCGGGGCAGCAGGCGATCGAAGAACTCGACCACCTCGACCTCGCAAGGGACCGGCCGGCCGCGGAGGGCCCGGGCGATCTCCAGGCCGAGCAGGCCGCCGCCGAGAATGGCCGCGCGGCGGGGCACGGCGAGGTGGGCGATGAGCGCGTCGGCGTCGTCGAGCGTCCGCAGGACGAAGACGCCCCGGCGGCCGATGCCGGGCACGGGCGGCACGGCCGCCCGGGCCCCGGTCGCCAGTAGAAGCGCGTCGTAGCCGATCGAATCTCCCGCGGCCGTCTCGATCCGGCGTTCGGCCGGCCGGACCCGGACGACCTTCTCACCCAGCCGCAGGGCGATCCTCTGCCGGTCCGCCCAGCCGGCGGGAAAGGCGTAGAGCTTATCGGCGGGCAGACGCCCGGCCAGGTACTCGATCAGATTGGGGCGCGGGTAGTAAGGGGCGCGCTCCTCGCCGAGGATGACGACCTCGGCGTCGGGGTCGAGCTCGCGCACGGTCTTGCCGGCCATGGTGCCGGCCAATCCGTTCCCGACGACGACGATCTTCACGGCCGCGGCTGACTTTCGGACGGGCTCAGGCGAGCTTCTGGAAAAGGTCCTTGGGGACGCCGCACTGCGGGCAGACCCACGTATCGGGCAGGGCTTCGAAGCTCGTCCCGGGCGGGATGCCGTTGTCCGGATCGCCGACCGCCGGATCGTAGATGTAGCCGCAAGCGGTGCATTCGTACTTATCCATGGGTCTCCTTTCAGTTCTCCGTCAGGATCTGCGCTTCGTATTCGGCTTCGAGCCGGAGCTTGTGCTCCCGCTCCTGGGCGGCCAGGAACCGGAACAGGCGCCGCTGCTCGGGCGTCCCGGCCAGCGGCGCCAGGGACTCGTACAGGGCCACGGCCTGGGCTTCCTTCTTGGCCGCGAAGATGAGCATGTCCTGGACGGACATGTCCGGGGCCGGCCGCTCGTCGGGCAGGCCGTCGACGATGGCGAGGTCGATCGTCAGCCCCGGGCGGGGGGCCGCCAAGGTCGCGGGATCGAGCCCCTCGAGGAGCCGGCGGTGCCCTTCTTCCTGCTCCCGGAACTCGGCGGCCAGCCGCTTCAGGGCCGGCGCCTCGGCCAGGGCCTCGATCCGGGCGTAGCCCGCGGCGGCCTCGATCTCCCGGGCGACGGCGAAGGCCAGGATCTCGCCGGTCGAGCCAAAACGCGGGTCGCTCATCGCAGGGTCGTCCTTTCAGAGCTCGAGGGTCAGGGAACGAAGGTATTATAACCGAACCGGAGGGCGAGTCAACGCGTCCGGGATCACGGCGCGGGCGCGCCGAGCGCCGCCAGCTTGTCCTTCAGCCGGGAGTTCCGCTTGACCGGCTTGTCGTTCTTGATGGCGATCGAGAGCGCCTTGTACGAGCCGACGACCACGCTCAGCTTCTTGGCCCGGGTCAGGGCCGTGTAGAAGAGGTTGCGCTGGAGCATGATGTAGTGCTGGGTCGTCAGCGGCATGATGACGGCCTGATACTCGCTGCCCTGCGCTTTGTGGACCGAAACGGCGTAAGCCAGGACGACGTCGCCGAGCTCGTCCTTCTCGTAACAGACCGTCCGGCCGTCGTAATCGACGTAAAGCCGGTACTTGGCCCGGTCGGCGTGGACGACGGAGCCGATATCGCCGTTGAAGACGTCCTTGTCGTAATCGTTGCGGATCTGCATGACCTTGTCCCGGGCCTTGAACGTCCGCGGGCCGGCCTGGAGGCCCTCGCCGCCGGGATTGAGCCGGGCCTGGAGCTCGGCGTTGAGGTGCTCGACGCCGACGACGCCCTTGTACATCGGGCTGATGACCTGGATCTGCGGCGACAGGGGGCTCAAACCGAGGCGGCGCGGGACGTTCGTCGTGCACATCTTGAGGATGGTCTGGAAGGCCGCCTGGGCGTCATTCTGGCTGATGAAGTAGAAATCGGCGTTGAGGTCCTCTTTCGGCGCCCGGAGGAGCGACAGGCCCTGGTTGATCCGGTGGGCGTTGGCGACGATGAGGCTCTCCTTCTCCTGGCGGAAGATCTGGTCGAGCCGGACGACGTCGACCGCGCCCGACTCGATGATGTCGTGGAGGAGGTTGCCCGGGCCGACCGAGGGCAACTGGTCCTTGTCGCCGACCAGCACCAGCCGCATCCACGGCGGGACGGCCCGGAGCAGGTGGAACATGAGCGGCAGGTCGACCATCGAGAACTCGTCGATGACCAGGGCCTCGCCCTGCAGGGGGTTCGAGGCGTCGCGCTTGAAGGTCCCCTTCTTCGGCTGGAACCCGAGGACCCGATGGATGGTCCGGGCCTCCAGGCCGGTGGCGTCGGACAGCCGCTTGGCCGCCCGGCCCGTCGGGGCGGCCAGCAGGACGTCCTTGCCCCACTTGCGGTAGATGTCGGTGATGGCCCGGATGATGGTCGTCTTGCCGGTGCCCGGTCCGCCGGTGATGACCAGGATCTTGCGTTCGAACGAGGCCCGGATGGCCTGGCGCTGCAGGGGCGAAAAAGCCAGCCCCAGGTCCCGCTCGGTCGCGGCGACGGCCTGGTCGAGGTCGAAGTCCGGGGGCCGACAGGGGAAGCCGGCCAGTTTGTGGATGGACCGGGCCACCTCGTCCTGGGCCTGGTGGAAGAACGGCAGGTACAAGGCCGTGCCTCCGGGCCCCTCTTCGGCCACGATCCGCCGGCCCTGGACCAGGGCGGCGAGGGCCCGCTCGCAGCGCTCGGCCGGGACGTCCAGGTCGGCGGCGCAGCGCTCCCCGACTTCGGCGGCGGCCGAAAAGACATGGCCCTGCTCGTTGTCCTTTTCCAGGATATAAAGGATGTAGGCCCTGACCCGCTCCAGGGAGCCGGGGTCCAGGCCCAGCTTGAGGGCCAGCTGGTCGGCCGTCTTGAAGCCGACGCCCCAGATGTCCAGGCTGATCTGGTAGGGGTTCGACCGGAGGACCGAGACCGACCGTTCGCCGTACTGCTTGTAGATCTTCGCGGCCAGCCCCGTCGTGACCCCCTTTTCATGAAGGAATATGGTCAGCTCGCGGACGCCCCGGCGCTCGGTCCAGGAGCGCTTGATCTCCTTGAGCTTGACGGAGCCGACGCCCTCGACCTCGCGGAGCCGGTCCGGGTCGTCGGTCAGGACGTCGATCGTCCCGGCCCCGAAGGCCGAAACGATGCGCGCGGCCAGGACCGGGCCGATGCCCTTGACCAGGCCCGAGGCCAGGAACATCTCGATGCCTTTGGCCGTGGCCGGCAGGGTCATGGTGAAGCGCTCGACCTTGAACTGCCGGCCGAAGCGCGGGCTGAGGATCCAGTCGCCGTAGACGCGCAGGACCTCGCCCGGCGCAAGCGGCGGAAAGGAGCCGACGATCGTCATCAGCTCGCCCGATCCGGGCTGGAACCGCGCCACCGTGTAGCCGTTGTCGGGATTGTAGAAGACGATGCTCTCGACGGCGCCCTCGACGAACTCCTCGCCCGTGACGA
>CAZNPB010000049.1:0-338 GCA_964574895.1 uncultured Eubacteriales bacterium
GGTCGGGATGGTCGTGTTCTTCTCGATGATCATCTCGTAGCCGTCCCCCTCGGTCTCGATACCCAGGGCGAACGGGGTGACGTCGAGCAGGAGGACGAGGTCGCGGACCTGGCCGTCGAGGATGCCCGATTGGATGGCCGCGCCCATGGCCACGGTCTGGTCGGGGTCGATCTTCTCCTCCGGGGCCCGGCCGAAGAACTTGGTCACCCGTTCCTTGATCAGGGGCATGCGCGTCTGGCCGCCGACCAGGATGACCTGGTCGATCCGGTCGGGCGTCAGCCGGGCCGCGGTCAGGGCCCGCTCGATGTGCGGGATGGTCCGTTCGACGAGGTCTGCGG
>CAZNPB010000049.1:348-24482 GCA_964574895.1 uncultured Eubacteriales bacterium
AGGTCTTGCGGATGTGGCCGGACTGCCCCCGGTCGGAGACGATGAAGGGCAGGTTGATCTCGGTCTCGGCCGTGAAGGACAGCTCGCGCTTGGCCCGCTCGGCGGCCTCCTTGAGCCGCTGCAGGGCCAGCTTGTCCTGGCCCAGGTCGGTCCCCGTCTCGGCCCGGAAGCTGGTCACCAGCCATTCCAGGATGCGGTTGTCGAAATCCTCGCCGCCGAGGTAGGAATCGCCGTTGGTGGCCAGGACGTTGAAGACGCCGTCGCTGGCCTCGAGCACGGTGATGTCGAACGTGCCGCCGCCGAGGTCGTAGACCGCGGCCAGGCCGTTCTTCTTGGCGTCCAGCCCGTAGGCCAGCCCCGCGGCGGTCGGTTCGTTGATGACCCGCAGGACCTCCAGGCCGCAGATGGTGGCCGCGTCCTTGGTGGCCTGTCTTTGGGCGTCGTCGAAATGGGCCGGCACCGTGATGACGGCCTGGGTCACCGGTTCGCCGAAGAAGGATTCGGCGCAGGTCTTGAGATAGCCCAGGACCATGGCTGAGATCTCCGGCGGGCTCAGGGCCCGGTCGCCGAGCACGAGGGCCACGTCGCCGTTGGCCGCCTCCTTCAGGCCGTAGGGCAGCCGGGCCATGGCTTCCTGGACCTGGGCCGACCGGAACTTCTGCCCGATCAGGCGCTTGACGGCGTAGAAGGTCGAGGCCGGATTGGTCACCGCTTGGCGCAGGGCCAGGGTCCCGATCAGCCGCTCGCCCGACCCGGTGAACGACACCACCGACGGCGTCGTCGGCAGGCCCTCGAGGTTGGGGATGACCACGGGCCGGCCGCCCTCGAGGTAGGCGACGCAGGAGTAGGTCGTGCCGAGGTCGATGCCGATGACGCGTCCCATGGGCTATTGTCCTTTCTTGGGCATGAGGACCTTGACGAGGGCCGGGCGCAACAGGCGGTCGTGGACCATATAGCCCCTCTGCAGCTCCTCCTCGACGGTCGGCTCCTCGACCTGGTCGGACTCGGCCACGACCATGGCGTGCTGGAAATTGGGATCGAAAGCCCGGCTCTCGGGGACGATGGGCCGGACGCCGTGCTTGGCCCAGAGGGCTTGCAGCATCCGGAAGATGAGCTCGACGCCCTCGCGGAAGGCCTTGTCGGACCCTTCCTCCGGCATGCTCCGCAGGGCCCGCTCGAAATTGTCGCCGATGACGAGCAGCTCGAGCAGGAGCTCGTTCAGGGCGTATTGCTGGAACTCGCTCTTCTCCCGCTCGAAGCGCTTGCGCAGGTTCTCGGTGTCGGCCAGCCGCCGCAGATGGGCTTCCTTGAGGTCGGCCAGCTCCTGCCTGAGCGCCTTGATCTCGGCCTCCTTCTTCTTGAGCTTGTCCTTGAGCGGCTTGCCGTGGTCCTCGGCCCGCTCCTCGGCGAGAGGCGGCGGCGGGGCGGGCGCCGCCTCGCCGGAGGGAGGCTCGGGGATGAACTCGATCTCGTCGCCGGCCTTGTCTTTTTCGTCCGTCATAGGCTGACCTCTTTCCCGAAGACCGTCAAGGCCAGGCTGACGCGCTTGGCCGTGCGGTCGACGAGCGGGATGATCCGTTCGTAGGCGATGCGCTTCGGGCCGATGACGCCCAAGGTCCCCAGGACCTGGCTGCTGGTGCCGTAGTGCGAGAGGACCAGCGAGCAGTCCTCGACGTCCGGGAAGTTGGCCTCGGCGCCGATCAGGACCTTGACCCGGTCGAGGCTGACGAAGTCCGAGAGGAGCTTGACCAGGACCGCCTTCTCCTCGAAGCTGCGGAACAGGGCCCGGAGCTTGTTCACGTCGGTCAGGCCGGCCTTGCCGAGCAGGCGCGAGGTGCCCTGGAGATAGATGCGGTCCTCGCCTTCGCTGTCGATCGAGGCCTTGAGCAGATCGAGCAGCTTGCGCAGGCCCTCTTCGTAGCGAACCCGGTACTTGGGCAGTTCGCGCATCAGCGTCTCGCGGACGGCGACGATGGTGCGGCCGCGGAAGTTCTGATTGACGTATTGCGAGGCGCCCTCGAGCTCGGCTTGGGTCAGCGGCAGGACGGACTCCAGGGTCTCGGTCAGGACCATGTGGAACGGCGTCACCAGGATGACCAGGACCCGGCGGTCGGAGATGCGGATGAAGCGCAGGTGCTCGAAAGGCAGCCGGAAGATGCGCGGCGAGATGACGAAGCCCAGGGCGTCGGACGAATCGGCCAGGCTCCGGCAGGCCTGGAGCAGGAGCGCGTCGAGGTCGGCCGTCCGGCCCGAGGACTCTTCGACGATGAGGGCCGGCGCGGGCTCCTCGGCCCGGGTCTTCTCGGCCAGCAGGCCGCCGACATAGAAGCGCAGCCCGCGGTCCGTCGGGACCCGCCCGGCCGAAGTGTGGGGCTGGGCCAGGTAGCCCAGGGCCTCGAGCTTGGCCATGATGTTGCGCAGGGTCGCCGGCGAAGCCTTGATGCCGCTGGCCTGGGAGACCGCTCCCGAGCTGACGGGACGGCCGTTGCGGACGTAGCTCTCGACGACGAGGCCGAGGACCTTGCGGTCCTTATCGCGGAGGACAGACTTAGCCATGATCTTCCGGATTTTTTATAGCACTAGAGGCGCCGGAGTGTCAAATAACACAGAGTCAGCGGGAGGCCGGGGCGCCCGTCCGGGAGGAAGGGCCGCTTCTTCCCCTTGGAGGGATCGTTAGCGGCGAGTCATACGGCCCCCCGGCGGCCTTCAGGAGATGCGCAGGCCGGCGTATCCGACCACCTGATCGTAATCGCCCGAAGCGTCCCCGGAGGTCTGATAACGGAGCAGCTCGGCCTTGGTCGCGCCCAGGGCCCGGGCGGCGACCAGGACGGCCGCGGTCGGCTGGACGCCGCACATCGAGATGCCCTCGGTCATGACCGTCTCGATGAGGCCGCGGGCGTCGAGGTCGAGCACCCGGCGGATGGCGGCCCTGTCTTTCTTTTCCGCCGTCCGTGAGCTGACGTAGTGGCTCATGTCCGTGCTGGCCACGAGGAGCGTCTCCCCGCCCCCCCCGCGGACCGCGGCGGCCAGGGCCCGGCCGAGGGCCTCGAGCGGCCCGACGCCGGCCGAGGCGGAAACGCAAATGGGCACGATGGCCACGTCGGGCCGGAAATACTGGAGGAAGGGCAGCTGGACCTCCAGGGAATGCTCCCGCCGATGGGCCTCCTCGTCCTCTTCCACCAGCGGGCAGGCGGCCCGGATGCGTCCGGCCAAGGGCTCGTCGATCGGGCTTTCGCCGAGCGGCGTCAGCCAGCCGCCGCGGGCCTGGATGGCGAAGAGCGGCCCGATCTCGCGATGGGCGGGGCCGAGGAGGACGACAGTCGCCGGCACCCGGACCGCGGCGAAGACGGCGGCGGCGACGGGACCGGAGTAGACGTAACCGGCGTGCGGCGCGACCACGGCGATGGCCGGGCCCGGAACGGCGGCCGGATCGACCAGGGCGGCGATCGTCTTCCGCAGATCGCTTTCGCGGCCGGGATAGAACTGGCCGGCGACGTAAGGCCTGCGCGTCATGGCCGCCTCCTCGTATCGCCAGGATCGGCGCGCCCCGCGGCGTCAGAGGACCTGGCGCTTCTCCGCGAACCGGACGCCGAGCGATCCCAGCTCGGCCAGGATGGGGGCGTAGATCTCGGGCACGACGGGCACCCGGACCCCCTTCAGGGCGATGCGGCCCTCCAGGACCAGGCGGGCGCCGATGGCGGCGGGCAGGCCGACGGTCCGCGACATGGAGGAATCGCCGCCGGGGATGCCGTAGTCGACGAGCGTCGAGACGATCCGCTCGGTCCGGCCGCGCGTCTCGGCCAGGAACTCGTGCTGGAGAACGACCATATCGCGCTCCCCCGCCGCGTAGCCGAGCCGGCCCATCATCAGGGCGGTCAGATTGTCCAGGACCGAGGCCCGGGGCGAGGGCAAATGGATCTCGTCGTAGAGGCCCAGCCACTTCAGCCGGGCGGCGACGGCCGACCCGGCCGGCAGGCCGAGCCGGGCCGCGACCGCGGCTTCGACGTCGGCGCCGGGCGCGGCCTGGGACAACTCCCGCATCAGGCCGTTCCAGGTCAGCCCGGTCCGGTCCTTGGGCGTATCGTCGAGCAGCCCCAGCGCGACCATCTTCCGGACGGTCTCGCACCAGCCGGGGTATCGCAGCGTGCCCCGGAAGACCGTCCCCGCCTCCGGGATGCCGTAGGCCTCCTGGTATTGGACCGAGTCCCGGTTGGGATAACCCTCGAAGTCCCCGAGCCCCGGGACGGCGATGACCTCCGGCCGGGCGAACAATTCGGCGGCCGGGATGGTCACGATCCGCCCGTCCTTGAGGAACTTGGCCGAGTTCTTGGAGGCCAGCAGCACCCCCCGGGGGCTCCAGGAGAACTTGTAGCCGAAGGGGTTGGTGTTGGCGTCGGGGGCCGGCAGCCCGCCGCACCAGGAGGTGAAGGCCAGGACGCGGCCGCCGGCGTCGTGGACCTCGTGGATGACCCTCATGGCCTCCATGTGGTCGATGCCGGGATCGAGGCCGACCTCGTTGAGCAGGATGACCCCGCGCTCCCGGGCCCGGTCGTCGAGGGCCCGCATGGCCGGGCTGACGTAGGAGGCCGTGACCATGGAGACGCCCTTTTCGACGGCCAGCTCGGCCACGACGGGATGGAACGTGTAGGGCACCATGCTGACCACGACGTCGGCCCGGCCGATGGCCTCGGCCAGGGCGTTCCTATCGGCGATGTCGAGGACCGCCGCGGTCCCCCGGGGATGGCTCCCGACCGCCTTGGCGGCCCGGCCGGCTTCCACGTCGGCGACGGTCACCGCGATGTCGGGCTGGGCGAGCAGGTATTCGACGAGAGGCCGGGCCACCAGCCCGGCCCCGAGGACGAGGGCGTTCTTCATGGTCGTTCCTCCGGAGCGGGTGCGCTCGGTCAGCGGACGAATTCGCCGAGATAGGCGAAGCCGGGCGTGAGCGCGCCGCGGTAGACGATGACGGCCCGCCGCAGGACGTCCGTCAGGCCGCACTCGGCGAAGGGCCGGTCGAAGCGCGCCGCGGCCAGGGCCGGGACGTGCTCCTTGAGCTTGCCGCTGAAGTAGGTCGAGGACTCCAGGGGCAGTTCCGCGGGCAGATTGTAGACGGCCAGGACGGCCGGGCCGCGGCCGGTGAAGCCCGGGAAGGCCTTGTCCTCGATCGGGTCGTAGACATAGACGGGGTTCTCCGAGTCCGTCGGCATGACCGTGCACTCGATCGAGCCGTTGATGTCGCAGGTGATGTCGCCGACGACCCGGAGGCGCGGCGGCGCGCCGCCGCCGTAGAGCCTCTTCAGGAACGCCTTGGTGATGTACTTGGGGAACTTGGGCGTCCAGTAGATGCCGTTGACCACGGCCGTCAGATAAGGCACCAGATCCTCGGTGACGGCCCGGTAGGACTCCGGATGATCGTAATAATCCTGGAGATCGAAGCTCCGGCCGGCCTCGATCGGGCGGACCATGTCCTCTTCGCGGAAGACGGCTTTGTAGAGGTTCGGGGACGGCTTGGCCCCGGGCTCGAAGAGCTTGGGGAGGTCGGCCGGACGGACGGTCTCGACGGGCAGCAGGTCGAAGATCTCCTGGGCCCCCTGGGAGACGTGGCCGTACCCGAAAAAGCCGAAGACCATCGGCCCCAGCTCCCGCGGCAGCCCGTCCCGGACGATCTTGGCCCCCAGGTGGGCGACCGCCTCCCGGACCTCGACCAGGCTCTTGTAGCGATGGGTGGGCTCGAGCCCGGTGAAGGGATTGACGATCCCCTCCGCCGCCAGGCGGCGGCCCAGGGTCCAGAGCGTGTCGACCAGGCCCGCGTGTCCGGCGTAGTTGCCGAAATAGAGCACCCGCCGCCCCTTCTCGTCGACCATCCTCTCGTAGTCGATGACGGTGCAGCCCAGGTCCATCATGCGCTTGAGCATGGGCATGTTCTGGGCCTGGCCCTTGGCCGTGTGCGAGAAGAACATATAGGTCTTGCCCTTCTCGATGAGCTCGATGGGGATCTCTTTGAGGGCCAGGATGATGGGGCAGGGCGAAAGCCCCTCCTCGACGGGAATGCCCGCCAGACGGTAATCGTCGTCGGTGAAGACGCGGATCGTGGAGGGCTGGATGCGGAACGCGATCGGGAGCCGGTCGGCCAGCTCGCGGGCGTGGGACGGGATGAGAGGAACCCGCTTCTCCCACTTGTTGATGTCCTCTCGGCGGATACCGAATTCGATGTTCATGATGATGGCCTCTGACAGTCGGATGATGAGAGCCGATTATGTCACAATCCGGCGCCCCGTTCAACCCCGCGGCGGGAGGTTGACGGCCCCCCGGCGAACCGTTAAGATGGCCCCGATGATCCGGTTCCACAACACCCTCGGCGGCCGGGTCGAGGACTTCGTCCCGCTCGAGCCCGGCCTGGTCAAGCTCTACGCCTGCGGCCCGACCGTCTACGATTTTCCCCATATCGGCAACTGGCGGGCCAACGTCTTCGAGGACCTGCTCAAGCGCTTCCTGGTCTATCGCGGTTTCCGGGTCATCCACGTCCAGAACATCACCGACGTCGACGACAAGACCATCAAAGGCGCCAACGCCCGCGGGGTCGGCCTGGACGAGTACACCCGTCCCTTCATCGAGGCCTTCTTCGCCGAGCGGGACGCCCTCAATATCCGGCCGGCCGATCATTATCCCCGGGCCACCGGCCACATCCCGGAGATGGTCGGGATCATCCGCGTCCTGCTCGACAAGGGCTTCGCCTACCGCAAGGACGGCTCGGTCTACTTCGCCATCGACCGCTTCCCCGCCTACGGGCGGCTGTCGCGGGTCAATCTCGGGGACCGCCGGCCCGGGAGCCGAGGCGACGCCGACGAGTACGAGAAGGAGAGCGTCCACGACTTCGCCCTCTGGAAGGCGCCCAAGGAGGGCGAGCCCGTCTGGGAGACCGGGATCGGCCCCGGCCGGCCGGGCTGGCACATCGAATGCTCGGCCATGAGCGCCAAGTACCTCGGGCCGTCCTTCGACATCCACTGCGGCGGCATCGACAACATCTTCCCCCACCACGAGAACGAGATCGCCCAGTCCGAGGCGGCCAACGGGGCGCCGTTCGTCCGCTACTGGCTCCATTGCCATCATCTCGTCGTCGACGGCCAGAAGATGGCCAAGTCCAAAGGCAATTTCTACCGGCTGGCCGATATCCTGGCCCGCGGCTACGACCCGCTCGATGTCCGGTTCCTGCTCCTGGCCACCCATTACCGGAAAATGCTCAATTTCACCTTCGAGGCGCTCGACCAGGCCGTCACGGCGCGCCGGCGGATCGGCGATTTCCTCGGCGAGCTCAAGGCCGTCCCGGCCGGGGCCGCGGGAGACCCGGCGGTGGGACCGCTCGTCGAGACCGCCCGGGCCGGATTTGTCGCCGGTCTGGAGGACGACCTCAACATCGCCGAGGCCCTGGCCGCGGTGTTCACCCTGATCAAGTCCGTCAATCCCCTGCTCGTCAAGGGGCGGGTCGCGCGGGCGGACGCGGACCGTCTGGCCGCGTTCGTCGGCGAGGCCGACGCCGTGCTCGGCTTCAGGCCTTCGCCGACCCATCAGGCCTCCGGCCGGATCGACGCCCGTAGCGAGGTCAAAGGCACGGCCGAGGTCCTCGAGGCCAAGATCCAGGCCCTGGTTGACGAACGGCAGCGGGCCCGGGCGGCCAAGGACTGGCCCCGCTCGGATGCCATCCGCAAGGCGCTCCTGGAGCGGGGCATCATCCTCGAGGACACCAAGGACGGCGTCCGATGGAAGCGGGTCGCCCCGCCAAGGCCCTGAAGCCCCGCCGGACCCGGCCGGCCGGGGGGCCGAGCCCGACCCTGGCCTTGGGCCGGTCGGGCGAGGACGTCGCCTGCCGCTACCTGGAGAGGAAGGGCTTCGAGATCCTGGAGCGGGGCTTCCGTCTCGGCCGCGGCGAGATCGACGTCGTGGCCCGGGACCGCGGCGCGCTGGTCTTCATCGAGGTCAAGGCCCGGGCCGACGAGTCGCACGGCCGCCCGGAAGAGGCGGTGACGCCGGCCAAGCAGCGGCAGGTCCGGCACGTCGCCCTGGGATACCTGATGCTCCATCCCGCCCCCGGCGTGGACTGCCGCTTCGACGTCATCGCCGTCCTCTTTCGGGAGACCGGCCCGCCCCGCCTGGAGCACTTCGTCGACGCGTTCTAGGCGGCCTCGGGGCGCCGCGGATCAGAAGGAATAGCCGATCGACAGGCGCAGGTTCCGCCCCGGCTCGAACTGGGCGTCGGGATCGGCCCGGGCTATATAGGTCGAGTTGAAGAGGTTCGCCAGGACGGCCGAGAAACGGACGCCTCTCCAGACATAGGCCGCCCGGGCGTCGACGACCTCCGATGACGCGACGGCGATCTCGGCCGGCCCGGGGGCGTCCTTGGCCAGGGCGAAGGTCGCGTCCAGCCCGGCCGAGAACCGTCCCGCCCAATACTCCGTTCCGGCCGTGAACCGCAGGGGCGGCACGTCGTTGAGCGGCGCGTCCGTGGCCAGGCTGCGGCCGCGGATGGCGGCCACGCTGCCCAGGACCTTCCAGCCCGGCCGGAGGAAAGCCTCGGCCTCGAACTCGATCCCCGTCATCAGCCCGCGCTCGATGTTGCCGTAGGTGTAGGTCGTCGGGTCGATCCGGTAGCGCTCGATCATGTCGTCGATCCGGTAGCGGAAGGCGTAGAGGCCGAGGAAAAAGCGGCGGCCCAGGAAGCGCAGCCCGCCGTCGAGGTTGAGGCTGCTCTCGGGCTTCAGGTCCGGCTGGCCGATGATGAAGCCGCGGCCGCTGATCCCGGTGTAGAAGCGCTCGTTGATGCTGGCCAGGCGGTAGGCCCGGGCGAGGTTGACGAAAGCGGTCAGGTCCCGCGTCAGCTTGTAGGAGACGGCCACGAACCCGGTCGGCTGGTCGTCCGTGGTCACGATCGTCCCCGGGGCCTCGGGGATGGCGATGTCCCCGTACGGGGTGGCGCGCATGCGCAGGACGTCGTAGCGGACGCCGCCAAGGATGTCCAGGCGCCGCAGGCCCGAGTAATCGGCCGACAGGAAGAAGCCCAGATCGCCGCGGCTGGCGCTGGCGTACGGGTATTCCTCTTCGACGCCGGTCACCGTCCCGGCCTCATCGTAGGAGGTGTAACGGTTATAGGCGTGGGCGCCGGCCCGGCCGAAATAGTCCGCTCCGCCCTCCAGCCGGAACGAGGCGCCGAACTTTTTCGAATAGGAGGCCTGGGCGCCGTACTCCGTGCTGTCGGTCTTGGCGAAGGATTCCTTGGTCAGGTACCCGTCGTAGGCGTCGGTCAGGGTCTCGAGGAAGTTGGGATTGACGAAGGCGTGGAACAGGAGCTCCCCGTCCCGGCCGACGTTCTTCTCCCGCCAGTCGACCTGGATCAGGTTCTGGTTCTCCCGCGGGTACCAGGTCGGCTTGGTCGCGGCGTTGGCGCTCGGCTTGCCGATGTCCGTGCCTCGGGCGCCCAGGAAGCCGATCTCGACCTCGCGCCGGTCCGTGCGGTAGGCCGCCTTGGCCAACAGGCTGCCCTGGGAGAACTGCGACTGCAGGACCTTCGTCCCGCCCGGGGACCGGTACAGCCCGGCGTCGTCGTACTGGAACGACAGGGAGAAAGCCCACGGGCCCGTCGCGCCCTCGAGGCCGAGGCCGACGCGCTTCTCGCCGTTGACGCTGCCCAGGCCGGCCATGAGGCGGCCGCGGAGGCCGGGCGCGGCGCCCGGCTCCCGGGTCAGGATATGGATGACGCCGCCGATCGCGTCCGAGCCGTAGAAGACCGACGAGGCGCTCCGCAGGACCTCGATCCGCTCGATGTCCCAGGGGCTGACGAACGAGGCGTTGGGCCCGGTCCGGCGGTCGCTTTCGAGGCGGGCGCCGTCGACGAGGTAGAGGACGCGCCGGCGGGCCAGGCCGCGCACCGACGGGACGAGCGAGAATCCGGCCGAGCCGAGGGCCCCGACCCCCGGAACGCTCCGGAGGCCGTCGCTGATGTTCGGGGCCAGGCCGCCGGCCAGCGTCTCGCCGGAGACGACGGTGCTGGCGGCCGGGACCTGGATCGAGGCCTCGGGGTAGCGCAGGGCCGTGACCAAGACCTCCTCGCTCTGCCGGATGAGCGGAACGAGCGTCAGCACGAGCGGCCGGCCCCGCTCCTTGGCCCCGATCTCGAACTCGCGCTCGAAATGGTCCGCCTGGACGACCTCGAGCACGATCCGGCCGTCCGGCAGGTCGAGCGAGAAGCCTCCTTGGGCGTCCGTTTCGGCCCGGGCGCCGCTGGCCCGATGCAGGACGACGGCGCCGGCCACGGGTCGGCCCGCGCCGCCGATGACGCGGCCGCGGACTTCGGCGGCATAGGACACGGCGGCCAGGACGGTAGAAAGAACAAGGGCGGTCAGGGCTGAGGCGGGGACGCGGCGCATGGAGAACCTCCTAGATGGAGTTAGACGCCGGTTTCGCCGCCTTTCTTCCCCGTTCTCCGGACCCGCGACCGGTCGCGGCACTCGCGCAGCAGCTCGGCGGCCGACCGGCCCAGGACCGGGTGCCTGGCCCCCGGGTCCAGTTCGGCCAGGGGGACCAGGACGAAGTTCCGAAGGTGGAGCCGCGGGTGCGGGACGACGAGCTCGGGCGACTCGAGGACCGTGTCCTCCGCGAGAAGGATATCGATATCGATGGTCCGCGGCCCTTTGGGGGCGGCCGGGAGGCGCTTCATGTCGGTTTCGATGGACTTCACCAGGCGCAGCAGCGCCGCCGGAGCGAGGCCGGAGCGGACCTCGAGGACCTGGTTGAGGAACCAGGGCTGGTCGGCGTAGTCGACCGGCTCCGTCTCGTAGACCGGCGAGGCGCGGAGAACGGCCACGCCGGCCCGCGCCAGGCGCCGGCGGGCCCCGGCCAGATGGGCGGCCCGCCGCCCGAGGTTGCTGCCCAGGCCGAGAATATAGATCACGCGCGTCCCTCCGCCCTCATTCTAGCCAAACCCCGCGGGCGGTTGCAATTCCGCGGTCAAGTGTTTAGTATACGTTGTCCCGGGCCCGGAACCGGACCCGGAGCGGAGAGCATCCATGAGCGACCTGATCTTCCTCGACAACGGCGCGACCTCCTTCCCCAAGCCCGAAGAGGTCTACCGGTACATGGACTATTTCTACCGGAACTTCGGGGTCAATCCGGGGCGCTCGGGCTACGATCTGTGCATGGAGGCCGGGCTGGTCGTCGAGGAGACCCGGAAGCTGCTGACC
Organism: uncultured Eubacteriales bacterium; assembly: GCA_964574895.1. Classification (GTDB taxonomy): domain Bacteria; phylum Acidobacteriota; class Aminicenantia; order Aminicenantales; family Saccharicenantaceae; genus RBG-16-66-30. Next base: position 11,580 of record CAZNPB010000049.1, read on the forward strand.
GGCTTCTTCCATGGCGGCGACCCGAACCGCCTCTGCTTCGGCTACAACTCGACCGACGCGCTGAACCTGGCCATCTTCGGCCTGCTCCGTCCGGGCGACCACGCCATCACCACCACGCTCGAGCACAATTCCGTGCTCCGGCCCCTCTATCACCTGTCGCAGCAGGGCGTCGAGGTCGAGCATGTGCCCTTCGACGGCCGGGGCTTCGTCGATCCCGGCGAGATCCGGAAGCGCTTCCGGCCCGCCACCCGGCTGGTCGTCGTCAACCACGCCTCCAACGTCATCGGCACCGTGCAGCCCATCGCGGCCATCGGCCGGCTCTGCCGCGAGGCCGGCATCCCCTTCCTTATCGACGCCTCGCAGTCGGCCGGCAAGGTGCCGATCGACATGGAGGCCCAGAACCTCGATGTCGTCGCCTTCACCGGCCATAAATCCCTGCTCGGGCCCATGGGCATCGGCGGCCTGTACGTCCGCGAGGGGATCGAGATCCGGCACACCCGGGCCGGCGGCACCGGGGTGCGCTCGGCCGTCCGGCCCCACCTCGACGAATACCCTTATCGCCTCGAGTACGGCACGCCCAACGTCCTGGGCATCGCCGGGCTCAAGGCCGGCGTCACCTGGGTCCGGGAGAAGGGCCTCGAGGCCATCCACGCCGAGGAGATGCGCCTGGCCGGCCTGCTGCTCGACGGCCTGAAGGCCGTTCCCCGCGTCGTCACCTACTGCCTCGACAGCCTGGACGACCACATCGCCGTCCTGGCCTTCAATATCGAGGGGATGGAGGCCGCGGACGTCGGCACGATGCTCGACGTCGACTTCGGCATCGCCTGCCGGACCGGCCTGCACTGCGCCCCCCGCGTCCACGAACAGCTGGGCACCGACAAGATCCACGGCGCGGTCCGTTTCGGGATCGGGCCGTTCAATACGGAAGAGCACGTCCGCAAGGCCGCCGAGGCGGTCGCGAAGATCGCCGCGCTTCCCGCGCGGAAGCGCTGACGAGGCATCAGACGCAGCCGTCGGGCTTGGGCAGGCCGGCGACTTTGCAGGCCCCCTTGGCCGGGCCCGAGGGGAACAGGTCGTAGATCTTCATCAGGGGAAAGCCCGTGGCCTGGCACATCTTGCGGACCATGGGGGCCAGGTTCTTGTCGCGATAGTAGTCCCGGATGAACCTGACCACGGCCCAGTGCTCGGCCGTCAGCTCGGCCAGGCCTTCCTCGGCCTTGGCCAGGGCCAGGGCCGCGGCCTCGGTCCATTCCTCCGGATGCACGAGGAAGCCCTCCTCGTTGAGCTCGAGCGTCGTCCCTTCGACTTCCAGGATCGGCATGACGGTCTCCTATGGTTCGGACGGCCCCGGCAGGACCAGGGCGTTGGCCACCAGCTCCAGGACCTGGACCACCCGCAGAGGCAGCTTGTAGTGCTTGATGACGTCGCCCAGCCCGTCGACGCAGTTGTGGCACATGGTGCAGACGAGCCGGGCCCCCGTGGCCCGCAGCTGATCGGCCTTGATCTTGGCCGCCTCGAGCCGCAAAGGCCGGTACTCGGCCATGGACAGCAGGCCCCCGCCCCCCGTGCAGCAGAAATTCTCCCGGCGGTTCGGGTGCATCTCCCGGAAGTCGGCGCAGACCCGGCGCAGGACCTCGCGAGGCTCCTCGATGAGGTCGCCCGACCGGGCGATATTGCAGGAATCGTGGAAGGTCACCGGGTCCGGGTTCTTCGACGGGTCGACGGCGATCCGCCCGGTCTCGAGGTAGCGGCGCAGGGTCACGACGACCGACTCGGTCGGCCGCGTCTGCTCGTAGTCGGCCCAGGTGTAGCCTTCCCAGCGCGTGGACCGGTAGCCGTGGCCGCACTCGGAGATGACGATGCGCTTGGCCCGCAGGCGGTCGGCGGCCTCGTAGACGTTGCGGGCCACGTAGGCCCCGAGCCGGTCGTCGCCGGAGAAGAGCCCGAAGTTGGTCTGGTCCCAGCCCCACCGGGGCATGGTCCACGACTCTCCGGCCAGATGGAAGATCTTGGCCGCGCGGGCGATCGAGCGGGGATCGAACTTGATCTCGCGCGGGTTGATCGTGTACATGACTTCGCAGTCGGGCTTGTCGACCGGGATCTCGACGCCGGGATCGCCCAGCTCCGCCCGGACGTCGTCGCGCATCCATTCGAGCGTCTCCAGGTAATCCTGCTCGGAGACGGCCATCTGGTTGCCCGTTTCCCACTGGTCGCGGCTGACGTTGAAGACCCCCTCGGGGACGAGGCCCAGTTCGGTCAGGAGGCCGCGGGCGAAGCGCACCAGCAGGGCCGTGTCGACCCCCATGGGACAGTTGTAGGTGCAGCGGCGGCAGGCGCTGCAGGCGCCGAAGACGATGTTCTTGAGCCGGTTGAGGTCATCGTCCCCGCGCGGTCCGCCGGCCTTGACCCACCAGGGGGCGACCCGTCCGGTCCAATCGATATGGCGCTTGAAGATCTTGCGGATCTGGTCGGCCTTCCAGACCGGCGTCATGGTCGGGTCGTCCGGCCGGGCCAGGAAATAATGGCAGGATTCGGCGCACAGCCCGCAATGGACGCAAGCCGTCAACGAGACGGCCAGCGGCCGGGAGACGCGCCGCGCCAGCAGGTCGAGGAACCGGCCGGCGTTGTCCCCGGGCTCATAGGTCTTGAGCCGGCCGTCCCGGACGGACGGCAGGTCCTCCTGGCGCGCCTGGGCCTGGCTTCGGGTGTCGAGGGGCGCTTCGACGACGCCCGACGGGCCCGGACGCCGCCGTTTCACGCGCCCTCCTTGCGGGCCGCGGGCGGGAAGGCCCCGCGGTGGCCGAGGGAGCGGCCCAGGTAGATCCGGGCGAAGGGGTAGTAGAGGTAGTGGCCGATCTTCGAAAAAGGCACGTAGACCAGGAAGAATGCGGTCAGTCCGAAATAGGCGATGAGCGGCCCCTCCCCTTGCTCGGGCCTGTTGGGCAGGGCCGCGACGGCCGCGGCGAACCAGGCCAGAAGAAGGGCCAGCGAGAAATAGTCGTCGGGCGAGCTGACGCTCCGGAGCACGGGGTGCCGCAGGCGCCGGACCAGGCGGGCGACGCCGGCGAGGAAGGCCGCCGCGACGACGGCCTGGAACAGGAGCACGACGGCCCGGGACGCGAACAGGCCCGGGGCGTAGGGGATGATGAAGGTCCCGGCGATGGCCGCGGCGACGCCGAGATGGAAGGCCACGAACTGGGCGTAGAAGCCGGGCCGCGTCCGGGTCGATTCCATGGCCCCCGGCCGGGCGATGTTCAGGAGGGAATAGCCGGCCCCGGCCCCGGCGCTTCCGGCCGGCAGCGTCCGCTCGCGGCGGGCCTTGAAGCGGAAGATCCAGACCAGGCGGAGGGCGTAGACGATGGCCATGAATGCGAGGGCCGCGATCTGGACCTCGTTCTCCAGGACCTTCAGGAATTCGCTCATGGGATCGGGTCTTCGGCCGGCCGAAGCGGTTCATTATACCAGAGGCCGGCCGGACGTCCAAACCGCCGCGGCCGGGCCCGGCGCCGCGAAGGCGGGACGCGGCGGACGTCAGGCCAGAGGCAGCTCCACGGTCACGGTGGTCCCCTCTCCGAGACGGCTCTTGATGGACACCCCGCCGCCGTGGGCCTGGGCGATGTGCTTGACGATGGCCAGGCCGAGGCCGGTCCCGCCGAGCTTCTTCGACCGCGATTTGTCGGCGACATAGAAGCGCTCGAAGACGTGCGGCAGGTGGGCGGCGTCGATGCCGGGGCCGGTATCGGCGACCTCGATGGTCAAGCGCCCGTCCCGCGTCCCGAGGCGGACGGTCACCCGGCCCCTGTCGGTGTACTTCACGGCGTTGTCGACCAGGTTCAGGATCAGCCCCTCGAGCTGGACCGGATCGGCCGGGACGGCCGGCAGCCCGGCCGGGGCCTCGACGGCCAGGGCCAGTCCCTTCTCTGCCGCCCGGCGTTCGAACACCTTGAGGACGGCCTCGGCCAGGGGCCCGACCGCGAGGCTCTCCTTGGCCGGCTTCCGGCCCGGGGTTTCGAGGTCGGACAGCGTCAACAGGTCCTCGACGATGGCGATCAGGCGGTCGGTGTTGCGGCGGATGATCTCGAGGTAGGGGCGGTTCTCCGCTTCGGCCCGGGGCTCCATGGCTTCGACGAAGCCGCGGATGGCGGTCAGAGGCGTCTTGAGCTCATGGGAGACGTTGGCCACGAAGTCCCGCTTGGTCTTCTCCAGGGCCCGGAATTCCGTGACGTCGTGGAGAGTGACGACCAGCCGGTCGGCCGCCGCCAGGCGCGAGACGCTGCCGTAATAGACGCGTTCGCCGACGGCGACCTCGCCGGTCTCGCAGGCCCCGCTTTCGCGGGCCCTGCGCACCAGCTCCATGGCCGAGGAGCTGCGCACGACTTCCCAGAAATGGCGCCCTTCGGGGTCCTCGCGGCCGGCCAGCTTCCGGAAGCTCGTGTTGCAGAGGACGATCCGGGCATCCGCGTCGAGGACGCACAGCCCTTCCCGGATGGAGGCCAGGATGCTGCCGATCTCCTCGTTCTGCAGGCGGATCTCGCCGAACATGTCCTTGAGCCGGCCGGTCATGGCGTTGAAGGCCAGGGCGCTGTCGCGCAGCTCCCCGCCGCGCCGCGTCGAGACCCGGACGTCGAAATCGCCGGCCGCGACGCGCTTCGAGGCCTCGATGACCTCGCGCACCGGACCGGCCACGGAGCGGGTCAGGAACAGGGCCAGGACGAGGGCGATCAGGGCCACGAAACCGATGACGCGCCACAGGTCGGCGCGGAACTCGGCCATGACGACCTCGATGTCCTTCAAGAACAGGCTCAAGCGCAGGGCCCCGACGACGCGGCCTTCCGACCGCAGGGGGATGCTCGCGTACATCATGTCGGCCTTGAGGGTCGAGCTGCGGCGGATGGAGGTCTGGGTTTCGCCCCGCAGGGAAGCTTGGATCTCGGGACGGAAGAGGTGGTTCTCCATGTCCCGGGGCTCCCGTTCCGAGTCGGCCAGGACCCGGCCGTCCGGGCCGATGACGGTGATGCGGGCGGCGGTCTTCCGGCCGAAGTCGGTGATCAGGGCCTCCAGATCGCCCGACGCCGCCCCCGTCATGTACGGCAGGACCTGGCCCTCGAGCAGGAGGGCCAGGTGCTGCAGGCCCGCGGCCCGCTCCTCGTTGTGGTGGGTCCGCAGCAGCGGCGGCGCGAAGATCAGGACGGCCGCGGCCAGGAGCATGATGACGGCCGCGTAGCCCAGGAAAAAGCGAACGAACAGCGTCTTTTTCATGCTTCCAGCTTGTACCCCACGCCGCGGATATTCCTGACGAGAGAGGCCGCCGGGCCGAGCTTCTCCCGCAGGTTGCGGATGTGCACGTCGACCGTCCGGTCGATGACGGCTTTTTCGCTGCCCCAGAGATGGTCGAGGATCTGGTCCCGGCTGAAGACCCGGCCCGGCCGGGAGGCCAGGAGCTGGAGGATCTTGAACTCCGTCGCCGTCAGATCGATCTTCGCCCCGTCGACCGCGACCTCGAACTTCTCGAGATCGACGAGCAGCGGCCCGATCACGATCTTCGGACCGCTCTCCCCCGCCGCCGGCCGCCGCAGGACGGCGTGGATGCGGGCGATCAGCTCCTTGATCGAGAACGGCTTGGTCACGTAGTCGTCGGCCCCGAGCTCCAGCCCGACGACCTTGTCGGACTCGTCGCCCCGGGCCGTCAGCATGATGATCGGGACGGAGGCCAGGTCGGCCGACCGCCGGATCTGGCGGCAGACCTCCAGGCCGTCCGTGCCGGGAAGCATCAGGTCGAGCAGGATCAGGCCGGGCTTTTCGCGGGCCAGATAGCGGAGGAGGCCTTCGGGCTCCGAAAAACCCTCGAAGCGGTAGCCCGCCTTCTCGAGGCTGATCCGCAGAAGCTCGAGGATATCGGGCTCGTCGTCGAGGGCGGCGATCACCGGGGCCATGGCGTCTCCGGCCCGCGTCTCATGATGGGATATTATATTCAAAGCGGCCCCTTTTGCCATGGATTTTATCATTCCTTAACAATCGTCTGCTGGAATGGGGGCGAAGGAAGAGCGCCCATGACCATGCCGCTGGCGATCGTTTCCCTGGTCCTGACGACCTCATTGGCCGGCTGGTCCTTCGCCCGCCTCGTCAAGGGCTATCGCCGCCCGGGCGGCGTCCCCTGGCTGGCTTCGATCGTCTTCGCCGCGGCGGCCACCGCGGCCGTTTTCGTCTTGCACGCCCTTCTGGGAGACTGACCGGTCGCCGGCGCGGGCCCGGTCGGGGCCAAGCCGTTGCGTCCCCGGTCCGGCCGCACTATAATCGGAAAAAAAGCCTGGGAGGGACAGTCCATGAGATTCATCCTTATCTTCGGGTTCCTGGCCTTCGGGGCGGCCGCCTGGGCCGCCGGCCCGGCGAAGCTCCAGAGCGACGTCGTCCCGACGTCGGCTGGCCCGCTCGAGATCACCTTTCTCGGCCACGGCTCGCTCCAGATGGCCTGCGGCGGCAAAACCATCCAGGTCGACCCTTACGGGGAGGTCGCCGATTATGCCGCCCTCGCCAAGGCCGATCTGGTCCTGGTGACCCACGAGCACTCCGACCACCTCGACCCCGCGGCCCTCAAGGCGGTCCTCAAGCCGGGCACGGTCATCGTCGGCAGCCGGGCCTGCGCCGCCAAGCTGCCGGGCGCCATCATCATGGCCAATGGGGACAAGAAGACCGTCCTCGGCCTGGACATCGAGGCCGTCGCGGCCTATAACATCGTCCACAAGAGGCCCGGCGACGGCCCGTTCCACCCTCAAGGCCAGGGCAACGGCTATATTGTCGCCTTCGGGGACAAGAAGGTCTATATCGCCGGGGACACGGAGAACACGCCGGAGATGAAGGCCCTGACGGGCATCGACGTGGCGTTCCTGCCCATGAACTTGCCCTACACGATGGACCCGGAGCAGGTCGCCGACGCGGCCCGGGCCTTCCGGCCGAAGATCCTCTACCCTTACCACTTCGGGGACACGGACACGGCCCGGCTGGTCCGGCTGCTGAAGGAGGAAAGATCCATCGAGGTCCGCATCCGGAACCTGCAGTAGGGCCCGCGGACCGGTCCCGCCGGCGGCCTACTTGACGTCGCAGCCCTTGAGGCCGGTGGCCCGGCCTTCCTCGATGTGGTGCTTGATGGTCCGGCCCCGGACCATGTAAATGACGTCCTCGCCGATGTTGGTGGCGTGGTCGGCGATGCGCTCCAGATGGCGGCCGACCAGGATCAGGTCCACCGCCCGGGAGATGGTGCCCGGGTCCTGCATCATGTAGGTCAGCAGCTCCCGGAAGACCTGGTTGTTGAGCTCGTCGACGAGGTCGTCCCGCTCGCAGACATCGCGGGCCAGCTTGTCGTCCCGATTGACGAAGGCGTTCAGGGCGTCGCGGACCATGTCCTGGGCCATCTGGGCCATGCGGGGGATGTCGATGAGCGGCTTGAGCTGGGGGGCTTTCAGGAGGTCGATCGTTCGCTCGGCGATGTTGACCGCCAGGTCGCCGATGCGCTCGACGTCGCCGCTGATCTTCATGGCCGAGGTGATGAAGCGCAGGTCGGTGGCCATGGGCTGGCGCAGGGCCAGCAGGCGCATGCACATCTCGTCGACCTCGATGTCCAGGAGATTGATGGCCTCCTCCCGTTCGAGGACCCGGCAGGCCAGGCCCTCCTCCCGGTCCTTGAGGCCGCGGATGGCCGTGGCGATCTGCTCCTCGGCCCGCGAGGCCATCTCCAGGAGCTTCTCCTTGAGGACCTTGAGCTCCTCGTCGAACGGGCGTTCTGTCCTGGACATGGGGCCTCCTCCCGGCGTTCCCGGCCGGCTCATCCGAACCGCCCGGTGACGTAGTCTTCGGTCAGCTTGTTGGCCGGCGCGGTGAAGATCCTCGCGGTCCGGTCGAACTCGACCAGCTCCCCGAGCATCATGAAGGCCGTGAAATCCGAGACGCGGGCCGCCTGCTGCATGTTGTGGGTCACGATGACCACAGTGTAGCGTGTCTTGAGGGTCTCAATCAAGTCTTCGACCTTGGCCGTGGCGATGGGGTCGATGGCCGAGCAGGGCTCGTCGAACAGGATGACCTCGGGCTCGACGGCCAGGGACCGGGCGATGCAAAGGCGCTGCTGCTGCCCGCCCGACAGGGCCAAGGCGTTTTCGTCGAGCCGGTCCTTGACCTCGTCCCAGACGGCCGCCCCGCGCAGGCTGCGCTCGACGGTCTCCTCGATCTTCTTCCTGTCGCGCAGCCCGTTGATGCGCAGGCCGTAGGCGATGTTGTCGAAGATGGACTTGGGGAAGGGATTGGGCTTCTGGAAGACCATGCCGACCCGGCGGCGCAGCTCGACGACGTCGACCTCGGGGGCGTTGATGTCCTCTCCGTCGAGGAGGATCCGCCCCTCCAGCCGGGCCCCGGGAATGACGTCGTTCATGCGGTTGAGGGTCCGGATGAAGGTCGATTTGCCGCAGCCGGAGGGCCCGATGATGGCCGTGACCTTCCGGTCGTGGCAGTCGATGTTGACCTTCTTGAGGGCCCGGCTCGGGCCATAGAAGAAATCGAGGTCGCGGGCCCGGATCTTGATCCCGTTCGCGGCTGTGGTCATCGTTGTTTCCTTCTCAAGCGGTAGCGGAGGACGACCGCGGTCATGTTCATCCCCAGGACCAGGACGATGAGGACCAGGGCCGTGCCGTAGGCCAGGGGCCGGACCTGGAGGATGGCGTGGTGCTGGGTGGCCATGATGTAAAGGTGGTAGGGCAGGGCCATGAATTGGTCGCCGGGGGACTTGGGCAGCGAGGGCAGGAAGAAGGCCACCCCTGTGAACAGGATGGGCGCCGTCTCCCCCGCCGCCCGGGCCAGCCCCAGGACCGTCCCCGTCAGCATGCCGGGCACGGCGTAGGGCAGGACGTTGGTGCGGATCATCTGCCACTTCGTCGCCCCCAGGGCCAGGGCCCCTTCGCGATAGGAATTCGGGATGGTCTTCAGGGCCTCTTCGCTGGCCGTGATGATCCAGGGCAGGGTCATCAGTCCCAGGGTCAGCCCGGCCGAAAGGACGGACGTCCCGAAGCTCATGACATTGACGAAGAGGATGACCCCGAACAGGCCGTAGACGATGGACGGCACGCCGGAGAGGTTGCGGATGGACAGCCGGATGAGCCGGGTCGTCCGCGTTTGCCGGGCGTATTCGTGGAGATGGATGGCCGCCGCCATGCCCAGGGGTACGGCCAGCACGGCGCTGATGACCGTGACCAGGCAGGTGCCGAAGATGGCCGGGAAGATCCCCCCCTGGGTCATGCCCTGGCGCGGGGCTTGGGACAGGAACTCCCAGGAAAGGACCCCGCCGCCCTGGCGGCCGATGTCGTAGAGGAACAACGCCAGGACGGCCAGGACCAGGGCCATCGACAGCCGCAGGGCCAGGAAGCCGAGGGCCTGGACGAGCTTCTTGCGGGCCGCCCGGTTCATCGCTCCCTCTCCTGGTACTTGCGCAGGACGACGTCGGCGGCTAGGTTGACGGCGAAGGTCATGACAAAAAGGACCAGGCCGATGGCGAAAAGGGCGTAGTAATGGGTCGTGTAGAAGGGCACCTCGCCGAGCTCGATGGCGATCCCGGCGGTCATGGTCCGGACGGGGTCGAGCAGGCCGCGGGGAAAGGACCGGGCGTTGCCGGTGGCCATGAGGACCGTCATGGTCTCGCCGATGGCCCGGCCCAGGCCGAGCATGACGGCGGCGACGACGCCGGACAAGGCGGCCGGCAGCTTGACCCGGAAGAGGGTCTGCCAGCGGGAGGCGCCGAGGGCCAGGGAGGCCTCGCTGTAGGCTTTGGGCACGGCGTTGAGCGAGTCCTCGGAGATGCTGATGATGGTCGGCAGCGACATGATGGCCAGCAGGATGCCGCCGTTCAAGGCGTTCAGGCCGTTGCCGGTGTGGAAGAGCCTGGCCAGGGCCGGGCCGAAGAGGACGATGCCGAGAAAGCCGACGACGACCGAAGGGATGCCGGCCAGGATCTCGATGACGGGCTTGAGGACCTCCCGGGTCCTCCAATGGGCCACGTCCGAGAGATACGCCGCGACGCCGATCCCGATCGGGACGGCCAGCACCAGGGCGCCGGCCGTGACCATGAGCGTGCTCACGATCATGGACAGGAGGCCGTATTCGGCCTTTTCGGGAGAGGTCGGGTCCCAGCGGGAACTGGCGAAGAATTCGCCGATCCTGATCTCCCGAAAGGCCGGGACGGCCGTGACGAGGAGGGTCAGGAAGATGCCTAGAAGGACGAGCACGGCCAGAAGGCCGGAGCCGAAGAAAAGGGCCCGGATCGCCGATTCCTTGAGGCGGCGGCGTCTTTTCGTGCGCATCGGACGATCGGGCCCTTTCCCCGCTCACTCGAAATTCTTGTCGTTGGCGGCCTTGTACCTGCCCTCGCCGACCGTGAAAAACCCTTCGCGCTCGACGACGGCCTGGCCGGCCGGGCTGACGATCCAGGCCAGGAGTTTGGCGGCCTCGCCCTTGGGGCGGCCGTTGGTGGCCATGTAGAGGGGCCGGGCGATGGGATAGTCCCCCGAATCGACGGCGGCCCTGTCGGTGGGCCGGAAGCCCGGAAGGCCGGCGGTCTTGGAGATCTTGAGGACCTTGAGGCCCTTGCGGACCTGGCCGGTCTCGTCATAGAGGTAGCCGACCCCGACGTAGCCGACGGCGCCCTCGTCCTGGAGCACGCCTTCGATGATCTGGGCGTTGCCGTTCATCTCCTTCATGTCGGTGGAGTAGTTCTTGTTGCCGAGGACGAACTCCTGCATGAAGACGTAGGTGCCCGAGTTGGACTGGCGGCCGTAGAGGGAGACCGGCTTGGCGAAGTCGCCCAGGGTCTTCCAGTTCTTGATCTCGCCGCGGTAGAGGGCGCCGACCTGGGCCACCGTCAGCTGGTTGACGGGGTTCTTCTCGTTGACGATGACGCTCAAACCGTCGATGGCGACGACGAAGGGCCGGGGGCTGACGCCCTTGTCCCAGGCCTGGTCGATCTCCTTGGGTTTCCATTCCCGGGAGCTATTGGCGATGTCACAGGTCTGGTTGATGAGCCCGGTGATGCCGGTGCCCGAGCCGCCGCCGAGGACGGCGATGGCCGAGCCGGGGTTCCGGCCCATGTATTCCTCGGCCAGGATCTGGACGAGGTTGACCATGGTGTCGGAGCCCTTGATCTGGAGCATCTTGGCGCCCCGGAGGGCGCCGCCCAGCAGGGCCAGAGCGGTCAGGGCGAGGACGGCGATCTTTTTCATGTTCGTTCTCCTTGCGATGATGTCTTGGGGACGGCCTCAGAAGGACAGGAAGAACGTCAGGTTGAAGACGATGTCGCTGTTCTTGGCGGCGTCGGCGTTGTAGCGGACGCCGTTCTCGTAACGGGTGAACCAGACGTTCGGCTGGAGCTTCCAGTTGGCGTTGTAGGGGGCCCAGTCGAAGCCGAGGATGGCCAAACTCATGTCCAGGTCCCGGTCGAGGCTGTTGGGCCGGTAGCTGTCATAACGGGCGAAGAGCTGGAGCTTGTCGGGCGCGACGACGTAGCGGCCGAAGGCGGACCAGCCTCCGACGTCGTACTTCACGCCCTCGGACTGATAGAGGTCGTTCTTCAGGGTGAACCATTCGGCGCCGAGGACCAGGTTCCTGATCCTCTCGAAGTAGGCGTCGACCTTGTACGTGAGCGCCGCGGGCTTGGTCTCGGCCGGCAGGGCGGCCAGGGGCAGCTGGCGCTCGTAATCCACGTAGCCGACGAAGGACAGACCGGGCAGGGGGCTGAGCTGGGCCTGGAGCTCGACTTCCTTGTACTGGTCGCTCTCGGCGTGGGAGTAGTGGGAGCCGTTGTAGTAGCCGACGGCGACGCGGAGCTGCCTGGCGAACGAGTATTTCAGGGTCGCCCCGATGTCGGCGCTGGTCGCCGAGATCTCCTTCTTGGCGACGTCCTTGTAGCCGTCGACCAGGGTCTTGGCGACGCTCCGCAGGCCCCAGCGCTCCTCGGCCGGTTTGAAGGTCAGGGTCTCGATCAGGCCGACGTTGAGGACCATCTTGGGGACGAGGAAATTGGCGTACTCGAGGTAGAGATGCTTGATGTAGGGGCGGAGCTTGTCGTCCTTGCTGGTGGACGCGCCCGAGACCGGGCTGCCGGTCAGGCGGACGCCCGTCACGTTGGCCGTGTTGTCGGCGTCGATGCGGAACCTGAACTTCAGGTTGTCGCTGATCTTGTTCTCGTAGGTGAAGTAGGCCCGGCGGAAGACGAATTGGCTGCTGAGGTAGGCCGTCGTGTCGCTTTCGGGCTTGAGGGTGGAAGGGCCCGCGTCCGAGAGGAAGGAGCGGTAATCGAGGTAGACCGTGGCCGAGAAGGTCTGGGGCGGCGTGGTGGTCGTCTGGGCCATCAGGCTCATGATGGCGACCATGGGCGGCATCATCAGGCCGACGACCAGGTCGCGGACGGCTTTGAGGGCTTGGCGCATGCTCTCTGTCTCCTTTGACGTTCTTTGCGTCACCAGGATAGGGAGACAGGGTTAAGGAACGATTAAGGAAGGGACAATTCTCGGTTAAGCGAAGAGGAATGCCGCGGGAAAGGATGGCCCCCCTCGGGCCGCCGGATGCGCCGACGCCTCACCGCGGCATCAGCGCGAACACGCCCCAACCCAGGTATTCACGCGAGTAAGCGGCATAGCGTGCGGGTTCGGAGGTCAGCCGGTCTCGAACCTCTTTGGCCAACTCGTCGTCGGGATTGGCTTCCAGCCACCGGCGCATGGTGAGCCATTTGGCCGCCTCGTATCGGTCCCAGCCGTCCCGGTCAGCCATGATCATTTCCACGACATCATATCCAACGCGGCCGAAAGACGCGAGAAGCTCCGGAAGCACGAGAAAATCGGAGATCGAGCCGGCCTGGCACCCCTTGGCGACATC